>CAZGOA010000017.1:0-1733 GCA_964527425.1 uncultured Gammaproteobacteria bacterium | reverse complement strand
TTTTACATATCTTTGTATATTATGCGCTTATGGAAAACTTTGACAGCGCCGTGATACTATCATAGATATGTACAATCAGCCAGAACATTTTCACTTGCCTCCAAAGGTATCTCCGACTCACTATGGCGTTGGATAAAGAGAAGGCATTCCAATAAAAGCTGCAGGTGGATAGAAAAGAGATATTTTAACCATCCGGAGCGGAAATGGGGCTTTTGCTGTACTATTAAAGAGAGAAGTGGTAAAAGTAAACTTCTTGAATTGATTAAACCCTCATACATAAAACTTGTCAGATATATAAAGATAAAGGTAGAAACCAACCCATTTAATCCTAAATATTCTGACTATTTTACCATGAGGAAAACTTACAGCAACATACGTCCAGTAAACTAACAATTAACTGACGGGTCTTAGTAAAATAAGACCTTACAGAGGCTTGAGCCGTATGATGGGAAATTATCTTGTACGGTTCTTAGGGGGCGAGGAAGGCGTAAGCCTTCCAATCTACCCGGTACAAAAAATAAAAGATATGATACTTTTCGAAAGTTGGAGGAGATAAGATGGATACTCAATTGATTCAAACTAAATTAGATGAATTATCAGAAGAATTAAAAAGAGAAGTATTAGACTACATTGATTTTTTAATTATGAAACATTATAAGGAAGAAAAAAAGGGGAAATTAACATTTGATTGGGAAGGTGGATTATCAGATTTAAAAGAAAAATATACATCAGTTGAATTGCAGCATAAAGCAATGGAGTGGAGATAATGTACCTTATTGATACAAATATATTTTTAGAGGTATTGCTATCTCAAGAAAGAGTGGATATTTGTAAGAAAATATTAGATTCAAATATTGGCAATCAATATCTTTCAGATTTTTCATTACATTCCATCGGAGTTATTTTATTTAAAAATGGTAAGGAAATTATTTTTCAAAAGTTTTCCGTTGATGTAGTGCCAAAAGTTGAAATTATTACTTTATCAAAAGAATTTTATAAGAATTTGGCTGATGCAAAATTGAATACAGGTTTAGATTTTGATGATGTCTACCAGTTTAAAATTGCTGAAGAATATGGATTGGAAATAATCACAATGGATAAGGATTTTAATAAAGTAAAAGATAAAATAAAAATAACGTTTATTTAAAATATTGCCTAACAAATCAATCCAGCCGACCGCAAAAAGCACGGCGGCTGATTTCTATCGTTGTTTGTGACCCGATGTTGCATAATTGATTGTATAACAAGGAGTTATCATATTGATTATACCGGATGTATTTCCATCTGTACCCTAGGGAGGCATGCTACCATTGCGCTGATGATGGGGTGTGAAGCCCTCCCGACAATGTACCGAAACGGGTAGAAACCGTGAGGTGAAAACCCATCCGGAAATTCCGTCCGGTTAAGGGCTGGGGTTTGGATAATAGGGTGAGATTAATCGAAATACCGTTGACGCATCGCAAACGAGCTACAGACCTACCGGAATTAACAGGTCAAGGACACACTTCCCAGTGCTTGTGTGTGCAGTAAGGAAACAAGTCGCTAACGTACCTGCACGAAATCGTAGAACTGCCGGTATTCAGGTATCACCTAAGTTATCCAATGGTCAATTATGCAGAACGGGGGAATACTGTCATTTCGCCATATGCAACACATGGCAGGTCAACCGCAAGGCAGACTGATGAAAGGGCAGTACTGAGAAGTTGGAAAAAGCAAATGTCATTCTATAATGG
>CAZGOA010000016.1:0-1888 GCA_964527425.1 uncultured Gammaproteobacteria bacterium | reverse complement strand
TGGAACGCTCCAAAAAGCCCGGTAAAGAACTCTTTGAATTTTGTTTCGAAAATGAGGTTGAACATGGTCTCCTTATCTCTGAAATAATAGTGAAGCAATGCCCTGTTGATTCCTGCTTCTTTGGCAATCTCTTCCATGCGCGCACCTGCATATCCCTTGCGGGTAAACACCTTAATTGCTGCGTTGAGTATGAGTTCCTCGCTCGACCTTAAATCCGTCTTTGACACTTTTAACAATTTTGTTAAACAATTACGCTAAAATACGGATTAGATGGTGATTTGTTCTCACAAATTTACAACAATCGTGAAAATGCGCGTTTTTGAAGCCGATGGAGCCTTCTCCCATTAGAAAAACTGACTCAAACAGAGAAGATGATAGGAAAAGTAAAAAGATATAAAGATTTATCTCAAGGTACAGTTGTGCTTAAACCAAATAATTAAACTCTTAGTATCAAAATATATTTTAACATTTAAACGTATACGGATAGGCAGTAATACAAAATTTAGCTTTTCCTAAATGTGAAAAAATACTCTAAATTTATTTTGATATGCATTTTCCTTTTCGGTGTGAATTTTAACCGCAAGAATGTGTTCGTGGAAGCTCAAAATATTGCGCCCGATGGAAATTATTATACTAACAGTTGCTCTACAATTGTAGATGATGACGCAATGGATTATGTAGAATTTTGGTTCAATGATACTGGCAATGGTTGCGTTTCTGAAGATTGGTATGTTAGGTATCATCCACCTGGTTCTCCCCCACAAGACGAAACAGATGAAACATATAGAAACCAAGGCCTTGATCCCTTTATTGACTTTAGTGTATTTGGTAATTGTTGTCAGCCCATAGCTGGAGGTGGTTGTTCTACATGTGACTGGGAGTATAATGCTGCCACCAATGAGTTGATAATATATTGTGATGAGTGTGGAGAGTATGACTAGTTAATACAAAATATTATGAAAAATATAAGCTTTCTCAATCAATCGAAAAATCTGTTCCTTGCAATGCTGGTTATATCCATTTCCTGTCAACCAGAAGTTGATTCTGAAAAGCAGGCCTTGAAAGAGCGAGCCAGTCGAAATGCTGAAAAGCTTTTGGCTACTCCTCCACAATGGAACCAGGGCTTAGCTTTAAATAACGCTTTTGTCAGCAATTATGAAGAGAAGATTCCGTTTGGGGATTTGGATAAGGTGCAAATGGAAATTTTTACAAAAAATGACAGGCTCGTCCGAACCTGGAAGGAGTTAGATGCCATTATAACTCCTCTCCTAGCTGATGTGATCGGTGAAGAAGGCATTTATTCAGACAAAGAGAAACGAGAAACCTATGGAGTTCAAGGACTGGCTCTTCGCATGATCAGAGACTTCCTGATAAAGGAAAATCCAAGCCCAGAAGTTATTGAGCGGCTAAATTATTATATGGACATTTTGTATAGGCACAAAGCGGTTGATTTAGATATAATAACAAATGCTTTAATCTACTCCAAGCCTTATATTGATAACGATCGTTATTTTAAGTTTAGGGAATATATTCTCTATGTAGCTGTGAAAAATTTAGAATATGTAAGAGATAACCAAGCCAAGTACAAAAAGCTTTATGAGGAAAGCAGTGGTAATGATAAACTTCGTTATCTGAGAGAAGGGAGACGCATGCAGAATTTAACTGAAGAAGCGGCTTACGTAAAAGGGCAACTTGGTGTCAAATAATTGAAGTAGTTTCGACTTAAACAGACAATTGTATTAAGCCGAAACCTCTTCTTGAGGCACATACATATCTTTCATACCCTAAAAAGGATACCTCCCTTTTTCAATCACATAATCCGCCACTTTCCTACGTGCATTCTTCAGGTTGTAAGGCTCTATTTTGGTAAACCTCTTCAAGCCCAACA
>CAZGOA010000015.1:0-9274 GCA_964527425.1 uncultured Gammaproteobacteria bacterium | reverse complement strand
ACAACCACCAAAGATAAATAGAACCTCCAATAAAACCAGTAGTAGCAAAAACAAATAGTATACTACTGTTTAAACCTGCAGCATCACGCGATACAATTCCATATCTGTCTAGCTGTTTTTCTGTAGCCATACGTGATCTCAACAAGTTAAATCCAAATCCAAATACTGGCCTTTCTTTAATAATATCAATACTTTGTTGCCAATTTTGTATTCTAGCCAGACTAGAAGCGCTCCGAGTTAATCTATTTACATCCAAAGTTCCTTTGGGAATAAACGTATATATTAGAGCTGCTGCAATAACTCCTGCAAAAAATAGTTTATAGATTTTACATCTGACTGCAAAAATAATACACGCAATGAACAATGCAATATAAGCACTTCTTGAATATGTAAGGATAATAGATATGAAAATTAAACATTGACTTATCCATAGTATTGATTTTCGAAAGATAAATGTTCCTTTTTTTATGTTAAAGACATAATAAAAACCCAACATAAAAACTAATACTAAAACCATACCCATAAAATTAGGGTCATAAAGAGTTCCAAATAATCGGCCGTAATGTTCGTCCCAACCTAGCGGTTGTAACGGTTTTAAACTGGGGAACATAATAAATTGAAGAAATCCAATCAGTGATTGAAACAATCCAGATACATAGAGACCCATAATCCAATGCTTTTTTTGAATAGTTGAAGTTAGTGCTACAAAAGCAATTCCAGCATATAAACAATACCTCACAAGATATAGTAATCCTCTTAAAAAATCAGGAAATGATACTGAAGTAATGTGAATTAACAATGATACAATGCATACTGCTATAAACAGCAGAAAAGGTGTAACTACAAACTTTTGGTATATTAATTGATCGATCTTTCTAACATTTATTATAAATCCGAAGATTAACAAGAGTAGAGCAATATCGTGTAAATAGAGGTTGATTCCTTGTCTTAAAACTATACTGCCTAGTTGTCCAAAAGGAATAGAAAAAAAGAAAAAAATGAAAAAAATATTCAAAACTAATGACTGCAATGATTTCATGAAGTATGTGTTTGACGATTAAGCATATACAATTTACTTCTTACCAGAAAAGAATGAAAACTCATCATAATAGCGATAATCAATCCTGGCATTCCATCTCTAAACCCTTGTCGAATAATATAATTTTGCATAAATTTACCAACTGGAAAAACAATAATTTCCCAACTTTTTACTTGAGTTTTCTGTTCATATCGTTCTTGTGCAACAAACGTTGAATAGATATTTATTTCCCTTAAAAATTCATTAATTGTAGGATGAGGGTAATGGATAATTGGCTCTTGGATATTTCCAACAGAACCTTTAACATCCCATATTTCATGAATATGCCTTTTCCAAATACCCGCATCTTTTTTTGCTAATCGAAGTAACTGTAAGTATCCTACCTCACCATATTTAATGGTACGTCCAAAAAGAATATCGTTTCGTTTAAACAGATACCCACTGTGTGCTGTTGATTTGATCGTCTCAATTATTTCTTTTCTCAATGCCTCAGTTACAACTTCATCACTATCGATGAATAAAACCCAATCTTTTGTAACTTTTTCTAATCCAAAGTTGCGTTGTGCAGCATAATTATAATTGAGTGGATTAACATATACCTTTGCACCTGCTTTCTTAGCAAGATAGGTTGTATTATCAGTTGATTTATCATCTATAACAATTATTTCATCACACCAAGACAAAGATTTAACTAATTGTTTTACCGCATCCTGATTATTTTTTGTTAATATAACAGCAGAGATGGTTGCCATTACATATATTGTACACTGAACCAAAACAACTATGGTACTCAACCACTACAAATCCATGAACATTCATAAAAAACTATTTATAACTCCTAATATTCTATTGATTATTACTGCATGGATATTTGTATTATTTTTTTTACTGAAAGCGCTATATTTAGAAAAAACAGTATATGGAGATGGAATTTTTTATTTTTCTTGGCTTCACTCTGTTATTGTGGATCAGGATATTAACTTCCATAATGAATATGCTTTTTTTAATGTACAACAACTAATAACAAAAAACGGCTTACTTGGAAACCAATTTGCTATTGGACCAGCATTATTTTGGTCACCTATATACGTTGTTGTTCATACAATATTAAAAGGGGATGGGTTTTCTTTTTTCTATCAAGTCAGTATCGGGTTATTATCTGTAGGATATGCAATTGCAGGATTGATATTGCTCTATAGAGCTTTAAACTCTTTATTCGCTGCAAAAACAGCACTTATTGCAACTGTTGCAACTGCCTTTGGAACAAATCTCTTCTTTTATGGTTCATTAGATCCTGTTAATTCTCATGCAGTTTCATTTTTTGCGGCTACTGTATTACTTAACATAATTATTCATACATATCCCAACTATTTATTGGCAGGATTTTTTGCAGGTGTATTGGGAGCGATTCGTATTCAAGATAGTGCCTTTATTGGTATTACCTTACTATTGTTAATCTACCAATTTGTTATTTATAAAACAAAAATCATTATAATTGGTAAACATGTATTCCAGCTTATAATAGGATGGTCCATCCCTTTGCTTTTACAATTTGGAAGCTGGTATCTGTTATATGGTGATATACGAATACCGTATTTAGAACGCGGATATGGGTTCAACTTTTTCAATTCTCAAGGTTTTTCTGTTCTATTTTCTCATAACAACGGCCTATTTTTTTGGACGCCTTTAGTGCTAATTGCAGTTATTGGATTATTTACACAGTACAAGAAAAAATTATTTCATCTCTCGTTTATCACATTGTTGTTTTTTATATGGCAGACATATTTAATTGGTAGTTGGAGTATTTGGTGGCAGGGAGCATCGTTTAGTGGACGTATGTATATTAGTCTTATACCGTTCCTTTCACTAGGACTTGCCTCTTTTTTTTCTCATTATCAAACGAACACTTTTATTAAATTTCTATTTATCATTCTACCTATTATTAATATATTCTTCAGTTTTTATTATTTATTTATTACCTAAAGTCTATTAATTAATCTCAACCTAATACGTTATTCCATAGTGTTTCTATCTTTTGTGCTCCAATGGCAATATCATGAACTTTTACGGCTCTTTCTCGTGCTCTTTTACCAAAGTGAATTCTACTTTCAGCAGACAAAATTAACTCTTTAATAGCATTTACTAATTCATTAACATTTCCTGGAGTTATAAGAATTGCTGCATCTCCCACGTTTTCTGGAATTCCTCCACTATTGGTAGTTACAATTGGAAGCCCGGAAGCTTGGGCTTCTAAAAGAGTAGTATTATATTGTTCTATCCAACTTTTACTTGATTTACTTGGTGCAACATAGATATCTGCATTGTTATAGATACTTGGCATTTGATCGTATGATATTGAATTAAATTCAATATATTTTTCTAAGCAGTTTTCTTTAATATACTTTTCCATTACACGTCTTTGACTACCATCTCCTACAAACCTAAACAATAGGCTTACTTTAATATCAGAATCTTGAACTAATTCATTTGCTGCAAAAAGTATATCTAGTACTCCTTTGTACACTTCTAATCTTCCACAAAATAATATGACTAAAGTTGAAGTATTCTTATACTTAGAAACAGGTAAAAATCTTTTTGTATCAATAAAGTGAGATATTACAGTTATTTTCGATTGTGATGTACCTTCAATAAGTAATGCTTTTTTTGTGAGCTCGGTAAGAGCAATTATATGATCTAGTTCTTCTCTGCTTCTTTGCTTATAACTTTTTCTTCCCCATATTCCCTCATTATTATGTGGAATATTCTCTAATACTGTTGCAATTACTTTTTTCACCTTACCATTTTTTTTTGCATTTAAACTTTGTTGGGTGTATCTGTAATACGTTTCAGCTGTATGAACCAAATCAAATCCATTAAGTTTATCTTCTAATCCAAATAAATAGTGTGCATCGATAAACATTCTATTTAAGATTGGCATTTTATATGGAAACTGTGGAACATCCATTGGAGATGGTAATTTTATAACCGGAAATGCAAATTGATCATGAAATGGATGCATAGAACTGAACACAGTAATATCAAACTTTTTTTGCAGTGGTTCGAAAAACTGCATTTCAAATTTGTTTAAAAATGCACCACGGACGATTGCTATTTTTGGCTTCATAATATTATAAAAAAGAATTATTACTGTTTTTCTTTGTATAAATCATACGTATATAGGGAGTCCATAATAATAATCGAAAAAATCGGTGTATTATGACTAATTTAATAAACCATGGAATTCTCCAGCTATTTAACTCATTTGCGATATTTATGATAATTTTTTTAGTGATAACACGAGCCATACTTTTTAGAGTACGTTTACCAAACTCAACATAAAGAATAGAAGAAACTGTTCCAATATCAACGATATCTGATCTATGAAACATATATTTTTTTATTGCCAACCATACTTCTTTCTCTGCACAGAAGGCATCATGAAAAGCGATAACTCCAGTATTAACCACCCAAGCAGACCAGTACGCAATATCTGCCTGCACATGTTCATAATCATGAAGTCCATCGATAAATAATAATCGGATAGGTTTTTTCCATCTCCTAGCTGCACCTGCTGAAGTGTCAACAATTGGTCTAATAGAAGTTTCTAGCCCTGTTTTTTTTATATTTTGCAAGAATTCATTATAGGTATTTTCTTTCTCCTGCTTGCCTTTTTTTATTATTCCTTGATGCGGATCTATGGCCCAAATTAATCCTCTTTTCCCTGATTTCTTCAACCCTAATGCCAAAGCGATTGTTGATTTGCCTTTATAACTTCCAATTTCTACTGTATGCCCGTCACCCTGAACACATTGTGCAAGATAGTATAGAAGTAAGGTTTCACTTTTTGTAAGCCACCCCTCAATGGGACTAGTTATCTCTAAAACGGATGTGTTATTAATATCTGACATATTTTTCTAGGAACTTCCGTATTGTACTATCAAAAGAAGAAATCACAATTGTTGAGCATACATAAATAGACTAAAATTAATCACTACATGAAGTGCTCATCTAGATGATCATACACAATATTATTTTTTTTCAAACTGCTGCATAATATTAAAGATTAATTCTGAAAACTTCTTCCAATTATATAATTGAGATTTTGCTATACCCTTTGCAACAACAGTATCGCGATATTCTTTATTTTGTAACACTGTATATAAATTTTGTGTAAACCTCGCTAAATCATTTGGAGCACATAATAACGATGTGTCTGGAACTACTTCAGGAAATGAACCAGTATTAGAAGTAACAACGGGGATGCCACATGCCATTGCTTCTAATACAGGTAAACAAAATCCCTCAGATAGAGACAGTGACGCAAAAGCCGATGCACCACGATAATATTGTGGTAGTATCTCATCGGGTACATGTCCCAACAACCTCACTCGCTCATCTAAGCCACAAGCAGTTATTGTTGTCAGAATATCTTGATCTAACCAATAATCCCCACCTATTAATACTAATAAGTGTGGACTATGTGTAGATCGAACAAATTGAGAAAATCCCTGAATGAGCATTGGAATATTTTTACCTGGTTTTAAACTGCCAACATGAAGTATATATGGAATTTTACTATTAAACTTAACTCCTCCTGTCGTAAACCGCTCGTCAACGCCGGGCAATGCAACAACAATCTTTTCAGCAGGTACATGATAAAAATCTATGATATCCTTTTTTGACGCTTCTGAGATAGTTATAATAACTGTTGCATTTTTTGCAACAGTCTCTGTTTGTGATTTAAGTTTTGTAGCAGAACCTGGATATACTTCTGGATAATGTAAAAATCCAAGATCATAAATAAATCCTAAACTTCTTGAAGCTCCCAATGGAATAGCTTGTGATACACCCAAAAATAAATCAACTGGATGTATCATTAAACTAAGAGGTAATCTCCATGAAAACCACCCTGATACAGGTCTGAGTACTAAGTTAGTCATGTTCGGTGATAATGTATCTAGAATAGTTTCTGGAATAGGATTAAAACTAAATAAACGATAGGAATATTTCTGATCTAATTTAGAAAGTTGTTGTAATAAGTTATATACAACGCGATAAACTCCGACTTTTAATCGATCATCTTTTACAGCAATAGCACCTGCATCAACACCAATTACCATACTATAATCAAACTCTACTTTTCCAGCTGTGTCAAATCCCAACTGGTTAATATTAGCCCTTATAAGGACCTAGATGATGAATTAATGCATGGAACAATCCTCTAAACCCAGAAGTATTGCGTTCTTCCCACCATGTTTTCGGTAGTCTCAATATCTCTCTAAACTTAATAAAAAAAGGCGCTTGCCTAAAAATAAACACTAGGTGATTCCTTGCAAGATAATATACATGTTTTTCAGAACCCTTACCAATTGAGTGGTTTTCAAAATGATTAATCCCTTCCATATCAATTTTTTCTATAGGAAACCCCAATTTTCTTGCTCTCACACAATAATCAACATCCTCATAGTACATGAAAAACGGCTCATAAAACCCTCGCAAATGTTTGTCTACTTCACGATGAATTATTATAAAAGAACCAGATATATAGTCTGTCTTATCTTTGTTACTGGTAGTAATAGTAGTCCACCTTGCTGAATCAATTATTCCACTCCAAGGCCCGTATATTCCAGGTTTTTTTCCTGTTAATACTTGCTCTAGCTTATTAATCACATTCATGGTTAACTCTACATCATCGTTTAATAATACAACCCAGTTGCTTTGTTCTTCCCATGCTTTACTCATCCCAGTATTCATCCCTTTTGCGTAACCTGAATTTGTTAATTGTTCAACTATTGTAATGTTTTTATCCGTAGATATTAATAACTTTGTTTTCTTTAAATTATCGTCTGTATTATCAACAATAATAACTTGTTTATTTTTTAATATTGTTAAATTTTTTTGAAGAAGATGTACATCAGAGTAATAACTCAAAAGAACATAGCTAATTTTAATTTCATCATTCATAAATTAAATTATTTTTTTGCAACAATTAACCATTGAACAGCAAGTAATCGTGGAAATAATGAAACAACCCTAAATTGTACATATTTAGGTATATGCTTTAGTATTCTTCCAACAAACGGAACTTGACCCAAATCTGCTGAACCAATGCATTCTTTTATAATAAACCCCGCTTTTGTTAATTCTTCCAGAATAGTCTCTCTTGTATAAAAATGAACATGAGTATTATCCATAATACCCATTTCTGTGTACACAAATTTTCCTAACATCATATCAAGTCTCACTCTTAAATGGACAATATTAGGAGTCGACAATACCAATATTCCATCGCTTGTTAACCATTGTTTAATATACTGTAACAATTCCTCGCGATGAATTATGTGTTCAATAACATCCATGAGTAAAACAACTGAATAGTGCTTCTTGATAGTTAGGGATTGTGGTTCATTTAAGTCTGCTTGAATAACTTCATCTGCAATATGCTTTGTTTTAGATATCGCATCCGAATCAGTATCGACAGCCGTCACGAAACATTTTTTTTGCTTCAGAAGTTTGGTAATATATCCGGTTGCACACCCGAGTTCTAATACTTTTTTATTCTCTCCAACTTTAGACAGCGCAAGATGATGAATTTCATACGGCTGCGGATTATATGTAGCGTATTTCATAATGTATGTTTAGTTGCAGCCATTATGTATGCCCCACCTATGCTTATTGATAACATAACATGAGCCCTGAATCCATTCCATCCATCCATAAATCCTTTACCTCGAAAAAATCCACTCATAAAAAGCGTTATACTCATAATGATTCCCTGAACAAACAAAGTTAGTCTAGAAGTATTACTTTCTGACAATTCTTGGGATTGAATCTTCATATACCTAACTAAATTAGAAAAATCTTTAAAGGAAGTATATTTCGGATAACGAGGGTGATGTATAAGGTTTTCTCTAATATGAGCAATTTTCTCTTGGGGAATGTGTATTTGTTCATGTATTGCACCACTATATTTATATTCAGATTTACGTCGAATAAGTCTTAACTGATAATCGGGATAAAACAAGCCATATTTTAAATATCTATCATCAGAAATATAAGTCCGTCTGGGTATCCAATAACCATCAATTTGATTTTTGTGGATTAAATCAGGAATTTTTTGCAATAAAGCGCTACTCAATCTTTCATCTGAATCTAAAAACAATACCCATTCTGACTCAGCCTTCTCAAGGCCCAGATTTCGTAACGCAGAAAAATTATTATCATTGCGTACATTAATAATCTTTATATCACTATTAATATTAAGCAGTGAAAAATTCGTATTATTCGTAATAATCAGAATTGGATATCTACCCTCTACAGACTGGATAGCTTCAGTAAGTAAATCATCTGACTTATCTGCAAGAATAATGATTGTTAATTTAGTCATTTTTGAGCGTAAATCAATATAAGTCCACCGTTTTTTAATAAACTATTAGATGCAGTTGAAATGAACCATAAAATATTTAAATAAGGAATTAATAATTTAGATAATATTTTACTTAAAATAGTACTTTTTTTTCCTTTTATAGTACCTTGAATATTACGAACAAAATCTACTCTAGGCTCCCAAGTATTAGCTGAAATAATGGTAAAATTATTTTTTTGTAAATATTTTGTTAGATAAGTATATGAAAAATGAAAAACATGATCAGGGACTGACCACCAATCCCAATTTTCCCCACATAAATAAGTCATTAGACTCTTATAATTAGGAGATTGAACGACTAGTATTCCACCAGGTTTAAGTATTCGCAATAAAGATTTGATAGTTTCATTTAGATCTATGTCATGTTCTAATACGTCAAAACATGTTATAACATCAAATTTGTTCATCTTCCATTTTTGATATTTAATAGTTCCTAATTTAAATGATGCCTTAATATTATTCTTTTTTGCAATATTAATAGACCTTTTGTTTATGTCAATACCTGTACAATACCACTTATATTTACTATATTTGCTAATTGCCTCTAAGAAAATTCCGCTACTGCAACCAAAATCTAATATAGATCCACCTTTTTTAAGCTTTTCAATTTCATTTACTCGTTTTCGAAATCTGTTAATTAATTTTGAATTCCTTTGTTCATATCTATCAAGGTAATTTTGATTATAAATCTCTTTATTTATTTCTTCTCTTGATAAATATTTCTGTTGTTGTGTGAATAAAAGGAAACAGTTTTGACATTTGAATAAAACATATTCATTTATATACCTATTTTTTTGTGTGTTTGAAGA
>CAZGOA010000014.1:0-12667 GCA_964527425.1 uncultured Gammaproteobacteria bacterium | reverse complement strand
CCGCTCCAGAATTGACAGAAATAACTTTAAATACGTAATTATTCCATGAATCAAAATGACATCACCTAAATTTACAAATCTTAATTATACGTATAAAAAACCTGAAACTGATGTTTGGGTATTAAACACAGATGATATTCCAGTTGATAAAGACATAATTAAAGACCAACAAATCATTCATTTAGCCCCGCAAAGCATTGGGGGTAATCATAAACATTCTCGAACTGAATGGTTTGTAGGTATTGGTAATCTAGTCTTTGTATGGCTTGATGATAATAGTAAAAGGCACGAAGAACATATGCATCCAAGTGGACAACTAAAGTTAATTACCGTACCTTCATTTCTTGCTCATGCAGTCGTTAATAAATCACAAGATAAAATTGGCATCCTTTTTGAACTGGCTGATGAAAAAATGAAGGATGTAATACAAATCAAAGTTGCCTAATGAAAATTTCGAACTAATATATTACCTTTGAAAGTTTCAACATCCGCGGTTTTGTAAATAACAAACTGAACCTGTAGTATTCTTTAGTTGATATTATTGGGGTACTGAAATAAATATGAATGCCAGAAATTATTAGAAAGTACTACCAAATCACTTAATAAGATAGTATTAAGTTGATAACCAACTGAAAATTATTGCTGTTGATTGAAACAGATTCTACCTGCAAAAGATTCTCCTTAAAAGTTATACAGTCTCTTGCCAGTAAACAAGCTGAACGGTCAAATTATGGTTGGCTAGGCAGACTATAAAAACTTGCAGATAATCAAATTTTTCAATTCTTTTTTAAATCACTTACTGCTTCAGGACTCTTTTTGTTGAAATGGGGAATTCTTGGTATAAAAGCAACTGCAATTGTCATGATAATCCCTATCATATGAAAATTAAATCCAAAAGCCATTCCAATTGCTCCAGAGACCCAGATACTTGCGGCAGTAGTTAAATTTCTTACATTTGAACCCTCTTTAATGATCAATCCTGCTCCCAAAAATCCAATACCTGAAACAATTTGTGCAGCTATTCTGGATTCCGAATTAGGATCAACTATGGAAGATAAAAATGTAAATAACATAGCACCTGTTATGACAAGAGTATGTGTACTTATTCCAGCGTCTTTACCTCGAGATTCCCTCTCTGCACCAATGAGAATTCCAGCACCCAGGCTTAATAAAAGATCTTTAAGAAGGGCAATCTCGTTTGGACCAATAATTTCCATAAATCACAGTATATCATGCCGTTATACACAAAGTACTACACAGTGAATCATCGCTTGATAGAATCTTATATTGATTAATGTTTCTTGTTGTTTAACACGATAACTGGTCAACTGCCGATCTTATCACAGTAGTCTCGTCTACTATTTGTCCCTTGTCATTAATCCTAAAAAAATATATATCAGTATTCGTTATCAGTTTGTCTAAATAACTCAAGCCTACCTGATTATCTGAATAATTACTTTTGCACAGATATGAATTTACCTCCAAGATATTATTACTGATAAATGGAATATCTTCTCTTTGTCTCACATCCCGTAAAACGGCAAATGGAACTGCACCTGAGTACAATAGCACATGTGAAATAATTGGATGTGATCCGCTAAATACAATAAATTTAGGATGTTCTGTTTGTGGTATACTCGATTCTACCTCGTTCCAGACAGTAGTTAACAAACCTCTTGAACGATAATCATTCCACTCATACAAAATAGATCTGCTTGTTTGAATTGAAATGAAAATCAGCACAAGTCCAACTAGAATACGTATTCGTAATCGTAAAAGCTGTAGAGCTACACATATCATTCCAATCCAGCCTATAGAAGCAATAGACATATACCGATGGGTAGCACCAAACACTAATCTGACCTCACTGAAATAATTCGGTATTAAAAAAGCATTCATCCATAAGAAAAAAAATAACCATGGAAAAAACATGTTTGATTGAATGCGTTTTAAATGAACAATAATCATCAAACAAAGTATGAAAAAAAGACACCCTAATAAAAATCCTATCTTATCGTATTCTCCAGTACTTAAATATTCTGAAACTGGTATAAACTGACCAATACTTAAATTTACAACATTTGATATATAGTGTTTGATAACATATGCACGAGAAACATACTCACTGGTATTTAGGCCTGCATACGAAATAAATTTAAACAATGTGGTATCGCGTACATACTGTGTTACCCAGTACATGCTAATAACAGCACTCACTAATACGAATTGCGCATACCGCCTCATTATTACCCAGTATTTTGATACTTTGGCGTTAAAATACCATATAAGAAAGAGTATCAATACAATTATGGGTACAGTTCGAAATGGATCAACAAATAAGGTAACCAATAACAGGACTATAGAAGTTACATGAAGTATAGATTGTTTATTTCGTATTCTGTTAATCCACCAAGCTGTCGTTATTGTAAGCAAAAAACAACCTATTAATACGACATTTGCACTCGGCCACCCTACTGCATCAATCCCCAATGGTGAACTTGCAAATAAAAGCCCTCCTATAATTGGGATTAGTTTTTCTCGAAATATCTCTCTAAAAAGGTAAAACACACCAATACTCGCAAGAATTTTCCAACCTATACCAACAACCTGCCAACCCATAGAGTTTGGCTCAAGTAAGAAGGTTAATAATGCAAATTGTATAGTTGTACCAGGATGATACCAATAGCGATAGTAGTCTAATGAAAACTGCTTAGCACCCCAATAACCTATCCAGTCATCCTTCCAAAAACCAAATTTAAGAACCAATCCAGATGAGATATATACACAGATTCCAAGAATTAATAATAGTCCAGTCATTCTGAGAATATTCTTTCTATGCATATAGATTTGGTACGATTACAATTGCAAAGTATACTATAGTTTTCTGAAGAAGATAGTTAGATCATCCAATTGATTTAAAACTCACAAGAAGGCTAGTTTTATAGTATCTGAATTAATTGTGGTCATAGTAATGTTTAACTTGTAATCGTTTCCGATGTACTATTTCCCTACTTTTTTTCACTCGAATTATTAATACAGCCAAGTATAAAAAAACACTCATACTTGAAATCAGTGCGCCTATTAGTACAGAAAGCGGTTCATACTTAAACTCAATCTTAGTAATATTTGGAGTAACTTTTGTTTCAAGAAAAAAAGACTTATTAGTCTTCACCTTATGATCATTCACATACGTTGACCAACCGGGAAAATTCATTTCTGCTATTTCCACTACTCCATTGTCTAAATCATTGACACTCAACCTCATATAACCAGGTTGATATACCTGTAACTGAAGCGGTCGAATATACTGATTATTGATATACCGTGCAAATGGAAGCGACGACAAAGAGTGAAGATTATAACCTAAACCACGTTCTTCTATGGGCAGTAAGCTATACTGCTGACAATCTACAGTGCATCGATTGAACACTGGTAGCACGACCCTCGATACCGAAAGTTGATTAAGCTTAGATATAATATCTCCTTTCATACTGATACCTGTTGGATCGCTAGATTTCTGATCAAAAAAATGCTCAAGCTGAACTGGAACTAGCGAGCTATACGCATTGATCACACCGATCTGCTGCAAGGTACTAAGATTTGGACGTAATATCTTGAACTGCCAGTTCATTTCACTTTCAAGCCAGGCAATGCCGAATTTCTTTTGAACTTGTGATGGTAAAGCATCTGGATGTATATATATTCTTTGTGTTGTCAATTGTCCTTTTGGATGAAACATATCAGCTGGAATCATTAACTCTGGGATTGTAACGAGCGCTCTTCTGCTAAAGATAAACAACTCAACAATAATAATTGTAAGAATAAACATTCGTAATACTCTGCCTCTTAAAAAAACAATTGTAAAAAACGCAAAACACAAAACAAACAAATGTAAAAGTGTTGCTTGTCCTATTTGGATAATATAATCATCTTTAAGTGATGCAATTTTTACTAATACATACTGAGGTATCATACTGTTTGCAGACAGACTTTCTAGTAAAGTATGCCCAAAAAGAGCAATCACGAGACAACTTAAGAACAGCCCACTAAAGACGATGATATACTTCGTTCTTTGTTGAACAATGTCGATATGTCCTACAGTTAATCCGATAAGTAAACTCGAGCAAATAGTGAAAATTAATAAGAAATGTGCTGGAACTCTAAAGAACGCTAATCCTGGAAGAACTGTATATAAAAGAGAATATAGTCCTCCTTGTATCCCAAACGACGCGATGAAACTGAAAGCTGCACCAATAACTAAATATATACGTAATTTGGAAAATCGTTTATTCGTAGTATTCGTGTTTTTAAATGAAAATATATATAAACCACTTATTAGAAGCCCAAAACTACTCACATACCCATATACCGATCCACCCCATAACCAATCAGTTCCGTTCCTTACGTCTCCTGCAAGTGTTGGAACAAAAAATCGCAGCAGAGAACTTACACTTAAAGCACCTTCATTAGCATGCAATACATCTGATTGAATTCTTGTGGAATTAAAAACTAGCTCAAAAAACGGAAGTATTTGTATACTGCTTGCAAGTACTATTCCAGAAATTATTAGTACTATGCGTATAATCCTGGTAATTATACTTCCATTTGTTAAAAACAGGCAGTAACCTACCAAAAAAATCCATGATAAATAAACAAGCTGAGGATGACCGGATAGTATTTGAAGAGAACTAACACCTACAACCAGCCCATACCTCAAAATTGTAGGTTTAAAACAATACAAAATTATGCACCCAAAAACCCACGGAAATAATGTATACACCTGTAACATCGGCATATTATTTACATACGTAAATAATGTCCCGGAAAATGTAAATACACAGGCAGCAGTAAAGGCTGCTATTCGCTGTTTAAAAAGCAGAAAACTACTCCAAGTCATTCCTAGAAAGCATATTAAAACATGAAGTGCGACGGATATCGTCAATGTTTTAAAAGGAGAAAATACTATATTCAATAGAAATTCAACAATGAGACCTGGATAAAGAGGACTTAGGTTAATGTCTGAAATATAAGGCATGCCTGCAAAAAGCAATGGATTCCACAAGGGAAACCGAAATTCTTTAATTTGAGAAAAGAAAAATTGTCGCGCAGGTATAGTTATGAGTGCATTATCACAACAATAGACGACCTCTCCCAAAAAAAACGGATATAAAAAAACTACCCACAATACAATTATCCCCAACATTAGTATCACATTACGTTTCATAAAACTCCAAAACATACTTACCACTTCTATGTCATATAAATTGAACATCTATCAGGATATTCATATCTGCATTCATACAATTTCTTACAGCAATTATCAAATAACTATAAGTCTTGAACTGCCGTCATGTGATTTTGGAATCTACAAACATCATATTTTTTATTGGTATTTCATTAGTACCTCTTGTTTATTAAGGGAAAATTAATCTTTATCATGGTATAGTATAGTTTTCTACCGTTATACAATAATACGTAGATTTATACACTAATAAACATGCATAGAAAACAATTACTACAAACAATGGTAAAAGAAGCAGGTATTGCTATCCGGTCTTTACCAAAAAACCAGTCTATTCAAAATAAATCTGGAGAAGACAATTTTGTTTCAGATGGAGATAAAATAAGCGAAAAAATTATTATTGATTCCATTTGTAAATATTTTCCTGAAGACACAATTCTTTCAGAAGAAACTCAGAACACACTTTCTAATGATCAATTATTGAATTCACAAAATCTTTGGATTATAGACCCAATTGACGGGACTACTGATTATTTGTTCAATCTTTTTCATTGTTGTGTATCTATTGCATATGCCGAACATGGCATCCTGCGATTAAGTGCTATATATAACCCTTATACAGAAACTATCTACACTGCAGAATCCGGAAACGGGGCTTATATGAACAATGATAAGATTCATTGCAGCAAACTTACCGAATTTACCCATGCAAAAGTAACTACAACTAATGCGTATACATCAGAAGAAAGAAAAATACATCTAGAAACCCTCCTAAAGTTTCCTCATACTCCATGGAGCTTTATTCGTGGCAGTGCTGCACTCTCATTTGCTGAAGTTGCTTCAGGTCAAACTGATTTCTGCTATTCATATATCATAAAACCCTGGGATATCGCAGCAGCACTATTAATGCTAGATGAATCTGGAGCAACATGTGTTGAAATTTCAGGTAAAAAAGCTAACTTTCTCTCATCATCACTTATTGCAGGAAATGAACCACTAGTAAATTTATTTCAGAATAAAATCTTAAAGTAAAAAATGCAACACTGATATTTTATGAATAAACAAAAGAATACCATTTATATCCTCATGATGATTATGCTGATCAATGCATTAAGTTATGGCACAATTATTCCACTTTTATATCCATACGCTTCACGATTTGGAATAAATGCTTTTGGATTAAGTTTGCTTTTTGCTTCTTTTTCTTTTTTTCAATTTTTAGCAACTCCAATCATTGGAAGATTATCTGATATCTATGGGAGAAAACCATTATTATTAATAAGTCTTTTTGGAACTGGCATTTCTCAACTGCTCTTAGCAAGTGCAACTTCCATACCATTTCTCTTTATAGCCAGAATTCTTGACGGCATAACAGGAGGAAATAATTCGGTAGCACAAGCCGTCGTTGCAGACATCTATCAAAAAGAAGATCGAACAAAAGCTTTTGGGTTATTAGGAGCAGCTTTTGGATTTGGATTTATTTTAGGGCCAGCAATTGGAGGAATAGCCAGTCAGTTTGGCCTATCAGTACCATTTATTCTTGCAGCAATACTTGCGTTTATTAGTACTGCATTAGGGTTAGTTATACTTCCAGAAACAAAAAATCAACAAAACAAAGCACACTCTGTGAACAAATTTATTGATATAAGTAAATTGAAGAATAGTTTGTTTTCTGCTTCAACAGGTATATTACTCCTAATAACTCTTCTAGCCTCATTAGGGCAAAATGCTTTTATACTAGGATTTCAATCAATCACTGTTGATGTCTTTGCTATGTCACCGCTAACCATCGGACTGTTATTTACTGCTTTTGGAGTAGCAAACGTTTTGATGCAGGCTGTAGGTATAGGCTTTCTTATAAAGAAATATTCAAATTCATTTCTATTAATCGTGTCGTTGCTCGGTGGAGTTATTATAGTTTCACTGTTGGGTTTTGCTACTACATCAACACTGTTTATCATAGGAATACTACTGTATATGTGGATTCCTCCAGCTGCTCCTTTTCTATCTGCACTCTTGTCAGCTGCTACCTCAGAAGACGAACAAGGAAGTATTATGGGGTTAAGTCAAAGCTATCTCTCGTTAGGTCAAATAGTTGGTCCTTTACTTGCAGGAATTGTATCGATACTATACATTCCTGGTATATTTTGGCTTGCAGCAAGTTGTTGGCTTATTGGAACCATACTTGCTGTAAAACACTATAAAAAATTACTATAATATATCCTAAGAACTGCCTTTATAGCTCAATGGCAGAGCAGCGGTATCGTAAACCGTAGATGTCAGTTCGATTCTGACTAAAGGCTCATAAAAATGAAAAAACGATCGGGCAAAAAACTTCTAATTCTCTTATTTGCTATTTTGGTTTCCATTTTTTTATTAGTTGTTACGACCATTACTTCATTCTTTGCAGACACTACTAAAAGTTATACTGTAACTCAAACATGGAAAGAGTATCATAGTATTGAAGATTGGAATTTAACAAAGCATGCCAGGGTTGATATTGATGGTGATGGAAAAGAAGATATGATTACCTTTACAAATTGTGTGTTCCTTTCTTCAGTAACCCCGCAGGATATTTCATCAGAACAAAGATGTGAAGAACCAGGAATGTCAATTATCGCATTCCCTGATAACAGTGTTTCTATAGGACAGAAATTGATTTCCAAAAGACCATTTTTTTATCAATGGCTCAGAAAATCGTATTTAGTTAAAACTCTAAACGATAGATGGCAATTTTATCATATGAACGGATTGCAATTACGAAAATATGAATTAATTAGTAATACATATTTTGAAGAAATTACTCCCTCGCTTTTTGATAGAATAGATACACTGATATACCAATTTAACCACTTAGGTATTACTTTACTATTATTAATAATGTGGTTAATAGTGTTTAGATAACTATATGTCCAAATTACTTCAAATTGCTCTTTTAGGCAATCTAATACTGCGAAAAAGAGCATCAGTCATTACTACCATCGATGATCCTGAAATTCAGCAACTTATTGATGACATGATTTCAACAGTTGAGGATGTTGATGGTGTAGGTTTAGCCGCTCCCCAAGTCTATCAATCTGTTAGATTGTTTATTTTAGCTTCACATCCAACACCTCGTTATCCAGATGCACCGATAATAGAGCCAACAGCAATTATAAATCCTCAGATCAAAAACCATAGTGAAGAGCGTATTAAAGACTGGGAGGGATGTTTGAGTATTCCAGGGATACGTGCATTAGTTCCAAGATATAAACAGATAGATGTAGAATATTTCACCCGTAAAGGTGAAAAAATATCAACAAATTTTGAAGGCTTTTTAGCAAGAATATTTCAACATGAATATGATCACCTAGATGGTATTATGTTTTTTGATCGTTTAGATAGCTCTAAAGATATTTATATGGAAAAAGAATATCATAAATCATTGCAAACAGAAAAAAATCAGACAATCAGAAGCCAGGGAAATAATCAGTTATAATTTGATCATCTGGAATGTTTAAGCGTTTAAGTAGTATTTTATAGTTAGTTACCAAAGTTTGTGGCCCAGAAATATAAAATATTCGTTCTTCATAATCTGGAATTTTTTGTGTAATTAATTCTTTTGTGATATATCCTTTGTGCCCTTTCCACTGATTAGAAACATAATCTGCTTTTGTAACTGAATAAATGGGATATACACCTATTTTTTTTGTGTTATCAAAAAAATCCTTATAGATAAATCCATTCTCAGTTGAAGAAGTATATAAAAGTATAATATCTCTTTTTTGATGTGTATCGATTAAAAATTTAACCATACTTCTAAATGGCGTTATACCAATACCTCCCGCAATAAACACCATTTTTTTATGTGAATCTTCTGGTAATAGAAAATCACCTGCATACTGGGAAACAATAAGAGAATCACCATATTCAAAATCCTTTAAAGCTCCTTTAAAACTACTCGAGTTATGAGGAATCTTAACACCAAGTCTAATAGTTGATTCAGTAGGTGATGAAGCGATTGTAAAATATCTTCGGTTCCCTCTTGAATCAACTTTTTCGTGAGGTAATTGCCACTCCAAGTACTGACCCGGCTGAAAATGTAATTTTACATTTGATTCAAACACATAATCATACATATCCTCGCCAATTAACTTTTTTTCTATTAACGTCAAAACAACTCGCTGCTTTTTACTGATAATATAAGAGACTACATTACCTGCAAGTAATGCAAATTCTGGAGTTGAATATAAAGGTCCTATATGAAACTGAAGTGAATAAAGAATTCCAACTATAACACCATAAAGTATCTGTAATTCTTTCTTAGGAGGTGTTGATAACGGTTCAGTCAACATTACTGTTGCAAAAAAGATCAGTGGGTCAGACAAGATTAACTGAAGTAAGGTTTCATTTAATGGAATATCTCTAAGTAATTGCCGCATACTAATCAAAAACAATGCTGTACTTATAAAAGATACTACCAGGTGAAATCTTCTAATTTTACGAACTATCAGAAATCCAACTATCACTGTAACTGGTAATAGTATTTCACTACCAGCCCACCATATTGCATTGCCAAATCCAAATAATCCAAGTATAAAAATTGATAACGCGGCAGGATTAAATACATGTATTTTTTTATATGCAATAACATATTTTGAAGTCATGGCAATTAAACCAGCTAAAGCCGTTATTGCAATATTAGTAGGAGAAGTTAATGGCCATAATAAGAAAAAAAGTATTAACGCTGTAATTGCAGTCGACTCGGTATTGGTGGGAGCTTTAAACAAAAAAGAACAAATTGAGTTTGTAATCACACATGAAATTGTAATGACCAGTAAATGAATAAACAAAGAAACTACATCATACGGTAATTTACCAATAACGCTTACTACGAATGAATATAGCACCATTATGATCAACCCATACAGTACGACCCGATACATTGGTATTTTATTTAATAGGCCATCGATAGGTTTAAACACGTAATCCATACTAAACATTTGAGATAAACAGTTCATTACTAAAGTTTTTAGAAACATCTATAGAATTGTCTGGGTATAAAATCATGTAATCAAAATTATATTTGCTTAGCAATACTTCTGGTTTTACAAAAAAAAGACATGTTGATAACCCATCAGCTACTATTGTTGAATCGGCAATCACCCATGTTGCAGAAACAGATCGCACTGATTTTAACGTTTTTGGGTTCATAATATGATGATAGTTACCCCACTTTCTTCTATTTCCACTCGAACCACAAATACTACCATTACTTAATGATACAACCCCCACAACTTGCTTAATATGATCGGGATGCTCTAGTCCGATTCTTAAAAGTGAATTACCTTTATTTTTTATATCTCCACCTGCATCAATACAGTACGAAGTTATACCTTTATTCTCCAGTAGTATACCGATCAAATCAATTAAGTGTCCTTTACCTGCAGCACCAACATCTAGTAATACTTGTGTATATGTTGTTAAGGAAGGAAAATTATACGATAACGCAACATCCCAAAATGGCGGCGATACCATTTGCTTAGTTTTTAAAGAATATTCTTTATCATAGCCTGCATCTGATAACGTATTTCCTATGAGAGGAGTAAATAATCCCTGGGTGAGATCATATAAATCTTTATAAAAATCAAAAAGAGATTTAGCCTCTACTGGTAATGAATATATTCCTGGTCTCTTATGCATAGACCAGACTAAAGAATCAGTCCGGAATCGAGAGAACACTTTATCGTACTGCTCTATTCGATTCCTAATTTCCTGCTCTAAAGATGCCCCTGATAATTCGGGAATATCAATCTGCCATCTTGTTCCAATGGCTTCAAATTCAATATGCATGAACGTCTCTTATGACGAAGCTTCCGCCTTTACCTTCTCCAGTGCATCATTGAATCCAATTGGCGTAAGAGATGATCCAGAAACTTTTTCAAGTTTTACTTCATCGATATTCTTACCAACTACCATTGTCTTGTAGTTTTCTGCGAAATCTGTTTGCATTTTGTTTGAGATGGGCCTTGTAGCCAACACTGTAACTTCTACATCAGAAATTAGATTATTTTCTAATGTAATAATTACCCCTAATTGTTCTTCTCCACCTGGAGAAGTGTAGTTACCAACTACTTCATACGTTCCATCTGTATAACTTTTCTCTTTTTCCATCATTACGTCACCATTATCAGCAGGAGCATTCATTGTATTTGTTGGTTCAGCCATCATAGAATCGTTCTTTACAGAAGAAGACCTTACAACAAAAAAACCTACTGCTAGAACGGCAACAAGCACAATTGCTATTAGTCCCATAGTAGTATTTGTTCCTTTTTTTGCTTCATTTTCCATATACCTCCTCAAGAATAATTAATATTGTGTACATAGTATCATAATTGATACTTAAATAAAGCTTAGTAAAATCATTTAAAACAAAATAAGTTATCTATCTAAAATTTGTTATTTATACAGTCTTTATGGTAAAAATAGAATAGTATTTATGAAAAAAGAACTATCTTCGAGAATGAGAAGGTTTGAAGAAAAACGTCTGAGAACCAGACTCTTGTTAATTTTAATCGGAACAGTAAGTTTGCTTATTATCTTTGGCGTATTTGGCGTAAAACTTCTAATTGGCTTTAGTGTACTGATCGAGAAAACACGTGGTAACGATTCCACTCAACAACAACAAAGAGCGCTTGTTATACCTCCATACTTAGACCCACTTCCTCTTGCAACAAGTTCTGGAAGACTTGTCATAACAGGAAGAGGTCAACAGGGTGCAAATGTAATACTTTTCATAAATGAGCAGGAATCTAAGAAGACAAAAATTTCGGAAGATGGAACATTCATTCTTTCATCTATTTCATTAGGAGAAGGTTCATATACTATTCAAGCTAAAACACAAGACTCAAGTGGAAAAGAAAGTGATTATTCTAATACCGTTAGAACAACTATTAAAAGAAGACCTCCTACTCTTGAAATAACAAAACCTCAGGAAGGAGATATTCATACAGGAAATGATAATCTTTATACTATAGAAGGAAAAACAGATGAGGATGTGGATGTACGAATTAATGATCGCTTTGTTGTAGTTCGTCCAGATGGAAATTTTTCCTACCCCTATCCTTTAAATGAAGGAGATAATTCACTTACTATAAAAGCGATAGATAGAGCAGGCAACTCAACAGAATTAATTAGGAATATTTCGTATCAAAAATAACTATTCTTCTCGCGTAAAGCTATTCCCCATAAAATAAATAACCATATAGCTATCCATGGATAAAAAAGTGCTTGATTAAAAAAACTAAACATAACTGTTGCAATTAATGAAGAAAAGCCAATTGTGCCAAACAATCTATCTTGCATCCGATTAAAAAGTAGTGTTTGACTTAACAACCACCAAAGATAAATAGAACCTCCAATAAAACCAGTAGTAGCAAAAACAAA
>CAZGOA010000013.1:0-15229 GCA_964527425.1 uncultured Gammaproteobacteria bacterium | reverse complement strand
CATTTTCACCGGTTGAACCAGTTGATCCAGTTGGTCCTTGCTGACCAGTTGCACCGGTTGAACCGGTTGAACCAGTTGTTCCGGTTGCACCAGAAGATCCGGTTGACCCGGTTGGACCTTGAATACCCGTGACACCAGTTGAACCCGTTGATCCAGTGTTTCCCGTTGCTCCAGTTGAACCCGTTGAACCAGTTGGTCCAAAATCACCGGTTGATCCGGTTGAACCGGTTGATCCAGAGGAACCAGTTGAACCGGTTGATCCAGACG
This sequence comes from uncultured Gammaproteobacteria bacterium, assembly GCA_964527425.1. Classification (GTDB taxonomy): domain Bacteria; phylum Patescibacteriota; class Microgenomatia; order UBA10105; family UBA927; genus CAZGOA01. The sequence goes on along the minus strand of CAZGOA010000013.1, from coordinate 14,962 downwards.
ATCCTGTTGGACCCTGAACGCCGGTAACACCGGTTGATCCGGTTGATCCCGTTGAACCCGTTGCTCCGGTATTACCGGTTGAACCGGTCGGACCTTGAACACCGGTTGATCCGGTTGAACCGGTTGAACCAGTTGTTCCGGTTGCACCAGAAGATCCGGTTGACCCGGTTGGACCTTGAATACCCGTGACACCAGTTGAACCCGTTGATCCAGTGTTTCCCGTTGCTCCAGTTGAACCCGTTGAACCAGTTGGTCCAAAATCACCGGTTGATCCGGTTGAACCGGTTGATCCAGAGGAACCAGTTGAACCGGTTGATCCAGACGATCCTGTTGGACCCTGAACTCCAGTGACACCAGTTGAACCCGTTGCTCCAGTGTTTCCAGTTGCTCCAGAAGAACCGGTTGACCCGGTTGGACCTTGCTCACCGGTTGATCCGGTAGATCCGGTTGATCCAGTTGTTCCGGTTGCCCCAGAAGAACCGGTTGAACCGGTTGGACCTTGAATACCCGTGACACCAGTTGAACCCGTTGATCCAGTGTTTCCCGTTGCTCCAGTTGAACCCGTTGAACCAGTTGGTCCAAAATCACCGGTTGATCCGGTTGAACCGGTTGATCCAGAGGAACCAGTTGAACCGGTTGATCCAGACGATCCTGTTGGACCCTGAACTCCAGTGACACCGGTAGATCCGGTTGAACCCGTTGAACCGGTATTTCCTGTTGCACCTGTTGCTCCAGATGATCCGGTTGGTCCAAAAGCACCAGTGCCTCCCGTTGATCCAGAAGATCCTGTCGTTCCGGTTCCACCAGTTGAACCCGTTGAACCCGTTGGTCCCTGAACACCGGTTCCACCAGTTGAACCCGTTGATCCAGAGGATCCAGTAGAGCCCGTTGATCCAGAAGAACCGGTTGGACCCTGAACTCCGGTAACACCGGTTGATCCGGTTGAACCGGTTGAACCGGTATTTCCGGTTGCACCCGTTGCACCCGATGATCCAGTTGGACCAAAAGCACCAGTGCCTCCAGTTGTACCGGATGACCCTGTTGTTCCGGTTCCTCCCGTTGATCCTGTCGGACCTATTTCTCCTGTTGCACCCGTTGATCCAGATCCACCAGTTGTTCCAGTAGCGCCAGATGAGCCAGTTGCCCCTGTCGGTCCAATATCTCCTGTTGCACCCGTTGATCCAGTTGTTCCAGAAGATCCGGTTGAACCAGTTGAGCCTGTTGTTCCTGTAGGTCCGATATCTCCCGTTGCGCCTGTAGTACCAGACGAGCCAGTTGATCCGGTTGCACCAGTTGGTCCACTCTCACCGGTTGCGCCAGTTGGGCCTAAACTTCCGGTACCACCAGTTGATCCTGTTGCACCAGATGAGCCAGTAGCACCACTACCTCCTGTTGAACCGGTTGGACCTTGTTGCCCAGTTGCACCAGTTGATCCAGTTGATCCCGTGGTACCAGAAGATCCGGTTGAACCAGTTGAGCCTGTTGATCCAGTTGGGCCTTCAATACCGGTAGAACCAGTAGAACCCGTTGGTCCACTATCGCCGGTAGCTCCAGTAGATCCAGATGCTCCAGATGAACCTGTTGGTCCAAAATCTCCGGTTGCTCCGGTTGATCCCGTAGATCCTGTAGATCCAGATGACCCTGTTGTTCCGGTTGGTCCATTTTCTCCAGTCGGGCCAGTTGTACCGGTTGCACCAGTATTTCCCGTTGAACCTGTTGGTCCTTCGTAACCTGTTGGTCCTGTTGTTCCTGTTGATCCTGTTGGTCCTTGTTCACCAGTGGTTCCAGTTGTTCCTGTTGATCCTGTTGGTCCTCTTTCACCGGTTGGTCCTGTAGTTCCGGTTGCACCAGTAGTTCCCGTTGATCCTGTTGGTCCAAATGAACCGGTGCCACCAGTCGTACCTGTTGTTCCAGATGTTCCGGTTGATCCGGTTGATCCGGTTGGTCCAATGTCTCCGCTTGCCCCAGTTGTTCCTGTTGCACCTGATGATCCAGTAGGTCCTGTTACACCGGTGGCTCCTGTTGATCCAATATCACTGGTACAAATCCATCCGCCGGGAGAAGCGAACTTTAATACTTCACCGTCGGCACACCCTTGTAATAATGAAAGGCCGTCATCTGTAAGTTCTAATCCAGATGCTGAAGATGTCGCGGTTCCTGTGTTAGTTGTTGCTAACTTTATTGAGAGAGATACGTCTCCAGAGCTGCCACCTCCACTTAACCCAGTGCCAGCATTTACAGAAGTAATAGTGCCAACACCAACCTGAATCCAATTGCTACCATTGTAGACCATGACTCTGCCATTAGAAGTATCATAAACAATATATCCTTCTCCTTCTGAAGGATTTTCTAAATCTCCTGATTCAATATTAGGAAGAATAAATCCTTGAGGAGTACTTGAAGAATGATCTATGGCAGACAAGTCTATTAACGTACTCTTGGGAAAGATAAGAAGTTTAGAGAGATCTGTTGCAAGTAATGAACCATCAAGTACTTTTCTGGATGTTACCGCATTGTCAGCAAGTTCTGATTCTTGAACTGATCCATCTGCTAAATCAGCAGATGTGATGGATTGATCTCGAATAATGCCTCCTGTTCCGCCGATAACTGAGCCGTTTTCTAGATTTGAGCTTTGAATAATAATATTTTCGATTCTTCCTGATTCGCCAATGACCAAAAGATCACCAGGTCCTGTTCCGGGTTTCTTACCTTGGACTAATTCTGCATTTAAGTTTACAACGAGTTCTTTATCTGGGAATGATATCGCATTGCTTTTTAAGAGACGGAGTTTGTAAAGCGGTACGAGATATCCATCTTCATCTACGGTTAGCACATCGTTTTCATCTTCAATAAGTCTTTCTGCACGAGTTTTTGCGTATGCATCTGGACTTAGTGTTCGAATAAGTTCAAGCGAAATTCTACTGATAGGTCTTAAGATAGTTCCAATAAATGTGCCTCTTGCTCTTAGTGGCTCAACTTCGGTGGTAGCACCTAATACTGCTACTGTTCCATCCGGGTTATAGGCAGCCTGTTCTGTGATTGGTGTTGCCGCATAGCGGTAGTAACCAAAGAATTTACTTGTTTCTTCGGGGAACAGGAAAAAGAAGATGGTTATTATAAATGTAAGTAATACAAAGGTTGTCGCGAGAAAGGTTCCAGAGTAATAAAACATACGGCGAAAAAGAGATAACTTATGTATCTCTTCTGTATGTTCCTTGGGTAGTGTTGCCACAATGGGTATGGGGGGAATAATCGATTGCGGATTTAACGGTGGACTGGTTGAGAGTACTGATTGACTTGATGCTACATCTTCTTGAGCGAGTTGTTGTGAGGGACTGACTGATGAAAGTCCTGTAGACTGCGTTCCTTGATCCGGATTAACTGCGGAGGGAAGACCTGTAGCATGAGATTGGCTACGCTGTGAGACTGGTAGTGTGCCTTGTGATGAGGGGCCCCGGGACTCATACACGCCATCTCCTTCCGGCAACTCATCAACGATACGATGATTTGTTTTGTGAGCATAGGGATGAGGTTCAAGTGGCTCTAATATTTCTTCTTGAACTTCCTGCTGACGCAAGTAATACTCAGAATGAAGAAATTTTTGAAGTGAATCTTTTGTGTACAGTCGTTCTCCGTTGTTGTCCCGTTCGGGCGTAATAAGTCCTTTTTTTTCTAATCTGCGAAGCGTTGTGGGAGAAATTCCGAGCTGTTGTGATGCCTCCGAAATACTCAGTGGTTTTTTAAATTTGATCGCTTCCAGTTCTTTAACGGTAAAGTAACGGTTTTTACCATCTGGTCTTGAAGAGTGTAAAATACCCTGTTTATCCCAGCGACGTATAGTGTCCACGGACACACCAAGGATTTTTGCTGCCTCCCCAATGGAGACCAAATTTTGAGACGTGAGCAGGTCGTCAGCCATACGTTGCCTAGGCAGTGGTTTAGTTATGCATAGGTATATCTATAACATCATAGAGTAATCATTTCACGCAAGAGGGAATATTAGGTTTGGATTGTTTGTACGTGACACAAGAAAGGTATTATAGTATTTTTCAAGAAACTTATATATATAAATATAATTAGTCTTCTGTATCAATCTAGTGCTAACATGAGGCTGTTAGCATATGTTTAAGTCAAAGGCTTTGAATCAGAGTATTATTATAAGATATTTGAAACGCTTGCATTTTATTGTTCTTTTTTCCAGGAAGTAATTTTTATGACATTTTATTACTTCTCTCTTGTTCAGTTTTTTTGTTGTTTCTTAATACACAGTATCGCGAGAGTAGACTTCTGGATGAATACTGCAGCTGGGTGGTGAGGAGTCTGGATTAGTCAGGGTGAGTGGAGTTGAACCACCGACCTCTACGTCCCGAACGTAGCGTTCTACCAACTGAACTACACCCTGTAATCTTGCTTGATTATACTCCTTACGGTATCGGAAGTATGTGACGGGTTTTACAAAGAACAATAGTATATGGAGTCGAACAGAATAAAGAACCTATAGATTATCTCTATTTGTATTCAGTTATCAGTCACAGCACAGTACTTGCTAACAACTATAAGTATAAAATAGTGAGCGGTTATACGTGCAAATAATAAGTAATACACCTATGTATAGGTTAAGCAATACCTATATATATGAGGCTGTTTTGTACAAATACACAGAGATATGTTTTTTTGTATAAAAAATATACTATGGATTAAATAATTACTCTTTGCATGTTACGTGTTCGCTTAAATACTCTATGAAGTATCCAGTTAGCTGATAAACCTTTAGTAGTTAGCAACTGAACTGTAATAAGTATCTATATGGAGTCTTGCTAACAAATAAGAATGGTCGAATAAACGAATTATCAGTATACTTCTTTAAGTGCTACAGAATGATTAGCTTCGTAGATATGGATTAGTTACAAATGATGAACGTACTGTATTGTTTTTGTAGAGTACGATCTAATCGTTCTTACAAATATTAGCCTCAGAATTGTATTTATGTATCAAAAAACAGTGGGAGTAACAGTTTTGCTAGTATGTATCTTCCAGCCTGTCTTAACTGTTAATACTGTAATAGGCTTGCCATAAAAGAAAAAAAAGAAGAAAAACAATACAGTGTACTATCTAGGTAAAGGATATGCGATACCTAGGCTATTAGCTTCAGAATAACCCCACACAAGCAGGCTATCAATTAGGAGAGTAAGTAGGATAAAATACTACCAGTAAGCATGATACTATGAGCATGTTTGCCTCAGTTATCTAACGAAGAACGCATGTTAGCGGTATAACGCCACCATAGCTCAATGGATAGAGCAGACCCGTCCTAAGGGTAAGATGAGGGTTCGATTCCTTCTGGTGGTGCAAGTAGAAAAATAGTCTTTGAATACCTTTAGTGCTAACAAATGTTGTACTGACAATGTATTACACATCTAGCGAAGAACGCTTCTTTTGGTTACCTCAAGTTAACGGTGTAAAGATTGGGGAGAGGAGACGCTCCCGGGTTAAGGTTGGTGACAATAATGAGTCTGCTGCCTGTAGGCCAGGGAGCTACGAATCCATCCTGGAACGGTCCAGAATACACTGTTATCCAATTAGTTCGATCATATTGGAGAATATCAATCTTACCAGGTAGAGTGATAACTAAATGGTTATTTGTTGGAAACCATCGAATAGGATAGTTAGTTGTTAAAAGTGGAGTATTAATGTTCAGTTCTGGCTTGAGTGTGGGAGTCGGTATACGACGTGTACCGGTGGGTGTAGGAGTTGGCGTAGGGGAGAGTTCATCTTTTTGGAATAATAAAAAGTTTTTATCTTCTTTAATGTCATACACATATATGTTTCCTGGTATGATATCCCGCTGTTCTTCAACTGTATTGGCACCAATGAGTGGAGGGGTAATAATCTGGGGTATTGTTGCTGAAGCTGTTGCAACATAGAGTAATTTTGTTTCATCAGGAGAAAAGGCTATGAGTTCTGCACTTGTTGTAGCAATATCTATAAGCGGCTGTTTGAGGGCAGCAAACTGTTGCGTGTTTTTAACCTTTTGCTGTGTCTCCCAATCTGCTCGAATTTCTGTTAATTCTGTTGTAACTATTTGAGCGCGGTCTCGATTGTTTAAGTTATAAAGGGTAGTTTGATCGGGAAGTGTGAGAAGTACTTCCTGAGAATTAGGCGACCATTCTATTGTTAAGTCTTCTGTATCCATACTGGATTGCCAAACACCTATTTGTCTTGCATCTCTATTAAAGCCGAGTGGTCTGTCTACTAGATCATAAATCCATAACCCGGCCTGCTCGAGTGCGTCTTCGGTTTGTTCTCTTGGGGGTGTGATGTAGGCAATTTTGGTACCGTCTGGTGAAAGGATAGGTTTAATAACACCTGAGCTGGTCAGTGGAGAGAGACTGGGGTTAACAGGAAATAAAAACGCATCAGCTCTGCTTACGACTTCTTTTTCAACCAGAATATCTTTTTGCCAGGATAAATATCCATCTTTAGTAATACGAATTGTATGTTTACCCGGACTTACATTGAAACTATTGTTTGTCGCAGTCTGTAAGACACCATCTAAATAGACTTGTGCGCCGACTGGATCTGATGTTGCAGAGAGTAGTCCTGTTGATCTAACAATTGAAGACCCTTGCTGTGTAAAGCTCGGTCTATATCCGCGGCCATATGCAATAATCACTGCAGATGTTCCCAAAATAATGATAAGGGAGATAAGTGGTGGTATAAGTAGTTTCCAGTGTTTCATGCAGAAGTATACCTATTTACTATAACAAGACTTAATGAAAAGAACTATTGCTAAATAGGTGTATGATGATAGTGACTAATCTACCATATTATATAGTACATGTATGGTAGAATCATAGGAGTTTCATACAGTTATAAGAAATTCTTCTAACGTATAAACTTCGACGAACGTGGTATTACTCATATGTTTTCAAAACGGTTAGGAATCGATTTAGGAACTGCTAACAGCCTGGTCTGGCTTGCTGGAAAAGGAGTTGTCTTAAATGAGCCAACAGTAGTTGCGGTATCTGTTGAGGATGATACTGTGGTAGCCGTTGGCAATGATGCCAAAGATATGCTAGGGCGCACTCCTGGTTCAATTAGGGCAATGCGACCATTACGGGATGGTGTAATAGCTGATTATCGAGTGACAGAATCAATGCTGAGGTATTTTATTGATCGCGTGGTGGGTAAAAACAGATTGTTTAAGCCAGAAGTAATGATTTGTGTTCCTTCAGGTGTTACGCAAGTAGAACGGCGTGCCGTTTTGGATGCAACTCTTTCAGCTGGTGCAAAAGTTGCCTACCTTATAGAGCAGCCATTGGCTGCAGCCATTGGCGCCAAAATCCCGATTGCTCAGCCTTCTGGACATATGATTGTAGATATCGGCGGTGGATCAACAGAGGTGGCTGTTATCTCTTTGGGTGGCATTGTCTCCCATAGGAGTGCTAGAGTTGCAGGGACAAAACTTGAAGACGCAATTGCTAACTATATTCGTAAACATTATGGTTTAGCGATTGGAGAGCGAACAGGAGAAATTATTAAACTTACGTTAGGAGATGCGTTATTGCCAGAAGAGTTAGCAGAATTGACTGCAGAATCATTAACACATGAGAAAGATACAAAGAAAGAGCAATATTCTATGGAAGTGCGTGGAAGAGATGTGGTAAACGGTCTTCCAAGAATGATTGAATTAACCAGCGTAGAGGTGACAAAAGCCATGACGCCTCTGTTGTATCAGATGGTAGGTGCAGTTAAATCCGTATTGGAAGATACTCCACCTGAGCTTGCGGCAGATATTATTGATAAGGGAATCGTAATGGCAGGAGGAACCAGTACACTTCGCAATTTAGATAAGTTAATGACTAGAGAGACGGGGGTTGTCTGTCATGTGGCAGAAGATGCGTTGCTTTGCGTTGTTAGAGGGACAGGGATTGCAGTTGAAAATATTGAATTATACAGAAGGGGAATAAGCAGAAAGTAGAATGTTAAATGGATTGTTTTGACAAGATATTACATAAATTACTCTTGTTTATTGATTAGAAATCTTCAGGGCGTACTGTTTTCGGATAATAGCCTAAATCAATTGCTTTAATCAGTGAGGTGTACGTCTTCCATATCGAATACAGCCATGTTTTAAGGGCTGGTTGGGGATTTACGGTGGGTTGGTAAAGAGGCGGCTTTTCTTGATCATAGACAGTAAACATTAAATCGACGTCTTTGCCTGCGCTTGGAGAGCCTGCGAATTGAGATAAATACTGGTATAAGGTTTGAGGTTCTGTTGAGGACATTGACCACAATGCGTCTGCCTGTCTATCAAATATCGCGCGAATGTAGGGCATGACCTGAGAAAATCTTTTTTGTTTATAAGCCTGAACGAATAAATCATGAATATCTTCGATTGACGTTTGAGCGTCATAGCGTCGAAATATATTTGTGTACTGAACTGGAAATGATGTTATTTCATCAGCGAAATGTTTGAGTGATTCGAACGTATGATTGATTATTGATGGATCTTTGATAATACGAGTGACTGGTTCATTGCCAATGAGATGAATTCGCCGTCTGGTTCCATGCAGTCTTACTTCTTGAGCTAGGTAGTCTCCGTTTCTTGAGACGACATCAAGAGCATCGAGTAAATTTTCTTTCTCAATTGCATTTATCCAATGTTTTTCAACAAGTAAGCGAATCATCCGCGGATCAATTAATAATATTCCAAGTGGCAAGCTTGATCGTACATTGTGGTGTAAGAATGCATTGGCTTGAGCAACGTCGTAGTATCCGTCAGTATCACCAAAAAATCCATATGGTACATTTTGGACTGCATCCTTATGTTGGATATCAAACAGAGTTAAGCCTGCAGGTCCACTACCTTTGACCAGGATGTGTTTTGCAATGAATGAAAACCTTTTTGTGTGAATGGGGAATATTCCTTCTGCTATGGGCCATGTCCTGCCTTCTTCACGAAATGTTTGTTGAGATAAGGATCTAAAAAATGGATGTGTTCCATGGGGAATTGTCATTCTACCGCATTTTGAGAGGTAGTCTTCAAGTAAGATTTTTTTAGATAGATGTTCACGAAGAAAATGTGCAGCTTCTGCATTAATGATAATTGTCTGAATTGCCTTAGGATCAAGTATTTCAGCTTGAAGCCAATATCGAGAATATTCCATCTGCAAAGTATATATTATAGGTTATAATACTGCAATGCGTTACTAGTACAAAAATTGAGTGTATGAGTATCAAACATTTTTATTAGTATCATTGCATTTTTACATTACTTGCCGCATGATAGAACTATGAGGCGATTCGGATTCGTTTTTGTTTGTGTAGTGCTGTTTCTATTCTTGGGAATTGTGCAAATTGAAGCGCAAGTTCCGGGTACTAATATTGCCAGAACGTTAGGCATTACTGATCAGGCTGCTATAGAGGGCGATATTGTATCTTTAACACAAAATACTGATGAATTAGAGTTATCAAAAACTGTTGGTGACGCAAAGATGTATGGTGTGTTAGTGCTTGATCCTCTGGTGGTTTATAGAACGAATGAGAATATTCCTGTAGTAACAAACGGAGAAGTGCTCGTTAATGTGACTACGTTAGGTGGGCCAATTGCCCAAGGAGACTTTGTGACATCAAGTGAAATAGCAGGAAAAGGCATGAGGGCAGAGTCAAACTTGCGTGGGTACATGTTAGGATATGCTTTAACTGGACTTGGAGAGGGAGAGGGAACAGAATTTCAGTATCAGGATAAGACATTGCGTCAAGGACAGATACGAGTGTTACTCAATATTCGCCCTATTTCTTATACTGGAGGGAATATCTTTGCGACACTGCAACAGGCTCAAGCGGCAAGTGTCGATATCATCCGTGATCAGCGTTCGAGGGATCGGTATTTTCGCTATTTTATAGCGCTACTTATCGTTATTTTTACGGTGTACTTTAGCTATAGAACCTTTGGGAAAAATGTCAGCAAAGGTATTGAGGGAATAGGCAGAAATCCGCTTGCAAAAACAAGTATTCAAGCAATGATCGTACTTAATATGATTCTAATTGGGGCTGTATGTTTAGGAGGAATGATTTTGGCATTGTTGGTAATCAGCATTTAATCAGGTTTTTTTGCAGTTACTTCCCACCAGGTGTCTTCTGAGTCCGATTTGCAGTCTACAGAAGTAAGTGTAAATCCAATTGTGTCTTGTAAGCATGTTCGTATTTCATCCTGATTGTGAAACAGAATATGCTCGTTGTGAAGCCATCTCCAATATTGTTCAACTGTCCCATTTCCACATATTTCTCCGTTAACTAATTGATTGGCATAGAGTCTGGGATGATGAAATGAAAATAACGCATGCCCTCCTGGTTTTACTACACGAAATACTTCTTCGTAGGGTCTATTGAAGTCTGTTCTATAGATAAAATCTAACGACATATTACTGACAACAAGATCTAGAGCGTTTGCTGCAAATGGCAGGTCAAGTGAATTCGCTTGAACATGAAAGACATTATTCCTTTTTCTCATCATAAGTCGTTGAGAGGGAATTGTGGCTAAATCGAGGGTAAAGAATCGAGTTTGATCAAAGATTTGATTGTATTTAGTGGTAGATCGATAGGAAAGAAGTTGATGCTCAAGTGCTTGTGGCCCTGCTCCTAAATTCAAGACGGTCATGGGCTGGCTGGAGGCAGCTAATACATCCATAATTCTACGGCACATGTTTTTTCGAGAATCATCTGGACTATCATGACGGAATAAGCGTTCTGTATACGCCTTTGAGTAATGGTTGTGCATCGATGTCTCTAAACTCATAGATATCCACAAATTTTATCATAATTTATCCACAAATGTTGATAATGCTGTGGATAACTAACGCTTTTTCATTGTGGAAAAGTGGTATAGAGATTGTAGTATGAGCATGTATTTTTTGAATTGACTTTTAGTGAGAGTAAGGTACGATTAAGAGAGGTATATTTAGTGGTATACTAAAGATACTATACTGCCCATGAATACAGGTGTTTTAATTATTTTACTGTTTGTCGTTATTGCTGTTGCTGTCTCCCAGCTTGGAGTTATTTTATATTTCGTAAACTTTATTAAAAAAAATCAGATCCCCGATGGTACGATTAAAGACGCACAAGAGAAGTCTGCATCGGTGATTGCTGAAGCTGTGGCAAAATCGAATGAGTTGGTAGTAAAGGCTCAGGAAGAACAAATTGAAAAGGTTAGTGAAGAATCAAAAAAACTTGACGAACTGGCAAAGCAATTTGAACAGACAGTAAATGACCTTGAAGCGAAAACAAATTCAGAATTAACCGGCACTGCAAAAGAAGCGACAGAAAGTTTGGAAACAGTTGCTCAAACTTCTCAAGAATCCCTTCAGGATGTAGTCCAAACTTCTCAAAAAACATTAGAAACAATGGCCAGCGAAAGTCAGGAGACGTTAAAAACATTAGTAGCAACAGATAGAAAAGTATTAGAAGAAAAGACAGATACGATGATTAACCAGTCTAGTCAAGTCTTTCAGCAGTTTATGACACAGCTTTCTACTCAGGTGAGAGAGCAGTTGGCAGGAGAGTTAGATACTGCCAAGAAAGAAATTGATATCTACAAAAAAGAACGTATTAATACGATCAACGAAAAAATTATCGATATTTTGGAAGAAACGTTGGTTGCTACACTGGGGAAGAAATTGAGTTTGAAAGATGAGGGTGAGTTTGTGTTTCAGGCTTTGGAGACTGCAAAAAAAGAACATGTATTTGGGTAGACATTGGTATGTATGGATCAATTAACTCCATTTTTAACCGCTTTCTTTAAAACAACCTTTACTCAGGCAGATGCCAGGAGAAGAATTGGTTTATTGGAACAGGGAATTGAACAAACCGTATACACACAAGGTGTTACAAAAACACTTGAACAAGTAGTAACTGAACTGGCCAAACAAAAAGAAGATGCTCAGGCAGTAGTACAGTTTCTTTCTGCTGTAAAACTTCCTAGTGATACAACACTTTTAAAAAAAATGTTAGCAGGACTGCGTGATGCTGTTGTATCTAAAACAGCAGTAATACTGGCTATACCGTTTGAACCAACTGCAGAACAGATCGTGGCCTACGGCGAGTGGTTTCGGGTGAATGTTTCTCCAGATGTGCTTATATCAATTGTATTTGATGCGTCTGTTGTAGGTGGATGCAGTATTACCTGGCAGGGGAAACAGGTAACGTATGATTTAGAATATTTAATAAAACAGAAAAGAAATGAGATTGTGGCAGTAGTTGATCAGTTTGTAGAAAAAAAACGCCGGGAAAAAGTTATCTAGATGGATAAAAGGTAGAGAATTGTACGTACCGTCTGCGTTTAAATATATTGGTAGCTATGAACTGTTAGTAGAGAAGTGATGCCAGTTGAGTCACTGTTTCGATTTTTTCTCGAGTGAGAAGGTGCTTGCTATTCCACCATTGTTTGGCCTGCTGGAAATTTCCTGAGCGCATCGCATCTACGATGTATCGCTGATACAAAGAAGATAAGAACTGTGGACTTTGAGCCAAAAACTGTCTGTTGTTTTTGCCTAAATCACCGTTGAGCGATTTTTGCAAAACACGAACAGGTTCAAGTGGTACATAGCTTGTTGATACACCCTTTAATGCAGAGAATGCACTAACGTAATAGATAGTGATTGCCCGATCAATCACATTCCCCTGAGGTCTCAGTGGCGTTAGATCGGGATAACGTTCGTCGAGTAATGCATACAGTGTGGCAAGGCGTTGTATGATTGAGTCAGCATCCGGATGAAGGTGTTCTCCGGTTTTACAAAGATCCAGCAGTGTTTGCGAGAGTTGATCGGCTAATGGTTTTTGGTCCCCATCAATAAGTGCCAGTTTAATGGCCGGGTACAGATCCTGAGCATATTGTTTCAGGGTATATGTTCCATCTTGGAGTTCAAACCGTTGTCTGACTGCCGTGGTATACTCTTTGAGTATTTTAGAATGGTGATTAAGAGCCTGTTTCCAGACTTCTGGTGCGGCAGATACGTTCGCGAGTTGGTTTAAGCGTCTAGTAAAGGTTTGAAAATGATCGTTTACCTCACCGGGAAGAGCGTAGTCTTCATAGGTTGTATACATAAGGATATCGGTGTCGATCTCTTCAAGCGTTTCTACTAAGTACCAGAATCGTACGTTTGGGTTTTCTGGAATGTGGCGAGTAAAGGCAGATTGAGCGATAAAGAGCTGTTCATCTGTTATTTCGGTTCCAAAAATTTCTGCTGATTTTTGTACATATCTGTCACCACTGGAGAGGTCTCCTGATTGGTATCTAAGGTGGGCGCACTTTCGATATTCTAGGCCTAATAAATAATCATTGGCACGTGGGACTTGTTGAAAAACTTGAAGACGTTTAATGTCATCTATATCACCAAGATTAATAAATTCTGGATCGAATTTGAAAATCTCCGGTAACATTGCTTCTCTGTTAGAAAATGTTGAAATAATCTCGAGGAGTTTTGGGATTGCAGATTTTGCACTATAGCGATCCACTGTATTGTTAACAATTTTCGGGACTAATCCATCAGGGATGTCTCCTTCACTCAGTGTTGCCAAAAGAGAAAACAGGGCATCTTCTCCATGCTCAGGATGATAGATCTGTTCGAGTAAAAATTGTTGTCCAATTGGATGGTCTGTACTATATGATAATTTTAATGTTGGACTTTGGGCGAGCTGAAAAACATCTTCAACCAAATTGGGGTCAATGGGTAACTCAAGTTTTTCTGCTGCTCTGCTAAATGCTCCTGCGGTTTCTAAAGACTTAACCCAAGCTGCAGGATCTCTGCGATTTGTCGGTTGAAACAGTTGTGGAGTGACTCGATCTACGAATGAACGAACAAGATTTTGAATTTCTCGTTGGTATTCACTTTGGATAATTTCTTTGTTTCGATCCATTATTTTACCGTGACTTTTGCTTTGCCATGGCAGTTTTGTCCTGAGACAGTTCCTGCGGTATACGCATGCAGGGTATAGGTGCCCTTTTCATAGAGTCTGATTTCATCGGTATGATTGACTGGCTGGTAGTATCCATTGGGGCCTTTGAGAAACAGGGTAGTGTCAGTGGCATAGGTGCCTGAATTGTTATGAAATGATCCGGCAAAAAATGGCTGTCCGGCATAGACGTTAATCGATTCTTTCCAGGGATGTTGCCTTGACTTTTGGAGGCGTGCCTGGGTTGAGGTGTATGAACAAGAGTTTGAAGGAGTGTTGGGACAGTGGACATGGACTGTTGCAGTATTGGAACAGGCACCTCCGTATTGATTGTGGGTTGTTACGTGGAGTGTATACGTTCCGTGGTCTGGTACGGTTATTCTTTGTCCATTGAACACGAGCTTGTTATAGTTGTTGGGCCCTGTCAGTCTGAGTGTAGTGTCTGTTGCATACACGCCGGTATTGTCATGAAACGAGGCAACTTCAAACGTTTTGTCACACCCAATCGTCATATGCTGTTTCCATGGGTCAGTAATATCTTTATGCACACGAGCCTGTGTTGAGGAGTATTGACATTGTACAGCTTGAGCTTCTGGTGGAGTAATGGAAAAAAGAGCGGTTATTACAAAGACAGAAACAAAAAATGAGGCTAGTTTTTTCATATTGGCCAGAGTATAGCACTACAGTGTATGTGAGGCAAGGGAAGGACTTATTCCGATCCGGTTCTTCCGCTCCGGGAGCGGAAATACTATAGGAGGTTTAGGTTTGCGCTCCTGGGGAGTGAGAAGGAGTTGACTTTTGTATATTATGGAAATATACTTTTTTAATGAAGATAGTTCCTAAACCTATATCGTTTGAATGGGATGAAGGAAATATCAATAAAAATAGTAAACATAATGTTACGAACACTGAAGCAGAAGAAGTATTTTTTAATGAGCCATTCATTGTTGCTGAAGATAATAAACATTCAAGTAATGAACAACGATTTCGTGGCTTAGGAAAGACT
>CAZGOA010000012.1:13420-26349 GCA_964527425.1 uncultured Gammaproteobacteria bacterium | reverse complement strand
AGCCAGTTCTTCCTGTTGGTCCCTCACTCCCGGTTGAGCCCGTTGAGCCTGTTGGTCCTCCCACTCCGGTTGACCCTGTTGAACCTGTTGAGCCTGTTGGTCCCTGCGATCCGGTTGAACCGGTTGATCCAGTTCTGCCTGTTGGTCCTTCACTCCCGGTTCCACCCGTTGAACCCGTTGGTCCTTGTGATCCCGTTCCACCTGTTGTGCCCGTTGAGCCTGTTGGTCCCTGCGATCCCGTAGAACCTGTTGAGCCTGTTGGTCCTCCCACTCCGGTTGACCCTGTTGAACCTGTTGAGCCTGTTGGTCCCTGCGATCCGGTTGAACCGGTTGATCCAGTTCTGCCTGTTGGTCCTTCACTCCCTGTTGATCCGGTTGAACCTGTTGGACCTCCCACTCCCGTTGATCCTGTTGAGCCCGTTGATCCCGTTGGTCCCTGTGATCCCGTAGAACCCGTTGATCCCGTTGGTCCTCCAACTCCGGTTGAACCGGTTGAGCCGGTTGAGCCGGTTGGTCCTTGTGATCCAGTTGTGCCAGTCGTACCAGTCGTACCGGTCGGACCTTGCGATCCTGTTGAGCCAGTTGAACCAGTTGTTCCTGTTGTTCCCGTAGAACCCGTTGAACCGGTTGGACCCTGAACACCCGTTGATCCAGTCGTACCAGTTGATCCTGTGGTACCCGTTGGTCCTTGAATTCCGGTTGAACCGCTTGCCCCCGTTGGTCCTTGAATTCCGGTTGAGCCGGTAGACCCCGTTGAACCCGTTGGACCCTGACTACCAGTTGATCCAGTCGTACCAGTTGATCCTGTGGTACCCGTTGGTCCTTGAATTCCGGTTGAACCGCTTGCCCCCGTTGGTCCTTGAGCACCCGTTCCACCCGTTGCACCCGTTGGCCCTCTCTCACCAGTCGGTCCTGATGATCCTGTTGGCCCTTGAACACCAGTTCCACCCGTTGATCCGGTTGGTCCAATACTACCTGTTGATCCGGTGGATCCCGTTGATCCAGTATTTCCTGTGGCTCCAGAAGATCCTGTTGATCCGGTTGGACCTACTGACCCCGTTGATCCTGTTGATCCGGTTGGACCTTGTTGTCCAGTGGCTCCCGTTGATCCCGTTGATCCTGTTGTACCGGTTGTTCCTGTTGATCCAGTCGATCCTGTCGGCCCTTGTACTCCGGTTGATCCGGTAGAACCTGTTGATCCCGTATTGCCTGTTGCCCCAGATGATCCGGTTGATCCTGTCGGTCCCACTACCCCCGTTGAACCAGTTGAACCCGTTGAACCAGTTGATCCTGTATTTCCGGTTGATCCTGTCGGCCCCCCAACTCCAGTTGCTCCTGTTGTTCCTGTCGGACCTTGTGAACCAGTTGCTCCTGTTGACCCCGTTGATCCTGTCGTACCGGTTGTACCTGTTGATCCAGTAGATCCTGTTGGCCCTTGTGATCCTGTTCCACCCGTTGAGCCGGTTGAACCCGATGATCCGGTAGCCCCAGATGATCCAGTTGATCCTGTTGGTCCTCCAACTCCTGTTGCTCCCGTTGTTCCTGTAGGACCTTGTTGTCCAGTTCCACCCGTTGAGCCGGTTGAACCCGATGATCCGGTAGCCCCAGATGATCCAGTTGATCCTGTTGGTCCTCCAACTCCTGTTGCTCCCGTTGATCCCGTTGGACCAATTTGTCCTGTGGCCCCGGTTGCACCTGTTGGTCCTCCTACTCCGGTTGATCCTGTTGATCCCGTTGAACCCGTTGAACCCGTTGGCCCTTGCTGTCCGGTAGAACCGGTTGATCCTGTTGATCCCGATGTCCCTGTTGATCCCGTTGATCCTGTTGATCCTGTTGGACCGACAATACCTGTCGTTCCTGTCGTACCCGTTGGTCCTTGTTGTCCAGTGGCTCCTGTTGAACCCGTTGATCCGGTTGTACCGGTTGTACCGGTTGAGCCAGTCGATCCTGTCGGCCCTTGTTGTCCTGTTGATCCCGTTGATCCTGTTGAACCAGTATTTCCAGTGGCTCCAGATGAACCCGTTGATCCTGTCGGTCCTTGGCTTCCAGTTCCACCAGTTGATCCAGTCGGACCCTGTATACCCGTGGCTCCCGTTGAACCCGTTGAACCCGTATTTCCTGTGGCTCCAGATGAACCCGTTGATCCAGTCGGTCCTTGGCTTCCTGTTGCCCCCGTTGATCCCGTTGATCCAGAAGAACCGGTTGACCCTGTTGCCCCAGAAGATCCTGTTGTTCCCGTTGGACCTTGTTGTCCTGTTGCTCCGGTTGATCCCGTCGATCCCGAAGAACCAGTCGTTCCCGTTGCCCCTGTTGATCCCGTTGACCCGGTGGGACCCGCAACACCAGTGGCTCCCGTTGACCCCGTTGATCCGGTATTTCCTGTCGCTCCAGATGATCCCGTTGATCCTGTCGGACCGTTCTCTCCTGTTGCTCCCGTTGATCCCGTTGACCCGGTATTTCCTGTCGCTCCAGATGATCCCGTTGTTCCAGTTGGACCTTGCTGTCCAGTAGGTCCTGTTGATCCCGTTGATCCCGAAGAACCAGTCGTTCCCGTTGCCCCCGAAGATCCCGTTGACCCCGTGGGACCCTGAACACCAGTTGCTCCCGTTGATCCTGTCGACCCAGAAGAACCAGTGGTTCCCGTGGCCCCAGAAGATCCTGTTGAACCAGTAGGTCCAGTGTCTCCTGTCGCCCCCGTTGATCCTGTTGAACCTGTTGTTCCTGTCATTCCTGTTGATCCCGTCGGTCCCGTATCTCCGGTTGCCCCCGTTGATCCTGTTGATCCACTCGTTCCTGTCGTTCCTGTTGATCCCGTCGGTCCCGTATCTCCTGTTGCCCCCGTTGATCCAGAAGACCCTGTCGTTCCTGTTGATCCTGTAGGTCCTTGATACCCTGTGGCTCCCGTGGTTCCAGTTGCACCCGTTGGACCAAATTCACCAGTTGCTCCCGTTGTTCCTGTTGGCCCGCGTTCACCAGTTGCTCCCGTTGTTCCGGTAGCGCCGGTTCCACCAGTTGGTCCTGCTTCTCCAGTTGCTCCTGTTGCGCCTGTTGCTCCAGAAGGTCCGACATTTCCGGCAAATGGCGTTGGTGTTGGTTGTGGTGTTGCGGTTGGAACAGGGGTAACTGTTGGAAGTGGATTTAATAAACGTTCCAATGCATCAGCAGGAAGTGGCGTAGGAGTGGGAACAGGAGTAATCGTTGGCGCAACACACGTAATCACTCTATTCGTAGTATCGAGACATAATGCAGTTCCCGTACCATTTGCAAGTCCTGTAAAAATAATGACTCCACTTGAAGTTATTCCAGTTGCTTGAGCAATTCGACCTGTTTCATCAACAACAAACGTTCTACCTTCTCCTACTTCTAATGTGGACCGGACATATGCACTCGTTGTTTCAACACCCCCGGCTGCAGATAATAAACCAGAAATGGATGCCTCTCCTAACACCTTCAGTGCACCCCCCACTGCAACATCTATATTAAACTCCAGTTGACCAACTTCATCTTCTGCAGCCAATACATTAGAACCACTCTTTGCCGACTGACCATCTGCTGTTTCATATTGTGACCAGGGATCATCAATGCCTGATTCAATCACAGTAGGATCAGTAATAAAGGCAGTACTTGGTTGAACAAACCGAGTTCGCAGACTATAACCCAAAAATGAAGCTGCAGCAGCAATAACAAATAATACTGCAGTTAACTGCATATAACGCCTAGTTAAAGATTGTTGTGGATTTGAGGAAGCTGCAGAAGGCACTTGTTCCGGAGTATCTTCTGCAGGTGGTGTATCTGTCTGCAATACTTGTTTACCTGCCAAACCCTGTTGTGTTGCGGAATCACTTTTATCACTAATATATTGTTTTAACTGATCTGCACTAAACTGAGGGAGTGTATCATGATGAAACGAAGTAACAACTGGTAGATGAGTAGGTGCATGTTCTGCAACAGTAGGCGTTGAGACTTCTACCGTTTTTGGAATTACAGGATTCACTGTTTCGCCCGGATAACGAAACTGTGGAGAAATAAATGGTCCAAACTTTCGTATAGATGCTGTATATTGCCGAAGTGAACTGTCCGGAGTTCCGTCTTGTTTTAATGCATCAATAAACTCGAGTATTATCTGGTCAGTCAATAGTTCTGCAGAAAAAGACTTACCTGTTTTCTTCTCTATCCATTGCAAAAACCGCTCTACATTGGCGGCATAATTTCTCACAGAACTTTTACTCAGTCCTTGTGATTGAAGATGTGATCGAAATAAAGAAATTACAGAATCCACGATATAAATCCTCTTTGTTAACATCTCTAACAGACTCTCCGGATAGTCAGTTAGATTAGCATCTACTATTCTAGTCAATCGGTTTTTACGCATTGAGTCAATAGTCAATTTGGACTGTCAAATGGCTCCGATTGAATATTTTTAAAAATACGTTTTTCAACGCAAAAAATGCAGATAAAACACAATTGCTAATAGACTGTTATAACAATGAGTTAGCAAAATTAGCAAAAAATATTTTTTTATGAAGATTAAAAATAAATCATCTTAAAAAGAGAAATTTCTTGAATTAAAACCTTTGGAAAATGATGTAAAAACAAAGACTACAGAAGAGGTAATACAATAAAGCTGCTATTACAAATCAGTATATATTTCTACGTAATTTGAGTGAGCATACATAACACTAAATGAAAATGTAAATTCCTTCTTATCTTTCCCGCTGCGTATTACGATAGGCTTTTCTTCGATGACAGATATAAAATTTGAATGAAAAGGGAGAATATCAAACGGTCCCTGTGAATTAACAGAGGAAATACTATCTGCTTCTCCTTCCCATAAAATATCGGTTGTAGATTTTACAAATACTGATAATTTTTTATCTGACATAATTTTGTCTATATTTGTTTTATAAGATATGTTTATTGTTGTATTATTATTACTATATACATTTACTTAACCTATAGTAGAGTTTTGTACTTAAATAATATACAAATATAAGTCTTACATTAACCTATATTAGTATTACTAAATTAACGATTTTATTCAGATAACACTATATTTTTATTCAAGAAATTGTTTATATTTTTACTATAAACAAAAACTATTTATGTGAAAAAAACTATAAGCATTCATTTACACTCTTATATTTTTAATTTGATACCTAAAAAATATTTCGTTTTCACAACGCTACTGCTTATAGTATTCCAGCTTCTTGAATACTTCCGATATTAAAGAACTTTTCATCCGGTATTTGATCGACTTGTCCACTTATGACCTTCTTAATGTCTGCAATAGTAGTTTCTCTTGGCACTTCTGCACCTTTTCTGCCAGTCTGAGATTCTGCTGTCTTAAAGGGCTGTGTCAAATAATTAATTAATTTTTTAGCCCGATGGTAAATGAGCTGATTATAGGCAGAAAGCTCAGACTCCCCAACAATAGCAACGATTCGAGAAAGACTTTTATGTTGATTTAAAATATCACGTGCTTGTGTAGCAACTTCGTAGTGTTCATTGCCAACAATATCCGGATGAAGAGTTTTAGAGGCCGAAAGCAGTGGTTCAACACACGGATAATACCCTCGAGCGGCAATTGCACGAGAGAGAATAATAACTCCATCCAATCTCGAGAGTATAGTTGCAACACCCGCATCAGATAATTCATCAGAAGGTACGTATACTGTCTGGCAAGATGTTATAGAACCTTCCTCAGTAGATACTAAGCGATTTTCTATTTTTGCCACATCAGACTCTAAGGTTGCCTGATACCCTAATTCGGAAGGAATAGTTCCAAGTAAAGCCGCAACTTCAGCACCAGCCTGCACATAACGGTATACATTATCAGCAAACAGCAAAATATCTTTTTTCTCGGTATCTCGGTAGTACTCAGCAATCGTTGCAGCAGCAGCAATCACACGATACCGGATAACAGAATTTTCATTCATTTGACCAAACACCATCGAAGCTCGCGATAACACTTTCGATTCCTCAAGTGACTTCCATAATTCATGACCTTCACGAATACGTTCTCCAACACCTGCAAACACAGACATACCATCATGTTTAAACGTAATATTACGCATCAGTTCAGTCATTAACACTGTCTTGCCTACTCCAGCACCGCCAACAAATCCAATCTTACTCCCCTTTACAAATGGAATAAAAAAGTCCAGCACTTTAATCCCTGTTTCTAAAATCTCCTGATGAATAGGGACTTTTCTATTTGCATCAGCATTTGGAAAAATTGGCATACTCACGTCATCTGGAATCTTACCCTTATTATCTTGCGGCATGCCAAACAAATTCATTACCCGACCCAATGCAGATCTGCCAACGGGAATAGTCAATGGCTTACCCGTTGAAACAATTGGCATGTGGCGTCGTATATGACTTTTTTGGGTGAGAAGGAGACAGAATAAAATATTTCCTTCTCCATACTTGTACACTTCCAATCGGACCTGTTCGTTTTCGGGCGATGTAAGGATCTCAGACACCTTGGGAATAATACGAGCGTCATCATACCCAACTTCTACAATCTGCCCACGTATAGCCACTACATATCCCGTAAAAGGATTGTTTGTTTCTTCATCAGATGGTTTTTCATCTGCAGTTACAGTGTTTTCTTGTGGAGTTTCTTGAGAAGTTGTTTGTTGAACTGGATGAGATGCTACCGGTGTATTTTGTGCAAGTTCCTGAGCTTTCTGTTCTTTTACAGGTGTTTGAATTCCAGAGGCAACTGTTGAAAAATCAGGAATTGGTGGAAGTGAAGATGCAGAAGATGTTTCTGCGTTAACCTGAGTTGGTGGTTCAGAAATAAACTGCTCTTTCTCCGTTGGCGTAGATACCTCTGCGGCTTTAGTCTCAACCATCGGGATTACCGGTGATTGTGAAGCTGTTGGAGGATTAACAGGTTGAACAACCGCACTCTGTTGGGGAGCGGCAGATTGATCGTCACTCGTAGGCAAGCGAAATTTCGCGCGACGGGGCATAGATTAAGTGTACGAGTAATACTAAGAAAAAGTCAAAAGATATCTTGTGTTAAACAAACGATCCCGCTAAGCGGGACCGTTTAAAGAAGATTGGTGGTTGTACAGACGTCTGTACGTAACCGTTATTGAGTGAGTCTTCTCACATCACTCAGTAAGAATCAGTTACTTTTTCTTCTTTTTTGTTGTTTTTTTGGCAGCTTTTTTAGCTACTTTTTTCTTCTTGGCTGGCATGGGCAGATCACCTCCTCGTCAAGACGCGAAATAATCGCATGTACAATAACTGAAACAGACTAAAAATAGTTTGTCAAGTGCTATAAATAGAGTTTTGGATTACTGCGACAGTCTATAACACCAATTTAATAAATCACTTTTTTCAAACAATCAGCTTCAAAACTGCAACTTTCAAGATATTCACTCAGATAGATTACCAGAACAATCCAGAATATACATTGTAATGATGTATGATAGATAAGCAGCAACTATCTCCAATCCAGAACTTATTGTATTGAAATTGAAATTCTCAACACATTGTCTCAATAAGCAACTAATAGTTTCTGTTCTTGAATTCAAAAAAAAGGTTTTGTACTATGCGCTGGTGGAAAAAAGATACCATACAATCTCTATTTTGATGATGAACGTCAGTATCACATATACTTACCATATGTGTTACGAGAATCTTACCAGGGCGTGCTCTTTCCAGCGGGTTTACAAACTGTAGTTAAACCTATAGTAGATTCTGTCGATACAACCTTCAAGCCGGCATTTATTCATGGAAAACCCCAATCAATTCAAGTAGCAATACGGGATGAATTACTTCCGTTTACCGGAGAACCCAAATCAACCCATGATCACAGTAGAAGACGAAAACCAGTCATTAAATCGTTAAGTAGCAACCCCTATGATGACACACTCGGATATTATGTATCTACAAGAGATACGATTGGGATTAGTTTACAATTTAGCGATAATCCATTATTTAACGTGCGTGGACTGGAGTATAATTTTATTTCTGCTTTGAAACATAATCTTGCTTTGTATACATTGCTCTGTAACGAATTCAGTCTAGATCATAAATACAGATCAGGTAATCGTTCGTATCTTGCCTCTATTCTTATGGAACTGTTTAGCGGGACAAACCAATATAATACGTGGGGTAAGGGTAAAACGAAATTACAACCACTAGTAAAAGACTGTATTGTCCCAGAACTAAATAAATGGTTAAAACCAAGAGATGATCAACTCTGGCATTACACAAGTATCTTAGCTCATGAATCTCATCATAGAGAATTTAAAGTTCGCGCTCTAAAATCAGATTTATTTTCATCGGAGGGAGAATATCATAATCTCGACAGAATCCTTGACGTTTATGATTCACAATACGAAATAGTCCTCACTCCTCAATTTGAAGAACATGTTACCGATCCGTTTTCTTTACAGCGAACTGCAAATAGATTAGCACTGTCAGTTTTATCCAGTCATATTGATTCTCCAGACATCATACATGACCTGATTAAATATGCTGTAGTTGCGGATGTGAAGAGGTCATTGCTCAAATACTAAGTCGCACAATCGCGATGAATTGTGACTCTCTTTATATCGACAGCACACTTTCTGGTTTATACGGAGGTTACTCCCCGTTTCATTACATCTATCCCCAGAGACATTGGATAGACCAATGGGAAGAAAGATTACTGTGTGAATATGGCAACTTGGGTCAGGCTCTGGCCAGTCTGTATACTGATCTTTTTGAAGGTCAACAATTAGAAGCAATCGTTCAAGAAACGACAGAAAGAGTCGTAAAAAACTAAAATTACACACAATGCATGATTACCCTTGATCAATCGGTTTTTCTTTTTTCTCTTTTTGCAGACGCATCTTTGCAAGCTTCATTGCAGCAACGATAGCATCGAATATATTATCAGTAGGTATGTTTAAGTCTTTACATATACGCAATGATTCCCCAAATATCATACTTGAATCAACTTTTCCTTCGGGAAGTGAAAAGTATGTGTGCCACAAACCTAGCAGTGTTCTCATTTTCATGATGGGATTTCCATTTTGATCCTGCGATGCAATAGATTCAACATCCGTTTCATATGGTACAAAATCAAAAGGGTCACTCAATGCATAATCAGACACCATCTGTGTTAAAACCTCCATCGATTTACTCGCGTCCTTTGATGAACCCCCCAATAGTCGCATAAGTACTTCAAGATGAGTTTTGGAATACATAGAATCTGGAATGTCCTGCAGTATGTTTGCACTACGCAATAACCTATTAACGCTGTGACTATCCATATCAAACAGCAGTTCATCATGATATGTCTCTAATCCCTGCAGTATATGTCTTCCAATAGTCCTTGGCTCCTGATAATTTGCGCTGTTACTGACATACTGCTCCCATGCTTTCTGGTGACCATCCAGAATTGCCTGGGCTCTCTGGGCATCGGTCTTAACATATTCGACTTGTCCATCAGAACCAACACGTTCATGTCGATAATCGGCAACTGTTTTTTGAAGCAGTGCATCAACCAAGTCCTGCCTGTCTTGATAGGTTCTTAACGCTCTTAGTTTTGCATACGGAATACCCATAAGATATGGATCATAATCCAACGAAGCCTTTGATTTTCGATTCGACTCGCCCCGATTTAAAGCTTGTACAGATGGTCTCCTTGATAATTCTTTTATCACGACTGTTGGATTAATTCTTCGCAGATCAGTCGCATGTCGGAATTGAGAAACAGCATTAAGCAGAGAATCCTTATCTCGATCAAAATCTATAGGATCAATATCGTTCTGAAAATTTTTTGCACTAGCAGATAGTTTCGATAACGAAGCAGGTAGCACTCCATTATTTCTATTGCTATCACTCGTTACTGCTATGACTGGTTTTCCAATACACTCTGCGTATAATCTGGCAATCTGATTATCTAACTGATAAGACCCGTCAACATGCTGCTGCAATACAATAACACCGGCAGACTCAAGAGTATTAAGATGTTTACTCGCCTGCTCACGCAATACTCGCATACTGATCCAATGAGCCAATAACGCCTGTGATGGTATATTAATAGCACGTAACTTTGATCGTATCAAAGCCGAATAGAATCCCTTACCTTCAAAAGAAAGCGGCTCATTTGTATACCCTCCCAGTACAACGATATCTCCCGACTCTTCACTTGTGCTGGAAGGGCTACTGCCCAGGTGTGTTTGGTTGATTCTTTCAGATACCATCGTTCCAAATTCTCTTGGTGTAATTGACTGAGCAAAATGAATAATGTCAGGATACCGCTGTTGCAAACGTGTCAGTGCCTCTAGTGTCATTGCCAGAGATGCACGACCTTCAGGTGACGTAATAGATGACTCAAGCGTATTGAGTGTTTCAAAACCAACAAACATCTTTTTTTGTTGAGCAAGAGCAACTCGCGCAAGAGATAAGACTTCCGTGACCGATCCAATGGATCCATTCTGTTCTGATGTTCTCCCAGGTAGATCCGGAGAAGAATTGGTAATATAGCTGACGATGATATCTGATGCATAAATCATATCCGCTTCCCTTTTGGCATATTCTGGTTTCCAGTTGGCTACCCAGGGATTAAAACATTTCCATTGCAAATTATTCCCGTCATACAATCCTTCGGTAAAATGGTCACGCCAATCTTTCCCTCGATCATGCGTGGTTCCGAATAAGGCAATTACCTTCTGACCAGTTACAACCTCTGTGGCTGGAGTAATCATTTCTGGTTTGTAGCGATATTGTGTTTCAAGTGACATAGTCATACCAATACTTAATTATATCAAATAGCCTCATATAACGGTTTGTTTTTCCTTCAAGAAAAATATCCCGGTGTTACCTTTCCTTCCAACAAATCCACCCAGTACTGAATATTCATGGCGTTGTTACTAAAGTAATAATAATCAGCAAGAATAGCATCATACTTTTTAACGAGAATTTCTAACTGTTGCCCAGTTGCTGATTCAATAAGTTGTAATAGCTCCCGATGCTTGGCTGGACTCATCATCCATTCAGCCATTTTGGCACGATCTTCAAACGGTGCTTTTCTG
This sequence comes from uncultured Gammaproteobacteria bacterium, assembly GCA_964527425.1. Classification (GTDB taxonomy): domain Bacteria; phylum Patescibacteriota; class Microgenomatia; order UBA10105; family UBA927; genus CAZGOA01. Next base: position 15,304 of record CAZGOA010000012.1, on the reverse strand, counting down.
GCGTATGCTTCTACAAACCAATTGGTAGGAGCATCAGGTAATAGCGCCCGATCTTCATCCGATTCATACACCTGACACGTACAGCGATGCATTGCCTCCCATGCGCTATCTTCCTCATTAAATCCATTCTCCGAATAATCACATTGGTGATATATTTCATGGTGAAGATACGCATTAAATGCCTCAATTGGCTGATGACTATCACAATCTACCTGTATAATGCCCAACGGAGGCAGATTGATTCCACCAATTCGTCGTCCTTCATGAACTAAATTGTGAACAAACGCAATACCTCTGATTCCATTTTGCTCCATAAACTGTAGAGGATACATATCAAGTATCTTGTCAAGTGCACCTAAGAAATGAACTCGCTCAAGATACCCTAATGAGTACCCGGATATCGCATCCGTACCAACGTCATTTAATGGCCCGTTGTATACTTCTATACCATACTTCTCTCTCAACGATTCAGCCAGTCTGACATCTTCACAGAATAATTCATCTTCTGCATGAATATGTTGAAGTCGAAAATGATCCGGAGTCTGTAACATTGGAAACGTATTTCCAGTTCGTGGTTGTCTTTGATAACTGGACTGTGAAGAGAGTATTTGTTCCAGCCCAAATACTCCAGCAGCTCCCAGTGCAAATCCTGCTACTCCTGCTTTTAAAACATCGCGGCGTGTTGGTGAATGGATCTGTTGTGGTGTTTCTTCATGATGCATAAAGGTGTAGAAAGACTACTCAGTCGCTATTTGAAAATTACTTCTCTTCCGATCCAAAGATCATCTCTGGTAAATAATATTCTTTAACTGTCTGTGTTTTTCGATCATAAAACCAGGCGATTCCTTTTGTTTGATCTGCCATATGCAAGTATTGAAGGTATGCTTGACTTCCTCGATCATTGCAATACTTTGGATCTTGTGTAGAAATTTGTATATCCATAAATATGGCAACTTTTAGTTTTGTATAATCAAGTTTCGCTGATGCACTCAACGAGTCAACAGCAATCCAATGCTCAGGTGCAGTGTGAAATCCCGGATATGCTGATAAATCATTCAGTAGTATCGGAGAAATCCAGCGGGAACCGGCTTCTTTGATACAATACTTCTCAGGATCATATTTAGAACCAAGACCAACCTGAAGCGCAAATAATGCTGAATCAATCTGCTGAGGATCTGAAATATTCATACCTTGTGAATTCCCCAGTATCATCCATATATGTTCCGGCAACAAACCTTGTAAAACACGCTCACCACCTCGATATTCTATTGACTGAGAATTTTGATTCTGCGTATTTATCCAGCTAACGAAGTGATTGAATTGATGATCTTCAAGAAAATCTTGTGCTTTGGTTAACGCTCTTTTAATCTTCTGCCATTGTGTTTGATCCCAGTGAGTAACATCCAATGCATAGAGTGAATAATTAAACACAGTTGGATCTGCATCAGCTTGATTCTTTTCAACGGCTAATTTCATTGACTGAAGTACAAAAGATGCATATTCTACACCCTGATCAGGGGTAAACTCCCGAATCCTCCGAAAACTATCAGATATCTTTTGTCTATCTCCAAAAGTACAGGAGTAGTAAATACTATGTTGTTCGAAGCGACCCTTTGAAAATTCTGTACCAGTTAACATTGCATGAATATATCATATTATAGGCCTATTTACAACAGCGCACCCAGAAGTGTATAGGAGTTTCATTTACTTCTTTTTTTGGGTTTTTGAGGGGAAGCACCATACAACTCTGTTAATACCTTTTGCGAAAAATACTCTTCAATTGTCTCGGTTTGTGGATTATAAAACCAGGCAATACCTACATCTTTTTTACCCATCATATACTGATACTGCACATAAAGATAAAAATCACGTTCAGCATCGCCA
>CAZGOA010000012.1:0-13320 GCA_964527425.1 uncultured Gammaproteobacteria bacterium | reverse complement strand
CATATCATATTATAGGTCTTTATACAAGTCGGCTCGACAGAAGATATTTAGTGCACAATATGGTATTTCCTGCTCACTTTTACTGAAATTTTAATAATTTGTACCTAAATGCTTGATGATTTTTTTGTTTCTCACTTTGATCCTATTCAAGACTAACTGTTTTTTATTGAACCTCTGATTGCCGCTGCTGCTGCAGGAGAAATATAGAGAGCAGGTTTATCTGTTTCTGGATTTTTAAATTCTCCATACTGGCCAAATTCAGGATCATGCATTCTCTCCCAAAGAATGGCTAGATTCATCTTTGCCTCATCATTTGCAAATTGAGGATACGTTGTTTTTAATGCAGCCTTGGTTGGGTTTTCGAGCTTAGATCGTATCTGTCGATAAATCGCATCTCTATTGCCACTTCCAGTAATGAGTTCTTGCACTCCTACCCAACCTTCAGGAGGTTCATTGAGTGATGGTAAACGTTTTATATATTTGATTAAATTTGGTGAGACATGCGGAAGCCAGTGGCGTCGTCCGCCCCTAGCTCTCATAATAAGTAGATATTTTGATTCAATCATCTCTTCCCCCTCAATTAGCCTAAGCACTTTTAGCACTGTTTGTGCCGGATGTTTAACTGTTGTTGGAGAAATGACCGATACCTTGCCGGAGGCCTTTTTCAAGTCATTTATCATACTACTTAGCTCTGAATAGGTAAGCCAATCCAAATCAGTAGCATACTCTTCTACCTTAACAATCCTATCTTGAGGCTCTTCCTGCACAACTTCAGATATATCTGGAGTTTTAAATGGATTATGATTACGGATATATGCTGCAGCAGTACCACCAACAGTATTTTTATACTTATTTTTATTTTTAGAAGCAGAACTCTGATATGCAACAGCTAATGCTTCAAATGCTGTATTAAGAATTTGTTTACGTTCCTCAGGATAATCTTTAAATAGTATCTCCCCAGCTTTCATTAAATCGGTTACACTTCGTAAATAATCATAGTCAGGAGTTAAATCTTGAATGGTATCCTTATAGCTGTTAAAAAGTGTTGTTTTGTATGATTCTGTTAATGTTTCATATGTTAATATTCGCAAACTATTCAAAGCTCGCTGTGTATAATCATCTTTCCAATCTTTAGTGTCATCTGATAAACGAGAAAGAACCAATGTTGTATAGTCAATAATTTGATCAGGAGATAAAGACGTTAACTTCTCCTTAAGAGAGAGCGCGATTGAATCAGTTTGTGCATGTTGCTTTCCATATTCTAAGTTTCTATCTCCCGTTACAACTTGAGTTAATAAATATTGAGCATTGAATCGTGGTCTTCCCGCGACTTCATCCGGTGCATAAAATTCTTGAGTTCCGTCATTCATACACAAAGCATATCACAGACTAGATACATATATTGATTCCTTATTGTTGTCCTTAGTTTCCTTACCCTTCCCTAAAAAGTATCAAGCCGTAGAGTAAGAATCAGAAGGAAAAAGCTTTAAGGTTGTCTTTTAGGCTCAAAGTAAAATAGCACTTTTTTTTATTTTCAAAACTGTCAAACTATACGTATGAAAAAATATATCCCTTTGCTATTTTCATTACCCATAGTATTAACTTCTAGTGGTATTGTCTTTATAATTCTACAAACTCCTCATGCTGGATTAGCAGCCCTTATAAATCCTCTTCTCTCAATTACTTTTTCAGGATTTGCATATATGATCTTTAGCTCACTAGAAACAACATATGATAAAGAAGCCGATTCAAAACTATTAACTCCATCAACATGGTCCCGACAATTTATTATCTTTATTGCATCTGTAATCATCACACAAGCAATAGCATATTATTTACCTCAATTTTTTTAAATAATATAACTCCCTCACTTCCCCTTCCACAAACTTCGTCCAGAAAATGTATCCAGAAGTTGCCGATTTATCAAAGACCGCATGACTTTAAGATTATTTTTAAAAATGTTATCTGTTCTATCCAGCTCATATCCTTTCAACAATTTGCAACTTTCCAAAATAGATCATGTTTAATAACTGTTTGTCTTGTGTAACCATAAAAGTACATTCTCCCTCAACAGCACTATGAAGTTGAACATTATCTTCAAAATCATGCGTAGGTCCTGCTATAGAAGCAAAAATAATAGACTGATTGATCGGAATGATAGTAAAAAAGGTCAAAATATCCTTTATTTTTTGAGCTGGAACTCGTACTTTTAATACATACAGTAAAATATGAACAGATAATGCAGAAATACATAACTGGTGACCTTGAAAATCTTCAAGAGATACTAAACGACGTTTTGAAACGATATCAATAAACGTATTGGTATCAAGAAAGACGTTTGCCATACTTTTCTTTTAAATGCTTTTCATACACTTTGTTCCGATCATGTATTCGCTCCGTAACAGACAGCCCATTTCCGATAATCTTTTTAAAAGAAGCGACAACAAATACTCTCGATGAAGAAGCTACAGGAGTAATCACACCAATAACAGAAGATCGGTGAATGAGTGTCACTTTTCCGCCTTTCTTTAACTGTGCAATTAGTTCGGGAGATTGTGTCCGTAAATCAGTAGTCGTGATATAATTCATTGTATATTCAAATGTACATTTAAATATACATATTGTCAATCTGGGACACTCACTTCCCCTTCCACAAACTTCGTCCAGAAAATGTATCCAGAAGCTGACGATTTATCAGTGACCGCATGACTTTGAGCATTTCGGTGTGCTTCTCATGCATGAGTTCCTGAGCTCGTTCTGAGGCTTCATTCATACTCACCATACGAGCGGCAGTCCGCGAAAGGTCAGCTTCCAGAATAACCCGGGCAAAGAGAATAGACCTGATTTGCCGTTCAAAAAACTCCAATATTTTATCAACTTCTGGCTCAAACAAAATATACGTATCCTGTTCTGCAGTTGTAATGTCAGATCCCATATCAAGAACTTGTGCAATATCAATCACCCCAACCTCCTGCCGCATTAAACTAATAAAATGCGGATAATACACAAGAATGGTCGTAAATTCCTTCAGTTTCTCCATAAAGGCATGCACCTCTTCTTTGGTGGGAACATCCTTTTCAAAGTGAATCAACTCAATCCCTCCTAATTTTCCTGAGACTTGCAAAAACTCTCTTCCGCTTGTACCAATAACCAGTAATGTGGCGTCAAGTTCTTTTGTTTGCCCAATAATCGTTTCCATAATGCGCCGGTGAATATTGCCATAAAAATGCTGATTAGACGTATATGCAACTAATAATGTTTTAGCTCCCGGTGGTTTATCGGGGATTAAACCTTTTTTGATAGCCACTAACTTCACCAGATGATAGACGTGAGATAACTCAACATAAAACCGCTGATTCTTCTCAAACTTTTCTCGTATCCCCTTGATACGAGAAGCAGCCGCCTCTGTAAAGGAGCTGGCAATCATCTGCAACGTTTGCAGATCAGTAAATTCATCTTTTAAATCATCAAGTGTAGACATGGATGCTTATTTTTTCTCCTCTGCAGGTTTTGCCTCAGCAGATGGCGTAGCAGGAGTTTCTGTTGAAGCAGCTGCAGAAGTTGGAGTCGAAGCAGTGGTTGAAGTTGAAGCATCAGTTGCTGGAGCAGATTTCGTATCTGTCTTTGCTTCAGTCGGGACTTCGGCAGTTGGCACATCTGATTTTACTTTCTCTACAGGGAATTCTTTGATAAGTTCTTCCTGTACTTTTGTTAACTCCATAATTAAGTCATCAAATTTATAGTCTTTAATTTTTGCGGCCATCGCTTTAAACGTAGAACTTTTTTGAATACTTTCCAACATTGCTGTTTTTTTCTCATGAACCCAGGCAATATCCCGATCATCAAAAAATCCAGCAAACACTAATCCCAAAAATAAAATCTGAATACCTGCATCAATAAAAATACCCATGGGTTGTGATAATAACTCCTGCATCACTTTTCCTCGTTTTAGGGTCTTTTGTGTTTCAGCAGCCAGATCTGATCCAAACCGACTAAACCGCTCCAATTCGTTATATTCAGACAACAACGCCATAGTCTTATCTGCCACGACTTTATGGATAAACATCATCGTTTGCTTTCCCACACGAGTAACTGATTTTGATGGATCGGCAGCTGGATACTTTCCGGCTGTATGAAGGGTTGATAAAAACAAAATATGTCCATCAGTCATAGACATAACGTTTGTCGGAATCAAATTGGTCATGTTCTCCATATCCGTCTCAACCACAGGAAGCATCGTAATTGTTCCTCCGCCATATTCCTGCAAAAATGATCCAGCTCTCTCTACCATTTGTGAATGTTCAAAAAAGATATTGGCAGGATACGATTCGCGCCCGGGAATACGTCCAGCCAACAGTGCAATTTCCCGCAAATACTTGGCATGGGTCGCCAAATCATCCTGAATAATTAAGACTGTTTTACCCTTTTTGGCAAAGTGCTCACCTAATGAACAGCCAACCATAGGAGTTATGGCAATCATCGGCGGTGCCTCGGTTGCTGTTGCAGCTAAAATAATCGTATATTCATCAGCCCCACCCCGTTTAAACTTATCCTGCAAACGCCGTACTTCTACATCTGACCTGCCAATAGAACAGTAGATACAAATAACATCTCTCCCTTTTTGATTTAACACCACATCCTGCAAAAACAGATCTTTTCCACTTCTTGCATCGCCAAACAACAGTTCCCGCTGACCTCTCCCTACAGGTAACAGCGTATCAATGAGCATAATGCCGGTATAAAACTGTTCATGCACAAAATCCCGCTCATGAATCCCCGGAGCTACTGTATCCAGATCAACCAGCTCCCCACCCGGAGGAAACGGAGAGTCGCCATCAACAGGCTGACCTAGCGCATTAATAATCCGTCCAAACAGTGAAACATGGGTAGGCAAAGAAAGACCTTGTTCTCGAATCGTAAACTTATCCCCCGGACGAGCCCGTTCACCTGTCAGAATTTGCGCCTCAACAACTCCCGGGCCTAAAGCAGTAACGTATCCGACGTTGTTTCTATCTCCCAATACCACGTCATTGAGCCGGGCAGAAGGAAGCCCCTCTAAATGCATGAGATAATCCTGAGCCTGGGTCACAAACCCAACCTCCTGAACTCTTGCAGAACCGTCAAATGTAGTTGCAGTTTTAGGCATTACTTCTACTGTATACTGGTCAGACAGAGAAGACAAGATTGATCGGCTTGACAAATATTATAGGTTATGTAAAGATACGGTGTATGATTGAAGGACAACCAAAAAAGGCAGACCAAACATTCACCGCAAAAGAAATGCCTTGGATTACTGGCAATCCAAGTGATAGATTTACTAGAACTGGCTTTCCTGAAGAACCCAAAGTACCTACCCATCCAGCTGACGTAACTGTCATTAACGGTGACCGACTGAGAGAGGAATTACTTTATGAGTTATCCCCACAAGCAGACCCTGACGAATCCTTAACCCTTGGCGGCTCCCCTGAGCCAACTGATAGTGAAATCGGCTAAACCAGCCTCCTTCTCACGCTAAAGGACTTCAACTTAACGATTCAATCAGTGCCTTTTTTTCTGCAGGACTAAATATTCTTCTTGACCGTTTCACGCTTATTAAAAACGACTCAATAAACACATACAATCCTGATTTTCGATCGTGTTTAGCCTGTTGAATATCCTCATACATCCTCTCAAACGCCCGATCAAAGGCAGCAACACCCGTTGATTGCTTTTGCAGACAATAGGTTAAGTAATACGATGTTGGCAGTTCAATCTCTTTTTTATTCCGCTCATCTATAGCCCCCAGCGTCTTTTTATCTTTCATGAGCATACCCTCTATGGCGATACGTCTCCCATAATCAGATATTCCATTCAGTTCATCTTCTGCTTGAATAAGTGAATTTAAAATAGCATTAACGCCTTCCTGAACCCATGCTTGTTCATCCTGAGAGAATGGTTTTTGAGGATCAGGTCGTATTTCATCAGACGATCCAAATGATGATGGATGATGCATTCTTCGCAGTGCAGGTGATCGTTTCAAAAGAAAACTGGTACACGCAGATAGCAAGAGTTCTTTTGTCTCATGACAAGGACGCATCGAGGGATTATCCAGACAATACTCCTCCAATAAATATAGTTGCGTATCGGCATTCCCCTGAGAAAAATAAAAACTTGAATAAAAAATTCTGGGAAAGTCCTTAAACAACGCCAACTCACCTGTTGGTTCACGATCTGGCATACTCATGGTATATCATAACTCAAAAGAACGTATTTCATGATAGTTTGGATAAAAAATTCAATACCAAATAATACATCATTATATTTGTTACTATATATTAATGTATAATATTACATCATTATTATGCAAAATCCTGACCGCTTTCACTACAGAACACCTGAACGCACAATTGATCAACTCGTTGAACATGAACAGTCGTACTGGAATAATTTTTTACTTCAGGAGGCCATCATCCCTCCCCTTCCGCCTGAGTTTACAGACGAACATCTCAAATCATATGCAGCTTTCGGTCTGACAGTCGTATCACTGCCGCAACTGCTAGAACCCAATATTTTATCAAAAGCAGTGTTACCGACACTACATAAACGATATCCCGTTTTTATTCATCAAGACAAAAGTATAGATTTTCGCAAGCTAGATCCAGATTGTATGCGTATGCTGCCTGCACAAACAGTACCATATATCACCTGGTCTCCTCATACCTATCAATCAGATACCTATGAAATTGATTTTGCCGGTACCTACTGCGGAGGCTGGTATGCAGTAGAAACAATAGCCCAACCAAGACTGCCATACGAAGCCTATCAAATTACACAACTTCAAAAGACTTTAAAGTTACCACCGAAAAGAACCGGTCTGCCATTTTACATCATTCAAAATATTCTTAATGAATCACCCCTGCCATTCCCAGTGAGACTGCCCCGCATAGATGAATGGAACCTTCTTGCCATGCGCTTTGGATTGGGAAATTCTAATATTTTGGAATTTACGTCAGCAGATATTCATGTCGCAGGTAACGGACTCCAGTTTCCGGTCAATTACGTCCCGGTTATGGGTCTTGGACCAGAATTTGATAGAAACGAACGAAAAACCGGCACGGGATACACTCGAGCAGCACATAAACATATTCCATCTCATCAAATTGGCTATCGTTTAGTAGTACCACTTAACCCCAAAGAGCAACAAACGTACCAACAGGAACTTCTCAAACGCCAACTTGATAATAATTCTTAATCATCGTGTACCTGTCGTATCCAGTCACACAATGCAACATAATCCTCTTCTAGAAACCGCGATTGATTGGTAAGAATAGTGCGGACAAATTTTTCTCGTGTAACAACGAGTCCTTCATCAAGCTGAGTATCTGGAAGATTCAGCATCTGAGTAATGTTTCTGTAAACAGTAGTAATAGCAGGATCATAAGTCCTGCCAGATCTCAATCCATACCTTAAGAAAAAAAGATTTGCCAGTTTTTGGTCTCCTTTCCCAAGCATTCGAACATTTTTGGGCTGTCTTGATTTCACTTTATCTACATGAGCCATATCTTGCTTCAGCAGTGCATCTGCTGCCACAATAAGCCGTTTATGAAAATCGGCATCTGTGGAATCCGGAACTAAATTTATATGTCCCACAAGATCAGTTAACATCTCATCCCAACTGCCTAGTTGTAGTGTCATTTCTGGAACACCAGATGCACTAAAATGAGGATCAACCGCTAATAAATCAGCTCCATGAAGATTCGTTATAAACTCACGATGCGCGTTCATGTCCTGAATAATACCCACTTTTTTTGCATATAGTTCCTCATTAAAAAGAAGCAAACCCTTCCCCTTGAGATATTCATCAAGAAAGGCTTTTTGCAGGTTTAATCCGCCTTGAGAATAATAAAAACTCCAGAACAAAAATCCTTGCAAGCGTGAATTCTGTTCTTTTATCCGATTATTAAATTCTTTAGTCATAGTAACAATTGTCATTGTATCAAATATAACCTATAATACACAGATGAGACTTCCTGAAACAACAGAACGTTCTAAACCAACACCACTTGAAGAGATAGGCAAAATTCTTAAAAACAAGATACTTTATCAGTATGATGAACAGAATACTCCGACTATCCCGATAAAGGCAGTTTCCTACCTGTTTCAAAATCCACATATCACTTCTGAGTCCCAATATGATGCCTTTCCTCCCTTTTTTATGGACTGGTATAATAATTCAGAATGTCCATCTACAATACTTTCCGTAACACATAAAGGTCTGCGAATTACTCAAGAAGGAGTCATGAAATTCTATACGTATGCATCACAAAACCGGCTTGGGATGAAATTACAATACCCGGATCCAAATGAGGCCTACGCGTTAGCTCACAGCATTTCTAAAGAAGAAGCCGCGGATTTACTTAATCCAACGTTTACAACCCATCTGGACAATACGAGACGCCTTAACCTCCTAACCAACCGGTTACGAATTGAAACAAAATCACTTCAACTTACAACAGAAGTGGCTGTATTACTAAAACTGCACATGCTCCATGTCCATGATAAACAAACATTTCCATCCAAAAGAGACTTGATGAGATTGCTTATGAAAGAGTGTGAGTTGACTGAAGCGAAAGCCCAACAACTTATTGATCAGTCATATGCTGCATACAGAACAATTCTTGAGATAGACGAAACACCATAAGCGCTAACAAGACCCACTATCTCATTTGCAATATCCTTAAGAGTCTTTTACAATCATGTCCACCTATGGGAAAAGAAAACCAATCTCACCATAAAGAACACTATGACGGACATACAAGTTTGGCTGTTTTTATTCCTTATGAATTATTCAACAGGAAGAAACATAAAAAAACAACAGTCTATGAACAAAAAGAAGGAAACAATAACAGATGGGATATTCGATATTATGCACTTAAACCCGATCTTACTCTGGTAATTAAAAAAGTAAATGATCCGTTAAGGCCTGATTTTAATGATCTTAATAATGGTGAGCCAATTGATGAGTTACTCAGCTTTATTCATGTTCCAAAATTTGTTGAACATAATGGAGATACTGTATTGTCTATTTTTGATGCCGCATTTTCTTCTATTTCTGATGAAGCTCTCTATCGTGTGTACATAGAATTATCTGACATCGCTCAAGAAAAAATACAATATCTATTACACAATACATCTCCACCAGATTATGCTGATCGTGTGACGGTAGTTTTGCAAAATGCAATCGATTCGATTGACTAGTTCGCTCCATGGTCGAGGTCAAGGTCGAGGTCGGAACAATTCCTCATTTACCTCAAGGCTGGATCTTGGGATATAGAAAACTTGAAAAGAACTCAATAAAAACCTATAATATTAACCTATGTCAGAAAATCCTAAGCCAAATGAGGATTTTATAAAATCCAAAAGAGCATTGACGGATGCTGTCTCAACAGTTATCGACGTCCTTTCTGCTAAAAGCGTTTCAGATCAGAACCCTTCATCAATGGGTTCAGTAGAATCAAGTGATGCAACCAATCAAATGCTTTCAGTATTCGATCTGACTGAAATAGTTGAATGTCAACCATTCTTAAGTCTAATTTCGCCCAGTATTGAACAGGCTGTAGAAACATATGGATATTTCACTGGAAAAAACACACAACAATCTCCCACCTATTATCCTCATTTAATGATTGTCAATGAAACATTTTCTGACGAGCTTTTTGAGACAAAACAAGATTGGATTGTAAATGTTCCGCAGTATTATGGTGTGGTCATCTCTGCGAATAGATTGTTACATCAGTTGGATAAGGCTAGTGATAAGGAACAATTAAATCAAATTCTAGAACAAATAAGCCTTGCTTATTTAGACTTTCTTATTAAAGTAAATACTGCACACAAAATTCTTAGTCCAAATAGTTTCCTCTTTGGAGATACAGAAATTCTTTCCCAACGACCCTTGGGAGAATTATCAGGGGATATTCGCGACGATAACTATCCAATAGAAGGAACGCCGATTCACGGAGTTGTTGCAATAAAAAGTACGCACCACTACGACAAACCTTCAGTTGAAAACACGTATGAAACAATTAGTAATCCTGTTTATCAACCAATTGCTAAATGGTTTCACAAACTCGATTACTTACAAAAGAATAATCAGGAACATAACATTCTGAAAGATCGTGCTCGTCATTTTGCAGACATACTTTACCCTGAAGGAATTACTCTTGATTCCTACACAATTGCCGTGCCAATTTTTTTATCTCCTCAGAGAAATTTATCCCAGAATGTCAGTATGATTGATCTGGATACAGCATCTGAGTGGGTTTTCATGTTTATGCTCAATACAGATACATCTGAAGAAGAAATGCAGAGTATAAATATGTTAAGTATGCTTAGCTACCTTGATCCAAGCATCATCTCAGTATTTCGACACTTTATTACAACAGGAGAGACACTGTCAGATGCAGGTATGCAGTCAAATATTCAGAGAGAAATAAAAAAATATATCACACGTTATGAGGATATTCTAAACATACCGATTCCAGATAAACGAAAGCGAGCATTAAATTCACTACACAAGGATGTTGCTAGTGCTGTTTGGAAAAAAATCAATAATCGCTCTACTTCCTGACAAACAAAATTGCATTCGGGATATTTCCTAGGTCGAGGTCGGACCTTAAGCCTCACTTTACTTTCTTACAAACAAAATAGCATTAGGGATATTTCGTCCGGGACCTGCTTTATACCCTCCACTCCAAAGAGCCGTAGAGCCTCCAGAATCAAGATTTAACGCATTATCCATCCCCATAGCTTTTAACACATGGGCCATTTCTGCTACCGTCACTCCGTGGACGACACCGATATATACTGTATTCCCTTTGTTGGCAACAAAACTCCTAGTCCCCTTACTACCTTTTTTAGGGTCCCCGTCTCCCCCAAACACAACATTCCCACCTGATACAAGTAACGGCTGATTAGCAATCATACTATCAATCCCCGTATCTCTTCCCCACTCCAGTGACTGTCCCACAAATCTGACGGAAGAACCTAAAAAGATAACCGCCGGAACAGTACTGTAAACATTGTTATCAGAGTTAAAATACGTTTTGTTTTTATTCATCAACAGGGTATCAAACGAATTCGTTTTACCTGCACAACTTGGATAACTGGCAGGGCAAAAATATGATCCATTGATCCCTGCATATGCACCATTTCTGGATACATAGTCAGCCAGCGGCAGGACCGGACAATCATTGCCACAATCTCCACTGCTTGCCGTATCAACAATCACCCGAGTATTGCTTAAATCTCCTGCCACGCTATCAACTAAATAATTCCCGTCCAACGCACTCACAGATTGACGACTGTATCCTGCTGATGGAGGCGTGTTGCTTTGTGCCACATTGGCAGGGATTACTACCGCAGCCTGTTGTTCTGCTTTAATTTGCGCAAAGACTGCCGAGATACTGGCAAGCGATCTATTGGCAGAAACAAGATCTCTTTTGATAAGTTGTGAAAGTGTTTGACCAAATAGTGGTTCAACAACATTAACCTTTCGTTTCTCATCTTTCATTGCCTGCAGTTCTTCAAATGCAGATACTAACGAACGCAATGACTGTTGATATTGCGTAAACTCCTGATTTATCTGTCTGTTTTCTGCGACAACATCTTTGGCCTCTAATGCAGCAAATGAAGCACTCACTGAGGCTAACTGAGCTTGAAGTATACTGATATCCCCTTCTTGAGCAACTAACGACTGCTCAAACACTTTGACTTGGGATTCATGCGTTTTCTGTTCATAAAAACTAAATCCAGCAATCCCAGAACCTAACGCAATGGCTGAACCACCCGCAATAAATAACATCCATCGGGCAAGATGCACTTTTTGAATAAAAAATGATTTCAACTGTTCCTGAGTTACCATACAGGGATATCTCTACTATAACAGGAAACAGTACTTCATAATCAAATAAGACATTTGTCTAACCAGGGAATTTTCGCTGTAAAGCAGCCAGTATGTGTGGATATTGTTTAAGATGCCAATTATACTCTCCGTACCCTTGCCCTGACTTTTGCCATCCAAATGATTTTACCGCTACAACCCCAAACGCATCTGCAATCTCTAACGCATCTTCAAACCATGCTTCATCAAACGCTGAACCGATCTCGGTTATCATAATTGGTTTATCGCCGCCTATTCGTTTTAACGTTTGCAAATCAGGAAGAAGTGCGGCTTTCGCGCTTATTTGTGGAAACACAAAACGAGAAAGAATATCTAAACGATCGGGTACTGTTTTATTGTAAATATCTAATCCCAATATATCGACATATTGATCTCCAGGATAATATGCTTCAAAGGGATCAGCAATTACTGTTGAATTTAAAGCTAAAACAAACTGAACATTATCTGCGCCTTCTTCTTTAATAATATTCCAAATTCTCTTTTTTCCCTCAACGTATTCTGCCGGTGAAACATAATCAGGACCATAACTAAACGTGTTTCGTATATTTGGTTCAAAATGATCACGATTTAATATTGTACAGGGCATACTCGCCCACAACTTTGCAGTTTTTCGAATACTTTCTATCATTTCTGAAGAAGGATTAATCAGATACCGGGCATGTCCCCAACTAATCATCGGCGTTATGCCTGCCTCACAACTTGCAAGAATATTTGCTTTCATCATTTCAAAATCGCTCTCTAAATCATCAACAAAAAAATTAACAGAGCGAATATCTATCTGATACTCTTGGGCTAGAGCCAACGCCTCTTGAAAATTATTACCATCAGGAGAATATCCAAACAATATTGGCCCGTCACGAAACGCTCGCAGAGTATCGTCAATTAAGCCTAATCGTTCCCGCTCCAACAACTGAGAACGTACTTCACCAGCAACCATCCCGCCTGCCAGAGCTATTGCCGGCAATCCAATCGAAAGCGCAAGAGTTTTTCTCAATCGTTCTCTATTCACAATTGAAGATTATTCTAGCAAAAATACTATCAACAAACATTACAAAACCCAATGAGAGGATAATCACACGTTCACAAAAAACGATTCTTCATGCCATCTTACAGATCTGTTACGCTACAGATATGTTCTTCACAAAACCGTTACTTCTTCTATCTATAGCTCTTTCTGTTTCATTAGGTATTAATATTATATTGCTTTCAGATCGGTATAAGGATCAAATTGTCATCTCAGTCCCAGACGGTGACAGTCTCCAGTTACAAGATGGCAGAAGAATTCGCCTCCTTGGAGTCGATGCCCCGGAAAAAAACAGATGTTTTGCAGAAGAATCACGGCAAAAACTCGAAGCACTGACATTATCTAAACACATTCGTAT
>CAZGOA010000011.1:0-39130 GCA_964527425.1 uncultured Gammaproteobacteria bacterium | reverse complement strand
GCCCCTTTTTTCAATCTATTCTACGTTTTAACGGACAAGGTGTCCCCTTGGGGGTGGTGTACGGGAGTTGAACCCGCTAATACTTCCTCCACAGGGAAGCGCCTAAACCGTTCGGCACACACCACCATAATTTATAACTTTCTTATTTTATCATCAAGAATTGAATCATGATGTACTAGAAAGTGACAATTTAAACACAACCAAGTTAAATTGTCTAATGTGTTATGAGATCTGATATGATCTATATGATGAGCAATGATTACTCGCTCATCTTCTAACCCACATAATACACAAACTTGTCGTATTCCACTTCTTACAAGTATATTTCTATATGTTCTTTCTCCACTCTTCCAATTACTGCTCTTATTACCTGTATATTCATTGTTTCTCCAAATAGTTTGACATGACTTGCAACAAAAAAATTTTCCACTTTTTGACCTTACTAATAGTTTTGGTGATCGATATATCTCTTTGTTACAAGTACTGCATAATACAGATTTTCCTAATAACTGGGAATTTGATCTGCATTTAATTGAACAATACTTACCCCACCCTCTTATATGATGACTAGGTTTAATGTAAAATTCTTTTTCACAAATTTTACAGTTAACTTGAGGCATGTTTGTATAGTATTTATTTTTAATGTTCTAGTCAAATTGCTTGTTTCTGAACAAGCAGACGCTCTACCGCTCAAACTACGGTCACCAATGGAGCTAATTATATCGTTTTTAATGGTATTTGTCAGATTGAACTAATGACTAAAGAATCGAGGTAAGATACTTGCAGGTGAAGATTGCAATAAGCTTAAGATATCTTTTACATCTAATGCTCCATTATTATCTGTATCAAATGGTAAAAACCGTTTATTTTCAATAAATGTCACTTGTTCATTTATTTGCTGAATAGTTTGTCTTGGTAAGTAATAGGGTACGAGCGTAACAATCCGATAACTTCTATCAGGTATAATACCCAAAACTCCGGGTGTAGTAATAATACCGTCTCGTACGGGTAAGTTAGTAAATTCATAGATAACTTCATCACCATCATAAATAAGAACGGATGCAGAGGTTGCTTCACTCGTTCTTTGCCAACCTAATTGTGCTGTTAATGTGAGTGTCGGAGGCGGGAGTACATTTACAATTGAAGATGCTAAGTAAATTCTTTTTTCTTTTTGCTTTAAAGAAAGGCTGATTGTATATTCTCCAGGTGTATTTGGTGTTGTAATGTTTACATAAGAAATACCTTTTTCGTCGGGCTCTAAAATGGGTACTGTATTTGTTAAGAAACGAAAGGTATTGGTGGGCTCTTCATATGAAAATTCATATTCATCATCTGGATTTAATATTGCCTGTCCTTTATTTATTATTTCTAGAGGAAAAGTATAACTTGATCCGGCAACGAGTTGTTTAGGGAGAAAGTCCGAAAGCAGTTGATAAACCTCTCGTTGAATAGGTTGTCCACTTACCCGTTTTATCGATTGATAGGCAAAGTATTGTGGATGATATCCTTGACCTCCAAATTTCCGAAATGAAAAATGTGCAAACGGTTCACCTTGATAATTATATACAAATGGTGTTACTGCAAATATTCTTGGGTCGCTCCATACTGTATCCCCTGCAGTTTTATAAAATTGTGCCACTGCTTGTGGATTGAGATAGGTAAGATTTTTAAACTCACCTTCACTGTGTATCCAGCCAGTTTCGCCTATTAAGACAGGTAAGTCGCGTGTTTCACCGAGTGATTTAATCAATGATAGTTCCCAGTCAAAAGACCACAAACTTCCTCTGCCTTGCTTTGTTGGTAATGCAGAGAAGGCAGGATTTGGATAGGAGTGAGATGTCCATCCATCAAGAACAGAAAAAAATTCAGGATTTGAAGAGACTGTTTTGCGTAAAAATTGTTCCGCATCCATAGTATTAACTGTATTTGCAGCTGATACATCTAATCCAGCAGGCAGGATGAAATAATCTGGAGAAGCTTCTTTTAACTTCTTGGCAAGGGACACTGTTACTCCACCAAACTCTTCTGGATTTATCTCCCCTCCCCATTCTTGAGCATGATTAGGTTCATTGAAAAGAACAACATATCTATTCTGTACAGGCCATGATAACGAATTTAAAAAAGATGGCCAGTCATTTAGGCTTTCTTGCGTTGGTTTAATCCAGACAGGTCCTTTGCTTTGGGTTGCAATACGTACTATTGGTATTAGTTTTCTTCTTCTCAGTTCACGAAACACAGTATCCCATTTGCCTGTATTTCTATCCGTTTCTGGAATAACTACTTTAACATATCCCCATTTCGTATCGTTTGCATTTATTAGTTCTGTAACCCCTTCTAAATCGTTAGGATCTACAATATGTATGCCAAATTTATTGTTTGCTACAGCACGAGGATCTGAAGCAGCCAATACATTATGTGCTTGTTGCAGTATTATTATTGAAATGAAAAATAAAAAAATAATACTTTTCCCCAAAAACCTTTTCATGTTACAATCCTACATAAGACTTTCAATTCAGTAAAGTTTAATATTGAGTCCAGTAAATTCAAGGAAGAAAACGCTAGTTTTCTGCCTATGATTGCGGTGGTAGCTCAGTGGTAGAGCATCAGTTTTCCAAACTGAGGGTCGAGGGTTCAAATCCCTTCCGCCGCTCCAAAGTATTAGCTTCGTTGTATTTACCCGGATTAGTAGCATATAGTGTATAATATTTCCATGTTCTCGTAGCTCAATTGGATAGAGCAACTCCCTTCTAAGGAGTAGGTTGTGGGTTCGATTCCCGCCGAGAACGCCAATTATTTTCTCAAGAAGGTAACAGTATCTCCTATCTGAATTCCTAAACGCTCTACAGTTCCTGCATTTACTTCCAGTATCCTATTTACCGGTTGTTTGGGAGAAACGGTTTCTGGCGGTTTTCCAGAAAGAGGGGGAGGAACATTTTCAGTAATATCAACGATTTTTGTATCATCAATCCAAATAAAATCAAGAGCAAACTTCATATCCTTCATCCAAAATGAATATTGTTGTTTATCCCGATAAACAAATATCATTCCGTGGTTATCTGGTAGTTTATCTCTACCACTTAACCCTTGTCTCTTTTCATTTTCAGTTACAGCATATTCTACCGTGAATGTCTGATTGCGAATTTCTAATTTGGGAGTAAGAGGATTAAAATAATAATAAATTGCTAAGACACCAATACTCGCTCCTATAACGATAGCAAGTATTTTCCAGTATTTCTGAAATTGTTTCATAGAATTATGACCATTGATCGATATATGTTTGAATCTTAAATTTGCTCTTTGCTCCATTGTAACTCATGTAGCGTATTTTTCCGAAGATAGGTCGTTCAAACCATGGTCGATCATGAACGCCTCCTATTGACCATGCAATTCCTGCATAACCATTTGGATCTCTTCCGTCTAATTCGTATGTGTCATTTAGTCTTATTGCAAATTCTAATGCTTGTTCAGGAGACGTTGTCCACTCCAGTATTTTTTTAGCCCAATACATTCTCATATATCCATGCATTTTCCCCTTTTTAACCATTTCTTGTTGTGCAGCATTCCATAAAGGATCATGAGTAGATGCCTGTTCTAGTTGGTCGTAGGTATAAAGATACGGTCTTGGGTCATTTCGATGGTCATGTAGACTTGTCTTTGCCCAGGAAGGAAATCCTTCAAAAGAATCATACGCACTATTGTAATAGCAAAAATTGTCAGCCAATTCTTTTCTTACAATTAATTCTTCAAGAAATGCTTTCTCTACAGATTCACCTTGAGCACCATTTTTTTGTCTTTCAATGATTTGATGTATATGTTTTTGATGAGTGTTTAACAGCGTATCAACAATAGTTTTACTTGCTATATGTCCAAAATGTACATATGGCGATATATCAGATTGAGCATGTTGAGTAGGATCATTGCGAGAGCCATAGGCGTCTAATGTAGTAAATAAAAATGTCTCAACAGCTTGAAGAGCATATGTTTCGCCCGGTTTAATCCAGGTGATAGGATGTTTATCAGATAAGGATGATGTATTTGAATGCCAATCAATTGTCGGTACAGAAAAAGTCCAAGAGGTATGTTGTTTTTGTATTGTGGGAATTTCTTCTAGGTATTCAGGTAACAAGGAATAGATTTTAGGCCGAATAGTATGAGCAGCAAATTCTTGTTTTTGAGAGGTAACCCAAACGGGTATAATGTTGTGTGCATCAACTTCTATACACTGTATAGTAATTGCCTCAGCAACACTTTTACGCCATTCTTTGCCAATACGCAGTGGTGACATATCAGTGATGAGTAGTCCTGCATGTATTTGATTGATAAATGCAGGTATTTCATTCTCAGGTGATCCACTGATCAAATAAAAGGGAATGTTAAGTGAACTCAGTGATTTTTGTACTTGTTGTAATCCTTCAAGCATAAATAAGAAGTGCCTTGGTGTTGCGGTTAAAAATTTTTTTTGAAGACAAAAAACAACAACTAATGGTTGTTTCAAGGCATTTGCTCGTTCCTGAGCAAAAGAAAGTGCCCAGTTATCGTATATACGTTGATCACGAGACATCCAATAAAGTACTGGACCAGATTGAGCAGGATGAGTATTGAGTAACTGATATCTTTTGGGGTTTATAGAATTACGCATTTCTTGTTTGTAAAAAGGAAAGAACAGAACGCAGTATGTTTTGGTTTTCTATTGGAAGAGGTAGTGAAGAAATGAGTTGTTCTCCTTCTTGTGTAAGTGATTCAATTTGCTCTTTGATATACTGACTGACTCTGTATGTTTCTAATAGTGTAGTAACGGTATGTATGTCTTCAGTCGTTAGATTTTGTTTTCCAAATATCGAAGAAAGTTGTTTATTGTGTTGTGCATTTGCTCGTTCTTTTAAAAGCACATGATACAAAGTTTTTTTATTCTCACTAATATCATTCCCTATTTTTTTACCTGTATCTTTCGCTTTTCCGGTTAAAGTTAATTGGTCATCAGTAAGTTGATATATGAGACCCATTTTCTCTCCTAATTTTTCCATTGTAGTAGTTACCGTATCTGATTGTTGGGTTAGTATACAACTAATCTTAAATGGTAATGAAAAAGTATATCGGGCTGTTTTATGAAGATACATCTGTAATACTTCCTGACTTGTAGGAAGGGTTGTCTGATACCCTAACGCTATATCATGCAGTTCTCCAAATCCTACCAGCAAAAATTCATCAGTAATGCATTTAAGCAGTGCTACATGAGTTTTTGCATCTAAAGTCAATCGAGAAAGAAAAGAGAAAGCTCCAAAAATAGCAATATCTCCAATACAAATTGCCATCCCCTTGCCAAACTCTTGTGGATGAGAAAACTGTTTTTCTTCACCTCTCTTTTCGTAAGCTTTATACATACTCAACGTACCTCGTCGCATTTCATCATGGTCAATCAGGTCATCATGAATTAATAAGGCACTGTGAAGAAATTCTAGGGTTGCTGCTGTTGAAATGGCTTCTTGAGTAACAGGAGGAGAAAATAGGTCAATGGTTCCCAGAATTAAACTCCCTCTAACGGTTTTACCTCGCATAGTTGTTTGCGCAATTGATGCGACAACGTCTTGAGCCCAAGGAAGCTTGCTTTGTTGTAAAGTGATAGCTAATTCATCAATTCTCTGATCAATAAGCGGTTTATAGCGAAGAATGAGGTCTTTCATACAAATACAATAGGTATTTTGTCGAAAGGATCATGGGTATTCCTTCAACAGAAGTAGTACTTACAAATTTTATGTATAAGTCGGGATGGAGAGACTCGAACTCTCAACCTCACGCTCCCAAAGCGCGCACTCTACCAATTGAGCCACATCCCGAAAAATCTATTAGTGGTTCTTGTGGTCCAGGAGGGACTCGAACCCTCAAGACGTTACCGTCACAGCATTTTAAGTGCTGCGCGTATACCAATTCCGCCACTGAACCTATGCTTATTTTTCCCTCTATGTGTTGTTTGTAAACTATGACAATTTGGACACAGTATTCTTAGATTAGCCAGTCGGTTATCTGTACGAATTCCGTTAATATGGTCTAGTTCTACTGGAATTCTACCATCATTTGACTTTTCTGCCCATCCACAAATTTCACATTTAGGCTCTTTTAATCTTTCTTGAAATAGTCTCAGTTTTAATTTATAGCTTTGAACATTACTGTACTCTATAAGAATTAATCGCAAATCTTTTTTTACTGTTGCAATAGTTTTACCTTTATTCCATCCCTTACCGGTAAAATGAGATATATCAAGATTTAATATGTTAATTCTGTTAGCAACTTGAACGTAATTACCTCCAGCTTCTTTTAATCCTAGAATATGTAATACCTGCCTTATACTTGTTGATTGAATAACAGCTTTCCTAAGTGCTGCATCATTCCATCGTTTAGTTCTCATATTCTAATAAACAACCTATATTTAAAGTATACTAGCTTATATATTTTTTGGAACACTTGAACTTAATTTTTTTAATTTTGCAATATAAAACCCTTCAAAAAGTATATCAGGCAGAATTCTAACCGTTTTCTGTAGGTCGGGATGGTATATCCGCGTATTCCATTGTTGCAGTGCTTTTGTGACTGGCACTTGAGGAAGTAATATGTCTTCTATTTGTACTCTCCCCTCTTCTTTTCGTACTATCCAATCAATAACACTTTCATTTTCTTCTGGAGATAAGGTACATGTACTATAAACAATCGTTCCACCTACTTTAGTTGCAGAAATTGCAGATCGCAATAAATATCGTTGTACTTCAGCTAATTCTTTTACTTTTCTAGTAGACCAGAAGCTATATGTTTTTGGTTCGTCAAGTTGTATTCTTCCTTCCATAGAACAAGGGACATCAACTAATACCTTATCAAAATATTCAGGATACTCCTGCCATAAATTCTGCCCAACTCCTTTTCGTACAGTTGTATTTGTAACACCTTGTTGCATCAGGTTTGCTTTTAATCTATAGATACGAATATGGCTTGAGTCATTAGCCAGAATACTTCCCGTATTATTCATCATTGCCGCCATTTGAGTCGTTTTGCTACCTGGAGCAGCGGCTATATCTAGAACTGTTTCGTCAGGTTTTGGATCTAAGACAATAGGTGGAATCATACTCGAAAAACTTTGAACATAACAATGTCCATCTTTATAGAGCGTGGATTCACTAAATTCTCGTAAGGTTGGATATTTTAATATAAAAGCATTCGTTTGCCAGTCTGATTTTTCCAGTTCAATGTTAAGTTTTTTTATATTGTCCAAGAATGATTCAACAGAATTCTTCAGAGTATTAACTCTTAAAGTGGTTGCTCGCTTTTTTGAAAATCCTTGAAAAATATTTTCTTTTTCATTTGGATAAATGAGAGATAATCGCTCAGACAATCTTTCTGGAAAATCGTGCGGAAGATTCATTGCAAGAGTATAGCTCATGCACTTAAGGTTGCAAATCGTGATACGTATGGTTTTTTCTTGTTTGAACGTCCGGATGAACCATGATATATAACAGGTTTAATTACTTTTCCAAAATTAAACGTTTCGTTTTTCATAGGTAAGTAAATAGTTGGATCTGGCTCCATCGTTTTTTTAATTTTTTCTGCCATTATTTTGCGTTGAGGATTTTCACCATGTACTAAGCAAATAGTTGAAAGGTCATGAATATGGGTTAACCATTTTAATAATTTAGGTTGATCTGCGTGAGAGGACATACCTGATGATTTACGGATATGTGCTCTAACAGGAATACGTATTCCGTTAATGATGACAGACGATGCGCCATCAAGTAATTCTCTTCCGAGCGTGTTTTCCGCCTGAAATCCCACAAATAATAATCTGGTAGAAGGTTCTGGTAAGGAGTTTTGTGCGTGGCGCAAAATACGGCCGCCATTCATCATACCGCTTCCTGCAACTACTACTTTTGTGCCAGGTGTATTCATGATTTCTCTGCTTTGTCTACCATCTTGTATCATCATGAGACCCGGGAAGTTAAAAGGATCATCAGTAGTAGCATGTTGAGATAATTCACTGCCGTATAGATTTCTAAATTGTTGATACACGTGAGTAACGTGAATAGCTAATGGACTATCTAAATACACAGGTGTATCTTCTCTGACAGCCCGTTCTTTTTTTAAGTGGTCTATGTGATGTAGTAATTCCTGAGTGCGCTCTACAGAAAATGCAGGGATGAGTAATGTGCCACCTGATTGCTCTATTGCTTGTATTTCTTCTTTAAGAACCTGTCGAGGATTTTCTTGTGCGTGTTCCCTATCTCCATAGGTTGATTCAACAAGAACAACATCAGCATCTTCTACCATTTCAGTTGGTGCAACTAATTCTTCAGGGTAGTTTCCAATATCTCCACTGAACACAATTTTTTTGATTCCATCTTCATGATCTTTGCAATGTACTTCTAAAAAAGCAGAGCCTAAAATATGTCCTGCATCTTTAAATGTTACAGAATACGAATCTATAGTAACTGTATCGTTGTAGGTAACTAAACGGACCCGAGAGAGTACCCATTCCACATCTTGTTCACTAAACAAAGCCATTCCTGGAAAATGCTCGTGAGCTACTCTTGCTGCATCACGAAGTGTTAGCTCTAATACCATTTTTGTAGCTTCAGTCATATAGATAAACCCAGTAAAACCGAAGCGCTTTAATAACGGTAATCTGCCAGAATGATCCAAATGTGCGTGGGTTAAGAAAACAGCATGAATATCAGAAGGATGCATTGGGATTGCATCAAAATTCCATTTTTCCAACCCCTGACCACCTTGAAACATACCTAAGTCAATAAGAATTCCCTTGCCTGAGGAATCATGAAGGAAATATGAAGAACCAGTAACTGTTCCCGCTGCGCCTAAAAAAGTAATATATTTCATGGTACTTTATTATAATGCGGGTTTTGAACCGTTGTATCAAGACACTAATTTCTATGGTATAATTTTGAGGTTCCGAATGAGACGTTTCGAATGAAAACTTGCCGGAGTGGCGGAATTGGTAGACGCGCACGTTTCAGGTACGTGTCCGAGCAATCGGGTGGAGGTTCGAGTCCTCTCTTCGGCACTTTATAATGCGGATGTGGTGAAATTGGTATACACGCAGTCTTGAGGTGGCTGTGCCGAAAGGTGTGGAGGTTCGAGTCCTCTCATCCGCACAAATATAAAAATACGTTTATTCATGAAGTTATCCTATACCACACTGCTATCCATCCCAATTCTTACTTCTTCTAAAAAGGATCTGCTTGTTGAGTTATCAAGTCGCATTCAAGAAAAAAAGTCATTTACTATTTTTACTCCAAACCCAGAAATAGTAGTAAAAGCAAGAAATGATAAACAATTTGCTTCTATCCTTCAAGCAAATGATTTAAATATTCCTGATGGATTTGGAATTACTTTTATTACTGGTATCCCTACTATAAAAGGAAGAGTGTTAATGGAAGATTTATTTCAGTTGTTAAATAAAGAACGAAAGTCATTATTTATAATTGGATCAGAATCTATTGTAATAGAAAAAGTACAAGATAAAATCAAACAGCAATATCCAAATGTAATTGTAAATGGCCATCCAGGACCACAATTAAATCACGATGGAACACCACAAAGCAAAGAAGACATATTCGTTCAGCAAGATATTGAAGAAATGATACGGCATTTAAAGCCCACTATAGTATTTGTAGCATTTGGAGCACCTAAACAGGAATACTGGGTCACACTAATGAAGAAAAAACTTCCATTACAATCATGGATGGTTGTAGGTGGTGCATTAGACACATATAGTGGAGAGAAACAATTACCACCACAATGGATGGAAACATTACATCTTGAATGGTTATTTAGACTTATACAAGAACCCCAACGTATTAGTAGAATATTTAACGCAATAGTAATTTTTCCTATGCTTTTTCTTATTTCTATGCTGGTTAGAAAAAAGTAACTAAAAAACTTGTTTATTCTCTGCTATAATATACTTCCTTGGACGATTAGCTCAGCTGGTAGAGCACTGCATTTACACTGCAGGTGTCGGGGGTTCAAGTCCCTCATCGTCCACAAATTTCATTTGATAACGATTATTTAGTGTTAAAATCTATACAATCAGAGTATTTTAAGGCTTTTCGTATATATCTCAACTTTACATTCTTTCAAGTGTTTCCATTCCCAACAGATGAATACCTTCTTTAAGTATTTCGGCAGTCTTACTGGTGAGAAATAATCTCAATTGTGATTGATTTTCTGTTAAATCTGTATTTCCATCTGTTTTGAGTATATGATGTTTTGCATAAAAACTATTAAATAATTGTGCTGTTTCAATTAAATACCGTGCAATCGTTGATGGTGCATATGATTCAGCTGCTTCGTGAATAAACTCTGGGAAATAAAACAAATGTCGTAACAGGATCTTTTCTTCTAATTCTAGTGTATTAACAGTTAATTTTTTATTAATTTCACTATTCATGCTTTTTCGCAAAACACTTTTACATCTGGCATAG
Source organism: uncultured Gammaproteobacteria bacterium (assembly GCA_964527425.1). Classification (GTDB taxonomy): domain Bacteria; phylum Patescibacteriota; class Microgenomatia; order UBA10105; family UBA927; genus CAZGOA01. Next base: position 28,649 of record CAZGOA010000011.1, on the reverse strand, counting down.
GTGTAGAGTAAGTACGGACCAGAATCTCCATCTAGACTGACAGATTTTTGTATATCAAATGCAATATCAGAGGGTAAAGATACTCGTAGTAATGAATATTTTATCGTTGCAACTGTGAGTTTATTAAGAACATCGTCATATTCTTCCTGAGTAAACGAATCTTTAACATTCTGCATAACTTCTCTGACTGCATCCTTAACAGTCTCTATAAGCCAGTCTGTTGTTTTTACGTTTCCGGTTCTACTACTCATTTTACCTTCTGGCAATTTTACTAGCCCATGTGAAGTATGCACCGTTTTTTTTGCAAGTTCCGGATAAATTTTTCCTAATACCGCAAGGATAACTTTAAAATACTCATCAATTTCTTTTGCAGTTACAATAATTGATTTGTCATAGTTCCAATCTTTGTATTTTGCTGGTGCTAAACCTAAGTCTTTGGCTTCATAGACAGGAAGTCCTAATGAATTAATAAATACTCTCGTATGTAATCCATCCTTTTCACCTCTGTAGACAACTGCGCCTTCGTGTTTTTCAAAAATACCATCATCAATATGACTATTTACTAATTGATAGCCACTCTCTGCAATCATACTTTCAAAATAATATCCATCAAATGTAGTTCCAAGTAAACGATACCGCGTTTCAAAATACTCTAGACTCCATGTTCTTCCATGAGAATAAAGCAGAAAAATGTCTTCTTGATTATAGGTATTATCTTTAGAAAGTTTATCTAGCAGAGTTTGATAGTGTATAACTGGGTGCATACCTTTTGTTTCTTGATTCATGCGTTGTGCTGCCAAAAAAGCCATAATGTTCAGTCTTTTTATTTGTTCTTTCGCATCTTCGTTATCTTCATAATCAGTAGAACCAATGGCATATGCTTTACCCAGTAAACCTACTCTTTCTTCTAACGGCTTTTTTGATAGTTCTTCAACAAACTCAAGTACAGTTTTTTCTTCCTTCAGTTGCAAAAGTCCGTAAAGTGATTTTGCTACATGCATGCCAACATCACCTTGATAATTAAGTCTTTTTACATCCCATCCTACCGCTTCATGAAGACGAGCGAGTGACTCTCCTACTGCATTACTGTAAAGGTGTCCAATATGCATTTCTTTAAACGGATTAGGCTGTGTGTATTCAATGACTAAACGATTTTTCTTTTGAGTAGTTTTTATTTCATTTGTTAGTGCATGGATAATTGATTCGTTACTAATAGTTACATTAATAAATCCTGGACCTGCTATAGAAATGGAGTTTATAAAAGTAATTATGGATTGATCTTTATTAATCGTTTCTAAGATTTCCTGTGCAATATCTCTTGGTTTTTTGTTAACCTCTTTTGATAACGTTAATGCGATATTTGTTGTATATGTTCCGTGATCTGGATTATCTGGACGAGTAATTATTAGTGAAGCTTGTGGATATCCTAACACTGTAAGCGCATTTTCGAATAATTCTATAATTTCCTGTTTCATAGCTCTCATTGTATCAAACTTACGCTTGCCACTATAGCGATGTTACGAAGATTGCATTTTTTCCCCTGCATACCATACGACAAAACTTTGCAGACTCGGTTCATTCAACTTGTCTAAACAAAAAGGTACGATCCATGAAAGGTTAGACACCTTATTATTCGGTAGATTCGTACAATTATGCCACGCAACTGAACCTTCGGGGATAGTAGGAAATTGTTCTTGTTTTGTGATACGTGTTGCAAATACCCAAACTTTCCATGTTGTTCCATTAATAATACCCATAAATACCCAATCATCCTCTTTAGTTTCTATCCCCGCTTCTTCGTTCACTTCTCTTACAATACATTCTTTTGGAGATTCCCCGATAATAATTTTTCCACCTAAACCATTTGCTTTATGACTATGAAAGGCATGTTTATTGCGGGTAATCAGAAGCACTTCGGAGAGTGATTTATTAAATACAAAACCCAGTGTATATTCAGTCATTACGGTATTATCCCAATTTTTTGAACGCAGGTCTATTGTCTGAATAATAAAATCATGGGATAATAGGTTGTTATTTTACTAAAAAATAAGCCAAGATGGCCGAGGTGGTCAAGGCGCGTGTCTGAAAAACACGTTATACTGGTTCGAGTCCAGTTCTTGGCACATATTTGTTATAATAGTTAATCTGCGGCGGTAGTTCAGTGGTAGAACGTCTCCTTGCCAAGGAGAAGGTCGTGGGTTCAAGTCCCATTCGCCGCTCCACAATAAAAAACCTTTCATGTGTTGTGTAAATATACAATGCAGAAAGGCTTTTTTTATAGTAAAATAATTCAATACTTTTGCCGGGTGGTGTAACGGTAACACGCCTGACTTTGGATCAGCGCGACTCTAGGTTCGAATCCTAGCCCGGCAGCATTTCCTTCGATTTTTCAGAATTTGATACAATTAATACATGAATAAGCAATTAAGCGTTGTAATTATTTTTGGTATTATTCTATTGGCAAGTGGATTGTTTTATTTTGATAACAAAAATAAGTCTCCAGAACTCTTAGCCTCACCTACCCCAACACTGACTGTTAATAAAGTAATTCCTGAAAATTGGAAAACTTACACAAATCAAAAATATAGTTTTGAATTCAAATATCCCCCAGAGGCAATATTAAGTGATCAATCTGAAGAATATGTTGCCGTAAGTTTTATGGGTGAAAAACAAAAAGCTTCGGGTCGTACACAAACAGAACTATTTGATGGGTATGCGTTTAATATCGCAGACGTCACAGGTCAAGGTTATGAGGATCTTGATGATTTTTATTCCAAAAAAACCATTCAACTCAAAGAAGTCTGTACTGAGATAGGCGATCCCAAAGAAATGATACTCAGCGGAAAGCGAGCAATTACGCATAAACTTCGCTGTCTTAATGATTACGACAGTTATTATGTACAGAATAATAATACATATTTTGAAATAAGCTTCTTTCAAGTTGGCGAACCGGGAGATTTACCTGCGTATGCTGATACTGTAAATACAATATTTTCTACATTTCGATTTAATGACTAAAGAGTTGAATATTACATTACTGTGTAGCTTTAAGGTGTAAGTAATAAAGTTCGAAGTCTTTATACTGTTTATTACCTCCACAGTTATTAATGCTGTCGTATTTGTGTCATAAATATTAATAGATGATACACGTCACTGAGCATAATGATGATAACAAGAGTAGCAATCTAAGTCTCAATACTGACTGCATACTCGATTTCAAAATAGAAAAATACTGTAATTTTAGAAGTATGTTAGCAATGACAAATAAGTGTAAAATAAGAATTTGTTATATCCATTAGACTAACTATCAGATCCCAAGTAATAATTAGTCCCATCCTATAGTTTGAATTCATGCTTCATTATTGATAAAATACAAGTTTATACTGCTACTTTTATATAAATTGCATGGGAATATCAGAGAGAACTGCATCAGATGGTCCAAAAAATCCAAATGTAACTAATTTTTCTTTGGATCAATTTCTCACTTCTATTCAATCAATAGTCAATACATCAGAGATAGAATTATCACAGATTAATGGATTAGAAGATTTTTATTTAACAATGGCAATGCCGACACATGAGTATTTGGAAGTCGTGAGTAAAGGCTTAGCGAACTTAACTGATGATCAAATTGATCTTATAGAAATTGTAAGTATTGGTGCGCAAACGAAACTAGAGAGCATATATCAAACTAATTCCGGCTCGAAATTTGATAAAGAACGTTTAAGAGCTGGTATGAGCAACATGTTGGAAGTTATTTATAGTAGATATTATGGAGAAACTGGATTAATTCATAGAATGCCTCACCCTGACATACTTCATACAACACTTGCTGACTATCTTCTTGAGAAAATTCAATTAAACAGTGATGGGCTACAACTTCGACAACTTGTACAAGTAATACGAGACGAACAAGATTTGAATATTCGAAATGATTTAGTTTTTCAGCTTAAAGAGAAGATAGAAGCGTTTATTAGACTACATTCAATTCAGTTTACAGACAAACATGAAAAACCAATAGAACAAGTATCATGGGATTCTATACAAACTTTAGAATCATATAATTTAAAAAAAGTTTTCCTTGATGGAAACGTTCATTATGATAACGGTGATCTTAGAGACGCAATATTTTACGCAAAAGTAGCTTCTAAACGATATGTATTTGAACAGGATCTTAACAAACTACCAGTTAAAGATAAAGATAGATTTGATGCATTGAGAATACAATTCGGTGCTAAAGCTGCAAATCTGATTATCTTATCTGAATCAGTAAGTCGTATTAATCAACTTAACCCTTCATTCCATGAGGTTAAAGTGGTTGTACCGGATTTTCAAACAGTACCAGTAGACATATATAACGCATGGACTAACGCAGAATCAATTGAAGAACAATTAAAACGGTATTATGAGTGGGTTTGTACTTTACGAACTCACTCGGCTGGAAATCTAGATACCCCTGCAAGTTATATTGTCAGAAGTAGTGCTGTGTATTCAGAAGATGATGAACATATAACAGGTGCTGGGATATATCAATCAGTTATCGTATCACCAAATAGTACTTATGAAGAATTTGAACGTGCAGTCATATCGGTTTTTGAATCTGTTAATACCGCAGAAGCTCAGTCATACCGTGCGTTAAATGGGATTGAGCATGAGCAAATGGGATTGATTATACAAAAGTATATAGAACCAGATTATACTTCTGGCTCAACCTCTGGATATGTAAACTCTAAACTTGTAGGAGTTCCGCAACTCATGGAGATAATTACCATGTCCAGTCGTAATTTTGTAAAAAGAGATGAATTAAATTTCTTTTTACCTCATGATACACATACAATCTCTAATTATGGAGATGTTCATCATTTTCCTCCAGACACCACAAAAGTTTCTCCTGAACTGATAGTTCGTGCAGCTAAAGTTACAAAATTAATTGAACAAATTTTTGGCCCTTCCATTCAGATAGAATATGTCGTAACTGGCCTGAGGGTTAATGTTGTGCAAGTGCGCAGTTTACCAATTAATGCTGAATTTCAGCCAGTGGAAGTATCGTTTCCTGATAAACCAACTATCTTTTCAGGCTCTTCGTTTGGTATATATGATGAGGTATTGTCAGTTTTAGATAATATTCAAGATAATTCTGATAAAACTGGAGTTGTTATCTTTGAGGGTAACAATATGGGTTCTTTAATTGATCCTAATAGACTTCCCAAAAAAGGTGCAGTAATTATTTATGATGATAACGCGAGAAATGGTCATTTACAGACCTTATGCGCAGAGAGAGGGTTAGTATGTATATATCAAAATAAATCTCATCATATGAATGCACTGCTATATAGCCAATTAAGTCAATTACCAAATATCAGAGTGGTATCTAATGGTTTTGAAGGACGCATATATTCTAACTGACATAAGATACTACCCTTCTTACAATGCTGTAACAAAATTTTCTATACATTATTATTGAGTCTTTTTACGATGTAAACCGAAGAATTAAGTGTTGATTTTATCGTGCTTATCATAAGCTATAAAACAATCTTCCTCCAACCTACGGGATTGGTTGGAGAAAGATTATTCTAGAGGGTTAATATGTTTTTTCCTAATAGCTGAGCAGTTTCCTAAAAAGGATTACCATATCTTAAAAAAACATATTCCTAACTTGTCAATTTAGTTAGGTATCTTAATTGTATTGAATAATCGCAAAAGTGCAGTGATTTAGGTCACTATGAGTTGTATTAGTATGTATGTCTTATTGTTGTAATACTAAAAAAAAGAACTACAATATAAAAATCACTTAGCCATATGTATCTTAGAACTGGAATATTACTATTAGCCCTATTCATAATTCTGAGTTTATTGGGCATGGGGTATCTTATTTCTAATGCCTACTTTAAAGCTGAAGGCATACCCCGTTCAGTGGATATAGAAACAAGAAAAGCTACTGATATACCCGAAACGTCTACTTCTGTCTTACCAGATCCATAGTGCTCGCTATGTTTTTTTAAGCGGGATTTCAGAAATTATTGGTACTTTTGCAATATGAGAATACTCTTAGTTGAAGACGAAATTAAATTAGCCAACGCTATTAAACGTGCTTTAGAACTACAGCAATATGTTGTTGACGTAGCATACGATGGACTTAAAGGGCAAGACCTAGCGTTAGCTGAAGAATTTGACGTAATAATACTTGATGTTATGTTGCCAGAATTAGATGGAGTAACCCTCGCCAAAAAAATTCGTGACAATAAAATTCACGCGCCAATAGTAATGTTAACCGCAAAAAGTCAAATTATAGATAAAGTTACTGGATTAGATGTTGGTGCAGATGACTATATGGTTAAGCCATTCTCTTTTGAAGAATTGTTTGCACGAATTCGAGCGGTTATTCGACGTCCCAAAAAAATGCAACATTCAGTCTTAACTGTTGGTGATATAACATTGGATAGACCTAGTTTCACTGTAACGAAGCAGAATCAGGTTGTTCAACTTTCCTCAAAAGAATTTGCATTACTTGAATATCTTATGAGAAATAAAAACAGTGTATTAACAAGAGATCAAATTATCTCCCATGTATGGAACTATGAAGCAGATATTCTTCCCAATACCGTTGAAGTGCATATAAAACATTTACGAGACAAGTTACAGACTGCGTTAATACACACCATTCGTGGTAGAGGGTATAGTATTAAGGGAAAATAATACTATGTTTCATTCAGCTCGAATCACTTTAACAGCTTGGTATTTACTCATAATAATGACGATAAGTATTATTTTCAGTACCGCATTTTATTATGTAGCAACAAGTGAAATTGAAAGAATAATAAATCGTCTAGAATATCGCCGGGTTTTCCCAGATTTAGATATGCCGTTTAGGGTACCTAGATCGTTAATTTCTAATACGTATAACTTAGAAGAACTGGAGCATGCAAAACAACAGCTATTGACAACATTAGTAATTATTAATGGTGCAATTTTATTTATTGCTGGTGGAGGAGGATATTTTTTAGCAGGTAGAACATTGAAGCCAATAGAAGAGATGGTTGAAGAGCAGCGTCAGTTTATTACAGATTCTTCACATGAAATCAGAACACCAATTGCAACATTAAGAGCAGAAATGGAAAGTAATCTGATGGAAAAACATATCTCTGATAAAAAAGCACGGACATTGATAAAAAGTAATTTAGAAGAACTTGATACACTACAAAATCTTGCGAATGATTTGTTAAAAATTGCGCAGCTGCACGGAATTCAAAAAGTATTTCCTACCGAAATATTTACACTTCATGAGCTATTTAAATTGGTAAATAAGAAAACGCAGCTTCTTGCAAAACAAAAACACATTGACCTAGTATATTCGATTAAAAACGCTTCAATTCAGGGAAATAAAAAAAATCTTACAGAATTATTTGTAATTTTCATAGATAACGCAATTAAATATAGCCCTGAACATACAACAATAACTGTTTCTACGTATACGAAAAAGGATCAGGCTATAGTAACTATTAAAGATCAAGGAATAGGAATACATAAAGAAGATTTACCGTTTATTTTTAATAGATTCTATCGTGCAGATAAATCAAGATCACAGGCAGAAGGCTATGGACTTGGGCTTTCTATAGCCAAAAAAATTGTCGAGTTGCATAACGGCAGTATTACAGTAAGAAATAATATTAAGACTGGTACAATATTTATTGTCACATTACCACTGAAGAAAAACCCGAATAATACTATTAAACAATAGTAATTAATATGATTGGAGCTTCAAGATTATAATATATGGACTTTGAATAATATGAAAAAAATACTATTTTTTGTACTACTAATTATTTTTTTAATCAGCTTAGTATTATTTACCGTAAATGGTTATTTGAATACAAGTGAATCTGTATTTAAAACGGATGTGCCAGTACTCACTGATAATGATGGAAACAGTAAAATTGACGTTAATCCCCTTTCGATTCAATCATTAAAAGAAGGAACGTATCCTGGTAGCAATATAGTTATCGAGCAAACACTAACTCCTGGAAGTAATTATCAAAGATATATTGCCTCTTATAAATCAGAAGGGTTAACAATTTATGCACTCCTGACAGTACCAAACGGTGTAACGCCAGAAACAGGTTGGCCTGTTATCGTATTTAATCATGGGTATATCCCCCCTCGCGAATATGTAACCACAGAACGATATTTAGCCTACACCGATGCATTCTCAAGAGCGGGTTATATTGTATTTCGTTCAGATTACAGAGGTCATGGAAAATCAGAAGGAGAACCAAACAGTTATGGTTCAAACGGTTATACGATAGATATATTAAACGCAGTTTCCTCTCTCAAGCTATACAAGGATGTAGACCCAAATCGTATTGGTATGTGGGGTCATTCAATGGGGGGACATATTACATTAAGAGCGATGGTAGTAAATCCAGATATTAAAGCAGGTGTTATCTGGGCAGGTGTTGTTGCTTCCTATCCTGATATGATATCTCGATGGAGAAGGGGTACTACTACCCCGTCCCCTTTCCCCACCACTTCAGCTCGTGGAGGATGGCGACGTGATTTCCTAGAACGTTATGGAACACCAGAAGAAAATCCTGCTTTCTGGGATTCAATTTCATCAACGACATATCTGAGTGATATCTCAGGTCCACTCCAACTTCATCATGGAACAGCCGATGCGTCTGTACCCGTTGAGTTTTCCGAAACATTAGCGGAAAAAATGAAAATAGTACAAAAAGATGTAGAACTCTATATTTATCCAAACGATGATCATAATATTTCTAACAATTTTGGTTCTGCAATGCAACGATCAGTAGCTTTCTTTGATAAACATGTGAAAGGTGGTGAATAAAAAAATAAAAAGAAAATATTTTTTCGTCGTATTGCTTGCATCAGCTATTGCCGTAATTTCCGGATTTATTGTAGGTACCTTATTTTTAAGTAATCAACGCTTCGTCATTATTAAGAGTACAAATTAACTAATCCCAGTAACCAGTGATTAAATGTAGTAAAAACATAGTGTTAACACCTAAGCACCTTATACAGTAAGTGCATTAATTTTTTCTACTGCTTTTGAGAAATATTTATTATAGAAAAGAGCCTTGTTGTACTCAGTAATAGCTTGAGCTTTTTGTGATTGGTTTTCAAATACTAATCCTCTTAAATAGTATAATTCAGAAAAAGCACGATTGTTATTATTTAATATAGTATTAGTGATAGTAAGAACTTTTTCATAATTACCAACATGATAATAGGCTTCAATAGGTTCTATTTGGTACCACAGTGTTCTAGACGGTAATACATGTTCAACTTGTTCAAATTCTTCAATAGATTGTTGATACTGACCTGTATGATAATAGGCAACGGAAAGGTTAAATCTGGTTACGATATCATCAGGATTACTTATAAGTTCTTTAGTTAGAGTTTCAACAGTTCGATTCCATGCATCACGTTCATTAATGTCTTCGCCTAGTATTAATTCTATAATGTGCTGCTGATCTTTCGGTATTAAAACCAGATACTCATAATTAAATTGTTTCCATAATGCGTTAAATGCATCATACCTATATCGTAAATTTTTACCTTGAAGTGAATCGTCTTGAATAAATTCTTGCAGTTGATCATCAAAACCTTTTATTACTCTATAGTGTCCAATATCATCATTGTGATTTAACCATGTTCTGGTTATAACTGGTATATCATAGGTTATAAATCTTCTAATTAATTCAGGAGTACCATTTGGTCTATGTATGGGAATAAAACCATATACTAGTGCTTGTTGTGCTAATTCTTCAAGCGTTACTGATTTATCATCATTATCGCCATTTGAACGTTGATATGGTCTAAGGATGTCGCCTAATGTTTGTTGAGACTCAATGATACCATAATACGAAAGGGCCATAGATAATGCAGCTGGTCCGCAATTATTAAACGTTTGAAAAACGTGATTGCCATGGCTTAGTATTTTTTGATCCGGAACAGGTTTCAACGCAGGTGTTGGAGTAAGAGCCAGTGTTGGTGTATTTAGCAGCAGAGATGTTTTTACTGGCCTATCAAACTGTAAGGTAATAACGAGAGTTATTATAGAAAAAAACAGAATAAATAAAACAATGTGTAATTTTGCCATAAATCATACATACACTATAAAAACGATTGTTTTTGTAAGTAGTTTATTATACCGTTACTTATTCCTGTCGCAACTTTCTCTGGGTTATGTATAAGTAATTTCTGATCTGAAGGATTTGTTAAAAAACCAGTTTCCAAAATTGCTGACGTAGTCATTGGATGGACAGCGTGATCATATCTCCACCACCCAAATGCATAATACCCTCTCATATTTCTCGTAATATTTGGATCAAGTTCTAGATTTGTTTCTTCTTGGTATGCCATCTCAATTTCTTTCACTAGCGACGGTGCATTACCAGTTAAGTCACGTCTTGGATATGCTGCCTTAAATCCACTAACAGAAGGATCAAGACTTCCGTCGGCATGAATTGCTAAAAATACATCTGCCCAATAATCAATGGGTATAGTCGTTGGTAATATATCTACTTCAATACCTTTTTCTCTCAGCAAAGCGGCAGTAAGTTCGGCTATAACAAGATTAACTTCAGCTTCTGATTTGCCACCACCGCTTGCACCAGTATTTCCTGTTAATCGCTTTAGTTCTTCTGGCAGCTCATCATTTTTCCAATGTCCAGCTTGTAATCCAACTTTCGGAGGTCCATCAGGTCTTATCCACTCCTGCATAAAACCATAATTATTAATATCATCTTGGGTAGGAGTATCATCTACTACAAGGAACGGTGGCGCACCATTTATTGAATTTGTATGAAATACATACCAGCTTCCAACCCCTATAATCAATAGTAATACAATAAATAGTATTTTCATAAAATGATAACTATAAAGATAAATTCTTAATAAATTCTTAAGAAGTATAGATTACCAATGTGTCACCTTAGCCTAGAGAAAGAGTAAAAAAAACTTTATTAAATATATGCAAAATTACATCTGTACTATCTTTTCGGTCACCTAATGCATTCCAAAAAAAGTTACGGTTATCAAAAAACATTGTTGGTCTTGGTTTAATAAGACTTCCATCAACAGGAGCAATTAACTGGTTGAGTATTGTTAATGCATCGGTCATCATGGGAGGTTTTTCTTGTTTAAGAGCAAGTTTTGCAAACGTTAACGCATGAGAGATAGAAATATGTAAAGGACCAAATGGGAACACAAGTTCTGGTAAGTGCTTTATGAATGGATGATCCTGAGAATTTGTACTTTCCGCAATATCTCGCAATTGACCCAACATGTCTGATTCTTCTTGTGTAATCATAGTAAAAAACAACTAGCGATTCTCTAAGTTGTATATTAATTATACAATACCTCTCTGTTTTGATAGTATTAATTCATGTTTCTAGAAGCAGTGTTATTCGGTCTTGTTGGAGTAATATTACTTGTTTTAGGTTTTATACTCGTATTATCTGGTGGACTAATCGTTCTATTATTTCCAAAACCACCTATAGAAAATGTTAATTCATCCAGTAGCTTACACACCACTCAATGATAGAACTTAATTCGTTATCGTTAATCTCTTTTTACGAGTATCGTTTTGGGATGATATAAGAAAATTGCCGGAACATCCTCAGTTAAAAATTTTTGAAAATCAGCATATATTTTCTTTCGTTTTTCGATATCCATTTCTCTTCTACCGTCCTCAAGAAGTTTATCAACACGTACATTTATATAACTTGTTATATTAGTATTATTTTGTTGAGAATGCCAAAATGGATATTGATCGGGATCAGGTGGTAAATCTTGGGCCGATAAGAGTACCTGATACTGATCCATAACCGCATTTTCTACTTTAACAGTTGTTGAAATTCCCAACTGTGTCCATTGTTCAGCAATAAGCTGAGCTGTGCCTACGTACTGCGGAAATGTTGTAATTGTTAACGTGCTTTCTTCTGGAAGTTTAATTCCAGCAATAAGTTTTTTTGCCTGTTCAATATCATACGGGTACGTTCGTACAACATCAGAAAAAGCCCAGGATGTTTTTGGAATGGGTGAAAAAGCTCGTTCTTCATTAATATCTGGAATTGCATATGCTAGTCCTTGACGGAGTGATTTTTCAGCGAGTAATTGATCCGTTAAGTTAAAATATAGGGCAACAATTCTATTATTATTACGCTCTTCAATAAATTTAGTATGTGTCCAATCCTGTAAGTCTTGCTTACTTGATAAGTCTTCAATAACATCAATTTCGCCTCTTTTATATCCCAGGATAGCTTGTGATTCGGTACGATAAACGACATATTCTTTAATACTATTTGAAGAATTTAATGGAAGTAATGTAAGTCTTTCTATTTGTCCACCCTTTAGTTTTAATTTTCCTACTTTATATGTTCCTACACCAACTAATCCTACTCGCAGTACTGGTTTAGTAACTATTGTTAAAAAAGGACTGTATGGTTCTGGTAAAATAACTTTGAGTGTTTTTTGATTTATTGCTTGAAACACAACGCCTTCAATATTATAGTTTATATCCGTTGCTTTAACCGGATCTCCATCATGCCAATTTAAATCATTTAAGGTAAAGGTTATTTGTTTACCATCTTCATCAATTGTCCATTCTTTGGCTATGCCTGGAATAACAGTTCCATCAGAGCTTAGTCTTGTTAATCCATAACTTAGTTCATTTTGGATACCCAGTGGAAGTGTAGAAGGGCTAATATCCCCTACGATACCTATACGTTCAACTGGTTTGGTAATAGAGTTAAAAAGTATTGGAAACAACCTGCCAACTACAATAGTAGCTACAAGTCCAACAGTAAAACCGATAAGAATGGCCCTTTTATAGCGTTTTATTAAATCACGACTAAACCAGTAAAAAAAACGAATACGTTTGTTGAATGCCATTGTAATGTTATCTGACAAAGTAATTAGCTACTGACGTTATGAAGAATAGTACAGCAACAAAAATTGTGGCATAAAATATGATTTTTTCTGCTCCACGTTTACTCCTATATACTACATCAGCTCCAAAAGCTCTTCCCAGACCACCTTTTCCTGTTTGCAACAATATAAGTCCAATCAAAGAAAGCGAAATAATTAAATGAATTGATAATAATGCAATTTTCATATTGAGAAACCTTTCATTATAATGCCAGCGTAGTCATTATTGCGCTAGCTAATTTTTGACTGTCGTGTCGTACAAGTCCTCGTATCAACACATCACTTGCCGTTCTTTCAATAATTTCATTTGCGGCTACGTCTGCTGCAATTATCTTATATGCAGCCTTTTTTGGCAAATCATTTATTACTGGAATCTCATGTTGATTCCTATATGCTTCTAATGCTTCTTCCGGTAACTTTCCAGTATTTACAACGACATAATCAATATGTCCCTTTAAAAAATCAGAAATTTTTTCAACATGCTCGGAAGCAGTAAAGTTATAGGTTTGACCATATTTTGTCATGAGGTTAATAACATATAATTTTTTCGCTTTACTTTTTATTATCGCTTCAGGTATACCCTTTACGAGCAGATTTGGTATGACACTGGTATAGAGATCGCCAGGACCTAGTACAATAACATCTGCATCAGCAATTGATTTTAGAGCATCAGGATTTGCATCTGCTTGTGGTTTGAGATAAACCTTTTTTATTTTTAACGTACCATCATGCGTTGGCTCATCAATTAAATGCTCTTCCGTTACTACTGAACCATCTTCATATTCAGCAAACAAATTGGTATCGGTAAAAGATACAGGTAATACAGTTCCTTTTATTTTTAAGACTTTTTTAGTTTGTTTTATTGCATCTTTCTGATTACCGATAATATCTGAGAGTGCTGCCATAAAAAGATTGCCAAAAGTCATTCCCTTTATACCTTCTCCTTTTTCAAATCTATACATAAAGAGTTTTCGCATAAGACCGACTTCACCATTTTCCTCCGATAAAGCGACAAAACATTGACGAATATCTGATGTAGGCAATAATCCAAACTCGTCTCTTATTCTGCTATTACTACCTCCAGAATCACTCATGGTTACAATAGCAGTTAAATGCACAGAATAATTTTTTAAGCCCTTAAGGGTAACAAAAGTGCCTGTTCCACCTCCCAGACAAACTATTTTTGGAGTTTTTGATTTAGAGCTGTTCATATTAGTGTTCTGATATACCATGAATTATGTGTGTAGTTGTCGTTATTGCAATAGAAATGATAACGAGTGACCAAAAGTAATTAAAGTTAATAGATGGTATCATAAATCCTTGCCATGACAACCCGGGAAACATATATTCACGTATTATTACCGCAGGAAGAATGAGTGTAAGAAGAAAAAGGATAGCAACATTAATAAACCAGTTTGCAAGTCCAAATGTAATAAAATTTATGGGTATAAAGAGTATCTTTAAAATAGGTTTTACAATAAACATGAGTCCAGTTAGTACAAATCCTGCTGTTAGAATATTTAAAATTCCATCTTGTATAACAAGGCCACCGTATAGTTCACTAATAAACCATAAAGCAAAAACATGAAAAATAAATAGTCTGAGAAGATATTTCATGAGCAAGTAAATGGTAACAATGGAATCATTACAAATCAATATTAGGGAACAAACGCTTTTTTCCTTAATAGTTTGTGATAGGTTATAGCAAACCTGTGCGCTTCATCTCTTAACCGTTGCAATAATTTTAATCCATTATGAGAAAACGGCAGTCGTATTACCTTCCAGCCATTCTTAGTAGGAACAATTATTTCTTCTTCTCGTTTAGCTAAACCAATAATTGGCAATAATTCATTTGCATCTACATTCGTGATGGTAAGATTCTCAAGTGCCGTTTTTACGGCATTTACCTGTCCTTTCCCACCATCTATTACCAGTAAATCTGGATATTCCCACTCGGGATGGTTAAATCTACGGCTTATGACTTCAGACATCATAGCAAAATCGTTTGGGGTTTTTTGTGTTTTAATTCTAAATTTTCGATATTCTTTCTTATCTATTCGTCCATTCACCATAACAACCATCGAAGCTGTAGCATGTGTTCCCATGGTATTTGATATGTCATAACATTCAATTCTTGAAACTGAATGCATGTTGGGATAGTACTGCTTTAAAACGTTTACTAGTTCTTGTTGTTCTTTTTCAAACAATTCTTCCAGCATAGTATCACTTTGGATGTAGACTGTAGGGTCATATCGTTTAGATAGTAGCGATCGTAATGCATTAATTTGATTTCTTATCGATGCAGCTTCTTCAAATTGTTCCTTTTCTGCTTGCTTATACATTTCTTTTTCCATATCTTGAATAACGCTGACTGCCTTTCCAGAAAGAATATCTCTGAGATGAAAGAGGTTTTTCCTGTATTGTTTGACTAATATGTTTTTTTGTGTCATATCGTTCATTTTCGATATAAGGGAAGGACAAGGATTACATAATCCTAAATGAGTATAAAAACATGGATTTCCAGTTCTTCGTTTTTGAGTGCAGTATGGAACTACATGACGTAGCGATCTTAATAGATTTCGTGCTGCTTTTGCTGACTGAAATGGGCCAAAATAGAGTGTCGTAGCTTGTTCTGCATTAAGCAGATGTGATTTTGGCTTCCTGCCAAAAAATATCCTCGGCAGCTCCTCACCAATTGTCATAATAATATAAAGTGGACTTTTATCATCTTTGGCCACTATATTGTATTTTGGTTGATACTGTTTTATTAATTTTGCTTCTAATAACAATGCATCAAACTCATGTTCTGTTTGAATCGTATCAATTGAAGCAATTTCTGCTACTAATTGTGGTGTTTTATTTCCTACAGCATCCTCTCGTTGAAAGTATTGTTTAACCCTCTTGGATAGATTAACAGCCTTACCGATATATATTACTTCACCTTTATCATTCTTATAAATATAAACGCCAGGTGATTTGGGTAGTGTACGTATTATTTCTTGTGGAGTTTCCATAAAAATATTTTTCGAACTACTATGAGAATAGTAATAATAATCCAGATACCAATAATAAAGACTGGTGCAACGATATGGTATGCAGGAGTTATATCAACAGTATGTGTATATGTGGTTCCGTTTACCGTAGCTCGGATAGTACCCTTATCGAGTATTAAATAATCTTTCGTTTTAAAAGAAAACGGAATTTTCAAATGTCCATACGGAGGGACAACCGGGAGTTTTTTTTCAATGTAAATTCCAAGTGTAGGACTATCAATGGTAACAGCTACGCCTTCAGCAGCTATACGATCTTTGTTTTTAATATCGAGTGTTCCATAAGAAGTGAAACCGGCTGGAATTCTTTTTGAGGTGTCAAATTGAATTTGTACATTTGATACTTCAGAATTGGGTACGGCATTCCTAAACTGTATTTCCACATCTTTACCAGTTCTGCCTTCCTTCCGATAAAATCCAACGGGGTAAGGATAATCATCCCGGATTCCATTATATGCAAATACAATGTGATTAAAATCTAACTTATTAAAATAGTCTACGCCACCAGTAGTATTTGCCCAAGTCGGATCAATGGGTATCCATATTTGTTTTTCTCTATCATAATACTCAGGCCAGGCATGAAGTACATCAGACACTAATGATAATGGCCGCAATTTAGGGTTTGTTGTATACCCATATCCTACTGCCTGTCTAGCTGGAATTCCTGCTGCTCGTGCAATAGCAATAAACGTATCTGTAAATTCCATACAAACCGAGTGATTTGGTGTCTTAAGTGCTTGTATAGCTCCTTTTCTTGTAATTTGCTGATTAATACGATCGTAGTCATAAGACAAGGTTTGGACGACATAATCATAAATCGCTTTTGGTGTTTTTAATTGTTGAGCTAACGATTGAATCGTTGCATTGTTCACTTGCCAGTATGGAGTTTGTTGTAAAAACTGTTGTTCTACGCTTGGATCAAGAGGATAAGCTACATCTCTTGGAGTTAAAAATAATTCAGTCAATACATTTGCCGTAATTTGTTGTGAAGATTCTGGAGGCAACTTATACCTGGCTAACCAGTTATTATCTTCATCCGTAACAACTTCTAATGGTTGTGGATCTATTGATTGCAATATTACCTGTTGAAACGCTGTACTTGGAGGCAAAGCTATTTCAGTAATAATAGTCTGATTCTTTGTGTTTTCTAAAAAGTATGACAGCGATAATTCAAATACTTGTTTTTCTCCAAACGCGCCTGATACACCCCCTTGTAATAACTGTTCCTTTGTCCATGTATACCCTTTTGTGGGTTCTGGAACAAGATACGCTGGCGGTCCAAATGATTGCGGGACTTTTAACGTAATTGTGTAATTCCCCAAATCCTGATCTTCAGCAATACCAGGTATATTTATCTCCCAGATAGTGCCGTTTTTTTTAGCTATATTGTCATCTTGATAGGAAAGTGTAAAGTTTAACGTTTTACCTATCCCAACTACTGCGTCGTTGAAAGATAAGATAATTTCTGTTTTCGTATCTTTTTGCTGAATTTGAGGTCTAATAGAACCTTTACTATCAAATGCAGTGACATTGCTAATTTGACTTGAATCTATAATAATTGCATATTGTTGTGCATATAAATTTGTTTGCTTATTGGTCAATGAAACCTGTTGAGTAACATTGGTTGTGCCGTTTTCTACTACTGTGTACGCAATTGAATAATCTACAGAAAAATCAGCGGCATAGGTAGAAGAAGCACGAAAAGAAAGAAAAAATATTAAAATGAGTAGAAGTGCTGAATAGAATAATCGTTTCATTATAAATATGGTAGCAAAACAGGCTTCTATTACCATTAGAGAAGGTTCTTTAGATACTGTCCAGTATGGGATTGGACCTGTTTTGCAATATCCCTCGGTGTGCCTTGCGCAATCACTACACCTCCTGCATCTCCTCCTTCAGGACCCAGGTCAATAATCCAGTCTGCATTTTTTATCATGTCAAGATTATGTTCAATGATGATGACTGTGTTTCCTTTACTGACCAATTGATGAAGGACATGCAACAGTTTTTCTAAATCGGCAAAATGAAGTCCCGTTGTTGGTTCATCTAAAATATAGAGTGTTTTCCCTGTCGATCGTCTTGATAGCTCCGCAGCAAGTTTTACTCGCTGGGCTTCTCCGCCAGATAATGTTGGTGCAGGCTGTCCTAAATGAATATATCCTAATCCTACATCAACAATAGTTTTCAGCTTGTCTGACAGCGTAGAATAATGTGCAAAAAATTCTGATGCCTCAGTTACGGTCATATTAAGAACCTGTGCAATAGATTTTCCATGATAGTGCACTTCTAGCGTTTCTTGATTATATCTTGTTCCATGACACACCTCACACGTTACATAAATATCTGAAAGAAACTGCATTTCAATTTTTTTCTGTCCTTCACCTTCACAGGCTTCACATCGGCCTCCTTTTACATTAAACGAAAATCTGCCTGGTTTATATCCTCGTAATTTTGCTTCAGGTAAGGATGCATACAAATCACGAATTACTGAAAATATACCAACATACGTTGCTGGATTACTTCTTGGAGTACGTCCAATAGGTGACTGATCGATTAATATTGCTTTATCAATACGTTCAAGTCCTTCAATGTTGTCAAATTGACCAGGTTTTGCTTTAGATAAAAAATTAAAGTGGTTTTGAAGTGCTGGATATACTGTCTCTACAATTAACGTTGACTTCCCTGAGCCTGAAACACCCGTAACACAAACAAGTTTTCCGAGTGGAAAATCAACAGTTATGTTTTTGAGATTATTTTCCTTTGCTCCTTTGATTGTTAAACATTCTCTTTTATCTTGTTCATTATTATTGAGTATTGGTCTGTTTATTGTTTTAGTTCCTTTTAGATATGGTGCTGTGACAGATTGTTTATTCTTAAGCACTTCTGAGAGAGATCCTTGTGCAACAATATTTCCTCCATGTTCTCCTGCTCCTGGACCAATATCTACCAAAAAGTCTGCCTCTTCCATCATTTCTCTATCATGTTCTACAACGAGCACAGTGTTTCCTAGCTCTTTTAGCGTTTTTAATGTTTGAATAAGTCTATGATTATCTCTCTGATGCAATCCAATTGATGGTTCATCTAATACATACAATACCCCAGAAAGACCCGATCCAATTTGACTGGCCAGTCGTATTCGTTGAGCTTCACCACCTGCCAGTGTAGTTGCTGATCGTGATAAGGTTAGATAATCAAGTCCTACTGAAACTAAAAATGTTAACCTTGCTTGAATTTCTTTTAGAATTGGCTGAGCAATAAATGTTTCTTGCTGAGATAGTTGGTTTGTACCATTGCTTTGAAGAATTTGTATCCATTCTAGCGCATTTGAAATAGATTTATTCGTTACATCAGCTATTGATAGATCAAAAATAGTAATAGTAAGAGATTCTGGTTTTAAACGTCTGCCTAAACATGAAGGACATGTTTCCTGCCTCATAAATTTTTCTATTTCACTTCTCATGTATTCAGATTCAGATTCTACATATCGCTTCTTTAGCTCACCGATAATTCCAGGATACGGTTCAGTTATGCTCGTCATAGCTCCTTGTTTATTTGTCCCCGGTACACGATGAACTTCTTCTCCAGTCCCATTGAGTAAAATATCTCTTTGTTTCTCAGTCAGATGCTTGAGTGGTTTTCTAAGATCTATGGAATGTTTGCTTGCAACCGTTGATACAACTCGAGAAAACCATGTGTCATGGAAAAACATTTTTGCAAATGGAATAATACCGCCTTCTGAAATTGAAAGTTCTGGATTAATTACTAAATCTGGATCAACAGTTAATGTATTTCCAATACCACTGCAAGTTGGACATGCGCCATGAGGGGAATTAAAAGAAAAAGTACGTGGTTCTATTTCTGGAAATGATAGATTATCAACAGGACAAGAAAATTTTTCTGAAAACATATGATCTACCATGTCTTTAGGCTTTTCAGGCATAGTAAAACCAGCATCCTTTATTTCAGATAAAATTACTGTTCCCTCCGACAAGGAAACTGCTTGTTCCACTGCATCGGCTACTCTACCACGTATAGATGAATATACTGCATCGTCACTTGTGTTTTTTGTTGTAGTGCTGTGCGAGTGTTCTATGATTTTTGCAAGCGGAACATCAATGGTTATCCGGTCAATAACGACATCAACAGAGTGCTTATTTGTACGTATGAGCACTATGTCATCGCTTAAATCAATAATCTGGCCATCTACTCGTGCTTGTCTATATCCTTTTGCTCGTAAATTATCAAATAAACTACTAAATTCGCCTTTTCTGTCTTTAACAATAGGTGAAAGAATTATACATCGATAGTGTTTACTACCCTGACTTCTCATCTCTTGAACAGCTAATTCAAGCATTTGATGAACAATTTGTTGGGGTGATTGTTTACTTATTTCGCGACCACAAATTGGACAATGTGGATGACCGATGCGAGCAAATAACAAGCGAAGATAATCATATATTTCAGTTACTGTACCAACCGTAGATCGAGGGTTATGAGAGGTTGATTTCTGATCAATAGAAATTGCAGGAGAAAGTCCCTCAATTGAATCAACATCAGGTTTATCCATTACTCCCAAAAATTGTCTTGCATAGGAAGAAAGTGATTCAACATATCGACGTTGACCTTCTGCGTATATTGTGTCAAATGCCAACGAAGACTTACCCGAACCGGACAATCCAGTAAATACCACTAACTTATTCTTGGGTATATCAATTGAAATATTTTTAAGATTATGTTGGCGTGCACCTTTTACTCGTAAAAAATCATTCATATGTTGGTACTTACGAAAAATGACCACCGCATTAAGCCGTGGCTATAACATTATAGCATGCAAAGGGTAGTTCTGGTTGCTCAATTTTATACATATATTTACTGTATACTACTTCTATGAACTGCATTGCGATAAATGTTGGATCTTCAACTATTAAAATAGGAATCTATGAAGATAAAGATACTAACATTGTCAAAAAGGAGCATCTTGTAATAGATGCTCAACATGATGAATTACTTACTGTTATCCAAAAGTTGATAAAAACTCATGAGCTTAACGATTCATTTCAATTTGGTGTACGAGTAGTACATGGAGGACCATTGTATAAAACACCCACACGTATTACCCCCGATGTGTTAACGCAATTACAATCTCTTTCAATACTTGCTCCGCTTCATAATCCCCCTGCAATACAAGTTATTGAATTACTCTTAAAGACATTTCCATTAATTCCAATAACCGTAGTGTTTGACACAATGTTCCATGCAAACATGCCAGATAAAGCTTCTCATTATGCTTTGCCTGAAGCGTTATCGAATGAATTATTTATTAGAAGATATGGATTTCATGGACTTGCATATAATTCTTCTATTTCTCAATACGCAAACTATATAAAAGCGTCAAAAAAAGAACTTTCATGTATTGCACTTCACATCGGAAGTGGCTGCAGTATTTCTGCAATTCAGAAAGGAATATCTGTAGATACGAGTATGGGATTTTCTCCACTTGAAGGGTTAATATCCAGAACGAGAACAGGTGATATTGATGCTACTGTTTTAGCTTATATTCATGACAAAACAGGACAATCAATTGAAGCTATTACTGCTGTATTAAATAACGAATCAGGGTTAAAAGGGTTGAGCAACACAGATGGTCATTTGCAGTCATTAGTTCAATCTACTACGAAACAACAAAAAAACGCGCTGGAAATGTTTGTATACCGAATTCAAAAATATATCGGTGCATATGATGTCGTACTAAACGGACAATATCCTATTGTTCTCAGTGGTGGTATTGCAGAACATGGAAAAGAAGTTATCAAATCAATATTTAATCAAACGTATCTTAATGTTACTATTGATAAATCCTATCATATAGCGGAAACTGTTACACAAATAACTACCAATGTCAGTAAAAGACAGGCATATATTGTTTGTATTGATGAAGAATATGAGATTGCAAAACTCGTCCTGACTCATTGACGATTTTGCCACTTGATGAAAGAATAAACTAATGATTCTGCCCGAAGATCAAATTATTTCTGTTGCTTCTTCCGGTTCCTCTGAAAAAAAATGGAGAGAGGGATATGGTGTAATAAAACATACTCCGCAAACCGTAAACCGTATTCGATCCATGATCGTGTATCTTAAAGAAAAAGGTATGCTTACAGAGTCTGCAGATCCCTATGATATCTTGGCAGCAGCAGATAGAATTGCGAGTGCGGGAATGTGGCTTATAGTTCATTCAACATATGCAAAACATGTGTATTTAGACGGAAGATTATTAGAAAAAGAAGACTTTAAATCAGAACCAGAGGGACATACTGGTGGTTCTCTCAATATTGCTCCGGGATATACAGGGTATCTCACCATTAATGCGTTAATGGACAGAACACGAGCTTGGATGATGGAGCAGGGTCATACAGTTGCGGCGATTGACTCCATTAATTTACTCGTATCTAATATGAAAAAAGCTCACGAGGAGCGATACGAATTATCAGATGAAAAACTTACGAGATTTGTACAGGATTTTTATTCTTATAAATTAAATAACCATGGTAAACAAGATTCTCCAAGGGGAAGCCATGTAAATCACAATACAGCAGGAGGGTTTCTTGAAGGGGGATATTTAGGATTTGCTTCAGTTCAATATGTGCACGTACCCCTGCCAGGAGAAAGACTGGTTGCTTTTTTGAGTGATGGTGCTTCAGAAGAACAAAAAGGAGGAGATTGGGCACCAAGATTTTGGCGTGCAGAAGATTCAGGGTTGGTAATGCCGATTATGATATTAAATGGGAGACGAATCGATCAGAGATCTACTACATCTCAAGTAGGTGGTGCTGATTGGTTGGTCAAATATTTACGACTTCATCATTTTGATCCTGTCGTTTTTGATGGTCGAGATCCCGCAGCATTTACCTGGGCGATTTTTGAAATGGAGCTTAGGCTTAAACGGTATATAAAAGCGTTAGAAAGTCCAAACCGTTATCCTATTCCACTTCCTTATGGTATCGCTGTTGCTCCTAAAGGAGCTGGTTTTTATGGAGAAGGAACAAATGATGCACATAATTTGCCGCTCGTTCAGAATCCATATCATGATGAATTAACAAGAGAACGGTTTAATTATCACGCCCAAAGGTTATGGGTAGATAAAGACACCATTTTGCGTTCCGCAGCGTTAATTAATAACCATGAATCTGCATCCAGAATTAAAGAGAAAGATCATCCCATTCCTAATCGGTCAGTAGCCCTAAAACACACAATAGAGCCTGCGTTTCATGCTGTTCCTGATAATCTTACTGACTCATCACACTGGGTATATAGCTGTCCAATGAGCGCAATAGATAAGGGATTTGTCCAGACGGTAAAAACAAATCCTCATTTGAGGCCGAGAGTTGGCAACCCAGATGAAATCAGATCCAATAGAATGAATGAAACATTGGACCTTCTAAAGTTTAGAAGTGAATCACCTGAAGGTGCTAATAATGAATCAGTTTCGGGCGCTGTAATAACAGTCCTTAACGAAGAAGCCGTTTCTGGAGCAGCATTCGGAAATAAAGGCGGGTTAAATATTATTGTAACGTATGAAGCGTTTGGTGCAAAAATGTTTGGGGCAGCAAGACAAGAAGTAATTTTTTCTCAACATTTATTAGAATCAGGTCAAAGTGCCGGCTGGCTCTCAGTACCTATTATTTTAGCTTCTCACACATGGGAAAACGGAAAAAATGAACAATCACATCAAGATCCATCAATGGCAGAAGCCATGTATGGAGAATTAGCAAATATTTCAAGAGTACTATTTCCTTCAGATTTTAATACTTGCGCAGTTATCATGCAGGAAGTATATAAAACAACCGGTCAAATTTGGACCATAGTTGCTTCAAAAAGAAACACACCTGATTTATTTAGTAAAGATGATGCAATAAAGCTCTATCAGGACGGGGCTATACGGATCCATTGGAGTGAGCACAAACCAGAAGATGCAAAAATCTCATTAATAGCCATGGGAGCGTATCAATTAACACAAGTATTAAAAGCTTCTGAACGGTTAACAGAGTCATCAATTCCTCATATTGTGACCTATATGTTAGAGCCAGGAAAATTTAGAAATAAACGAAGTAAAGAAGAACATGAATTTCAAGTCTCGGAATCTATAAAAACACATATATTACCAAACCACGTCGAACATACTCAAATAGTAACCCATACTCGTCCAGAAATAATTGCAGGATCTTTAACAGATTGGTTAGGAAAACGTAGTGTTTCACAATTCGGATTTATTAATCACGGAGGAACACTCAACGCAGAAGGATTATTATTTATAAATAAAACTTCATGGGCTCATTTATTGTTTGACGCAGCACGACACCTCAATATAAACGAGGGTGAAATATTAACTCAAGATGAATTAGAAGCGTTAGAAGGAAAAAGATCTCCCGAAGGAATTATTGTCTAAGAGTTACCTATTCAAACGTTTTTAAAAAATCTCTAAACGTAGCAGCAAGTTCAAAGTTAAGATCCTTGGCTGCTTCTTTCATTGCTTTTTCTATCTTTTTTTTATACTCTAATTTATCTTTTGGGGTCATACCATTAATATCTTCTTGAGTTATGGTTATAAGTTGTTTTCCGCTTTTTACTTCTTGCTCTTCTTCTTTATCTATCAATCTATCTCTAATAGGTTTTGAAATAGTTTTAGGGACGATACCGTGTGTCTGATTATATGTATGTTGAATTTCCCTTCTACGTTTAACTTCTTCTATAGCTTCCTTCATAGAATCAGTCATTTTATCTGCATACAAAATTACTTCTCCTTGCTCATGACGCGCAGCTCGTCCCATTGTTTGAATAAGACTGGTACGACTTCGTAAAAAACCTTCTTTATCTGCATCTAGAATTGCCACTAATGATACTTCTGGTAAATCTAATCCTTCCCGCAACAAGTTGATGCCTACGACAACGTCATACATCCCGCTTCGTAAATCTGTGAGAATATCTGACCGTTCTAATGTTTCTACATCAGCATGCAAATATTGAACTTTTATATCTCGTTGTGCGATATATGCGGTTAAATCCTCAGCCATACGTTTTGTTAACGTTGTTACTAAGACTCGTTGTCTTCTCTGTACTCTCAGTGTGATCTCATGTAATAAATTTTGTATTTGTCCATCACTTGGTCGTATATGAATGATAGGATCTAAAAGTCCAGTGGGTCTGACTAATTGCTCGACAACTGTGGATGTGTTGATTTCATTACTGTCACGAATTTGTAATGAATGGGATATTTTCGCTTCTTGCGCCCGTGAAAGTTCCCAGTCATTGGGGGTAGCTGATACATACATAGTTTGCGGTTGTCCTCTCTGAAATTCATCGAATTTCATTGGTCTATTATCCAATGCAGAAGGTAATCTAAATCCAAAATCGATTAAGGTTTGTTTTCTAGAGCGATCGCCATTATACATCCCCCGAATTTGAGGGATCGTTATATGTGATTCATCAATAAATAGTAACCAGTCATTTGTTTTATTGGTTGCTTCATTAAAATAATCAAACAATGTATACGGTGGATCTCCAGGTTTTCTTCCGTCAAAGTATCGTGAATAATTCTCAATTCCGTTAACATATCCCATTTCCTGGATCATTTCTAAATCAAAGTTAACTCGCTGATTTATCCTATATGCTTCAATGGTTTTTTGTTGAGACTTAAAAAACGAAACTTGTTTGTCTAAATCATTACGGATTTGAGAAAACACTTCTGAATAATTGGCTGGATCGGTCATATAGTGCTTTGCCGGATAAATAACTGTTCCATTTAACTCCTGAATAGTTTTACCTGTTAACGGGTCTAATGATGTAAGAGAAATTATTTTCTTTTCAGTTACAACTAATCGAAGTGAAATATCATCATACGCCGGAAAAATATCAATCACCTCTCCCCTTACTCTGAATGTACCTCGATGAAAACCATAATCACTTCTTTCGTATTGAAGTTGTATAAGACGATCAAAAATTACATCACGGGATATTGGTAATCCTGGTTTTAATTCCAATACAAAATGACCATATTCCTTCGGGGAACCAATGTTATAAATGCAAGAAACAGAAGCAACAATTATCGTATCTTTTCTTGTTAATAAATTCGTTGTTGCAGCTAATCGTAATCTGTCTATGTCATCATTAATCTGTGTTTCCTTTTCTATATATGTATCTGTTTGTGGGACATATGCTTCCGGCTGATAATAATCATAGTATGAAACAAAGTAGGATACTGCATTTTCCGGGAAAAAATCTCTAAATTCCTGATACAATTGAGCGGCTAATGTTTTGTTATGGGATATTATTAACGTTGGCTTATTTAAATTTGCAATAACATTTGCCATTGTATATGTTTTCCCACTTCCAGTAACACCTAAAAGAACTTGTTCTTTCGCTCCTCTTTCGGCATTTTTTGTGAGCGTTTCTATGGCTTTCGGCTGATCACCAGCTGCTTTATAGGGTGAGTGCAGTTTAAATTGTTTCATTTTGATCCTTTTATATCTAGTTGACTATTCGGTTATATTTCTAGTATACCATTATTATTCGTTAATTATTCATATAAGTGAAACTAGAAGGCTTCTTATTCGGTAATATTTACCATATAGCAGTTTCAAGAATCACTTACCCTTATACATTATGCCATTAGTACTGTATCCAAGAGAACGAGCTATTTTAGATTTTATAACCCAATTTATAGAACGGTATGGATATGCTCCTACATTAAAAGAAATTGGAGAAGCATGTAATATGCATTCGCCTGCAACTATTCATGAGCATATCGAAAAATTAAGAACAAAAGGGTTTATCCGCAAAATTGATGGTGTGGCACGGGGACTAGAAGTAGTAAAAGAAAATTATAGAAATGCTGGAAATTCTGCAGCGCCTCAAATGCCTATTATGGGTTATATAGCCGCTGGAGCACCATTAGAACCGTATACAGATCCTAATGAATACATGGCTGTTCCACCTGGAATGATCGGTGCCAATAAAGTGGGTTATTTATTGAAGGTAAAAGGACGTTCAATGATAGAAGATGGCATAATGGATGGAGACTTTGTTGTAGTACAACACCAAGAAGAAGCAACAAACGGAGATATTGTTGTCGCTCTATTGCCAAATGGTTTTGCTACGTTAAAGAGAATATATTTTGAAAAAGATAGAATAAAATTAATGCCAGCCAATAGTGAAATGTCACCTATCTATTCAACACATGTAAAAGTTCAAGGTAAAGTTGTGGGATTGTTACGAAAGTATGGTGCTAATATCTAAGTGCGAATAACGTATTAACTTACTAAAAACATAACATAAAATATTATACTTGTCAACAGGTAAATTTTTAGTAATATTAGCTCGTATTATTATTGGTTATTCTCACAACCATGGAGAAGAGCTTGTTACAAAAAGTTGAAGAATATTTACTTAGAAATGGTCGAAAAACAACAACTGTTAGACTTCATATAAAGACACTAAGGTTTCTTTTGAGAAACTGTCCTTCTTTAAGTTATGATGAAACTGTACAATTTTTATTAAAATTAAAAAAAGAGAACAGAAAAGCGACATATTTAAACAATCTTATAGATACACTTCGTATAGCAAAACACGTAAATCCGCTTGTTGGAGTACCAGAATATTTTAAAGAAGAGATATTTATTAAGGCTACGATGAGCGATGAAGAAATTGAAGCATTCATAAATCTTCCTAATCCAACGTTTAAGAGCGTACATAAATCAGGAAAAGTAATGATAAAGCAATATGATCATCGTGCATGGTATATATTTACTGTTTTCTGGTCAATTTGTGCATATACAGGTATGCGAATGGGAGAAGTTGCACACTTGACCGTTAATACTGTTGATTTTGGAAGAAATGTATTTATTGTTGAAGATAGTAAAACGAATACACCTCGTTTTGTTCCCATAGCTCCAAACATAAGAAACATGGTTCAAGATTATATAAATTCCATTCACACTAAATATCTTTTCCCTTCTCGTAGAGGCGGTGGAGATGGATGCATAGATGGTACAGATTGGGTATATAATTTTAATAAAAGAATTAAAATATTAGGAATAAAAAGGACTAATCTTACGCCATATAGCTTGCGTCATTCTATGTGTACTCGACTATTAGAAGAAGATGTATCTTTTCCTAAAGTAATGAAAATTATGGGTCATAAAGATCCTAAGACAACTCTACAATATGAGCATTTAACTACAAAAGACATACAAAGGGCAGTTTCTAACCTGCCCGTAATAAGAAGGTCTACTGATCCAAAATCGATTTTAAGGGCATTAGGTGACATTATACGAGGTTTCCAATTTGACAGGGATAATCGATTTTTATTTGTGCTATCTGAAAGCGGTGAAAAAATACTACTTGAAGTAAAGATTAAATTATAATTCAAGCTTTATTCT
The DNA here is from genome assembly GCA_964527425.1 of uncultured Gammaproteobacteria bacterium. Taxonomy (GTDB): domain Bacteria; phylum Patescibacteriota; class Microgenomatia; order UBA10105; family UBA927; genus CAZGOA01. The sequence goes on along the minus strand of CAZGOA010000011.1, from coordinate 214 downwards.
TCCTCGTTATAGTCATCACTATTAACAAGGATAATAGGGTCTAGGTCACTTTTAAAAGATGACATGATTATTCCGGATGCAAGTAAAACGTGTGCTAATTCATCGGATTCACCAACAAATTTCAGATCATTATTTGTAAGTGTCATTTCTCCAATACCTGCCTTTTCAGTCATGTATATTCTGAATGTCCCTCTATCTATATTTGAGGCATGAG
>CAZGOA010000010.1:0-40673 GCA_964527425.1 uncultured Gammaproteobacteria bacterium | reverse complement strand
TTGAAGTCAATTTTCCTGCATGATATAAGCAGGAAGCATGAAGTTATCGTATAGATCACGTGTGGTTGTCACCGGTTCTGGTGGAATGCTTGGCTCTTCGTTTATTTCATCATTGTCAGACCAGTGTGTATGTTTTGGTTTAGGAAGACAGGAAGATCCTTTTGTTAGTCATGTTATTGATTTGACGCATGTAGGAACTACCTATCGGTTATTAAACGATATCCGTCCCACAATTATTATTCATTGTGCTGCATTAACAAACTTAGAATATTGTGAACAGCATCCTGATGAGGCAGAGCTTGTTAATGTTGGTGTGACGAATACGATTACTTCTTGGTGTGAGGACAAACGGATTCCGCTGGTATATATAAGTACTGCAGGTATATTTGATGGGAGAAAAGTCTGGTACTCCGAAGAAGATATTCCCAATCCTCAAACAATCTATGGAACCTCAAAATATAAAGCAGAGATGAGAGTAAAAGCATATAGTAAGTCTTTTATTTTTAGAGCGGGGTGGATGATTGGAGGAGGGCCACTGAGAGATAAAAAAATGATCGGTAAACTTATGCAGCAGATGAATGCAGATGCTCCGAGGTTAACTGTTGTAAATGATATTTATGGAACGGTGACGTATGCTCCAGATTTAGTATCCACGGTATTTGCTGTGTTACCTCATCAACAGAATGGAGTGTTTCATATTGCAGCTACAGAACGTTTAACTCGATATGATATTGCAAGTATGTTAATTAATAAATTAAAAAAAACAGTCGAGTTAGTTTCTGTAACCAGTAATGAACTCTCTCAAACTTTTTTTGCTAATCGTCCCCAGTCTGAAGCACTTTCATCAAAAAAACTGATCGATGCATCACTCTATCGTCATAGATCAACAGATGATATTCTTACTGAATATATTCAGTTATGGCAATAAAAAAATATGATGCAGTTATATTAGGAGCTGGTGTTGCTGGATTGTCATTTGCCTGGAAAATGGCAAAGGAAGGGAAAAAAGTATTAGTACTTGAAAAGGAAGAACAAATTGGTGGATTAGCCAAAAGCGTTGTATTAAAAGATAAGTATATTGTTGATTACTGTGCCCATCGTTTTCATACCGCTAATAAAGAGCTTCTCACTACAATATTATCGCTAAAATATTTACGGATGCATAAGGTAAAGAAAAAAACCAGAATTTATATGTTTGGTAAATACTTATGGTACCCTTTTGAGCTTCCTAACTTATTACGCGCAATGCCAGTATTACACGCATTGGGTTGCAGTTTTGATTTTGTATTAAATGTTATTAAACAACGCATTAAACCAATAACGGTAGTGACATATAAAGATTGGTTCATCCGTATTTATGGAAAAAAATTATATGATGTCATGTGTGAACCGTATACCAGCAAGATTTGGAAAATGGATCCATCACGTATTTCTGCTGATTGGGCTGGACAGCGCTTTGGAGGGCCTAATCTCGTTAAATTACTAAGAAAAAGTATTATTAAATTATTAACCCTTAATTTTTCCCGTCATTCTTTACAAGATGATGAATTAGCGCCTGATGGCGGAGATTTTTATTATCCGAAAAAAGGATTTCAGGAAGTCCCACAGGCGTTTGTAAAAGAGTGTGAAAAGTATGGTGGAGAAATTGTTACTTCTGCCCTGGTGACGCACATACAATCAAAGGAAAAAAAACTCATGTATGTTGTTCATGGGAAAAAACAAACAGTATCGTATACATCATTAATATCGACTATTCCTATTCCTGTGTTGTATGCACTTCAAGATCGAAAAAACCCATCTATTGAAAAACAGATCCAAGCAAATACCTATATGGACATTATATTTGTATATTTAATCATTAATACATCCAGAGTTTCCAAAGATCACTGGTTATATTTTCCTGATAAGGACATTATTTTTAATCGATCAGTAGAATTCACAAATTGGTCAAATGCAATGGCTCCTAAAGGAAAAACGTGTATCTGTTTTGATATAACATGCTATCAGAATGATGCAACTTGGCAGTTATCTGATCAAGAGCTAATTGATCGAGTTATTTCGGATTGTAACCGGATAGGGTATGTATCAAGTAAGGATGTCATCGATGCATCGGTTATTCGTGTGAAGTATGCCTATCCTGTATATGATGTGGGATATAAAAAACGATTGATTGAAACGGTTGCATTTTTAGAGCAGCATGGTACCTATTTACTAGGACGCACTGGGATTTTTCGTTACAACAATTCGGATAATTCTATAGAAATGGCGCTTCAGTTAGCTGACAATATACTATCTGGTATGAAACATCCATCTATAGCTGAATACACGATGAAGGGTGTAAGCCTTTAACACATTCATAAGAATTTAGTACACTGATTACATGCTGAAATTTCTTCGTCAGTTGTCTGTCTTTGAAAAAGTATTTCTCATTGTTTCAGGTATAGTGTTTTTTTTGTTGTTTACCTGGCAGGTGAGGGTAGGGATGACAAGATTTTTTGATGTTGATGAATTTACGTACTTTCATTGGGTGAGTCAGTTTGCAAAGGGAGAGCGTCCATATGTAGATTTTTTTATGTTCTTCCCGCCGTTATTTTTATTTATTATCGCTCCAGTATTTTGGTTTATTGGAAATCAGGTTGCTGTGTTTTTAGTTGGTAGAGTTGTTTCGGTTATTATTGCCGGTTTACTGTTTCTGACGATGTCATTGTTATTTGGAATTACACGTAAGCAATGGTCGTATCTATTCCTTCCGGCAATTATTGCAGCGTTTTTACCCATGCCTTTTGATAAATTTATTGAAATAAGGCCGGATAATTTGGCGACCCTGAGTTCACTTATCGGAGTAATATTTCATAGTCTATTTTTAATGAATAGACAAGCCAAAAAATCTGCGTTTTTTGCGGGCTTTTTCTATGCTGCTTCATTATTAGTTTTTCCTAAGGCGATTTCATTTGTGTTTATTGGTGTTGTTATATGGATACTAGATGTACTGTTAGATTTGTATCAAGGTGTTACAACACAACATGGTAGACAGTATGATTTGCTGTGGAAAAAGGTTACTCAGCTGCCTCATTGGTGGGTGGTGATAGGTGGAGCAAGCATAAGTATTGTAGTGGGAGTATATTTATTGTTACTAGGAAATGTATCTCAAGTTTTTTATTCGTTAACTCGATTAGCGTTAGAAACAAATAAGACATATGGCTATGTGATGGAACCTCATTTATTTTTCTTTCCGAATGCTGCATTTTATGGTGGAAATGGCATAACGTGGGGATTATTTTTTAATCACTTTTTCTGGATATTGGGAATATTCATCGGGGTATATAGGTTGTTTTCCTGCGGAATACTTAGTGAAGGGAATAAAAGAATACTGTTAAGAGAATTATTGTTAAGTGGAATTTTTTTCTTTAATGTCTGGCTCTATATTTCTTTTTATCCGATGAAACATCCTCAATATTTGATTCCTGTTGCCTTATTTGTCGCATATTATGCGGCAGATGGTATTGGAATGTTTTTTCGATACAGCTCTAGGTATGGTAGATTTCTTCCTAGTATACTGTTTGGAGTTATTGCAGTTGTATTGCTCTTTACCAGTAGACAGGTAAACGAACCGAAGTTATTTGGTCATAATCGTTTTCAGCTTGAACAATTAACAAAGCTTAAGAGCATGATTCCTGACTCAACGGAAGTGTTTGATATTGAAGGAAGAATGGTTTTTTGGAAACAACCTTATCCTATCTGTTGCTTGCCGTTTGGTGAATATATGTATAACGTTAGTCGTAAACCTAAGGCCTTACGAGATGTACTAGAGCAAAAAAAAGTAGAGTATCTATGGCAAGGTGATAGTAGACGGATATATACGTTAGAAATGCCTGATCGTATCTATATTCAGAATACTTATAAACCTGTTGATAACTGGGGAGATACGCTTTGGAAACGTATTCAAGAATAGGTACTTTATTGTTTATTAGAGCATTTATATACTAGATGTTTATGAAACGCTTACGATTTATACTGAAGCCTCGATATATAGGCATACTCATAACTGTCGTTTATTTTATAATCCAAGCGTTGAGTTTGCCTTACGCAGGGATGACATGGGATGAGCCTTCTAGTTTTTTCTTTGGTCGTGCTAATCTTCGTTTTTTCATGACGGGGGATCGGTCCTACATTACAGACTTTAAGAATCCTGAGTTATTTATAGATGATCCATTTCAATATATATATGGTGAAGATGTCTATCCGCCTTTTTCTTTCATAGTATCTTCTGCAACGTCGTATATCTTAGCTGAAACGCTTCATCTGATGTCTCCTATAGATGCACACCATTTAGGTCAATTATTCATCGGGGTACTAGGGGTATTGGCGATGTATGGCATTGGGATTACTATTGGATTTTCTTCCTATCTGTCTGCAGGAATTACGCTCATCTATGCCACCTATCCAACGATTATTGCTCAGATGCGCAATGATGCAAAAGATGTACCACTTATGAGTATGTTGGTAATTTTTGTTTACTTTTTAATTAAATGGATAACAAGTGTCCGGCATAATCAAAGGAGTAAACATCTATATGGAATCGCAGCGGCAATTACTTTGGGACTTGCTCAAGGGACAAAAGTAAGCGCTGCTATTATGGTTCCTATTGTCATTCTATGGTTATCGGGCTCTTATGTATTGTTTAAGCGGTTTAGACGTGATGTGGGTCCAGTCCTTCACAGAATAATTGAGGGGATAGTATTGGGAATGATAGCTTTCCTCTCGTTTGTTGGTATCTGGCCGTGGTTGTGGGATGACCCAGTTGGCAAACTTCAACAGGCATGGGCATTTTTTAAGGTAGTAGGTTTTGGCATGCCAACCTTGTATTTTGGGCAGGTCTATCAAGCGGGGATTAATTTACCATGGGAATACCCTCTGGGAATATTTTTAGCCCAGACACCTCCGACACTGGTCCCATTATTTTTCTTAGGAATAGGGTATGCGATGTATCGATTAGTAAAAAAACAGGATATATTTGCCCTCTTTTTATTACTGTGGCTTTTATTAGGAATATGTCGTTTCTTTATTCCTGGATTTTTAATCTATGCAAAAGTGCGTCATTACATTGACGCTATGCCAAGTGTATTTCTAATTAGTGGATATGGAGCATTACTGCTGGCTGAAATTATTAAAAAAATATTATCTCGTGTTATGTCTGTTACAAAACAACAGATTGCATTAGCGTTATTGGGGATTGTTGTAGTTCATCAGGGTTTTATTAGTATTACACACTTTCCATATGAGCCAAGTTATTTTTCTGTTTTTGGTGGAGGGACAAAGGGAGCAGCAGAGGAGCATTTATTCGATGTAGAGTATTGGGCAAGTGCAGTGAAAGAAGGTATGGAGGCAATTGATAGACTTTCTGATACACCTACGACTGTCTATGCCTGTACAATGGCTCATTTAGCTGTGTTTTATGAAAGTGATAAAGTACAAGTGAAGTTGAGTCCATTCGAAGCAGAGTATATTATTTTACCGAATAGTTATTCTTGGTTTGGTGGACCAGCTGAGCATGCAAGAGAACTCCACAAACTCGTATATACGGTGAGTAGGAGAGGTGGACCACTCTTATGGGTATATAAATATGATGCACCTTCATTTTGGACATGTGGAAGCGAAACAGAAATGAATATAGCATTCTAATTGACCTAATTATCTTTACAATAACTGTTGATAAATAAAAATAAAGATAAGAACACTTCATGTATAAGAGCTATGAAAGGGAAGATACTTTTGTTGGATAAGCAGCCTGATGCAGTATGAGCTTGATCATGATATATATAGATGATAATGAGACCTATTTTGACATTGGTTGTACCTGTTTATAATGAAATTCCACGTTTGCTAGAAGGTTTTGGACAGATAACTTCCTATCTAACTAAACAATATAAACAATGCGAAATACTGATTATTGATGATGGATCTTCTGTTTCTCCCCGGCAGGTGTTAGAGGCAAGTCAGTATAAGCGCATGATGAATCAAATGATAAAACAAAAGTCACTCAGGATCATTCGTTTAGAAGAAAATCAAGGAAAGGGTGCTGCATTATTTGAAGGGATTAGGCTAGCAAAAGGGAAGTATGTTGTGTTTACGGATATTGATTGTTCTGTACCTATGCAGTTTTTACCCGATCTTATTGAACAGTTAAAAACACATGATATAGCAATTGGATCAAGAAGATTGGCTGATTCGCAAATACTTGTTCATCAGCCTTTTTTACGAGAGTTTGCTGGAAGAATATTTACTGTATTAACCAATATTATTTGTCAGCTGAACGTTTCTGATGTAACGTGTGGATTTAAGGGGTTTAGAACTCCTGTGGCTCAATATCTTTTTTCTAAGCAACAGATTAAACGATGGTCTTTTGATGCTGAAATTCTTTATTTAGCGCGAAAATTCGGCTATTCAATTGCACAAGTTCCGGTTGTGTGGAGTAATAAAACAGGAAGTAGAGTGAGATTTATAGATACGATACGAAGTGTTATTGATTTATTGGTAATACGATTTCATGATATAAGAAATACATATAAAAAAGAGTGGATAACCGAATAGAAAGGAAGTTATGGCAACATCATTACAATGTGATTTATGTAAAGGAAAGACGTTTCAATTTTTATTTCATCATCATCAGAATTGGCAAGTACAACAATGCCGAACTTGCAAGCTTACACAGATAATACCACGGCCAACTCGAAAAGAAGTTGCTCGTTTATATGAAGAAGATGAATCACATTTTGAGCCATATATTGATCAAAAAGAAGTTCATGAACAATATTTTCGATGGAAACTGTCGATGATAAAGAACATGTTTAGTGTCCGTATAGCAAGTCAACTGAGCAACCATACGAAGAAGAATATTTCAGTTTTAGATATCGGGTGTTTAACTGGTGTACTTTTATCTGAAGCTGAAAAGATGGGAATTTCTGCGCAAGGTGTAGATATATCCTCTGATGCAGTTATGTACTGTAAAAAGCAGGGTTTAAAAGCGTTTCATGGCACGATAGCTGATTACGCAAAGAAGTATCCTAACAAACGGTTTACTGCCATTACTGCATTTGAAATTATTGAGCATGAGTATAGTCCGTTTACTCTAGCCAAAACGATGCACAGTTTATTGAGAGATGGAGGATTGGCTATCGCAACGACACCAAATCATGGGAGTTTATGGAGAAAAGGTATGGGGAAATACTGGCCAGGGTACACACATAAAGAGCATTTATATTTTTTTGATATAGATTCACTCAGGCAGGTTTTTCTACGGGCAGGCTTTACTGATGTTATTGTAAAACGTGATCAATCACGTCCGTTTCCATTATCGTTTCTTTTTACGAGAGGTGCTGACTATGTGCCATTTGGAAAAGGAATATTTCAACTTATTGGTGCTCTCTTAAAACCATTGCCGATTATCAACCCAATTAATCCATGGGATGACATCATTGTTATTGCGCGAAAATAGGGTAGAGAGAACTGGTGGGATTTGTTACACTATTTTAATGAGTAGAAAGAAAAAAGCTTCTTCACTTTCATTTTTTGGACGACATATTTCTTTTCTTCAATCATTTTTTTATGTAGTGATTAGTGTGTTAGCAGCATATATTTTGTTTCAGACAGGTGCGTTTCATACTTTTGTTCATTCACTGCAAAATTTTGGGTATATTGGCGTCTTTATTTCTGGTATGTTTTTTGTCTCAATATTTACTGCTGCTCCGGCTGCTGTTATTCTTTTGACGTTTGCTGAAACATTACCAGTGGTGTTGGTTGCGGCAGTTGCTGGCGTGGGTTCTGTATTGGGGGATGCAATTATTTTATCGTTTATATCAGATAATATTGACAAAAGTGTCACTCTTATTTCTGGCGAAAAAGGGGTTAAAAAAGTCATTCGGTTATTAAGACACACCAAATATAAGTTTTTTCTAACCGTTATCGGTGCAATTGTTGTTGCTTCACCACTGCCAGATGAATTAGGACTAACCTTAATGGGTGTCTCTAAAATAAAACCGCTTACCTTTATCGGCATTTCTCTTGTATTAAACACGTTGGGCATTTGGGTTTTGTTGTCTATTCTTTCTTAACAATTCACTCTGTTTGTTGCCTGGAGAAATTAATCATGATAAAACTTCTAGAAGAAGTGAATTCATAAATGAAGGGTAAGAAACCGTATATTTCTGTTATTATTCCTGCCTACAATGCGAGTGTTACGATTAGTCGTCTCCTCGTTTCTTTGCGTGGTTCAAAATTTAAGGATTTTGAAGTTATTATAGGGGATGATGCTTCTGAGGAACCTTTAGAGGATATTATTGAAGGTGTAATCAAACGATGCAAGTTTTCTGTTCGTATAATTCGTAACAAACGTAATCTGGGGCCAGCTGGAGCAAGAAATAACGCTGCAAAACTCGCAAAAGGAACAGTATTATTGTTCTTAGACAGCGATGTAGAAGTATATAACGATACATTGTCAAACGTTGCAAAACGCTTTCAGGAGGATGATGATTTAACTGCAATTACTGGTGTATGGGATAAAGAACAAAGAACAGAGCGGTTTTTCCCTCAATTTAAAGCCTTGCGTGACTGGAGTTATTGGACGAATGAGCGAGACAGCGATGGGTATTATTATTTATTCAGTACGAGAGTAGCTGCAATAAGAAGAAAAGTATTTGAACGGTTACAAGGGTTTAATATTGCCTTTCGACAAATGGAGGATGTAGAAATAACCTATAGAATAGCACGACGATATGCAATTATTTTTGCTCCAGATGTACGGGTTCATCATGAGTTTGAAGGGTTTAGCAGGGTTGCAAAAAAGTATTTTTGGCGTTCATATTATTGGACGAGATTATATAAAGAAAGGAAAAAATTTGATCCTGTAGCGACTACGTTTTGGGAAAGTATGGCAGCTGTAAGTGCAGTAGGGGTAGTGGGGAGTTTAGGATTAAGTATATTACTTTTTTATATTATCCCTTCAAGAGAGATAAAAGTATTCTTTTTGAGTATATCTGCTGTACTATTTATACTTCATGTCTTGTTATTACGGAGATTTTTATTTTTTCTCAATAGAGAAAAGGGTTTTATCTTTATGCTTAAAGGGCTGTTTACGGGGATAGTGTTGTATTGTTTTATAGTATTGGGAAGTTTGTATTTTCAGTTTAGAAAAATCCAAGAATAAAAAATATTACTTGTCCTTTTGATCGCAAAAGGACCAAAACTTTGTGAGCATGTGAAAGAAGAATGGTTTTTCTCGTTCACAATGTGGGGAACATTCTTCCCTTTCCGGCACAAGGCCGGAGATTCCCCTTCATTGTTCACTCGAAAAACTCTTTCATTCTTCTTTCAGTGCTCACGCAATTGTATATTTAAGATTATTTATTAGAGCAGATTAAAAGGTCGGAATGGGCGCACCCATGATCCGACCTTTTAATGTTATTTAATATCTTACCAATCACGTCCACCTGTTGGATCATCGTAGCCGCCTCTGCCGCCACCAAATCCGCCTCTTCCACCTCTGTCTCCACCTCGTCCGCCTCTGCCGCCACCAAATCCGCCTCTTCCACCTCTGTCTCCGCCTCTACCGCCACCAAATCCGCCTCTACCTCCACCAAATCCACCGCCGCCACCAAAGTTGCGTCGTGGGGGTCTGTCTTCCATAGGTCGAGCTTCATTGACGACTAATGTGCGTCCATCTAACTCTTTACCATTCCACATTTCAATGGCTGCATTTGCTTCCTCCTGCGTTGCCATTTCTACGAATCCAAAGCCTCTTGAACGGCCTGTGAACTTATCCATCATAATGACGGATGAAACAACATTTCCTGCCTGTGCAAAGGCATTACGCAGGGTTTCTTCTGATGATTGGAAGGAAATACCTCCCACAAATAATTTAGTTGCCATGACTATCCTTTCACTACTTCACACCAGAAGATTGAAGGACTTCACTTTCACTTCTTCGTCCTGGGGTTACAGAGCTTTTCTTTATAGCCTCACCTGAAGGCTACATACTGAAGAGTATTATACAGGAAACTGATATGAAAAGATACAAGGGGGCATATGAATGGGTGATTTAGGCTTACCATGGTGTTATTTTTCATACGTGGTAAAGAGGGGGTGAGTGCTTATACTTCGTGTATCAATGTGGTATGCAGTTCTTGTTGTTCCGTCATGAGTTGTAAATTCAAACGGAGTTGCCAGAGTATTCAAGATAAGTGATCGACGTTCATTTTGGCTGTATCCTTGTTGAGCAAGTATGGTATCGATACCTGAGATAATTGCGGTTGCTTCGCTAGAGGATAATGTCCGCCTGTAACCTAATGAATTCACATAGATATCAGCTCCATCACTGACTTCAGGATCTCCTGCAATAATAAGAATGTTGTCTGACCAGTTATCTGTTTCTTCAAGATTTTTTCTTATCTGATAAAAATGACTGTTGATGTTTCCTCCTGCAGCGTTAAACGATTTATCGGGAAATTGTACAGCAAGTTGTACTAATTGCATAAGGTTTTCTTCTGCAAACTCAGGATTGTATTGTTCGATAGTTTCTGTTCGTTGAGTGGGTTGTATCTGGTTTGTTTGTAGACCAGCTTGTTCTGACACTAATATATTTTGAATATGTTTCGCGTTGCGTTCTTGATATTCTGAATAGGTAAATATATCAGTTTCAGGGATTGGAATTTGCTTAGATCCTTGTGATACATGTGGAACAAGTTTACCGTCGACTACAATAAGACTGATCTCACCTTGTGCAAGAGTAAACAGTTCTTCGTCAGTTTCCTCATCATAGAGACCGGTTGTTTGAATAGGGAGCGGTGTTACCTCAGTGAATATTTGTGTTACTCGTGAGGTTCCAATCTGCAAACTAAGATTGATTACCTGAGCATCAGGGTTGTCATCGAAGTATTCTGTAAGCATGTTTGCGATACGTTGACTGCTGATGGAAAATTCGATATATGGATTGTTAAGTTGATCTCGTCCAAACTGAACGTTTGTTATTGCTTCTTGTAACGGAAGAACGAGTTTATCTCCGGTGTCTTGATATCCTAAGGCTTCTTCAGTTTGTCGGATCACTGATTTCATGGTAGAACCATGTGTATCACGTGTATTAAACATAGATTCTACAAGTGCTGTTAATGCAATATTGTCAGATGTGCTTTGAAGTCTTGCTATCATTTGTTGATTATTTCCTGGGTTATAGCGGTTTCCTAGTATAGTCTGCACTCGTCTTTCATTGTCATATGTGGGACCCATGTCGATTAGTACACCTAAATTAGAAAGTGAAGTGTCAATTGGTCTTGTGCTTCTGGGAGTTGCAGACGGAGTTGCTGTGAGCATGTCATCGTTTATAAAAGGAACAAAGAGTGATCCCAAAAGTAGTTGATTGATAGATGTATTTTTTAAAGGATTGTTAATAAGTATTGAACGTATACTTGGGGGGATAATGTTTCTAATGGATAAAGCATTCAGCAAACTGTTTGGATTGGAATTAGCTCTAATTAGAACAGACTGGTTTGAAAGGGGAAGAAGAGCAGAAGATATCCAGCGGAACGGTGGACCGCGGGTTTGCCATGATTCGAGGGTGGGTTGAGCGTTGGCTAACAGTTCTATTGTGGCGTTTATGCCAATTGGGATAAGGGCTACGGGGGAGAACATAATCATTGAGTTTTGAGGGAGATAGTTAGAACTTGATTCAAGGGGATGTAATGCTGGAGTAGTTATTGAATCCTCACCTATTTGCGGCTTATCTAGATTGCTTTCAGAAGCCTGGATCTCGGGGACAATCTCTCTGGTTGTCTTTTCGGGATTGAGAATCATTCGGATGGCAAGATTGATTTGGGCAAAGAAACCATCGGGAATGATGATTGCCGGTTTTGTATTATCCCAGCTAGGATCTCCAGTGAGAATATCATCAGGGGCATATTTTGCGGCATTGGAAATGATGATAAATGTTGGTAATCCGCGCAGAAGATAGGGTATATTAACGCTTGGTGGGTTTCGTAAAAATTGGAGTATTGGCTGCAGAAAATTTTGCACCATATTGTAAGAAACGATATTTTTTGCTACGAGTGCGCCTGCAAAACGTACGACTCCTTCTTGACCAGCGAGCCAGCGGTACATCTGTCCATATGAGCGTTGACGGCCTACAGCTGTCTCTGCTTCTGATGACTGATTCGTATGGACAACATTTGTTAATATTGTTCTGGGTATTTGCAGTACATATGCCATGACAGACAGGAGTGCATCTTCAACCCGAATACCGGGAAAGACTTCTGTTTGGGCAGTGTTTAAGGCTACCATATCGGCAAAACCACCAAGTGTGCCTCCTCCAGGAAGCCAGCTTGAACCACGGAATCTGCCATGGATAAGATTAAGGGTCCATTGGATAGATCCTGGGCGCCTGTCATAATCAGGATTTCCATTTTCTGTGTAGGGCGTAAGATAGTTTTGAACACCGACTAAACGTTTACCTTTTTCTGATGCGGCAATCATATCAACAAGTCCGTTGGGGCTGTTTCTGATAATACTTCGAGCAAACTTAGTGAATTTGCGGAAGCGTGTTTCTGCGTCGATTGCCAAAAGCAGTTCGGCGCGAGTATTTGTGTTAATCGCCTGAGTATAGAGGTAGTTATGAATATCTCTGAGCATGGCAGACTTACCAACGTTTGCGGGATGATTTTGTTGCTCAATAAAGACAAGATTAATGCCATCGTGAGGATTGAAATTATCTAGTGAGATAACACTTGGAACAGTCCTATTTTCTGGATCAAGGGGGTTTCTCGTTGCTTTTCCAATATGAATTGAATCAACGCGTAATTGTTCTCTTAATTCTTCAGGTGATTTCTGATTGTAGATATTTTTAGTATTGCCGCCTTCTGTATTTAAGCCCACATAGATTGTGCCTTTGTACCCAGATTCTTTCATCTGTTGAGCTAGTTCGACAATCGTTGTTGGAAGTACTTGTTCGCCATTTAACACAGATACGACTACAGCCATAGATTGTGGTTCAGCTGGTATCTCTTGAAGCTCTAATTGTTTCGTTTTGGCAATATCAAGCATATTTTTAAATTCAGGCTGCATAGCTTCTACAGCTTCTTTGGGGATATTATCTGTCCATGTATCGTTATTATCTTCAATAGATGATTCATACTGATTGACTGGACTATCCAGACCCACTGTAGAAAATACTGAGTTGAAAAATTGTCCAGTCTGACGAGCGATACTATCAAGGGCCTGAACAGGGAGTCTGATAAGGGGAATTATTGGTTTTATGAGATTAGGTGTTTGTTGGGAGCTTTGTAGCTCATTTAATCTGGCATCAAGAGCTGGTAAGGACTGCATAACATCTAAAAGTGTAAAGAGGGATGCCGTTAGGTTAGTAGGGGTGAGGGCAGGGATAAACTGGGTTATTGAGCTTGCAGATATGTTAGCACCGAAAATGATTGGGTTGCTGAAATTTGATGTATACTTTGTTGGAGGTGTTACGTTCACTTCTCTAATTAATGTATTGCCAATATAAAATTTAATATTTTTACCACCAAATGTTTCATAGAATATAGGTAAATAACTTGATTGTATGCCAGTGTTATTCAGTATTATTTTTGAATAGAAATCAGGATTAATAGGATCAGTTTCTAATGCGGCTGATACTTTGTTGAATTGTGTAATTGGATACTTCACATTATCTACAAGAATATAGACGTCAGATAAGTTATCAGAGGTAGAATTATTAAAATAATTTATTGCTGTACCAGCAATAGATGCAAATTGAAATGGTTGCGAAGGATCAGTGCTTAAACTCTTAGATTGTTCTGTGCTTTGTTTATTAGATTCAATAATTTCATTAGCTTTCAATTGAACAGCTCGTTTTACGCCTCGTGCTGTTCGTGCAAAAAGAGGTAGCTGTTCAAGGAGTGCTTGTTCTACCTGTTTAGTATTCTCAAATTCATTTACGGAAATTTTTGAAGCTTCCAAATTATTAATGTTATTTATATACGAAATATTTGCTAGTCTTCGAATAAATTCTGTTGCGGGCTGAATGAACAGATTCACCCCGGGAACTGGTGCTGTGACAATTGGGCCCATTATTGGACCCATTATTGAAGATACGATTGATTGTAATGAGTACAAAGACCATCCAGTGATCGTCGAGCCGGTTGTTATAAATGATAGTGGTCTATTGATATTGATTGAAATTCTTGTTGAATTGAGAATAAACAGTACAGCTTTGTTTAAAATATTTGGTTTTGAGAATAGCGGCAGATTTTGATTCGTTAAAGCATCTGATACAGATGTAAGTGGCAGATTGGTTGAAGATTGAGGTGGTAGGGTAGAAATTTCTTCAGTAGGTCTGCCAGTATCATTGTTTGGTTCAGGCAGTGTAACTGAAGTATCTGAAGATGGAGCATCGTCAAACGGTAAAGGAGGAGAGTTTATACTTTCAATTATCTTTGCATTTATGAGTGTTTGGATTGCTTCTGAAGAAATGGCTTGTTCAGGAATACCCTGAGTTTGTAAGTAGCTTTCAATTTCTGGTTTTATTTCTGTTTGTTCCGATGATACAGGAATATAATTTCTAAGCAATGCTTCTGCAGTGATTTGGGTGCTTTGAGATACTGCTGGCAGGAGTGGGGTATCTGGAGTTGAATTACCGAATAGATTTCTGACTCCTGAAAGAATACCTTCACTATTATCTTGTAGGAAATTATTGAGTGCGGTTATGATTTCTCTTAAGTTTTGAGGTGATTGTGTCTGTGTGTTTAGGGATGCATCAGAATCTTGGTCAGGGGCGGTATCGGTGTTTAGATCATCTGGTCCCTGACTATCTTGAGGAGGAATGATGAAGGTGCCAGTTTCTTCACCACTGTTTGTGTCTGGTGACACTGGCTCTAAAATATAGTGACTTTTATCAGATGATACTTTGACAATATAATTTAATACATCATATCCTTCTTGTGATAAGAAACGGATTTTATCCCCAACGTTAAGAACCACTTGTTTTTCTTGTTGCAATCCTACGTCTGTTGAAGTATTTGATTGAGAGTTTATTATTACTTGAGTGTTTCCCATTGTTTCAATAATGAGTGTTCCCTGTCTGTCAAAAATTCTTGCTGCAAGTTCGTTTATAGAAGAAGTGGCATCTGCAATTGATACTTTTGGTACTAATAGTGGTGAAGAGCCTGTTTTACCTAACACAATATATGTATCTGGGTAGACGGCTATTTGACCTTTGTAGGGAATTGTTGGATCCTCAAACTGAGGAAGAGTAGTAACAGGTGGGGCGGTATTCAGATCTATTGGTGTTGATGGCAACGGTGGAATATTAGTTTCAGGTGACTCTGAGACAATTTTAGATTCAAAAGTTGTTTTAATAGTATCTGTGAGTTCTGATGCAATGTTTACACCAATAGATCCGAATTGTTGGAGTACAAATTGTGCACGATCTTGACGCCAGAGTGGTTTATACCCTCCACTATTGCTATCAACATGTTCGAGCGTAAAAGAATACGGTGGTGAAAGACGAAGTAGCCGGTTTATCCAAAGTGGAATGTTGGATGGTGTTTTGTTTACTCTTATGGAAAATTCTCCAGCAGCCTGTGCTGTTTTTCCTCCGGAAATAAACGCATGTTTTGCTTCGAAAAAGTGAATATGTCTGCCATAAGGTTGACTAACGTCAAATGTAAGATGTATTTCTCCATCTATGATGACATAGAGTCCACGTAGGGTTAGAGACTCAGACTCAGCGAGCTTATTAGCAATATCCGGTACTGCTTGTATAGCAGAGAGAATATCGTTCCCGTTTAGTATAGCTGGAGTAACTGCAAACTGTGGAGTGCCATCGGGCGAGAGGGTAATTTTGATACGAGAGTCTGTTGGATTTCTTTCACTTTTTGATCGTTGAATATACCAATCAGCAGATTTATATAAGCCTCGTTCATAATCTTTATTAGTGGTGAGGATGACATTGGTAAGCTGATCTTGAAGGTTAGGTGCTACAGGTTGTATTACTTCTTCCACAGGTTGAGGAGCTGGATTTAGACCACTAGTTTCATCTGAACTCTGTTGAATAGGATTTGGTTGATCTTCTTGTTGTAATTGAATAGTCTGATTACTGGATAGGTCCAGTGAGTTTGGAATTATCCGTCTGCTAATAAAGTTAAACACTATTGCTATTGGTCGGGTAATTAATGAACCCAAAGAGGTGAGTGGAGATTGATTTGTCTGAGTTGGTTGTGTTTGTGAAACAGGGGATTGCGGTTGAGAAGAATCTGCTGGTATGGCATCAACTGTGTTGGCATCATCGGTGACGTTTGAAGTACCTGTATTATCACTGCTTTGCGGTTGAGCTGCAGGATTTGGTTCTGGATTATTTACAGGTTGCGTTTGAGATTCATCAGACTGTGTGGCTGTATCAATAGTAGATTCTGGCTTTGTAGCGGTACTGTCTGAATCTTGAGCAGTTCCAGCAGGATCACTATCAGGAGCTGAACTGTCGGCTATTTGGGTGGGTTGTTGAGTAGGTCTAAAAATCCGGCCGATTGCGGTACCAATGGAACGAAAGGGAGTGAGAATTCTGGATAAGACATTTGCTGGTGCTGTTGTCTCATTGGTGACTGTGGGGGGAGCATTTATTGATTGAGATTCTTGGGCGGGTTGTTCAGCCCGAGGCTGTGGAAGTACGTCCAACTCATCATTTAATGAAACATCCGGTTCGGAAGCACTGGTTCTTGCACTGCCATCTGATTCATCTGTGTCTGTTGACCCTTCTGGCTCTAAAGTGATTTGGGAGAAGGACTGTTGGGGGGGATTTGGATCGCTAGTGCTGTCGAAATTCACCGGTGATGATTGAGATTGACTGTCAGATGTATTTGAGTTAGAAAATTGAGTAAAAAATTCACTCGCATTATTGCTCAGTTGAGAAAGTAAAGTTAGAGGATTGCGTATAACATCTGCAATTGAGCGATTAGTGGTTGCAGTTTGAATTGGTATGCTGACATTGTTACTCAGAGGCCAATAAAATTGTAATGGATTATTAGGATTTTCTAGAATAGATATTGATCCACTTGAATCAACGGGTAATAACGCTACTGTGCGCTGGCGGATAGCATTCTGTATGAATTCAGATTCTATCGTTTCATAACTCACACCATTTGCTAGTAAATCTGCTTCTATTTGTAACTGTGCTAGTCGTTGTTCTGATAGAGATTGAATTTCTGCAGGACTTAGTCTGAGCGTATCACCGATATTGATGAGGTTTGCCGATGTATCTATTGAAGCAGTATCAATAGATAATTCAGTGATATCAAATTCACTAATTCTTTCGAGAGCAAGCGGAGCATCTGTTCTACTGCTAAAAAATGCACGATTGAATTGGGCAAGATCACCACCTTGAGATTCTCCAAGGAAATTTCCGATTTCACCGAATACAGTTGAAAAATTGGTCGCAGTGTTGCTTAATCCAAAAAATGAATCTAATCCATATCCAATTGTTGATCCGACTGTTTGTCCAATTTGTCCAAAAATTGGCTCAATGACTGATTCTTCTACTACAGTTTGAACTGGGGCAACACGAATACTTTTTGTTAACATAAATGGCGATAATATTTGGTTGCCAACCATCATTAAATTATTTATCTCGCGAGTAAATACTAAGATATTTTCTAAATGATTACCTGTGTCAGAAGAGAGTGTTTCTCTGGCAATATCTGCTTCTATCTGGAATCGTAAACGTTCTGCTTCATCATCTGTTTGGTTTGCCCAAATGGAATTTGAAATTACTCTACCTGCGTCTGTTTGATATAAATATCTTGCTGGGGCACTTCCAGAGCCGTACATTATTGCAGCACCTAGCGCTCCGTTCATATTGCCGTCTGAAAGTTGATGAACAACTTGACCTAAAGCAGAGATTCTAAATTCTGTATCAAAGATTCCGAAGGTAATATCATCAATTGTTGATCCAACTGTTCGTGCAAGAATAAGTTCAGGGTTTTGTGCTTCATGAGTAACTTGTTCTAAGCCAAAGGCTTCTGTTCGGTCTGCTAAGATATTACCAATAAATCTATCGAAAGGATCTTGCAGATTATTAGAATTTTCACGTAATCTGTCAGAATCCAGAATGCGCTGCTCTACTTGACGTGCTTGTTCTTGAATAGTTGTGCCGTTTTTTGTAATGGTAGATACTGTTTGCTCTTGGGTATCGTAGACAGCATCGCGAAGAGCAGAAGATATTGTTCGTGCTTGTATTGGAGTAATACCAGAATCTTCATCGAGTGAAGCCTCGGCAAGTAACAAAGACGCATAATAGGTTGGATTTGAACGATTTGATGTATCCTGATATCGTGCATTTTCTTGACATTCTCTCTTGCGTTGAGGGATAGTGAGTGTGTCACAATTAAATCCTGAGTATGCAGCAGAGCATTCAAATCGTTCTGTAGGACTGTCTAGTTCAGTACATGCCGTAAGACCCCGAAGATATTTAAAATTCGCAGCAAGATCTCCAGTTGTATAGGTTGACAGTATCTCATCAATTCGTTCTGGATTGTCTCGGACAATCTGGGTTACACACGAACTTAAATTTTCAGAAGTAAACTCTGTACTACAATTAGGGAGACTAATACTGGTAATTTTTTTCTGGTCGTTTATTTCAAACAGGGTATCGTTTTCAAAGGTAGTATGAAAAAATCCATTGCCGTAGAGTGCTTGCAGTTCAATTTCTTCATTAGTTAAATATGGATAGCGATTTTTAATGATTCCTAAAGCAACATTGAAAGGAATTGTTTTTTTGGGTTGAACTGATTCACTATCAAAATAGACGCAGCTGTCTGTTACTTCTGGACAAAAAAGTGAAATACCTCCTACTTCTAGGGTTTGTTGGCTACTTGAAATAAATTGATTAGTTTGTTGTTCTACTCGAAGGCTGAATGTTGAATCATAAGTAACGGTTTCTAGAATATTTCTTAAGTGTTGTTTGAAAAGCTCACAGTCTAAGACTGTTGAATTTGCGCAAGATTCGTTGATTTTATTTTGAATAGTCACTCGAGCAGATGCTACTTGTGCTTGCCGGTTTGTTGGATCCTGTATTAAAAAGGCATTGACTAATTCCTGCCGATATCGATCGGCAGCTTGTAGGGTGGTAGATTCACGATCTGGGAGATTGAGTAGGTTTTGACATTCTTCTAAATCTGTATTGGGATCATTCAAACATTCTGATGCTGCTGTATGGATTGAAACTTGAGGCGGAAGACAAAAATACAGGTTGTTATTGAATGGTCCTTTTTTAGCTGTACATACGAGCGGTCGTTGGCAAAGGGTGTAATCGTATCGTCTACACTCATCTCCTTCATTAAGTAATAAATTAGTTTCAACACAGTAACGTTTATCATCTCCTGCTTCTTTCAGACAATACCCTCGTTTACACGAGCTTGTACATTCTTGATTGAGGTCAGGTAAATCCGTGATGGTTTGAAGATTGGTAGTTTGCCTGTTTTGTGAGGCTGTGTTCGTTTGGGTATTGTTGACAACATTTACAATTGTGGAAGCAGTTTTAGCAAGAGACGAGATGACCGTTGCAAGCGGATTGAGTTGTTCATTTGTTTGAATTGCATTTCCAAGTGCTGTGAGAAATTGGATTCCGGGTGCTGGAGTAGGTGTAGGAAGACAGGAAGCTCCGAAGCCAACAACATCTCTTTGGCACTCTGGCTTACAGGTGCAGGAGGTATCTTCACAGGGAGTATAACAATCCTGTAGTAGATATGGTGCAGGAGTTGGTCGTGATGGGGTAGAAGTTGAGGTTGGGATTGGTGTTGGGGTGGATTGTGGTGTAGGGTTATTGGTGACAAAGACTTCTCTTGGTGGGAGTCCTGGAGCCTGTAGTGTTGGTGTGGCTGTGCTGTTTAGTGATGCAAATCCACTACCTGCTGGAGGAGTTGTTTGTGCTGTAGGGAGTTGATCTGTTGAAATAGGTGCACGGCAGGTAAGAAACCAACCTAATGTAAATTGATCTAATCCTGGGCAGCATTTTTTGTTTGGACTGAAATGTCTACCTTCACGTAAACAGGAAAGATCTGGTGTTGTAACAGGTATTGGGGGAACCGGTGTTTGAATAGGAGCAGACGTTGGAGGGGCTGGGGCACGAGTTATGCCTGGAGATATTGAGGTTTTTTCGCATTGGAAAAATGGATATCCATAGGAATTATATAATAGCTTTGGGGTTGAACCTGCACAGCATTCTCCAGATTTAAGAGGGTCAGTTCGTAAAAATGTGCCGTTTTCTGGTACGCAAATAGGAGTAGTCGCCGGACTTGTAACATTTGGGTTTGGCGGTTGAGGTTTGGGACTGGGTTGTGGTCTTTCTTTAGCACATACATAGTTTGATTGACAGTCATATACGCCCGTCAGGACATCCATATTACCTGTTATCTGAAGTTGGGTACACCTATAAGGGCTGGGACACTCAGCTGGTCTTGTTCTGGCACAGACTCTGCCAGCCTGACAGGTTACAGGTGGTGAGTTTAGAATCATGTTTTCAATACTGGCAATTTCGGTTGTTACACAAGAATACCCAAACTGGCAAGAAGGGTATGGAGTAGGTGTACGAGTAGGAATTGAAGTAGGCACTCTGGTAGGTGTTGGTCTTTGAGTGGCACAGACGAACGAAGCGGGGCAATTTCCCGCGGGGTTAATTATCATGTTTCCAGCTATACTTTGGTATTGACAACTATAGGGTGGAACACAGGTAACTGGAGTAGGTGTACGAGTAGGAATTGAAGTAGGTACTCTGGTAGGTGTTGGTCTTTGAGTGGCACAGACGAACGAAGCGGGGCAATTTCCCGCGGGGTTAATTATCATGTTTCCAGCTATACTTTGGTATTGACAACTATAGGGTGAAACACAGGTAACTGGTGTAGGTGGGATTGAGGTTGGTGTTCTGGATGGAGCAGGAGTTTGCGTTGTCGGTCTGCTGGTTGGAATAGATGTAGGTGGAATTGAAGGTGGACGAGGAGTTGAAACTGGTCTCGGTTTAGCACAGACAAAATTTGCCTGACATCTTCCAAATGGGCTGATATCCATAGAGCCAGCTAGACTTTGATAGACGCAACTATACGGTGATGAACAGGTATTTGGGGTAGGAGTGGGAGGTAATGGACCAGATGATGTTCCACTTCGAGCACAAATTCTACCTGAAGGACATGCTCCAGGAACTACTTTAGTTTCCATTCTTTCTGTTAGGGCAATATTTTCTAATACGCAACTAAATCCGGATCCACAGGTTGGTTTTGAGGTTGGATCTGCATAACAGCCACAGATTGCATTACCGTTGGCATCCAGTGTTTGAGTGTTTCGCACACAGGTTCCGTTAAATCCTTTACATCGACCATTGACTGATACATTTCCACATGCACTGGCAGTAGGAGGAAGTGTTCCACAGACTGAAGCCCCTCCTGAGCCGCCGCCTGATGGTGGCTGAGTTCCTGCAACTCCTCCATGGGGTAAACAAGCTTCCTGCGCTCGCTGTTCACAGGTTTGATGAGGAGCTTGAGGATCTGCTCCGAACCATGTGCCGTCATTGCACCGAATCTCACCACAACTAATAGCTGCCCGGCCCGGTAGATTAATCGGATTATCGTTTAGCACTCTGGCAGTTATAATTGCTAATGAACCGAAAATAAGTGTGATCGTGACAACGCCGGCTATATCGATAAAGCCGGCTTTGTTACATTTTTGATTATACTTATTCGTTTGATAGGGAGAGACTCCTTTTTTTGAGCGAAAGGAGTATACAAAAGAAGCAATGAGATCAGGCAGGAACATAAAACCTAGTAAATATTTTTATAGCACATAAGGGACCATTTATAATAAGTATTATTGATTCAGCATATCAGGATATTTTGAACTAAATCAAGCGTGAAATCTATGACTATATGCACCAATCAGGAAGAAGAGAATGATTAACGGTATTTATTATAAGTAATATATATTAATTATATATATAACTTTATAGTAATAAATATACCAAAAAGTATTAGACTATATTTAAATAATTCAATATATAACAATATATAGTTTTGAATACCATACTTCGCTTATTCTGTTAGCGTTTTTTTATGTTTAAAAAGAATAGTAGTTATATATCACTCATGAAATTTATGTAATTTTTGTTACACTAGTTTGTATGCGAGTCTTTGTGCCAGTTTTATTGTTTTTATCATTGTTTTTGCCTTCAGTGTATTTATCTCCATATATTGGCCCCTCCTGGGATGAGCCTGACAATATTTTTGCAGCTGGAGTGTATGTGAGATTTTTTCAGGAAGGGTTCAAAAAAGACATATTATTAATCAGAAATGAGCAATCGGCATCTACTTATGGTGATCGGATTTACTCACAGAATACAGATTTAGAGCGATACCCACCGTTTCCGTTGTTTATTGGGGCGTTGGTTGTTGAAATGAACCAATGGTTTTTACAGAGACCACTTGAAGCATTAGAAATCATACGTGTGTTTCATATTGTCAGCGGTATGTTTTTAGCTGTTGGAGCAATAGGAATATATGCATTAGTGCATCTATTGGGATACCGTAAGGTTACTGCTGTTACCGCAGGGTTAATCTTTGGTTTATTACCCCTTATGTTTGGACATGGGTTATCAACCATTAAGGATAGTGCTCAGGTAAGCCTGTTTATATGGTCAATCTATTTTATGGTTCGATTCTTTGTGCATCGGGGATTTATGAGTGTAATCTTCGGTGGAATTATCTGGGGTGCTGCAATGGCTACAAAATTTAATGCAGTATATATTCCTATAATCTGGTTATTCACAGGCATTAGCTTAACAGTTGTTCGATCTCTGAAAGAACGGAATCATATATCATTTATTAACGGCCTCATGGTAGAACTTAAGCAGTTGTTTCTTGGTGGATTGGGATTTGTCGGTATTGGGATGCTGACTTTTGTAGCTGTGTGGCCTTATCTGTGGTTTGATACGTTCAATCGAATTGGAGAAGTTATTGGGTATTTTACAACTGTAGGACAGGGGTATCAAGTTGCCTGGAATGCAAAACGATATATGGTAGGTGCTGGTCAATCACAATTTTGGTATCCGCTGGTGACATTTATTAGTTCGACTCCAATCCTGGTACTGCTTTTTGCAATTGTTGGAATCGTTATGATCGTTTATGCTGTTGTAACAACAAAAAATCAAAAAAGTTTTCAGGCATTTTTTCTGCTACTGTTCTGGATAGGGGTACCACTCATCCGAATTTTTTCTCCAACCGCTGCGTTTTATGATGGATTCCGGCATTTTTTAGAGATTTTGCCTGCTATTGCAGTCTTAACTGCTATTGGCACTCAGGGCTTAGTATTGCTATTTTTGTCTAGATTTGCGGTTAGCAGAACGATGTATCTGTTGATCATGATTGTTGTCCCTGTGGTTATTATTGGACAGCTTATTATTATACAAAATAATTATTTCCCCTATAGTAGTGGGTTTATGAATAGTTTTGTGGGGAAGGCAAATCACGGATATGACCGTGAGTTTTCTGGACTTGCTATAAAGGAAGGTATGGAGTATTTGACAAAAACATATCCTTCTGTCAGTGTTTGGGTTCCGATTGCGGGTCATTTATCCTGGTATTTTGTCCGTCCGGGTATAGATACGTACGTTTATGGTGTTGAGCAAGCTGATAGTATTGTCTATATCAATAAATTTTCACATTCTTCTCAGGGTGATTTAGAATCGTTATTTACGGAGCCGTTTGAGGTGGAGCAGACGATTGCTCGGGGGGATCAGGTGTTTGGCTGGGTGTATCGACGGGTTCGTTAGTTGCTTCAGGTTGGATGGGTTCTGATTCTTTTGGCTGAAGGGATGGAAATAGTTCTTCTCCTCCTATGGAATAGTTGGTTGAGTTAGAACTGTTTGATAGTTGCTGATATTCCTGCCTGAGTCTCTCTGCTTCTGGTGATTGGGGGGGAATGGTTTCAAGAATTCTGCCAATAAGTTCTCTTGCCCCGAGTTGGTTGCCTGCTAGAACATAGAGTTTTGCAAGTGCATAGAGATATGTAGGTTCTTGTGGAGATAATCGTACCGCTTGTTCATATTGTTGAATCGCTCTGATGGAATTATTGGTTCTATATAATACTTCACCGAGTTGAGCTCTATACAACGGATTAGTTGGATCAAATGCAATGGTCTCTTCTATAGTTTGTATAGCCCATTGATCTGCATTTGTTATATAGGGAATTAGTTGTACATACAGATGTATTAAAAATTGGCGAGTGACAGGATTATATGGATTTAGTTTAAGGGCGTACTGTGTCTGTTCAATTGCCTGATTGATAAATGGCAGTACAGATTGTTTTTGTTCAATGTCTGAATTTGATTCAATAAGGACATTCAGGTATTGATTGAGGATAATTTGTGCAGAAAGAACATGAGGCTCATCACGGTAAGGAGCTAGGAATAGAGCAGACTTGATAGCCTTTTCAGCCTCTGGCAGGTTATTGGTAGAGGTGTTAATAAACGCTAATGATAGGAGAGCATCTGATCGTACAATACTCACCGTGAAACCTATGCTGATGATGGTGATACAAATACCACTCATGATCATTGACAGCTTGTAAAAAAACACTCGTCTATTTATGAGTTTGATGTGCAATCCAACATCATTTAATGTGAACAACATCCATAATAATCCAGTCAGTACAAGAAAATCTGCAGGAAATAATACAGGATACAAACAGAATAATACGAGTACAATATATAAACGTTTATTCATATTTAGAAGATATTTTTTCTTGTGAAATATCGTTAATAGGATTATGAAAATCAAGAGAAGCAGGAATCCAAATCCATACAGGGTTGTCAAGTGAAAAAGAAGATTTGGTCCAGACTGGAATCGTAGATTTCCAGCAGGGAGCAGGTTGGTTTCTGGGGTTCTGCTTTGATTGGAAGCAAATTCATACTTGAGCGGTCCCATCCCAAGAACTGGAGATTCGGAAAGCGCATAGAGTGAGGTTTTCCAGGCAAACGATAGTGGTTGTGGGGTTATTGACGGCTTTATTACATGCATGGTCATTCCCAGCAGAAGCAATATTCCGGTTGCAGTCGTATTAAATCGGATTGGGATCGAGAAAGAAGTCTGTTTGTTCGTTAGCAATATGATGAGTAGTGCTGTTTGATAGGCAAAGGATGACAGAATGTTGCCCGATGGATCATATGGCAAACTCATTAGATCGGGCTTTAGTAACGCGATGAGTTTATAGATATTGAGTATACCCAGAAGCACTCCCGTATATGAAGTGATAAGTAACATTCTTCTTTTTTGACTGGGATGAAGTAGGGTATTTGAAGTATGGAACAGAAAGATTGCAGAGTGGAGAAGTATGAGCGCTCCAAATGGGTGAGAAATTGATAATAGAGGATGAATGTTAGAAGTAACATGCTGAATAAGGGCTATAATTGAAAGTAAGAAGAAGAATACACTTCCTGCAGTAAGAATAAGCAATTCGTTTGAACGATGCAGTTTTTTTATCAGAAACAGACAGAACGCGAGTGAATTTAACAAGAGAAATAATCCTATTTTTGGGAGTTCTATTTTATTTGTCAGTCCAGGTAGGAAGAAAAAGGGGAGTGATACGAGTAGTACAGTTAAGACAAGTTCGTAGAGTATTGATACTATGCGATCTGTATTTGATAAGATATGCTTCATGGAGAACCTTCTTCTGGTCCAAACCGAAACGCTGCATTATCATTCATGATGCGTTGGATTTGATCTTGAGAGAGGACATAATTATATACGCGTACATCATCCATTTGACCGTCATAAAAGTTTTGAACACCCGCATATAATGTTGCAGCCATATTGAAGTCTGTCGCAGTTCCGGTATTAGTGGTTGTATTTATTGTCCCTGTTGTTGAAGTACTAATGAGCTGATTGTTTTTATATAATACAATGCGGTCATCATTTGAGGCTTGGGTTCCGTCATAGATGAGCGTTATATGCTGCCATTCACTTGTTGTGAGATTAAGTCCGCTGGTTGTGTCGTAGTGGGTTCCAGGGTCTCCACCGTTGCCGATAAAGATAAAAAATTCATCAGCATCAGCATTTGTTGTCCGTATGGAAAATACATTGCTTGTTGAGGATGATCCGTCTGATACCCATTGTCCAATGATTCCATCCTGAGTAGCTAGGGTTGTAGGTTTGAGCCAAAATGATACTGAAAATTGAGATGCACCCCGCAATTCTGGTAATCCACCAGACACATAAGCATAATCATTGGTGCCGTCAAAATTAAGGCTTGCATTAAATTTCCCAGTGATTCCATTACCCCACGAAGTGCCGGCTGTCTGGCAGGTGCCAGATTGGGTTTGAGACCCGCTGGTTGGGCCATACCAGGCGGCAGTGTAACTGTTGCCCGATGCATCATTGAGTGTATCACCCTGACATTCGTCAAAACGGAAATGGGCAATGGGGAGACCACGGTTATAAATATACCTAACTTGTGCTTGTGTTAACGCACTGCTAAAAATTTTTACTTCATCAATTATTCCTTCAAAATTACGACTGCTATCACCAATAGCAAGATCAGCTGTACTGTTTAATGTCGAAGTTGTACTATCTGTTACTGGAGTTTCCTGTAGAATTCCATCTGCATAGATTCTGAGCTGATCATTGGTAACATCTCTTACTGCAACGATATGGTGCCAAGTACCATCACGCAAAGTTGAGTTTAACGTATCGGTGGAAGGTGAATTCGTTCCATCTCGGATCTGTAAAAAAATATCATCGTTTGAAAAACTGTATCGTAATCTCCATCCAGGATTTGTATCTTTGCCTATTAAATTTACATCTTCGGTTTGATCACTCGTAAAATTTACCCATAAAGAGATTGAAAAACTGTCTGAAGTCCCAAAGTCAAAACTGTCATCATCAGCTCTCGTTAGCTCGTCATCATTGCCATCAAATTTTAGTGCACTACCTGATTTTCCAGCTACCCATGTTTCATCGTTAAACCCGCTCATTGTTAGGTTTTTGCCATTACCAGAATTATCATAGACCGTAGTCAATCCGGTATTTTCATCAAATTTCCAATATCCAATGGGATTAGGAATTGTTCCATCAACAACAATTGTTGATTCTTCAACACCTTGGGTACCAAACGTTGTATTAGACGATGTATTTTGGTCGACTTGAACAGCTTCTGCAGTAAGTACGTTGTTATACACATGAACTTCGTCGATGTATCCGGTAAATCCGGTATTGGTAGAGACTGCATCGGTTGCATCATAATCACCAACAGTAAAGTCAACGGCAACATCCTCTACACCTAAAAATGAGCTGTTTGTTGTATTGATTGCAACTTTTTCTGCGTCAACAAATAACGATAAGTCACCAGCCTGGCCTGTTTCACCCCCGTTAAAGGTAAAGGCAACATGATACCAGGTGTTTTGAGAAAGTGAGTCGACAGCTTGGCTTGCAGTGATGGATTGATTGGCAGATTCATCATACAGTTCAACTTCAAAATTTCCTGTTGTATCAGCATCGTCATTTTCAACATACAATCGGTAACCCCGTAGAGTACTCGTTTCATCCCATTTGGTAATGATTGCATCTTTTTCACCGGATCCAGGCATCGTCGTGATATACACCCATGCTGAAGCAGAGAAGGGGGCAGAGCCAGAAAAATCTATAGCATCATCGCTGGCGGTAGCAAGGGTCACAACATCACCGGTGCCATCAAATGATAAACAGTTATTAATTTTACAATTTGTTTTGGTTGCCCAAGTTGCATTGGAGATGGTTCCATTGGGACCATCAGCAACAGTTGAGTTTGCAGTTGACTGCGTTAGCTCGTCGAGTTTCCATTCCAGCACTTTGGAACCAATGGTTGTGTTGGTTGATGTTGTATAACTGTTCATATCCATTACTACCTGCGAAGGAGTAAGCGAGTAAAGATAGTAGCGGAATTCATCAAGTCTGCCGTCAAAATGTTCACTGTATGCCGCATTGGATCCAAGCCGTATGTCGTCTGGTGAGATATTGTTGATTGTTCCGGCCGACTGATCGGTAGCTTCGGCATAGTCCGTTTGATCTACACCATCAACATAAATGGTGAAGCGGTCTGCCTGAGATAGTCCGCCATCATATGTAACACAGACGTGGTACCATTCGCCTGTGGAGATGACGTTATCCAGAGTCGGTCTGGAGACAAAATTAGACGACCCATCAGCAAACCAGCCTACGGCAATACCATTGGTTAATGGTCCCCAGAATGAATCTGTTAATGTTCCTGCATATATATAAAAGTAGGTAGTTCCGGTTGTTTCCTGAGACCAGACTGTCCGCCATGAGTTTGTACTCAAATCATCTGTATTGAGCCATACACACCAAGAATATCCTCGAGTGGTATTGAGATCATACAAGGCATTGTCGGTCATTTGAACATATTCACCACTTGATCCATCAAAATCTAAACCAAGGCCTCGTTTACCGGTAATCCAGTCTTCGGTGTCAGTTCCTGTGCCTGTACCTCCTAATCCGTTACTGCTTGAGTCAGTGATACTGGTGGATTTATCTTCCAGTCTGAGGTAAGTGGTTGGACCTAAGCCATCCTGATAGAGTCGCTCGACATCTTTGGGCGAAAGTGTTTTGTTGTATATGCGAAAATCATCCATTGTGCCGTCAAAATAGTTAGAACCAGCCCTTCCGATGAATAAGTTTGATGTATCTACGGGGTATTCTGATGTGATTGTTATTAGTTGCCAGGTGTCTGCAATTATTGTAGACGATTGAACGCCATTGACGTATATTGTAGGAGGATTTGGAGCAGTATAGTTGACGCGTATCAGTCCTGCTGCTCCTGCACCACCGCTGAAACTTGAACCGGATGATCGCGCTCCGCCGCCTCCGCCCCCTGCTACTGCTCCTGAAAACCCTGACCCGTTTCCTGTGGAGATATTTCTTCCACGTCCACCAGCACCTCCAAAATCGTTTGTTTTAACGCAAGCGCTTCCATTTGGACCATTATTTCCTGCTCCTTCTGAGCCAGCGGCACAACCTCCACCACCTGATTGATCTCCACTTCCATTACCTCCATTGCCACCAGAATATTTAGTTTCGCCAATTGAATTTGATGCTAGTCCGCCTGATCCTCCTCCACCTAAAGCGTTTGATCCACCTCGACCATAATCAGCATATACGAGCGTTCCATCATCCCAGTACGTAGGATTTCCATTAGATCCAACGCCTGATGTGCCAGATACTCCAGTACCAATTGTATATGAGTATGATCTGCCTGGAACAAGTGTTAAATTTGAAGCTGCATATGCTCCACCGCCACCTCCACTTGCAGCTCCAATACCAGATTTACCACCTCCTGCTCCACCACCGCCCCAGGTTTCTACAAAGACATCTCGAACAGGTGCAGTCCAGGTTCCTGTAGTTGTAAAAACTTCTGATACTTCAGAAAATCCGCTTCCTGCTTCTAGAGTACCTGATGTGCTAGTGAGGCAACGATCCACTGTTAAACAGAAATAGTAGTTTGTAGTACTATCTGGATTGACCCAAAACGATACTGTTTTAACTCCAGGAATACTAGTAACGTAAGAGTGATGTTGCGATGATGCAGGCACGTGCTCGCTGCCATTAAAAAATCGTGCACCCGTGAAAGTTGTTGCACCAGTATTAGTCAAGGTATACCCATTGCCTGAGGAGTCCACAGGGTTACCAGAAGTTTCGTCAAGCTTCCAGTATCCCATTAGTCCATCTGATAATGGTTTTTGATCAAAAGAAAATGAACTGCCAGATCCTTGTGTTCCACCTATGGATACCATATCTGTGGCAATTTGTTCTTCTGTGCGTTCATAGTTATATACTTTAAAATCATCGACGGTGCCTTCAAAATTATTCGTGTTTACACCACCAATATAAATGAGGCTGGTATCTGCCGTTAAGGCTCCAGATCCATCCGTTGAAGTAGCTATCAGTTTGCCGTTGAGATAAATACTCAGTTCGTCATCTGCATCATCTGACCAGGCTAAGGCCACATGGCTCCATTGATTATTTGGCAGTATTGATGCCACACTTGCTGTTGCTGGTGTAGTCGATTGAACATTTGCAGAAAGCGTCAGCATACCGTTAGATAAAGAGGAAACTCGTAAATATGTTGTTGATTTTATAAAAGGACTGCCTCCTGTACCTTCTCCGGCACCATTGGGTCTGATCCAAGCCATCATCGTGAAGCCGGTTGATAGTCCAACATTAAAATCAATGCGGTTGTGATTTGCGATATTGACAGAGTCATCAACCCCATCAAAATACATACATCCATCTTTCATACAGAATTCATTTGAACGCCAGACAGGAGCTCCTGTTGTAGCTGATGCATCATGATTATTGCCGGTTCTGTCATTTCTGTTGGTGCCTGTTTTTTCATCCATTGGAATATAGACAACAGGGGATGGTGAATCTTCTTCTGATCCTTGGGTTGGACCTGAGGTTGGAGTAAATGTTGCCTCAAGAAGTTGAGACTGCTGTGAACCTCTTCTTGCTTCCGGATTTCCATAATACATATAGATAATCGTATCCTGAGATGACCCTGCAATTTCTGGAATGAGTACATAAAAATCTGTAGACGCAGTATTGCAGGCACCGCCTGCCTGATCGTAAAAATATTTAAGCAGGGTGCCGTTTATATCCGTAAATCGGACATCATCACAATCAGTTTGAATTTGGCCATTTGTCACGAATGTGGTCGTGCTGATATCAAGTTTGACTTTTTGGTTTGTGGCTGCAGAGCCTGTATTACCGATTGTAATTGGTACCCGGTATTGAAACGTATCATCAAACCAGGCAGCATAGGCTTTGTCCTCCGCCTGAAAAAATCTCAATATAATCGGTATAGTAAACAGGAAGACTGAAAGTAAGACAAATAGTATTGGAATGTTATACGTTAATTTTCTTGTTTTCATAGATTTTGTTGTATTTGTGTGCTTTGAATCCAGCCAGTTAATGAACCAAATGTAATAAAGTACCATTCATTATATGTGTAGAGATATGGTAGCGTGAAGCCTGCTGGAATAGCACCGATTGGAGATGTGGTTTTATCTGTTGTTTTATAGATAGAAATAGATTGATCTCCTGTAATGGTAATTGTCTGCGGTGGTGGTGTGACAGGGGGTGTTTGTTGTGGTGTGGCAGACGCAGTCGATAAGACTACTCCTGACTGTGAAGCAAAAGCAGTTTTTAGTAAATCTTCAATATCTTCAATCAGTTCAGCGCTTGGTGTTGACTCTGTTGGGATAAACTCTGGCTCTTTGGTTGTTATTGTAGTATTTTGCGTTGTAAAGGCATGCCAGTTATAAGTGAGCGATCGTGGAACAGGATTGTTTACTATAATCGTGAATCCTTCGGTTCTGACATTGGAGATTGCGGCTTGAATGCCTTCTTCCAAGAACGCACTATCTGTTGCTGAATCAATTTCTAACGATAGAGTAACAACAGGTGGATGCTGATATGGTTTGCTAAAGACAATATCTATGGATTGTGTGAGTGGCGGGATAACTGCTTTACCGACAGAGTCGGTTGTAAGATATATATCATTGTTAAATTCTACTTCACCATAAAATATTACTTTGGATAAGAATTGAGCAATTCCGCGGACTGTTATGTCAGATAAGAATTCTACTGTCTGACTAAACAGTTCTGAAGCGGTAGTAAGTAGAGCCTGGCTGAATGATGCTTGAGCAGATTGTGTTGCTTCTGTTGTTTTTGTCTGCATCGTTTCTTCAAGCTGTTTTATCGTAGAGGCAATAACTTCTAGACCGGCTATCTTGCCTGCATGAACTTCTAGAGTAGATAAGGTAGATTGTGTTTCTTCTTCAAGAATTGCTGCAGGATCAGCCCAGACATTAGAAACTAATACAAAAACGGTATCACTACTTCCGGGATCCCAGCTTTCTAAGGCTTTAGCTATCATTTGCCCTGGTTTGGTAGCTTTAATTGCAACACCGGGAAGATCTGATGATGTTAGGTAATCACCAACACGAATGGGGAGGGAATTTGGATGAATTTTCACTGGCACTTGACCTATGAGAGCAACCAGCACTTTATCTGGTCCTTCAACACCACCGGTAAATCCTGGATTTGCAGATACGATACCTAATAAATTTGGATCATTGGGTCGAAGTGATTTGCTGACATTGCCTGAGGTTGGGGAGAGCATGACGACATCTCCGGTTTGGAATATTTCACCATCAGTTTTCTTAAAGTACTCAGCAAAATCGACACCAGTTGTCTGGTATTGCACGCCTGTTGCGCCATCTCCTCTGATTCTTCCGCGGATTTGTCCGCCGCCGTTGAGGAAGGTTACAAATGCATTGTTGTTATTTGAAGTTCCTGTGTGTCCAAGTTTTATAACCAGTCCATCTGCGTCTGATCCCAGTGCAGTATTTTCAATGATTGCTGATGCGGTTGCTGCCTGATGATCCTGAACTGTAAATTTAAGAACACCACTTGCAGTCGAAGAACCTACGACAAAATTTCCAGAAGGGGGGAGTTCAGCAATTATATTGCCTGAGTTATAGGTGCGCAGTGTCAAATTATTTGATTCAAAAATTTCACCTGCTTCAATATAGAGTGGAGCATTCGATTTAATAAAGCTTGAAGTTTGATTTGTGAAGACCAGATCATACGCCATTGAAACATCACCTGGTGCGGTAAAGTTAGTAGCTAAATTCGTGGTGAGTGCTGTTTCGGAAATACTGAAAATGGAACTGCCACTATCTAATACATTAAACATTGAACCAAGCGTACCGCTTGAATTGACTGATAGTCTGAGAAGGTCGCCTGTAGCGTTAGTGGTTGAACCTGGCGACCAGCTTATGGACTGGAATATGCCAGAGGTGAAAGCAGTAGAGGTTGAATTCAATGACAGCAAGGTTCCACTGGTTACACTATTAGCAGCGAGTGAGTATCCAGTATTGGAGGTAACGTTGGTTGTTTGTGTGATATTTCCTCCAGTATCGAGAGTAAATCTTGTTGTTCCGGATGCAGAAGCTGTGAGTATATCTTGATCTTCAGTCTGATTAATAATAGCTGCTGCTTTACCTCTATTTAAAGAACCCCGGAAGCTTAAGTTGGCAGAATCTGTACTGTTGGATCCCAGATTAACGTCGGTTGTGAGAGAAATGGGTGAGATAGCGCCATCGGCAAGAGACCAAAGACCGCCACCACTTCCGCCGCCATCGGTGCCACAGGCTAATTTTCCATCTGCATCTGTATCTATGGTGTCACACGATACCAGAGTTGGGATGAATATGTCACCATTGTTTGCAACTCTGAATCTTGTTGTTCCTGATGCTGAAGCGGTAAGAATATCTCCACTGTTTAGCTGGTTGATGATGACACCGGCATGGTCAGAGTATTGCGCATTAATTTCAAGCGTTGCTTCTGGAGCAGTTTCTTTTATTCCTATCAGTCCACCATCGGTAATTGTAAATATTTCAGTTTGATCATCATAGATATTGAGAATATCACCGGTTCCTCTCTGGTTTAATCTGAAAGCGGTGTCTCCGCTGTTGCTGTCTATGGCTACCTCACCCGCATCGACATAAATTCCGCCAGGGCCGACATTGAGGGCATTTTGAACGAACAGAATATTTTGTACTTGAGCATTGCCATTTACATCAAGTGATTCTGACTTTAATGATCCAATAGTTGCTGCTGGCATGACACCACCGATTTGATAGATGGTAAATGCATTTCCTGAATTTAATCCTGTATACAGATATCCTCCAGAAATAACTAAATTCCAGACTATTGTGTTACCTTCATTAATCCCACCAACTAATGTAGGAGTAGTGATGTCACTGACATCAAAGATTAGAGTATCATTACCGCTAACACTTGCTGTCCCATAGAATACATAGTTACCAGCTTTATTTACAGTATAAACGTTTGATGTATTATCATAGCCACTTACGCCTGTAATATTTGTCGGGTCTGAAATATTAAGTACTCCATATTCACAACCGTCGGTTGTTGAACCTGAGCATGTTGCTGTGCTTGCTGCCTGAGCAAAGTGTAAGTATTGTCCATCGATGAAAAAGTCATAGACTGTGTCATCTTCAGCACCGCCGCTTGTATCGTATCCACCGACTGCAGTAAGTGTTGTGGGATCACTATAATTATAAATCGAAATTTCACAACCATCGAGTGTTGTTCCGCTGCAGGTATTGGCATCAAAGTCACGACCAATGATTATATTTTCGGTTGTAAATTGTATTTTATTGACTTGTGAGCTGAGATCGATACTGTCAAGAACTGTTGGGTTTGTGGGATCGGAGATATCTAGAAGATATAATTCATCCCCTGTGGCATTATCGTCTCGACCAATAGCTGCATATTTACCTGCAATGTCAAAGCTGACTATACTCCTTGTAGCATCAAATCCTCCCATTACAGATAAAGAACTTAAGTTAGAAGCATCCAGAATTGCAAATTCGCAACCAGTTATGACGCTTGTTGAACAAGTGCCTGCATTTATAGATTGACCAAAATATAAGTATTTTCCTACGAGCATTGCATCGTATACGGTGTTTCCAGCATCATAAACGCCAACGATATCAGGAGTATACGGATTTGAAATATCATAGATAAGTATTTCACATCCCGTTATGTCGCTTACGGTACAGGTTCCTACAGCATTATTTCTTGTTAAAATAGCAAAGTTCCCATATACCCTTATACTATTTAAAAAACCAGTATTAGTTGCCGAAAGTTGTCTAACATTACTACCGATCGAGTAGGTAAATGAACCATCTGGAGACAGGCTGTATCTTGTCTGTCCTGATGCTGAAGCGGTAAGAATATCTTGATCACCTGTTTCATTGAGCATAACGAGTGCTTTACCTTTGGCTTGTCCATTAACTTTTACCAATGAAGTATCGTTTCCATTTAATCCGTTAAGGAAGATGAGTGCGCTTGTTGTTGAAGTTGTTTCTCTTGGATCTGCACCATTACTGCCTAAAGCCAAGCTAAAATCTACGGTTGGATATGTATGTATAAGTCCTAACGTTTTTGTAAAAAGAACTTCGCCGTTAGCACCAATTTGTCCTGTTCCACCAGTT
The DNA here is from genome assembly GCA_964527425.1 of uncultured Gammaproteobacteria bacterium. Taxonomy (GTDB): domain Bacteria; phylum Patescibacteriota; class Microgenomatia; order UBA10105; family UBA927; genus CAZGOA01. The sequence goes on along the minus strand of CAZGOA010000010.1, from coordinate 5,527 downwards.
GCTCCTTGTGCACCAGTTGGTCCAGTGGGACCAGATGATCCAGCAATACCAGTGGAGCCGGTTGTTCCGGTTGGTCCGGCTTCTCCAGTCTGGCCAGTTGGGCCAGAGGAACCTTGTGTTCCTGTAGCTCCAGAAGCTCCTGTTGGACCTTGAATACCAGTTGAGCCGGTAGATCCCGTTGGACCTTCCTGACCTGTTGAACCTGTTGGTCCTAGTGTTCCTGTTCCGCCAGTTGAGCCTGTTGGACCCAGTGTTCCCGTTGATCCAGTTGAGCCTGTTGGACCCAGTGTTCCCGTTGATCCAGTTGATCCTGTTGGACCTTGAATTCCAGTTGATCCAGTTGTTCCGGTTGAGCCGGTGAAGCCGGTTGGACCAGAAGAACCTTGAATACCTGTACCACCAGAAGCTCCGGTTGGACCTTGAATACCGGATGCTCCCGTTGAACCTGTTGGACCATCCTGACCGGTTGCACCTGTTGAACCCGTTGGTCCAATTGAGCCGGATGCTCCCGTTGAACCGGTTGGACCTTGTTGACCAGTTGCACCTGTTGGACCGAGCGTTCCGGTTGATCCCGTTGAGCCGGTTGGACCCTCTTGTCCGGTTGATCCAGTTGGACCAGAGGAGCCTTGCGTTCCTGTTCCACCGGTTGAGCCTGTTGGACCAATTGAACCGGTTGAGCCCGTTGAACCTGTCGGACCCTGAATACCGGTTGCACCGGTTGGACCTTGGACACCGGTTCCACCGGTTGAGCCGGTTGGACCTAATGTTCCTGTTGATCCCGTTGAGCCTGTTGGACCCTCTTGTCCTGTTGAGCCGGTTGAACCCGTTGGCCCAATTGAACCGGATGCTCCCGTCGAACCCGTTGGACCTTGAGATCCAGTTGCTCCCGTTGTTCCCGTTGAGCCGGTGAATCCAGTTGGACCAGAGGAGCCTTGGATTCCTGTACCACCAGAAGCGCCGGTTGGACCGAACGTTCCTGTCGCACCAGAGGCACCAGTAGGACCGAGACTTCCGGTTGCACCTGTTGAACCGGTAGGACCATTTTCTCCAGTTGTACCGGTTGAGCCAGTTGGACCTTGTTGACCGGTTGCGCCAGTTGGACCCAGCGTTCCTGTTCCACCGGTTGAACCTGTTGGTCCTTCTTGTCCTGTTGAGCCAGTTGGTCCGGAGGAGCCTTGCGTTCCTGTTCCACCAGTTGAGCCTGTTGGACCAATACTTCCAGTACTACCGGTTGAACCAGTTGGACCTTGAATTCCGGTAGCACCCGTTGGACCATTTATACCAGTGGATCCTGTTGAACCAGTTGGACCTTGAATTCCTGTGGATCCTGTTGAACCAGTTGGACCAATACTTCCAGTTGCACCAGTAGAACCTGTAGACCCAGTAAAGCCAGTTGGACCAGAGGAACCTTGGATTCCTGTAGCACCAGATGCTCCGGTTGGACCATTTTCACCACTTGCACCGGTTGAGCCTGTTGGACCTTGAATACCAGTAGCACCAGTTGGGCCAGAGGAGCCTTGTGTTCCTGTTCCACCGGTTGAACCGGTTGGACCATTTTCACCAGTTGCACCAGTTGAGCCAGTTGGACCCTGAATACCCGTTGCACCAGTTGGACCTTGAATACCCGTTGAACCGGTTGATCCTGTTGGACCTTCTTGACCCGTTGAACCGGTTGAACCTGTTGGACCTAACGTTCCAGTACCTCCAGTTGAACCCGTTGGACCATTTTCACCACTAGCACCGGTTGAGCCAGTAGGACCCTGTGATCCAGTTGCACCAGTAGAACCTGTAGACCCAGTAAAGCCAGTTGGACCAGAGGAACCTTGGATTCCTGTAGCACCAGATGCTCCGGTTGGACCTTGAATACCAGTTGATCCGGTAGAACCTGTTGGACCTTCTTGTCCGGTTGATCCGGTTGCTCCCGTTGGACCTTCTTGTCCGGTTGTACCGGTTGAGCCAGTTGGACCTTGTTGACCGGTTGCGCCAGTTGGACCTAGAGTTCCTGTTCCACCGGTTGAACCTGTTGGTCCTTCTTGTCCTGTTGAGCCAGTTGGTCCGGAGGATCCTTGCGTTCCTGTTCCACCAGTTGAGCCTGTTGGACCGATACTTCCGGTACTACCCGTTGAACCCGTTGGACCTTGAATACCAGTGGCACCGGTTGGACCATTGATACCAGTACTACCCGTTGAACCCGTTGGACCTTCTTGTCCAGTTGAACCTGTTGAACCGGTAGGACCCTGTGATCCAGTTGCACCAGTAGAACCTGTAGACCCAGTAAAGCCAGTTGGACCGGAGGAGCCCTGGATTCCTGTAGCACCAGATGCTCCGGTTGGACCTTGAATACCAGTTGATCCGGTAGAACCTGTTGGACCTTCTTGTCCGGTTGATCCTGTAGAACCTGTTGGACCATTTACACCACTTGCACCGGTTGACCCGGTTGGACCCTGAATACCAGTTGCTCCTGTTGGACCCAGTGTTCCTGTTCCACCCGTTGAACCGGTAGGACCCTGTGATCCAGTTGCACCAGTAGAACCTGTAGACCCAGTAAAGCCAGTTGGACCGGAGGAGCCCTGGATTCCTGTCCCACCAGAAGCGCCGGTTGGACCGAGTGTTCCAGTGCCACCGGTTGATCCCGTTGGACCTTCTTGACCAGTTGCACCGGTTGATCCGGTTGGACCGATTGCTCCAGTTGAACCAGTTGAACCGGTTGGACCTTGCTGACCAGTTGCTCCTGTTGGACCCAGTGTTCCCGTTCCACCAGTTGATCCCGTTGGACCTTCTTGACCAGTTGCACCGGTTGGACCAGAGGAGCCTTGCGTTCCGGTTGAACCAGTTGAACCGGTTGGACCTTCTTGTCCGGTTCCACCGGTTGATCCAGTTGGACCCTGAATACCAGTTGCTCCTGTTGGACCATTGATACCAGTATTACCCGTTGAACCAGTTGGCCCGATTGAACCGGTTGAACCTGTTGATCCAGTTGGACCTTGAATACCCGTTGATCCAGTTGAACCTGTGGAGCCGGTGAAGCCGGTTGGACCAGAGGAGCCTTGGATACCGGTACCACCAGAAGCGCCAGTTGGACCCTGAATACCACTTGCACCAGTTGCTCCGGTTGGACCTTCTTGACCAGTTGATCCAGTTGATCCAGTAGGACCGATCTCCCCGGTTGAACCAGTTGCACCGGTTGGACCTTGTTGACCGGTTGAACCGGTTGGACCGAGTGTTCCAGTACCACCTGTTGAACCGGTTGGCCCGATACTACCAGTTGCACCGGTTGAACCAGTGGAGCCGGTGAAGCCGGTTGGACCAGAGGAGCCTTGGATTCCTGTACCACCAGAAGCTCCGGTTGGACCGAGTGTTCCAGTGCCACCGGTTGAGCCTGTTGGACCTTCTTGTCCGGTTGCTCCGGTTGATCCAGTTGGACCAATCTCTCCACTTGCACCTGTTGATCCAGTTGGACCTTGTTGACCGGTTGCACCGGTTGGACCGAGTGTTCCCGTTCCACCAGTTGCTCCGGTTGGACCCTCTTGACCTGTTGATCCAGTTGGACCAGAGGAGCCTTGCGTTCCGGTTGAACCAGTTGCTCCGGTTGGACCTTCTTGACCGGTTCCACCGGTTGATCCAGTTGGACCCTGAATACCAGTTGCTCCTGTTGGACCGTTGATACCGGTTGAACCCGTTGATCCGGTTGGACCGATTGAACCGGTTGAACCTGTTGATCCAGTTGGACCTTGAATACCCGTTGAGCCAGTTGAACCTGTTGATCCGGTGAAGCCAGTTGGACCAGAGGATCCTTGGATACCTGTACCACCAGAAGCACCGGTTGGACCTTGAATACCACTTGCACCAGTTGCACCTGTTGGGCCATTGACACCGGTTGCTCCGGTTGATCCAGTTGGACCAATCTCTCCACTTGCACCGGTTGCTCCCGTTGGACCTTGTTGACCGGTTGCACCAGTTGGTCCGAGCGTTCCTGTTCCACCAGTTGAGCCAGTAGTTCCACTAGCTCCTGTTGGTCCTTGATATCCAGTTGTGCCAGTTGAACCTGTTGATCCTGTTGGTCCATCAATTCCTGTTGAACCTGTAGTTCCGGTTGGACCTTGAGAACCAGTGTTACCCGTTGCGCCAGTTGATCCAGTTGGGCCATTTACTCCGGTTGCGCCTGTTGAACCAGTTGGTCCTTGTTCACCTGTTGCACCAGTTGGTCCTACGATACCTGTTGATCCGGTTGATCCAGTTGGGCCGTTTTCTCCTGTAGCCCCAGATGCACCAGTCGGACCTTGTTGACCTGTTGCGCCCGTTGATCCTGTTGAACCTGTGTTGCCTGTTGGTCCTTCAATTCCGGTTGAACCTGTAGTTCCTGTTGGGCCTTCAACACCGGTTGAACCGGTTGATCCGGTTGGACCTTGTTGTCCAGTTGCTCCGGTTGAACCTGTTGTTCCGGTGAATCCTGTTGGACCGGATGAGCCTTGGACACCGGTAGAACCGCTAGCACCGGTTGGACCTTGAATTCCGGTTGCACCTGTTGCTCCCGTTGGGCCTTGAGTTCCGGTTGCGCCTGTTGATCCAGTTGGTCCATTTTCTCCGGTTGCGCCTGTTGCTCCCGTTGGGCCTTGAGTTCCGGTTGCGCCAGTTGATCCTGTTGCGCCTTGAGTTCCGGTTGCGCCAGTTGCACCACTTGATCCAGTTGGTCCAAAATCTCCGGTTGCACCAGTTGTGCCTGTTGAACCAGTTGGTCCATTTTCTCCGGTTGCACCAGTTGATCCCGTTGGTCCTTGAGAACCAGTGCTACCTGTGCTGCCGGTCGTTCCAGTAGGTCCGATTGTGCCTGTTGAACCTGTAGATCCAGTGGGACCTTGTAAACCCGTTGCACCAGTTGGTCCTTCAATACCAGTTGATCCAGTTGATCCAGTTGGACCTTCAATACCGGTTGCGCCTGTTGATCCTGTTGGGCCGATACTACCTGTTGCACCAGTTGCTCCAGTAGAGCCGGTATTTCCAGTGGGACCCTGTATTCCGGTTGAACCGGTTGATCCTGTTGGTCCTTCAACACCGGTTGCACCGGTTGATCCTGTTGGTCCTTCAACACCGGTTGAACCAGTTGAACCAGTTGGTCCTTCAACACCGGTTGAACCCGTTGAGCCTGTTGGTCCTTCAACACCGGTTGAACCAGTTGAACCAGTTGGTCCTTCAACACCGGTTGCACCGGTTGCACCTGTTGGACCTTGTTGTCCAGTTGCTCCGGTTGAACCTGTTGTTCCGGTGAATCCTGTTGGACCGGATGAGCCTTGGACTCCAGTAGAGCCACTTGATCCGGTTGGACCCTGAATACCGGTTGCACCGGTTGAACCCGTTGGACCATCTATACCAGTAGAGCCAGTTGAACCGGTTGGGCCTTGTTGACCGGTTGAACCAGTAGAGCCGGTTGGGCCGTTTTCTCCAGTTGCGCCGGTTGATCCGGTAACACCGGTTGAACCGGTTGGGCCGTTTTCTCCAGTTGAGCCGGTTGAACCGGTTGGACCTTGTT
>CAZGOA010000009.1:0-44714 GCA_964527425.1 uncultured Gammaproteobacteria bacterium | reverse complement strand
GATCAACAGGAAGTCAGGGACCAACGGGATCAACAGGTGGAACAGGACAAGAAGGTCCTACCGGATCCACAGGCTCAACAGGATCAACGGGAATTCAAGGTCCTACGGGATCAACGGGTTCAACTGGACAAGAAGGTCCAACCGGATCAACCGGTTCAACGGGTATTGATGGTCCAACCGGTGCAACCGGACAAGAAGGTCCTACAGGATCCACCGGATCAACCGGAGAAAACGGCCCAACAGGATTCACTGGCTCAACAGGATCAACCGGAGCGAGTGGAGAGAATGGTCCGACAGGATCAACTGGTTCAACCGGACTGGAAGGACCAACAGGATCAACTGGTGCAACCGGACAAGAAGGTCCGACCGGATCGACTGGTTCAACCGGACAACAAGGCCCAACCGGTGCAAGTGGTTCAACAGGCTCAACCGGATCAACCGGACAGGAAGGACCTACCGGCTCAACCGGCACAACAGGAGAAAACGGCCCAACCGGTTCAACTGGCTCAACTGGTTCAATCGGTCCTACCGGATCAACCGGTTCAACGGGAGAAAACGGCCCAACCGGTGCAACCGGAGACAGTGGTCCAACAGGATCTACCGGTTCAACCGGAGAAAATGGTCCAACAGGATCAAGCGGTTCAACCGGTGCAACCGGTTCAACTGGACAAGAAGGACCAACTGGTTCCACAGGTTCAACCGGACAGGAGGGTCCAACAGGATCAACGGGTACGACGGGATCAACAGGGGCAACAGGATTACAAGGACCAACGGGTACAACGGGTGCAACGGGAGAGAATGGACCAACGGGAACAACAGGCTCAACAGGTGCTACAGGCTCAACCGGACAACAAGGCCCAACAGGATCTACCGGTTCAACCGGAGAAAATGGTCCAACAGGAGCCACAGGAGAGAGTGGTCCTACTGGATCAACAGGTTCAACTGGAGAGAATGGACCAACAGGATCAACCGGTTCAACGGGAGAACAAGGACCTACCGGATCAACCGGCTCAACCGGACAAGAAGGTCCAACGGGAACAACCGGAACAACCGGATCAACAGGCTCAACGGGACAACAAGGTCCTACCGGCTCAACCGGCTCAACCGGACAAGAAGGTCCAACGGGAACAACCGGAACAACAGGATCTACCGGATCAACGGGAGAACAAGGACCGACCGGATCAACAGGTTCAACTGGTCAAGTGGGTCCAACAGGAACAACAGGATCAACCGGATCAACAGGTTCAACTGGAGAGAATGGACCTACGGGAACAACCGGATCAACGGGATCAACAGGTCAAGTAGGACCAACAGGTTCAACCGGCTCGACTGGTTCAACTGGTTCTACCGGAGTAGTTGGTCCTACCGGATCTACGGGATCAACAGGTAGTGAGGGTCCCACCGGATCAACCGGTTCAACAGGAAGTGAGGGTCCAACAGGAACAACAGGCTCAACCGGAGTTGCAGGACCAACCGGATCTACAGGATCAACCGGACAGGAAGGTCCAACCGGATCAACAGGATCAACCGGAATTCAGGGTCCAACGGGTACTTCAGGATCAACCGGATCTACTGGATCAACCGGAATTCAGGGTCCAACGGGTACATCAGGATCAACCGGATCTACAGGGTCAACTGGTCAACAGGGTCCAACCGGATCAAGTGGTTCAACAGGTTCAACTGGTCAAGAAGGACCTACTGGTTCAACGGGCTCAACAGGAGAGAATGGACCAACAGGCTCAACAGGATCAACTGGAGAAAATGGTCCAACGGGATCTACCGGATCAACTGGACAAGAAGGTCCAACAGGAACAACAGGATCAACTGGAGAAATCGGTCCGACGGGCTCAACTGGTGGAACTGGCTCACAAGGTCCAACAGGAACAACAGGATCAACTGGAGAAAACGGTCCAACAGGATCAACTGGATCAACTGGTTCACAAGGCCCAACAGGTTCAACTGGATCAAGTGGATCAACGGGTTCAACCGGACAACAAGGCCCAACAGGATCAACTGGATCAAGTGGATCAACGGGTTCAACCGGATCACAAGGCCCGACAGGATCGACAGGTGCAACAGGAGTAGAAGGTCCAACCGGCTCAACTGGATCAACCGGAGTAAATGGTCCAACGGGTTCAACAGGATCAACAGGAGACAACGGTCCTACCGGATCCACAGGATCAACTGGACAAGAAGGCCCAACGGGATCAACCGGCTCAACTGGACAAGAAGGTCCAACAGGCTCAACTGGATCAAGTGGTTCAACAGGTTCAACCGGACTACAAGGCCCAACGGGTTCAACTGGATCAACGGGGACAACAGGATCTCAAGGCCCAACTGGTACAACAGGATCAACCGGAGAAAACGGTCCTACAGGATCAACCGGCTCAACTGGACAACAAGGCCCAACCGGTTCAACGGGCTCAACCGGCTCAACGGGAGAAAACGGTCCTACAGGATCAACCGGTTCGACCGGAAGTGAAGGCCCAACGGGATCAACCGGCAGTACTGGCACGCAGGGACCAACCGGATCAACGGGCTCAACCGGAGAGAATGGTCCAACGGGATCAACCGGCTCAACGGGCTCAACAGGTGAACAAGGTCCAACGGGATCAACCGGCAGTACTGGAACACAAGGTCCAACAGGCTCCACAGGATCAACAGGTTCAACAGGTCAACAAGGTCCAACCGGATCAACAGGTTCAACCGGAGAAAATGGTCCAACCGGATCAACCGGATCAACCGGAGAAAACGGTCCAACCGGATCAACCGGTGGAACTGGAAGTGAAGGTCCAACAGGATCAACAGGTACAACTGGCCAGCAAGGTCCAACAGGCTCAACTGGTTCAACTGGTGAAGGTGGTCCTACGGGATCTACGGGGACAACCGGACAACAAGGACCAACGGGATCAACCGGTTCAACTGGTGAATTTGGTCCAACAGGGTCAACGGGATCAACTGGTGAAGGTGGTCCAACGGGAACAACCGGGTCAACAGGAAGCGAGGGTCCGACAGGATCAACGGGATCAACAGGTGAACAAGGCCCAACTGGACCAACTGGAGCTCAAGGTGAAATGGGGGCAAGTGGACAATTCCTCTTTACAGCAACAAATAATTTGATTCACACCTATCCGACTGTTGATTTTTCAATTGCGCTCGGTGACACAGGCGGTGGATTAACTCAAACTACTGCTACTTCAAGTGCTCTCATAGTTTTATTTGCAGCCGATGATCCAGGAGGAGCAGCGGGCGCTGGGGATATTGCGGCGGGAGATCTTATCTTAGGGTGGAATGATGCTCAAGCGTTGTTGACTACTGCTGATACAGATGAAGGACTCATTATAGATCCAAATGGCAATGGAACAATATCGCTGGGAGGAAACGTAGTCTTTGGGTACAATAGTACGTCTCCAACATTAACCACAGCTGATACGGATGAAGGACTCACTATTGATCCAAATGGTGCTGGTACCATTGGGTTGATCGGTGACACGACAATTACTGGTGATACGCTTGTGTCACTGGCAGCCGGAAATAATTTCACGATTCAAACATCTGCAGCTCCAACTGTCAACATTGCCGCAATAACAAATACCGGTAATGGAACAACGACTAATGGTGTAAATGGACTAGATATTGATTTCACTGTATCTTCAGATGCCGCAGTTGATACAAATGCAGGGCTTCGTGTTGCCATTACAGATTCTGGAGATGCCAGTGATGTGTTATCTGCAATACAAATTATTGCGGGTACTGCATCAGCAGGTACACAATATGGTTTGAATATTGAAGCGATTACAGGCGGGGCAGGGACTGAGCGAGCAATAAATATAGCTTCGGGTTGGGATTTGGGATTGTATTCTGAGTCTGCAGGTCAGATTGATGCCATCTTTACGATTGGAGATGGTACAACAGATTACTTTAGTTTTGATCCAGCTTCTGGACCAGAATTTTTTGGAACTGCCAGACCAACAAAGACTATGACGTTAACACCGGAATATGACGGAGCAGTCTTGTCAGCATTTTATGGAAGTGCAACAGACACAAGTATCATTGGTCAAATGACAACCGATTCTACTTCAACTGCTGATGACTTTAGAACGTATTATGAATGGAATACCAGTCAAGCATCCCTTCAGTATTATACGGTCGCATTAAGCTTTACTCTACCTGAAGACTTTAGTGGATGGAATTCAGGCATCACCATAAACTATCAAACTGAAACTGCGACTGATGGGGATACTCGACTTGACTACTATATTTATGATGCAGAAGATACCTCAAGTGGAGCAGTTGCTTCTGCAAGCAATCAGAGAAGCGCAACATGGGCAACGTTGAATATCTCTGGCGCAACGCTTGATAACGCGTCTGCTCCAGATCTTGATACACCAGGACAACGGGTAGTATTGTACTTACGCATGGGATCACGAGACAATAACTATACACGTATAGGTAATGTTGAGGTCAGTTACTATGCCAAGTATTAATGAGTGAACGGATAAAGCTGAAGCAGGAAAATGTCATAATAGATACGAGTATTGATATCTAATAGAGGGTAGAGCAAATAGCTGTGGATACATCTGTTGTTAATTAATAGAGAAATGTTTGTTGTTGTTGTTATCCCGTCAGAAGTATTATGATTTATGTAAGTAAAGACAACGTTTAGAAGGTAAAATGTTGCTCTGCTCCAAATGAATTAAACCATTTTCCGTGTCGCATGAGTTGTGATAACGTAGGATTTTCTACTGTGCCAAAATTTTCCGAGGCGATATCATAGGTTATTGTCATAATGTTTGCATAATATCCGATATCTACCTGATTTCTTGTGTTATTGACTTTAAATGCTCGCATGTTCCAGTCAATCGTGCTGCCATCAGAGAACATGGTGTTTGTTATTGGCCGGTAATACCAGAGAGTATAGGCTTCACTCGTTGTATCAGCAGTCTCGTTGACCACTGATCCGTTTTCATTGACTTGTGTATTAACCTGACCGACGGTTATGCTGGTTGAATCTGAGTGAACATATGATGTTTGAATATACGTTGAGCGGTGAGTCTTAGTGATAGTTTCAGGCAGGAAAACATAGACTGTATTGTTATTATATTGATTAGATGCATCTACAGCCCCCGGTTGAGCAATGGCATATTTGACTGTTTTTGTGCGCGAACTTGTCTGCGCACCATTCCAGGTAAATGTTACAAACAACTCTACCCCGGATATGGTATCAGCAGCATCTGATGACCACTGAATTGCACCCTGTACTGTGGTAGGAGATGAAGAAAATGATGCAGCATCAGCAGTCATATCATAGATAATCGTTGGCGTATTGGCTGAACGCGGGTTTGTTCCAGCATAGGTATATCCATTACTTTGTTCAGACGCGGCTCCAACAGTCCCAAAAACGGTAATGGTTGAGGCAGCCACTGGTGCTGTTTTCACTTTATACCAGAGATTTGAAACAGTAAAACTTGATTGTGAAAGATTAATGCTTTGACTAAATGTGCTTTTCCCGGTTCCAGGTGCTGATGTTTCCTGATTCATAAAGTATGATATTGTTTCAGTTTGAGATGGTGCATTTGTTTGATAGCGATACGTAACGACCAATTCGCCACCTAGTATGTTTACCGCTGCAGTTCCATTGACAACGTCAAGCGTTTGAGATGTTGATCGATTAAAATTACTCCCCCCAATTCCTGGCCGGTAATAAATGAGAAAATTCGTATCATCAGCAAATGCTTCAACCCAGTTGTGCGCAGTGCCTGCAGAACCACCATTAATTTGCGGTGTAACACCAGATGCAGTGTTGCTATCAACTTCACCACTAAGTTCAAACCAGACATCAAGGACATCTGCATCCGCAGTAGCATCTGGTATAGCGGCATTATAGGAGAAGCTGCAGGTAGAAGATCCTGCACATGCTGCAGTACGTGTGCCGGTATCCGAACCATTGGTAGAATCAAGAGGAAAACGGACAGTTTTTGTTTCTGTATGTGGAAGGGCTGAAAAATCCGATTCGTAGGTAATATACAGTTTTAACGATTTCAGAATATTGGTGCTGCCGGCAGTTTGGTTATCAACAGCCACACCTGCAACAACGTCAACACCAGATGTCCAGTCGCTGTCAGTTTGAGTGGTAAAAAGTGCTGTTGCGTCAGCAACAGTTCGAATAAAACCCGTTAAACCACTGTCTTCATATGGTCGAATAGATAATTCCTGTGCTACGCGTACATCAGTGCCGGGATTTGGTCCGGCTTCAACATCAAGCGTCATGCTGATATTGTTAATGTTATTTGCTCCGCTTTTCATTTCGTGAAATTCTAAAAATGCTTGGGTAACTCGGATATTGGTTCCCTCAAGTGTGAGTGTTTTTGTTCCTGCAGAACCTTTGGTTGTGTTCCAGCTGGATCCAGCATATGTAAAGACATTGTCTCCACGAGCTGTCGTATCTGTTCCGTTCCCAAGTACATATTCAACTGTTTTCAATTGTTTGCCCAATGGATCAGGTATGGTTGCCTGGTCGCCTAACGCAGCATCGTAGGTTGCTGCAAATACATACGAATAGTAGATTTCATCGGATTGACTGAGCGTTTGGTTTACTTCAAAAACTTTATGATTCCAGGAGATGGCTGAGCCTCCGGAAAACTGTGAACTGGAAAGCTGATAAAATATTCTGTACGAATAAGCCTCTTCTGTCGTAGTCGTGCCTTCTTCCTGATTTTCATTATATGTTAACGTACTTCCATTAACCCCATAGGTTGTGTTGGCATTAGCTGCAATGCTTGTGGCATCTGAGTGAAGAAGTGTCATTTCAACGTACGCATCACGGTACGTTTTATTCACTCGCTCAGATAAAAAGACTGGAATTGGGGTGTTGGCGTATTGGTTTAAAATGTTTGGTACTCCTTGCTGATTTTTTCCAAATAGGAGTGTTTTTGTCTGCGTTCCATTGGATGATCCAGTCCATGTAAATGTAAGGTAAAGTTCTGCGCCTATTGGAGCATCACCTGTGGCTGATGACCACTGAGTCGTGCCCTGTATGGTTGTCGTTGCAGATGAAAACCCACTGGACTGTGCACTCATGTTATATATTATGGTAGGGTTTAGACCAGATCTTATACTGTTTGATCCACCCAAGGTATACGCATTGCTAGAAACTGACGATGCACCAACCTGACCTGACACAGTCAATGTATTGGTTTCTGTTCTTGGTACCTGTAGTTTCATCCAGATATCGGTGACCGAAAATCCAGTATTTGAAATCGTTACACCAGTATTGGAAAAGTTATTGGCACTTGTTCCTGGATTAGCGGCTGTGTCCTGCTTCATGAAGTATTTCAGTGATTCAGTTTGTGATGCTGCACCAGTTGAGAAGCTGTAAGTAACAACAAGCTCACCCCCAAGAACCTGTATGGGAACAGTTCCGGTGGTGATGTCTAGTGTCTGTGCTGTAGAGCGTTGAAAATCTGGTGAGCCAATGGGTGGCCGGTAATACACAAGAAATGACGTATTGTCTGTGAGTGTTTCACGCCAGTCAAATGCCGGGCCTGCAGTTCCGCCATTGATTTGTGGAGTAAACGTTCCCGCACTGGCAGAATTTACTTCACCGGTTAACTCAAACCATACATCATAGACATTTGCATCAGCTGTAGCATCAGGAATGGTTGCTGTATAGGTAAAACTACACGTAGATGTAGCACCGCATGCGCTGGTTCGAGAACCAGTATCAGACCCGTTGGTTGAATCAAGCGGGAAGCGGACGGTTTTGAGCTCCGTATGAGCGGTTGTTGAGTAATCTTGCTCATAGGTAAGTACTAATTTTGCCGTTGCAAGATTTGTTTGAACTGCTCCTGTATTCAGCTGCAAACCCAAAACGACATCCAGTCCGCTGTTAAATTGTGTGTCGGTTTGCCGGTCAAAAAACGGTGTGACATCTGCAATATGCCTCTGCCATGCTGACAAATCACTGGAATCATACGATAAGGTAGAAAGTTCTTCTGCCACATTGACATCAACACCGGGGTTTGGACCGCTTTCTACATCGATAGTCATTGAGATATTCGTCATGTCTCCGGCACCAATAATCATCCATGACGCATCTATGTATGCCTGCAGTACTTCTATGCCTGACCCTTCTATGATCACATTTTTTGTGCCAGCAGATCCCTTGGTCGTGTTCCAGCTGGAGCCGGCATAGACGTTCACATTATCGTTACGGGCAGTATTATCTGATCCATTTCCCAATACATATTCAACTGTACGCATATGTTTACCAGAATAGACACCATCAACAGCAATTTGCCACTGCCTGGATTCCTGAAAAAATATTTGAGGGTTTTGTTCAGATGCATTTGTCTGTTGAATGTCTGCCGAAGCTGAAGATTCTGGCAAGAGTCTGATTTGTGCAGTACCGCCGAAATCTAAACCAGCAGTTGGGTTATTATTAGATGAGGTAGGTGCTGATGGTTGTCCGGTATTAAAAAATCGCAGCGGACCGACGCGATAAAGCCTGGGACTTTGTGGTGGAGTTTTATACTGATACCCAATTGTTATTGTATCTCCTTTTTTGAGGGAAACATCGTAGGTGAGAATTTTTACTTTTTCTGCTCTTCTATTTGCTTCTATAGCAATCTGATTGCCTGTTAATCCTAAGTAGGGTGCAGGATCAACTTTTCCACGAAAACCATTTTGCTCATCTGCATCGGTAAACTTAATACCGAAGTGCAAATGAGGTCCGGTCGTTAACTCTCCAGTGTTTCCGGATAATCCGATAATGCCACCTTTCACCATGGTGTCGCCTGCAGTCACATACATCTTGCTTAAATGACCGTAATACGTTCTTCCCCAATCATGTTGGATCACTACTGTTATCCCATATTCGCCATTTTCAACAGCTCGCAAGATTTTCCCGTCATCAACTGCTGTAACGGGCGTACCAAGAGGCAGAGCTATATCAACACCATCATGTCCTAATAAGTTATATTCCTGATAGTAGCGAAGGAGCGATGGTTCAGTATGAAAGTAGCCAAACCCCTGAGTCACTGGAAAGCCTCCAAGCTGAGGGAGTAGTGTTGTATTGGATTGAAGCGGATCCGTTTGATTGTTCGATTCGCTTGATAACACAGCAGATTGGCTGGATGAACTATCAAAATCAGTTGATGCAGAAAGCACAGCGACTGCTGATATGCTGGACTCTTTTGTTTTTGCATAGTCTTCTAAAAATGGTGTAGTTTTTCCTTTTTCAACGAACGGTAAATCTAAGAGAACATCAGATATGCCTAACACGTTTGAATTTGTTAATGGTGAAACAATTTCAATGCGATCTGGTTGAGCAACTGTTCCATAGTCAGGGGGTACAGGGGTAATTGTAAAAAAGTCGGGAACGACATCTGTGATTTTACCGGTAAAATCGTCTGTTGCTGTAATAGTTGCAAGCATTGGGTAGGTATGTTCCGGATAAATACGGGTTGCAGAGCGGCGGGATATAATAAATGGAACAGTGTTTTGTACTTCAAACGTATCTGTAACAGTGTATGTACCGTTTTTTGTTTCTGCAGTTAAGGTGAGTTTGTACGTACCTTCAGATCCAGTTTTTATAGAAGCAGTATAGTCTGGTTCTAAACTAAAACTTTTTTTACTGCATTGATCAGTGACAGTTATTTGACCACCAGAAGTGGTGAGTGTAAGGGTATCACTCCCATTGACAATCGTAAGAGTCAGTGATGCATCACAGACCATTTCACCTTTTTCATCAAGTACAGCCAGTGAAAAGTTTGCCGTTTCATTTGGAGCGTATATAGACTTATCGGTGTTGAGAGCAAGAACGCCCCAAACAAATTCTTCTTCCTGAATAATCCCTCGTTGATCTGATACTTGCAGGACATATCTGCCCGGGATGAGTGTCATCGGAGGGGTGATACTTATAGTCGCACCATCATCTAGTTTGTTATCTTCTTTTGTAATAAGAGACTTTATGTCTTGTTTAGAGTCTTTTTTATATACTCTGATGTTAAAGTTTTTAGATTTACCATGTTTGACATTGAATTTAATCTTTTCTTTACTTTGAAATGACTTTTTCGAAAGCCGTTCAGGTTGCACCCGTTCCAACAGTTGAGCAGATAATCCATCAATATCAACTATCGATTCTAATGTGGGAATTGCAGATGGTTTGCGTACTTGTGATTGGGGAGGTGAAATATCTGGTTCTGTTAATTGACTTGATGAAGTTGATGCGGGTTCCGCGGTTGTTGGATCAAATGGGATGTATGTTTCTGCCTGCATCTGAGCACTTTGCGTCGATTCTTGAAGGGTAGAAGAAATCGTTGATTCAAAAGCAAAAAGCGTTGTCGGATGTGTAATGGTTAATAGCAAAGCAAAGATAAAAACAACGGTTGTTTTTACTGATTTAACACTTTTTTGATACATAATCCTTACGTGTTGTTTCCAGGCAAGAAGTGGTGGAGGAAGATTATTGAGAAACAGAGACTTAGAATGTAACCCTGAAGAATTTGGCAGGATTAAGGAGAGATCAATCCGGGTTGCATGAAAATGCTTAAGGTAGTTTAAGACCAGTAATCGAAGTGTAGAAATGCATGTTGAAAAGTGTGGCTTCATGGTTAGCAGTAGAATCAGCTTATTATTATAAAGTAACGTATTTGGTACTAGTATTTACTATACGAGGTTCATTCTTGAATGGTCAACGAGTGTTATATGTTGACAAATCAATCCATAACTCACTTTTTAATTTCTAGGAATAAGCCTAAAATATTCACTATCAGCAAGGTGAATGTGTTGTGTAATGGGTGATAATGCAAGGATTTATGTTTAAAACGTAAATGCCTGATACGTTCCATTTTCATCAAACCATTTTCCATGACGCATCAGTTGTGAAAGAGTTGGAAGTGTAACTTGATAGGTATAAATGAGAACACTGTTGTGTTTTGCACCTCCAGACGTATCGCCACCGCCATTATTAGAAACACAAGCAGTATATGTTTGGGTATCAGAAGTACTCATAGCCCCAGTAACATCTTCGTACCAATAATGATACGCATTACACGAGTCGGCAGAAAGCTCATATGCGTTGGTATTTGAACAGGTTCCGGTAGAGAGGTCTGCATCTGCTGTGATTGGACCTGCGGAAACAGCTGCATCTGAATCAGAAAGAAGAAGCGTTGAATATAGCGAAGCACCACGCATGGATAATACGCCGGTGTACTCAGGGATGACTGGGTCAATTGTGCCAGTAGTATATGATTGACTCGGAGTACTTGTATCTTGTCCTGCCATCAAGGTTGCTGTATTGATATAGCCCTCATACTCAGCATCATAGGTATAGGTAATAACCAATTCAGCAGATATACCACGGGCATTGGTCGTGCTGTGTTGGGATGAAGCAGTTACAGTTATACCTGATGTTCCAGTTGCAGATTCTAATTCTGTATAGTCTGATGAGGGTATGACATGATAGATACGAAATGCACCATTTGGGACTGTACCACCAGGGTTATAGTTATAAGTTTGAGCACCGCTTTCCGAATTGCTGCCGACTGTTGTAGTCACATCTACAGAAAAATTACCTGAAATATCATTTGAGGTAAGATACCTAACCCATGCTTTTTCTACGTTGACATTCGTTTCTGGAAAGTACACTGTGGTTGATGCTGTGGATTTTGTAATAGATGTGCCGTTATTCAGAATTCCCATGGGGTAACGTACTGTTTTGGTTTTGGAGGTTTGCGTAGAGGAGGCAGTATACGTATGAAATACTTCTCCGCCAATCAAATATAGGGTGCCAGAGTTAGAATGTGCAAATTCTAATTGCTGAGCAGTATCTGCACTATACCCGGAGACGCCGGAAAAGTAAGCCGATAAAGCAGTCTGTTGCGTGCCGCCGTTTGCGGATTCATGGACAATTGTTTGGCTATCAGTGTCTGTTCCCTGGATATTGACATCAAAATTAACATCATTTGCATTATTTCCATCATTTTGAAAATCTATAAGAAACCATTGTGATTGCTGAGTCGGAGAGGATTCACCAAGCGTCACGGTATAGTCAAACACAGGACAGGTAGAGTTTTTGGTACACCCGACGGTCTGGCCGGCTGCACGCGTTCCCTGATCACCCGTGTTGGTAGA
The DNA here is from genome assembly GCA_964527425.1 of uncultured Gammaproteobacteria bacterium. Taxonomy (GTDB): domain Bacteria; phylum Patescibacteriota; class Microgenomatia; order UBA10105; family UBA927; genus CAZGOA01. The sequence continues at coordinate 32,579 of CAZGOA010000009.1, read as the reverse complement.
TTCCAGAGGATAGGCGACGGTGTTAGTATACTCAGTAGAATCAGCATTATATGTATAAGTGAGTACTAATTTTGCCTGAGCAGCAGAAATTGAGTTTCCAGCAGAACCTAAATCAACACGGTAACCGATTTGGCCTTCGAGCTGTGTGCCGCCTCCTGAGTAAGTAGACAAAGTTCCTTCCGTGGTGACATCAGCCAGAAATCGAACCTGCATGGATTCCTGCTCGTTATATGCAAGTGTCGAAGAATCGCTGACTGTTATTTGACCACCGCCAGATCCCCATGCATCAGCAGTGCAGGTTTCCTGGCACGCATCAAATGCAACACTCCAGCCAGTATAAGCAGGTGGATCTGCGTATGATCCAAAATGTACTTCAACTACTATATATGCTTGCTGAATAGATACATTTGTTTCATTGAGTTGAAAATTAAATGGAGAAAATGACTGATTCGTATCTGAGTTTAGCCCTGTAGTACCATTTCCACTGTATTGTCCACCATAAAATTCTACTGAAGAAACTCGACTATTGTTGGGGAGTGCGTCTGCTGCTATTTGCCAGGCCCTTGGTTCTTCATATACCAGAGATAGTGGGAGCGTGGTTTTTGAAGGACTTATTTGTTCAGAAAAGGTAAGGATTTCTGAATCAGATTGTTGCGTTGGTACTTCAGATTGAAATAGTTCGTTTGTGATTGGTGGTAGACTGTCTGATTGAGCTTGAGGGGTTGTCTGGATCTGGGGAGATGCAGTTGCAGTATTTTCCTCACGATCCAATTCAATTGCAGAGGCGGAACTTTCATTGTCAGAATTAGACGATTGGAACGGTTCAATTGATGGTTGGATGGGGGAATCTGCATTGTTGTTAATAATTTGTATTTCTGCAGAAGATGAAGCCAACTGTTGAGAAATTTCCTGTAAATTATTTTTTAAGGTAGATACAACTGAAGTTTCTTTAAAAAATCGAAGTGGACCTAACAAATAAAATTGAGGAGAAACCCTCGGAGTAATAAATGAGTATCCAATTGTTACCGATTCACCTTTTGCAAGGGACAGATTCCAGTATATAGATTTCACTGATGCATCAGATAAAAGAGACGTCTTTCCTAAATATGGTAGTGGATTTTCTTTTCCAGCAAAGCCGTTGTAATGATCGTTTGTATTTTTTTTCAATCCGATATGAACGTGTGCAGGAGTATCTGACAGCGCCTGCCCACTTGTGCCAATTGGTTGTCTTTTATATACCTGTTGATTTACAGATACATCTATAGCTGAAAGATTGCCATAATAGCTTCTGCCCCAAAGATGTTCAACAATGACTGTTGTTCCATACACACTTTCTCCGGCAAAAATAACGGTTCCATCATCGATTGTTGATACCGGTGTGTTGTATGGGACGGCAATATCAATGCCGTCATGGGCTAGTATCCCGCCGTCTTCATACGTTTTAATTTGTGAAGGATCGATACTATCGCCAAAACCTCTCACGATATTGGCTGTTGAATCAGAAACAGGAAATTCCAATGTGAGCGTGGTTGTTTCAGGATTATAATAGGGAGTAGTTATGTCTATAGTAGAGTAATTTATTGTTTGTGGATGAGGAGAAATGGTAAAGCTTTCCGGTGTTGTTTCTACAACAGTCCCAATAAAATCTTCTTGAGCGGTAATGGTTAGGCTCATAGCATAGGTGTTGGGAGGAAATATTCTTGTAGGTCCTGAGCGTTCAATAGTAAACGGGGTCGATGTTTGAACAGCAAGAGTATCAGAAATTGTATACTGACCATTGGCCGTTTCAGCAGTTAGTATCAGCTGATACACACCTTCATGTTCAAGGGTATAGTCTGTGATATAGTCTGGACTTCCATCAGGTCGCAAGTGTCCGCAATCATCGTTTTTTTGTATAGAATTATCCTCTGTTGAGAGTGTAATCGAAGTATTTATTGGAGTTTGAATTATCAGAGATAGACTTGCATTGCAAAGTGTCGTACCGTTTTCATCCAATACTGCCATCTGAATATATGCAGTATCATTGGGAGCATATACGGATTTGTTAAAATTCATGGCTAATACTCCCCAGGTAAAATCCTGCGTTAATAGCACACCGTTGACATCAGAGACCACGAGAGTAAATGTACCAGGTTCAAATTGCTGTGGGGGATGTAACGTAACAATTATTTCTTGGCGAACAAATTGTTTGGTCATTTGTATGTCTACAAACTTTTTTTGTTCATCGATAACAGTCAATGATGTCACATCATCACCAGATAAAATATGCACAGGAATTGATTCATTCATGCGAAAGTGTTCTTTCGGAAGCGATGCAATTTCTGAACGTCTTTTTATGCGAGTGCGTGAAAGTTTTGTGTTGAGCGAGTTTAATTCAGTAAGATTATCAAGAGGAATTTCTTCAAGTTGATTCCCTGATTGAGTGGCTTGGGTGACTTCTGGCGTTTGACTGGATTGTGCAATAGTGGCCGAGGGTGTAGCGAAAATATCTGGTTGGACAGCCGCAATTACGTATACCGGTTGAGAAAACGGGATGATAAGTAGGAGCAGTACTCCGGTTATGTGATTCAACATTTGCAGGATATGAATGTTGAAGGCAGATGATATATATCGTTTGATACTTCTATTTAATCAATTTTGAGCTTCATCATCAACCCATCTTTTAAGAACTATGTTCAGAAATATTCCTGTAAGTTGAATATTTATGGGCCCCAAAAAACCTTCAAATGAGTGGAAAAAGTAAATAATCAGGAGTATACTTGAATTTTCGAACGTATTATTGTTATGAACATTCATGTTGAAAGTTCAGTGCGTGCTGTAGAACGTAGATTATTTTACAAACCAGAATTAAAACCAGCTCATGAATTAGAGCCAGCAAAAATTATAGGTAGGGATATCATTGCAGATTTTTATACAGTGCACGCACTGTATGAATTAGGCCAATCAATTACTGACGGGTATGCAGGAAAGGAACCACCATACGCTGCATTAGCCTATACGCAAATACCGGATCAAAAGTTTAGAGAGTATGGTATCTCTCCTGACTTAACAAACTGTATGTATCTTGGTTCAAAACTCAGTGCTGATGGAATCGGAATGCCTGAATTATCAAGAACTCTCATTCTCAATCCAACAGTAATAACTGGTCCAGTTCAATTTGTTTCAGTTGAGAGTTGCGGAAGTATAAAAAACGCGAGAGTTGAAATGGCATATGTACGACCGAAATTAGTATATTTAAGTGGAATTGTGTATCAACCAGGTCGTCAGATACGTATTGTTAATAACGTAAACATTTCAGGCATTATGGCAGCAGTACTTGATCATGAAGCTATTCATTTAGGGGGAAAAACTGCACTGTCTGACCCTTCAAGAATGATAAACATTTTAAAGAAAAATAGTAAACGTAAACAAACGGTTTATGGGAACAATGCTTCATTAGCAGAAATTATTGATATATATGTGGAAAAAAGTTCTAAACCCTGGCTTATTTATGAACGCAATCAATTTAAAGTAGTTGTAGCAGTTAACAAACTCTTGTACCCACTGTCACATCATACCTATAAAAAGATACCACTTGAGTTGTTTCACTAGTTGCATTATTTAATCTGATTAACGATAAACATCGCGTCCCCAAAACTAAAAAAGCGATATTTATTCCCAATTGCTTCCTGATATGCCTCTTTGATCCGTTCTTTACCAGCAAAAGCAGAAACTAACAATAACAGGGTAGATTTAGGCAGATGAAAATTAGTTAATAAACAATCCACAATCCTAAAAGAAAACCCAGGAGTTATAAAAACATTAACCTCTCCCTTATACGGTTTTAGTTCTTCCGCTCCGGGAGCGGTAGCCTCATCCGCTCCGGGAGCGGAAATACTAGAGGCTATGTTAGTGCGCAGGCTTCCTTCGAGTGCGCGCAGTGTTGTGGTACCGATTGCAATAACTCGTCGTTTTTCATGCTTAGCTAGATTGATACTATCTGAGGCTTCTTGAGAAATTTCGACCCATTCGCTATGCATAGTATGGTCTTCAATAGTTTCTGACTTGATAGGCAGGAAGGTGCCAAGCCCTACATGTAAAGTAATTTCCACAATATGTACTCCTTTGGCCTTCATTTGAGTAATAATATTGTCCGTAATATGGAATCCGGCAGTAGGTGCTGCTACTGAACCGACTTTTTTGGCGTACACTGTTTGATAATCATCAGGTCTAGGTGTTGTTTTTATGTACGGCGGTAATGGAATAGACCCATAGTTGTTTGCTTTAGTAATAACGTCATTAACGGAATAGTCAAACGTAACATTAAAGGTTCCATCAGTACATTTTTCAGTGATAGTTCCATTAAAATCTTGAGCAATAGTAATAGTTGTTCCTACCTTTAATGCTTTTCCTGGTTTACCAATGCATTGCCAGGATGATGTTTTGTCGTTAGATACAACTGGTTTAATTAAGAATAGTTCAACTTTTTTTGAGCTGTGAGTGACAGTTTGAATTGTTGCTGCAAGTCGTGCATTAAATACTTTCGTATTGTTTATAACAACGACATCACCTTTTCGAAGATATGAGGCTAAATTGCCAACATGGTCATGAATAATTGTTTTACTGTTTGTAGGCAGTACCATGAGTTTTGCCTGTTCACGGGGGTAGAGTGGATGCTGGGCAATACGTTCTGGTGGGAGTTCATAATCAAACTCTGAAATATTCGTCATGGTGCAAATTATACCATTTATCGCAGCAGATCGGGTTTTTATGACTTATATTCTGTTTTTATTCTATTACAGGTACACTTGCCCAATTACTGTTATATTCTTTGATCATAGCAATTAACTCTTTTGCAAGCGGTTTTTCTTCACCCATAGTATATGAAAGAGTTGAAATTATTTCTTGTTGACGTATAAGCAGTTGTTGCCATCGTTCATAATAGTCAGCTTGTTCAGGATTTTTCTCACGCAACGTTTTGGTAAGTTCTAACTGCTTACCAATTTCAATTAATAATTGTTTATATTCTTCAACATCTTTTTCTGTGTATCCTAAGAATGTTGATCGATCAACAGGGATAGCAAATAATTGAACGGCAACATTGACGTAATACTGTTTATACGGTCCAGAAACAACAGCGACTCCTGTTTCTACTAACTGAGGATTAAGTAAATTATCCCTATGACTAGGACTATTCATAAATCCATTCACAAACGCGCGTGCAGTTGTGTCTCCCATGCCAATATTTTCTGAAGCCCAGGAAAATGGATACTTTAATAGCGGCAACACAGTATCAAGTTGGATTCCTTCAAAAGGGTCTTGATGGGAAAAATTCTGATGCTTCATGATTGTATCTGCTCTCATTTGCGCTGCTTTGGTGAGAACAGGCGAAACTCTCAGTGGCCGGGAGCCTCGTTTCATGCGTTCTTCATTTATATATGTGATTAAGTCTCTTGGATCGACTGGTTGAGAGCCCAATACATTTCCTTTCGGTTGTTTGGATTCGTAGGTTCCCGGAAGGATAAAAGAAGGCGCTTCTGGTACATGGAGCATGGCCAAAGGCCGCAAAACCTTTTCATCTTTAAAACTAATATAAAAAAAAGAAAAGATAACGACACTTAATAATCCAATAATAAACAAAAACAACAGCAGTGTTGAAGGGATAGGAGCTGTTTTCTTACGCGATGTACGTTTTTTTCGTTTCATAAAAAGATTGCTCTAGACTATACTTTCAAAATTATAAAAAACAATCAAGTGAGTATGAACTTCATGAGTAGTACACATTGCATAAAACAGCAGTAACATAGTGTTTTTTTATTGTCCGAATAAGTAATATGGTATTTATGAACGTCATGCTTGCATAAGAACTGTTCACGTTGCATAATGAAGCACATGGATACTATATTAAGAATAGTAAAAACACCAATTTTTTGGATTGTAACTGTTGTAATTATTTTACTTTCTGGTATAGGTGTAGCTGGGTATTATCAATATACAAAAGTGCAGTCAGAACTATCCAAGCTCAAAGAAACTCCTACAGGCGGCACTCTTACAGATGAACGACAGCGAGAGCTTATTGCAGAAGTATCAGCAAAAATTATGCTTCCTCAAGATGAAAAACCTACCGTTGCAGTAGTGTCAGACATTAACCGCCTAAAGGATCAACAATTTTTTTCCAGTGGACAAAATGGCGATGTTGTTTTGATTTATATGAACAGTAAAAAAGCGATTTTATATAGACCAGCTGAAAAAAAGATTGTAGAAGTTGCACCAGTTAACCTTTCTAATGACAACCAGGCTTCTGTTGCAGGTACTCAAAGCGTTACTCAGCCTAATCCGGATGCAGTTGTTGAGGCATCTCCAACACCTGCTCCTGTAACAGGTACATTTGCCTTGCGGAATGGTACAACGATCACTGGACTTGCACGTACATTTGAAGGTCAACTGACACAAGAATTTCCCGGTGTAACAGTAAATGAACGGGGAAATGCCGTACGGCGTGATTATACAAGTACAACCATCATAGATGTAAAAGGGACAAAATCTGCAGAAGCAACCCAGATTGCGGAACAATTGGGTATACAAACTGGATCTATCCCGGAGGGTGAGGTTACAACCACTGCTGATTTCCTCGTAATTATTGGATCAGATAGTCAGTAATCTACACTTTTTACATATTCTTTCTATGTCACCGTTAATTTTTATTATTTTTGGTGCTACTGGTGATTTAACATCTCGTAAATTACTTCCTGCAATATTTTCGTTGTATAAACAACAGAAACTTTCTCAGGAAATGTATGTAGTAGGCGTTGGCAGAAGAGATTTTTCTCAGCAGGAATTTACTGAATTAATGAAGAAAGCTGTTAAACAACAAAAACGATTTAAGATAGATCTGGATGAATCTCTATGGAATTCTTTTGCTCAAAATATTACCTACGTTAAAGGCAACTTTGAGCATACAGATGTGTATAACGAGATTATTAACGTCCTTGAGTCCTATGACAAAAAATTGGGTGCCTGTGTCCCGCGGTTTTTCTATTTAGCAACTCCTCCCGAACATTACGAAACAATTCTCATGCACTTAAAAGAAACGAAACTTGCAGAAGGATGCGGTCAGGGAACTATAAATTATACAAGAGTGCTGATTGAAAAACCGTTTGGAAAAGATTTAGAAACAGCTCAAAAATTAGATCAGTTGTTAGCAAGTATTTTTGAGGAAAAACAAATATATCGCATTGATCATTATCTTGCGAAAGAAACAGTGCAAAATATTTTAGCATTTCGATTTGCGAATGGTATTTTTGAACCAACATGGAATCAAGAGTTTATTGATCATGTGCAAATAAGTGTTTCAGAGGAAATTGGAATAGAAAAAAGAGGGAATTATTATGAAGGTATAGGTGCATTACGGGATTTTGTACAAAATCATATTATGCAAATGGTTTCGTTAGTTGGCATGGAACAGCCAATATCATTTGATGCTCAATCAGTCCGTGATGAGCGCACAAAAGTAGTTCAGGCAGTTTTACCGTTAACAGAAGAAGAATTACAAACATATGTAGTACGGGGTCAGTATACAGATGGAGAGCGGGATGGCAACAAAATAGCTGGGTATATCCATGAACCTGGAATAGCTCCTAATTCTCAGACAGAGACATTTGTCGCATTGCGCTTATTTATAAATACTCCTCGCTGGAAGAATGTTCCATTTTATATTAGAACAGGGAAGCGTTTACACAATCAGGTAGCAGAAATTTCTCTTCACTATAAAAAACCTGCTTTGTGTAGCGATGACGTCTGTTTTTTTGATCCTGAAAAAGTATTACGGAATGTACTCACAATACAGATCGCTCCGGATGAAAAAATTGCATTACGACTAATGGTTAAAAAACCGGGGTTTGGTATGAATTTAGTTCCTGTTTCTATGGATTTCAGCTATAGTAGTGAATTTGAAGAACATAGTCATTTAGATGCATACGAGAAACTATTATTAGATACGGTTTCAGGTGATCAAATGCTTTTTGCTCGTACTGATGAAATAGAAGCAAGCTGGAGAGTTGTAACTCCTATTATTTCTTCATGGCAAAAAACAGAATCTCTAGTTTTATATCAGCCGGGAAGTACTGGGCCCAAAGAGGCGACAGCATTAATTGCCAACGATGGCCGAAAGTGGTATTTCCCTGAAAAATAGACTAAAATAAGCAGTATGACTACATTTCACGATAACAAACTCTGGCAACAATCCTATGTTGCACTTATGGATATTCATAAAACCATTGATGCCTTGGATGATGCGACAAGACAAGCTGATGCAGAAGTAATCCAAGGGCTGCAAAAAGCAGCACAAGTTGTCTCAGCAAAAATTGCTGATGGATTATCTCGACTGGACAAACGATTTGGGCGAAATCTCCTGTTTGATGCAATTGGATTAGTAGCAATTGTTCGTACTCAACTTGCTATTGCCTGGGGAAGAGGGTTGGTTGATGACGATACATTCAAAGCAATTGACGAAAAATATTCAGCACTAGCAATCAGTCTTCAGAAATAAACTAAGATGGATAAGCCATCAATGAATAACTCTATGAATAATCATATTGGATTTATTGGGTTAGGTAAAATGGGCCAGAATATGGTGTTAAACCTTATTCAGCATGGTATACATGTGAGTATATATAACAGAACTTCACAGGTTACGGATGCTTTTTTACAAGAAATTAAAGAAGCAAAACAACAAGTACCGTATTTACGAGAAGAAGATATGCTCGTGGGAACACTGACCCCATCCAAAACGCTTCAACAGCTTATACAATCTCTTCCGACTCGTAAGATAGTACTTCTCATGGTAAAAGCCGGACAGCCTGTAGATGATGTTATTGCCGAATTAGTAGCCGGTGGCATGAAAGATGGAGACATTATTATTGACGGCGGCAATAGTTTTTATGAAGATTCCAAACGACGACAAGATGAGTTGGCCAAAAAAGGAATTATCTATATTGATTGTGGAACAAGCGGAGGATTGGAAGGGGCAAGATTTGGTGCATGCCTTATGCTGGGAGGAGAAAAGCAGCATGTAGAGTCATTATCATGGCTATGGAATGTCCTTTCAGGAAAACAGACTGACGTATGCGGGTGTGGTGATCACTGCAGTGACGGTCATAATCATGGAAATACAGGATGTGAGTGTGGAGAAGGCGGATGCACAGAATGCAATCATGGAAAGCACGATCATCAACACGCAGAAGATGATGCATACGGTGATTGGACCTATTTTGGTGAAAGTGGGGCTGGTCATTTTGTAAAGATGGTACACAATGGGGTTGAATATGGCATGAATCAGGCAATAGGTGAAGGGTTTCATTTATTAGCGGAAGGACCATATACATTAAACCTTAAAGAAGTTGCCGCAAACTGGAGTCGAGGAAGTGTCGTGAGAGGGTGGTTAATTGAACTCTTAGAGAGAGCATTCACGGTTGATCCCAAGCTTGATCGGTATAAAGGTATTGCAGGTGGAGGACAAACTGGTCAATGGGTTATAGATACATCAAAAAAATATACGATTCCTCAGCCTATTCTTGAACAATCAGTTAACGCACGTATACAATCAAAAAAGAAACCAACATTTGCTACCAAAGTTGTCTCAGCATTGAGATTTGAGTATGGTGGACACAAGGAAGAATAGTAACATCTATTTGTTTTTTTTATTTTTTAATAACACGTCCCTCATATAGGGAATGTAAAAATATCCCGATATACATACTAATAAAGTAATAGGTATATACCATCCTAAATTTTTAATAGATTCTCCTGGGTTTATACCTATTATATCTAAAACTCCCCACATAATTGCTGAAAGAAACGGTACAATAATACTACCAACTATGACACTAATAAATCCCCATGCTATTGGATAATACATTTTTTTTGTATTATTGGTGAGAAATAAAACAAAAGAGTGAGCTATGCTAATACCAAATACGATTAAACTAGGAATAATATAAAATCGCAGTAATTTGTTGGCTTCTTGATTGGCTGCATCATATCCACCATCACCAAACATAAATGCATAAAGTGAAAAAAGCCACCAAAAAGGATAGCTGCAACCAATTGTTAATAATAGCAACACAGCTAGATCCTTAGAGAAATATTTTTGCACAAAACTCATAAATAACGTCTAACATTAATTATAGAAGTAGTATATAGTTAGTGACAAAGATAAAAAAGTTAGATGACATAATATGAATATTTATATTGGCGCAGACCACAGAGGATTTCAGTATAAAGAAGAGCTAAAACCCTGGCTTACCAGTCTAGGCCATACAGTCACAGATTGTGGAAATACCGTTCACGATCCGCAGGATGATTATCCCGATTTTGGATTTGCTGTTGCAGAAAAAGTATCTCAACATAAAGATGCTTTAGGTGTTGTTATCTGTGGTTCCGGCGGGGGGATTTGTATAGCAGCCAATAAAGTAAACGGTATACGCTGTGCGCAAGGATTTACACCTCAGATGGTAAAAAGTCAAAAGAGTGATGATGATATGAATGTATTGGCAGTTGGAGCAGATGTAAGCACCCTCCAACAAGTGAAAGAAATGATTGAGGTTTACATTTCAACACCGTTTTCCGGAGAAGCACGTCATGTACGTCGTAAACAAAAAGTAGCTTCCTTTGAAGATCACACTTGACGGGTAGTGTAGTCAGTGAGATGCTAATAGTGATGAACTCATCTTTCTCAATACGTGCAATTATATCTTCTTCATGGGCACTATTTAGACAACGTCCCTGGTTTTTTATAGGATTACAAGTTATTCCATTTTTGGTGCTGTGGGTATTGGATGTTGTTGCATCACTACTGCTTAATCCCTTGTCAAATGTTATCGATCAAAATCCCGACTCTGTTACACTCGTGTTAGCAGTTGGTGGTATTAGTATTTTGTATCAATTTGTCAGTTGGGTATTTATGATGTTTATGTATGCCGGAACAACGTATGCACAAATTAAGTCTGTAGATGGCGAAAGGCCTCCACTGGCAGTTATTTTTCAGCAAAAAAGAGTAGTCATTCCGTATATATTGGTATTGGTGCTAATCGGATTTGTATCGATTTTTGGATTTGTATTATTTATCATTCCAGGAATTATTTGGACTCTAGTTACTCTCTTTGCTGCATACCTAGTTGTAGATAAGCATACCGGTGTTATCGAATCTATTAAACAAAGTATGGCACTGACAAAAGGGGTGAGGTTTAAACTTCTTCTCTTTTTATTAACAATATCCAGCCTCAATATACTTGGGGCGTTATTGCTGATAGTTGGTTTAATCGTGACAATCCCATTAACCTCTCTTGCAATGGCAAAAGCGTATGTTGTCTTAAGGGATAGAAATACAGCAATAGTCTAAATTAATTTCAAGTACTTTCTTTCTATAATTTAACCATGGTAGAGTAAGATTCTATGGCAGATGTCATTCCTGGTATTTTTGAAAAAGAATTCGATCTCATCAAAGAAAAAATTGATGTGGCAAAAAATGAAGTATCGTGGCTTCATATTGATGTGGCAGATCACACCCTCGTGGATAATGAATCGTTTCGTGATTTTTCAAAGTGGAAAACACAGATGCCGGATCATATCTCTTTCGAAGCACATCTCATGGTTACAAACCCAGAAAAATATATTAAACCATTGTGTGATGCTGGCTTTAAACGTCTGATTGCACACGTAGAATCACAAGATCCCCGCCGCTTTTTAGAAATGGCAGAATATGAAGAGATAGAAGTTGGACTTGCCATTGACGGTCCGACTGAATTTGAGATGATTGAGCCTTTTTTAGAACAAATAGATGTTTGTCTTGTTATGACGATTGAGGCAGGTTTCAGCGGTCAGCCATTTTTGCCAGAAACAGTAGAAAAAATTAAAACCATCCATCAAAATATTCCTGACATCATCATCGCTGTAGACGGTGGAATCAACCAAACAACAGGTAACATTTGTGTAGAAGCAGGGGCAACACGGTTGGTTTCTACCAGTTTCCTCTTCAGTAATCCAACACGGTTTAACGAACATTTAACAGAACTGCGAGCGTTATAAATGTTGTATCCTGATTGTATCAGGTGGCGTTTCCTTCTTGCCGGAATGGTTCACTTTTCCGTAGGATAACAGTATATGGATGATTTATATAAGACACTGAGATATTTAATCCTTACCGTTTCCAGTACTGCAGGATCCGGTCATCCTACATCTTCATTATCGTCAGTTGAACTCATGGCTGTACTGTATTTTAAATATCTTCAGTATGATGTAAAAAACCCAAGTAACATAAACAATGATCGGGTAATATTTAGTAAAGGACACGCAACTCCACTCTATTATTCACTCTATAAAGCAGCAGGTGTCATTTCGGATGCAGATTTTGCGACATATCGTCAATTTAATAGTATCCTTGAAGGTCATCCAACGCGGAGATTTCCGTTTACCGAAGCATCTACAGGATCTCTCGGTCAAGGTTTGGCGGTTGGATTAGGACAGGCTTTGGCTATTCAGATGCAGCATGGTACGTATAAACAAGCGTCTCAAGGTAGCGCTGAAGAAATAAGTGCCGAGCATGATTCTCATCAAGAGCATACCCGTATTCCTCGAGTCTATGTCTTAATGGGTGATGGAGAATTAGCAGAAGGATCAGTCTGGGAGGCAGCAAATCTGGCTAGCTATTACAAACTCAATAATTTAGTAGTACTGTGTGATATTAATCGCTTGGGTCAGTCACAATCTACAGCATTAGAACATCAAATGGATGTCTATAGAAGACGGTTTGAAGCCTTTGGATGGGGAGTTATCGTTATCGATGGCCATAATGAATCTGAAATTGATGCCGCATACCAGAAAGCATTGATTTATCAGGCAGGTCCGATAGCGATTATCGCCAAAACGACAAAAGGTAAAGGGATTAGCTTTCTTGAAGATAAGGATAATTGGCATGGGAAAGCGCTCAATAAAGAGGATTTGGAAAAAGCATTACAAGAGATAGGTGATGTAAACTTGAAAAAAGTTTATCCTATACAAGTACCAGAGAGTGTATCCGTAGATCTGCAATCTGATACTCCAACAGAACCTCCAGTCTTAAAAACATATACAGAGCCAACAGCCACTCGAAAATCCTTTGGCGATGCACTTGTTGAATATGCCCAACATCATCCCACAATGGTTGTGTTAGATGGTGATGTGAAGAATTCAACTTATACAGAGATGTTTGCAAACGCACATCCAGACCGGTTTGTAGAGTGTTTTATTGCAGAGCAAACCATGGCTGGAGTGGCTCTTGGATTATGGTGCAGGGGATATACCCCGTGGATTTCTACGTTTGCCGCTTTCTTAACACGTGCCTCAGATCAACTTCGTATGGCTGCGTTAACGGGTGGTACTATTCATGTAAATGGATCTCATGCGGGAGTTTCTATCGGGGCAGATGGTTCAAGTCAGATGGGACTTGAGGATATTGCTCAGTTTAGATTGTTATTTGATTCAACTGTTGTGTATCCGGCAGATGCACATGCAAGTCATGCCCTCATGCTTGAACTGATGAAAAGACAAGGTATAACGTATCTTCGAACAACCAGAGATGCTACTCCAATAGTGTATACATCAGATGAAGCGTTTCCTGTTGGTGGATCAAAAGTTCATAAATCTTCTGTTGCAGAAGGTGAGAATACGACAATAATTTCTGCAGGTATTACTCTTTTTGAAGCGCTTCAAGCGCAAAAGGAATTAGCAGAAAAAGGTATTAACGTTACTGTTATTGACTGCTATTCAATAAAACCTCTTGATGAACAAACGATTATAGAATTTGCTCAACAAAGTAAGCATGTAATTGTTGTTGAAGATCATTATCCAGAAGGTGGATTAGGAGAGGCTGTAGCTCATGTATTTCAAGCTCATCAGCTGAGTGTACCATTTACACACCTGGCGGTAAGAAAATTACCAAGATCAGGTTCTAAGCAAGAATTATTAGCGTATGAAGAACTTGATGCTCAAGCAATAATAAAGGCAATCAAAAATTAATGTTACATTATTTTGAGCGCTGAAAAGAAAGTGAAGAAGTTTTTCGAACGAATGAGTGTTGGGAGAGGCCGACCTTGTGTCGGCGAGGGAAGCATGTCTCCCAACGAATGAGTGAGAAAAACAACTTTCTTTTCACCTCGCTCAAGAGGTTTTGGTCCTTTTGACGGACAAAAGGACAAGAAAGGTTTTATGACACAAACAAAATTATATTTAGACGGAGGAAACCCAGACGAAACAAAGGCAACCCACGAGATGCTTAAAGCAGGTGGATTTTTGGGATTGGATGGGCAGACGACTAACCCGACTCTTATTGCCAAAAATTTATCAGAAACACTTGGTGGTAAAAAAGCTTCTATGGATGAGGCGGTAGCAGAATATAAACGAATTGTTCAGGCAATGAGGCAAGTGATAGATGGTCCAATTTCTATTCAGGTACTCGGTAATCCAGAAACCCTAACAACGGAAGATATGCTTTCACAAGCACGAGATCGTATAACCTGGATACCTAACGCCGTTATTAAGTTCCCCTGTACCCAAGAAGGATTAAAAGCTATTGAGGTGTTTTGTCAGGAGGGTCCAGTGAATGTAACTCTGGTATTTTCTCAAGCACAAGCAGCAGCAGTATATGCAGCAACTAAATATCGTGAACATGATATATATGTGTCTCCATTTGTAGGAAGACTCGATGATAAAGGGGAAAACGGTATGGATGTTATTGCCAATATTACTCAAATGTATAAGGGATTAGGAGATGGGCATGTACAAGTCTTAACCGCAAGTACGCGAACAATTAAACATATTCAATATGCCCTTAAGTTAGGCAGTGATGTCATAACCATTCCTCATAAACTGTATGCTCAATGGAAAGAGGCAGGATTTGAGCTTCCATCAGATGATTTTGTGTATGATGTACCCGAATTAACAGACATACCCTATCAGGAATTAAATCTTGAAAATGAGTGGAGCAGTTTTGATATTCATCATGAGCTAACCGATGCTGGACTTTCAAGGTTTTGGTCAGACTGGAGTGCTGTTGTAGAATAGTTTATTTTTTCTCGTTGTTAGAAAGCTATATGTACTGTAGAGATATAAAGCAGTACCGATATACAGTATAAGTTCTGTTGGTTCTGCCCATACTCCCAGATGATGGTTGCCGATAATGAATCGAATCTGGAACAGAAGTGGAATAAAAAAGTAAAAAAATAACTGGCGGGGGATAATGAGCAGCACAATCAAACCCTGCTTAAGGCTGGACTGCAATATCCATGAAAACGATCCATACAATCCAATGCCTATATACGCATATGTGGGAAGATTTCCAACTTGTACCAGATTGTGCCATGACAGCTCTTGTTGGGCATTATATTGTACAATAGCAGTTGGGGTTTTTAAACCAAACAGTCGTTGTCCCCAGGATATTTCATCACCACTGACAAAGAATAACCCAACAGTAATACAAGTAAAAAGCATAGCCATGAGTATTGCTTTTTTTCGCATGAGTGTTAAAGCAGTCTTTGCAGAAAAAAAGGTAGCCATGAGTAATACAAAAAATTGCAGATATTCAACAATATTATCCTCACGAACTATTTCCAGTAAAAAATTATAGGGAAATAGTGATAACAAATAAAAAACAATGGGAATAATGAGGCTGAATGAAAAAACGATCTGCGTTCGATAGTGTTTAAACCATGTATTCGGTTGCTGTAAAAAAACGATTAACCCTGACACTAAGGCAACGATAAACATTCGTTGAACATTGAGTCGCAAGAGTGAATAGATATAATTAGACGGTGTAATAAATTCCAGTTTAGTAAGTATAAAAGAGGTACTCAGAGAAAAGATAAAAAGGATGAGTAGTAGACGAGATACGAACGGACGCAGAACGGCCTGTTTATAAAAAAATCGTAGCATTACAACAATACTCAACGATATAATGAGAAATACTGATGAATCAACTGTAGTGTAGTGTTGTACGGTAAAAGGATTCCCATAGATATCAATGAATGCTACTCCAAAAGATAGTAAAACAAGAAGATTGAGTATCATAGTGAGCATATGTATCATTAGTATTGAGTCTAACATAATTAAATATGAAACATACGTTTGTTGCCGGTACGTTTGATCGTTTACATAGTGGTCATAAAGCACTACTTCAAACAGCATTAAACACATCTCCAGAAATAACAATTGGCATCACCTCAGACGCATTTATTCAGGCATATAAGGCAAAGATTGCAAATACTATCCAACCCTTTACCGAAAGAAAAAAACAAATAGAAGCTTGGGTTTCGTCCCAATCGCCAAAAAATACGGTTCATATAATGAGTATTCATGACCAATTTGAACCAGCAAGCAGCTCAAGAGAATACACGCATTTGATAGTTACAAAAGAAAATAGAAAAACAGGTGAAGAAATTAATGTTAAACGGACAAAAAGACAGTTGTTACCCTTATTACTTGTAGAAGTTCCCTTAGTGCCAGCCCTTGACCAGATTCCAATATCCTCTACACGCATTAGAAATGGGATTATTGATACCAACGGAAAACTAATGCTTCCTCATTCATTGCGAAGCGCGTTTAAAGATCCATTTGGTAAAATTATATCAGGAAGTGCAATACAAACATCGATGCAGCAGCATGCAAAGCAGGGGTTTATTTGTGTAGGGGATAAAACAACAAAAACTGCCAGAGAATTAGGAATTCTTCCACGTTTATCTGTAATTGACTTACAGGTAGAGCGAAAACCGTTTGGTACTATCGATCAATTTCACTTTCCTAAAGAGGTTGTGATTCACACAATCCAAAGCGGCCCTGGGTACATCTCTCAAGACGTTATAACCTTTTGTAAAGGGTATTTTGCATCAAATACAAATCAAGAGTCATCTGTTCTCTTAATAAACGGTGAAGACGATTTGGTGACCTTGGCTGTTATAGTGAATGCTCCATTACATACATTAGTGTATTATGGTCAACCCAAAGAGGGTATTGTCGAAGTTGTAGTTACCCAAGAAATTAAAGAACGATGCCTACATCTGCTTGATCAGTTTGAATTAGAGAAGCACTAACTCTCAGAGAGTTCACCTTTTTGTTGAAGTCCTAACAACCACATAACCGCGTCTTTTTTGTATCTTCTATCACCACGCGAATTAATTCGAATTGGTGCTAATTTTCCCCGTTTTCCCCAGCGTTTGATTGTAAGAGGAGACACACGAAGAATTTTCGCTACTTCCTTAACTGTTAATAAATCTGGCCAGTCATCACCCATTCCCATAATATAATAAACCTATTCACAACGTATCATCTACTTTCAAACTCTGTCAAGAGGCATCAAAGTGGATAGTGTATTAGACTGGGTATTCGAACTATAAAAGAGAAATATGTACAAAAATTCTCAATATTAGACGATTCCGTTGAGCAAATGACGAAGTGGTGATTCTCTTTCCCAAACAAAAATTGTGTAATATAAGTTTTCGAGAAACCATCGCAAATTATCTGGTAGTAAATAAAACCATTGCGGTGCGTTGGGTATAGGAGAAAGTGTCGGCGTTGGTGTAACTAAATGTATAAAGGGTTGTACGTGCAAGTTTGATAATACAAGTGTTGCTCGTTGATTCTGACTTATAAACCGAGCCACAGAATTGATATACGCTCGTCCGAATTCGTTACCTACAAAGCCATCAAAATAAATCCAATCCCCATTTTCATTTCCATCGTATACTCTCATTTCCGTGACCTTCCAGAAATCTTGAGGAGTGTAAGAAAAGTAAATAAACCAACGCATTTCTCTGTTATGTTCATTCCAGGTCGTCTCTAACGTTGTATAAGAATTAGTGCCGGGGTCTGAATGAATATTGACTTGGGCATTTCTAGCAGTAAAGAGTTTGCCGTTCACAAATAAATTAAAGTCATCGGCTGTAACCTTGGCATATTGAGTGCTCCAGCTTATTGGATTGCGTTCATTCGCACACCATCCTTGTTCTGGTGTATCCAATACGCATAGTGGCTCCTGGTCCAAACAGGAAGGCCTCGGTTGACAGAGAATGGGGGAAGGTACAGGGATTGTAGGATTTGGAGTTATTCTATATGACTGTAAGCATTGGTTGATAGCATCCATTTGTAACCAGCCACACTGACCATTTGTTGTTCTGCCGCAGGTTTTTCCGTTATAACATGCGTGTTCTGGTATTGCCTCACAGGTCGATATGAGTTCATCTTCAGCACAAACTGTTCCATTACATCCGGTTTTTATACATGGTTGAAATGGTCCAGGATTGGTTCCTCTGTCGTACCTATCTAAACAGGACCGAATGGCTTCTTCGTCAATCCATCCACATTCTCCATTGTCTTTTCTGCCGCACACTGCATGTTCATAACATGCGTGTTCTGGTATTGCCTCACAAGTTGAAATAATTTCATGATCAGCACAGACTGTTTGGCTGCAGCCAGTAATTATGCATGCTTTCAGTGGAGTAGCTCGCGATCGCACATCAGTTTGTATGGATGTGGTTTGAGAAACTAAAAGAAAAGTGAGTATGCTAACAAGAGCAAAAAAAATAATAACAATAAACGAAGAAGAAGTTGGTGTCTTTTTTGTAGCCATGCAAAAATAAACCTTATAAAAAGAGTTACATGGATAGTAACAACTGTCAAGGAAACAAAAAACGTATAAGTCATGTCGCCAATCATAGATTTAAAAAAATTGAATCTATTGAAGAAAAAAGAAGTCAAAAATGGAGTTAAATCTACCAAAAATCCCGCTTTTACGCGGGATTTTTTGTAATAGTGTTTCAAAGTATAGCATTACCTGTTACTTTAATTCTACTTTTCCACCAGCAGCTTCCAGCTTTTTCTTTGCTTCTTCTGCGGTAGCTTTGTTAACAGCAGTTAACACGTCTTTTGGTGCGCCATCAACGAGTGCCTTTGCCTCAGTTAAACCTAAGGTAGGTACTAATTCACGGACTACTTTAATAACAGCAATTTTGGTTGCGCCTCCATCCGTTAACACAACGTTAAATACTGTTTGTTCTTCTTTTGGTGCGCCTGCATCGCCCCCAGCTGCAGGAGCTGCTCCGGCGACAGCAACAGGTGCTGCGGTGACACCAAACTTTTCTTCGAGGGCTTTGACGAATTCAGATAATTCTAAAACAGTCATTTCCTCAATTGCTTTCATCATGTCATCTTGTGTAATTTTTGCCATATGTTTTGTGTCACCTCCTTTAAAAAACGTTTGTAATGTTGCAATACGTTCTAACGAAATAAATTCTTATTTTTTTCCTTTCACAGCATTTAATGCCCAGACAAGTTTATTAAGGTTCCAGGAGAGGGAATAATGTAATCCTCTAATGGGAGCCTGTAGTTGTCCGGCAAGTTTGCCGAGCAACACTTCTTTGGAAGGAATTTTAGCTAGTTTTGTTACATCTTGAGCAGTCAAAAGTGTAGTTCCTAATAGACCACCCTTTGCTTTCCCTAAGGCAATCGCTTCAAAAAATTTGGTTAATTCTTTTACGCCTGATACTTCATCTCCGTAACTAAATACAACTGCCGTTTCTCCAACGAGGGTTTCTTTGACTGTATCTGCAGAATCACCAAGTGCACGAAGCATAAGTCGGTTTTTTGACACCATCATTTCTGCATTTGCATTTTTTAAGTTTTTGCGGAGTTCTTCTAGTTGCTTGTGCTTAATTCCTTTATATTCAGCAAAAACGATAGATTTTGCTTTTTTAACTTTTTCTGTTAATTCATTTACTGTTTCGACTTTTTTTTGTGTAGCCATATAATACTCCTTTGTGTATTTAAAAATAGGCAATAAAAAATCCCCTTTACCTTGGGGATACAGAAGATATCTACGAGAGTAAATCTGTATATATCTTACTACGTGTTTCCCTCGGTAGGCGGTTACCCATTAACTAAAAAGACCTACTGTCTTAAGGTAAAAGTAATTATAACAAACTAACCAAAAACTAGCAATGCGCACTAAAGGGTATACGTTAATACTCTTATAAAGAAGGATTCGTATAGTTAACACACGTTTCAGAAAACAGGATTCATAGATACTCAGATGAGGTGATTTGATAATCAGGGAGCAACTTCCTGCCAGTTAATATTCATACCCATAAAGTCAGCAGGCATACTAAACAGTAATTTAGGACTGTAATTGAAGACTTCTCCGGGAGTAGTGTCGTTGTTTGCTCCCATATCCCGTCCCAGATCAATATTTCCGGCAACCACAGTACCATTGACGGTTAACTGGGTAGCTCCTGATCCAGAGTCAAAGGTGCCGTTGTTGATGAATACACCGTCCATATTGGTGACAGCAGGATTCACAGTGATATTTCCTGATACCACAAATCCGAGAAAGCTTTTCCCGACAAGTGTAATATTTCCATTAATTGTGAGGTTGCCTGTCACAAAAATAACGACAGAGTTGCCCTGAGGTATGCTCCAGGCGCCTTGAGTACTTAAATCGCCAGAGACAATGTATGGTTGCGTGCGGGAGGGGAATTCACTCTGATTGTATGATCCGCCAGTTTTATCTGGAGATACGCCTAAAAGACCAAACTTGTTAAAGAAGTATTCATACCAATTCTGGCTACAGAGAGAAGCAGGAGATTCCTGTACTAACCAGTTGGATTCTGATACCAGATTGGCTCCGTTGCCGGCATCAGGATCAAAGTCATAATTATTGCCATAACTAACGATCCCCGGTGCACCACTTGCTGGTTTTTTCATAAACTGTCGTGGATTTGCATTCACGCCAACAGGGGAGTTGACAGTACTACACGTTATGGAGTCTCCTCCTGATACCTGCTGCCACGGATTGCCAGCGGCAAAGGGGAGATAAAAGGTCAGATTTTGATACGAGCCGACAGAGGCGCTGTTTCCACTGCCGTTTGCAGCTCCCCGTACCCAGCAGACAGGTCCAACAGAGGTGCTTCCTGAGGGAGCAGTGCTTGAGATTGCCCATGTTCCGGGTTGTATGGCATTAAATGTTGCAGGATTGACATTGTTTTGGTTATACGTACTGCTTCCTGATAAGGTGAAGTTCACATTGGGACTATTTGCTGAGGCGATAATTGCAGCACAGCTTAAGCCGGCTGAGGCAACCGATTTGCCAATCGCAGTTACCGTTCCGGGACAATACGTCACATCAAATGGTGCAGAGGTGGCATAGGTGGTCTGCTGTTGACAAACATTGGTTGATGATGCCGCCCGGATTGATCCGGTATAGGTATCACGGACTAATCCAGTGATTGAGAACTGACAGACTTCATCTTCTGCTGCAGTATTACATCCGGCAACAGCAGAGCTGACATAAATCGGAGCCAACTGTCCCACGGTTGCACCAGTTAAGATCAATTCGTACTGGTCAGCATCAGTTACCTCTGTCCAGCGAGCCTGCAGGTTGCCTTGACCACCGGCAACGGTTGAATCATCACAGGCGTTTTGTGGTCCTAGTGAAAAGTTGGTGACATCACCGCACGGCACATCAACTGCATTGACGGCAACCGTGATAAAGCGGGAACACAATGCTCTTGGTGAATATCCGGTATAGCGGGCTCTGACTTCTATTCTGGAGGTCCCGGGAGCGAGTCCCTCCAGTCGTATCTGATTGCCGTTGTTTCTGAGTTTGGCATCAACGACTGTCGGAGGATTTGTGCGCGTTGTACTACCGTTTTCGAAATGACGGAAACGGTACTCCAGATCATACCGTTCATCAAAATCACCGACAATCTGAGGGAGTGGATAGGAGACGTCATGCCGTCTCCAATCAGTGGGAATATTTTGGATGGTGATATCTCGTTTTTCTCCAACAGCAATCGTGACATTCTTGGGACTAAAATTGATATTACAGGATGGACAGAGACAACTGCTTCCAACGAGTCCATCTGCGCATCCATCACATCCAGATCCCCATGTTGTACATCTCCAGTGACATGCACCAGCTTCAGAATACCTACAGTCTGCACCAGGTGCATAACCTGGAAAATCAGTCTGAAATGCATCATATGGACATCCGGGGACATACGAACTGTTGGGTGCGCAACACAAACCTCCAGTACAGCTTGCGCCTGTATTAGTTTGTCCAACTTCTGCACAACTTGCAATTCCGTTAAAACACTGACCACTCGCACACCCCCCAGACTCAGCAGGTGGGGTAGATACCGGTCCATTCGCCCAGCATTCGTATGTTAAGTTAGACGTATTTTCTGTGCATGTGTTACCACTTTGTGTACAGGAAATAATATTGGCAGTTACATTACATGATGGTGCTTCAGTACAGGATGCGAGAAAGCTACTAACAACACATTGATTAAGAAATGGAAGATATTGACTGCAATACGCTTGACTTTGGTTACATGATGCCTCATCCGGGACGCAATTCGATCGACAATCTGCGTTAGCAATTGCTGGACTGCTACCGGTTCCTGAACAATTAAACGCAGTATTAGGAACGGTATATTCCATACAACCGGTATAAATAGTTGATTGACATCTATGTTGATTAATAACACGTTGAGGGTAGCATGTTTGAGCAAACAGTACGTCGGGTAAAATCCCGTAAAATATAACCATGAATAGACCAATAAAACAAAATTTAAGAATGATGGTGAATAATAAGTTTCGTTTCATGAATTTTTTACGCATAAAGCATTTGGATAGATTGGCCGTGCGTATGTTTTGTTTTGTATAGCGTCAATCTGTATCGCTTTTTCTTCAGCGTATTGTATTAGTTCTCCAGTTGTATCAAGAGGATATACTAAGCGAATTAGTATTTCATCACCCTTTTGTAAGCGTTCTGCCAGAGCTGGTACTTGCGTCAAAGTAAATGAGACAGAACCATCAATTATACCGTCATTTTCAAATGAGCATGTACCAAAAGGTAAAGATAAAGACTCAGGTGACAGTCTCATTGTGTAGGTTTGGTCTTGATCATCAAAAGCGCTGATTGTAACACTATAGCCCAAGTCGTCTTTTACTGGATTTTCAAGTAGCAGCGCAGGAAACTGATACAGAACTGAGTCGCTGCTTGTTTCTAGATATCCTCGTTTTGCCGTGTTATTAACGGGTGTGGATACGTTTTGTGTAGCGCTGTTGATGTTTAATAATTTCGTGATTGGCTGTACCAGAGTGTTGTTGGTGGAGAATAACAGTATCGTAATTGATAAGAATACGAGGAGGAGAAGTAAAAACAATATCAAGGTAACGACAGATATTTTCCTCATGCACTATTAAGCGTAATATACTGATAGTGTTATTACAATAATAGATTCATTCTGTTGAAGAAGACTGTACTAACGAAGTTAAACCTCTTACGGCGAGGAGAGTGGAGACAATGCTATAAAAAGAGGAGTTTCATCCAGATCAGTAACGGACATCGTACCAGGCATTATTAATGCATGTTGATCATCAGCACTTTTCGGCCAAACATTTCTTAAGAATTTTTCTGCCCTTTCTGTTCTGGGTTCAAACGTGTCTTGATGTGAAAAATCAGTACCGAGCTGTACACCTTCAATAAATGGAGTCAATTTATCATTTCTTGGCATGGTAAGAACAACTATATCTCCGACTCTTAGTGGCTCCAAAACGTTTTGGACAAATTCAGTATAATTACGATATTGACCTAGTTGAGCACCAATAGCTTCTGGAGTTGTGCCTTCGGGACTGGCATTCTGCAGTCCTTCATAATTTTCTACGAACAACATTGGGCGAGGTCCGAAAAAGCTGTCGCTATAGGGAATATCCATTTGAAAATAACTTGTGCCTCCGTTTACATCAGGCACACCAACTACGATATACACAATAGTATTTACTTCATTAACCAATCTATGGTGAAATATCACTGTCCCAGCCATTAAAGCATGATCTATTCCGTTAACTGTAATGTCTCCAAGGTAGCCATTTCCTACTGAATCTATTACGTTTTCATGAATGAAAACAGGATCAGAATGTTCTATTGCATCTAAAATCTGTCCAAGCATACTATTTGCTTCAATAAACCCCTGTTTATCATCCGGATTTACTTCTGCTCGGGTCATTACTTCACCAAACACCATAGATTTTTGGAGATCAAAGGTTTCCAGATAGTGCTCAACGTTAATATATCCAAACACTCTGCCGGTTTCATTGTTGACTAGTTGTATGTTGCCAGAAATGAAACGGAAATCCACATTTGTTGGTTGTCCTAACCCTTTAAGAATTTCCTGAACACCATCTGCACCAGTGTAAGGGATAAATACAGGTGTTAAACCTTCTTGTGTTTTTTTGACAATAAAGAGAGACTTTTCAGGGTTTTCTTCAAGATCTCGAGTCTGAATAAATATATCTGTTTGTGAGTCATCTGTTGACTTACTGCCCAACAGTGAAAGTGATTCTGCTGTCCCTTCTGGAAACCCGTTGAAATCTAATAGATCAATGAGTGTATTGAGCGTAACAAGATTGGATATTTCCTGTAGGGCAGAATCCTCACTGCCATACTGTTTCATCTGACTGGCTATCTCGTATGCTCTCTGCAGATTAGGAAGCTGTGGAACCTGACCTGATGGATCGGGAAGAATGCTGAGTCCATCATTTCGTATCCAGCCTTTTTCTGCTACGAAGTACCAGAGGTACCCTCCATTTTCTATATATCCTGATATTGTTATTGTGTTGTCTCTCCCAAATACTTCAGCTACTCTCCCAACACTTGAAGCTCCCGTTGATGGTCCAGTACGGACATTAAAATCAGGGTTTTTTGCCTCTGCTGTTGCGGTTGCTGTTGCAGTTGTTCCTGATTCCAGAGTCGGTGTTGGCCGAGGCTCTGTCTGATCGAACTGTGTGAGTACCCCATATTTTTCAAACACACCAGTAATGAAACTCCATTCCTGACTGGTAAAGGAAAACTCCTGTACTGTTGGAGAAGTCTGTTCAAACGGTACGATTGCTTGTGAAACAACAGGAGTCAATCCCGCAAACGATGCAGCAGTTGCCAGTGTAATATTCTTTCCATTGCCTCTTCTGCCTGAATGCTTTTGAGCTGCAGCATTAAGTTTTTCTTGCTCATTGCGGATTTGTGTTGCTAATTCAACCTTTCTTAAGGCTAATTCATATTTTCTCGCTCTTGATTGTTTAATGACATCTACATAGGGAGCTACTTCATCAGGCAACACTGAGGGTAATGCCAATTGTCGTTGTGAAGGGGGAGTGTATTGAATTCCTGTTCTTTCTCTGATTGTTTTTAAAGCTGATTGTTCTGGTGCTGACAAGATTCCTTGAGCCTTTTGCAGTGCTTGATACTGCTCAAAAGGTTCTATAGGAGTCTTGTTGTCGGGACCTAGTGGCCTTGAAAACAAGATTTTCACAGCATTCTCTTGTTGAATATCAGAAAAATCAAGTGGAATATTTCTGTCTGCTGTAAACACAATGACATTGCCTTCAACACGAGCGGAAAAGGCTTGAGGTTTGAGCGTAAGTCCAGTTTCACCAAGAGATGGGTGAGTGTAGCCGGTTAATTCGTGTGATTTTGTACTCATATATATCCTATAGCTTTATATTGTAGGCTATTATAGAATTTTTAGGGAAATTGTCAAGTTTATTTGACCTAAATACCCAAAAAAAATCCCCTTCAGTGAAGGGGGTAAAAGCCATTGCCTACTCAAAGGCACTTACAAGGTCATCAAACAACTGTAACCTGTTCATGGCATGTTTATTATGAAGAAATTACACTAAATGTCAAGAAACTCCAGGTGGATTAACCAGCCACGGAGCGTAAGGTTTTACTTGAGCAATACCGCATGCTGTTACATAGTTTTCTGTTGAAATTTCCTTATCAGAAAGATAGCTCCCTAATATTGCCATTCTGCCTGAATGAGAAATTGGTTTAAGTCTTAACGCAGTATGATTTAACGGCTCCTGAACCCATCCGATGTGATCTGGATTTACATCATGTATTGTTCCCTGTAAAAAATGTGGTGTAGACTGCCAGATATTGGGATATCGTTCATGAAGGTTTTTTAGAATTTTAGATAGTTCAATTGGATGCCAGGTATAAAGACACGGATTATCATAAGTATGGTCTTCATTTTTCACCAGGAGAGACAACCTGTCAGCATACACGTGCTCCATGAGTTCGTTGGTAAATTGTGCAACTAGACTATGATTTGACGGATCAATAGATAAATAAAATTTTATCCGATCAGCAGCATGAGTGGTTAGTAAAGGTCTATAATCGCAGCCAGTTGGACAGATTTTGGCAAAAGTCAAGGGCATTCGTATTCCAGAATCTGGGTCTATGGGCCATTGTGCTTCGCCTTGGCTGTGTTTTTTATTGTAGTCGCCTATCAGTTCAAGTGGAAATACTTGATTTTTACTCTTGAGGTGTATCAGCGTATTTCCTCCGATAACGTCACCTAGAGAGCCATTGGTTCTGTATTCTTCTCTGATTGCGTTAAGTTGAGTCACTATTGCATCAATCGACTGTTGTTTGTCCCTTTCAACGGGAGAACCTGCCAATAACGAAAGAGGATCCCGAAAATTACGAGTATCTCCATTGCGCACTGGTTCTGCTTGAGGTCTTTTTCTTCCGACTGTGCTTCTTAATTTAATGCTTTCTGTTCCAATATCGCTCATAGTACTAAATACCACAGGTGACTACTAATAAATATGTATGATTATCGTATCAGGGAGCAACCTCCTGCCAGTTAATACGCATATCCAGAAATTCATTTGGGAGTGTGAAGATGAACATGGGGTTATAGCGAAATTCTTCTGCTGGCGTAGTGTTGTTTGAACCACCAAGGTCTCGATCAAGTACAATATCATTGGCAATCACAGAACCGTTGACAATCAGTTTCGGTGTTGCTGCATTGCTGCTGTCACCAGTGTTAAATGATCCGTTGCTTACAAAAACAGCTTGTATGTCAGGTGTTGTATCTGCAAGAGCGCTCCCTACAGTTGGAGAAACGGTAATAGTACCGTTAACAACAAAGGCGATAAAGGATTTATTTGGAGTTAAAATTGGACCTCCTATGGTTAAATTACCATCTACAAAGATCACTCTGTTATCACCAGCTGCAATATTCCAGGTTCCTGAAGTGGTTAAGTTACCGGATACTTTATATGGTTGAGTACGAGAGGGGAAAGACGTGCTTGTTAATGCTCCAGGATTGGTAAAGTCATATGGCACTCCCGATAATCCATATTTATTAAATAAAAATTGATACCAGTCTGTTGTACAAGTGGCTGGTATTGATTCATTCACTAACCAGTTTTTGGCTGTTGTATTATCTGAAGCAACCGAGACAAAACTGGCTCCTTTTGCTGTAGCTGCAGGATCAGGATCAAAGTCATAATCATTCCCATATGTTACTATTCCAGGCGCTCCTCCTGCTGGTGCTGTCATAAAATAACGCGGTGTTGCTCCAGCTCCTACTGGTGAGTTAATGCTCTGACATACATGAATATCTCCTCCTGTTACTCGAGACCATGGATTGCCGGGGGTAAATCCAAGATACCAGGCTAAGGTTTGGAATGATTGGATAGAATTACTGGATGATTGTCCGCTGGTTCCTCCGGGAGTTGCTGTCCAGCACGCTTTATCTAATGTGCTACCTGCTGGTGGTATGCTGTAGCCGATGGTATATGGTCCTTGAGGGGTAACATTTGTCCATGAAACTGCGCTTGTCCCAGCTTGTGTCTGATTTCCTAATCCTCCACTCATCGTAAAGGTTAAACCTGTAGTATAATTTGTGCTGCTGATAATATTTGCACAAGTTTCACCAGATGCGACAAATTTTCCAATAGCAGTGATTGTTGCAGGACAATAGGGAAGAGGAAAACTCGGTGCACTACTCACTCCTGTTCCTGGAGGAACACACACACCACTACTGGTCGGCAGTACAGTTACCACATATGATCCAGCAGGAAGATTCGGGATATCAAAGGAACATACTTCGTCATCTACTCCTGCATTTGAACAACTTGTAGGACTCACGGTCTGAGTAAAGACAATTTGATCAGGGTCGGGTGTTGTATTGGTTGCTGTAAGAATATACGCAGTTGCATTATTGGATTCATTCCAGGATACCCTTAGATTACCTTCGCCAGCAGGGGTTGCTGAATTATCACATTGATTCACCTGATTGACAGCTACGTTTGTGACTTGTTCACAGGGAACATCACCGTTGGTTACCGCTACCGTTATAAATTTACTGCATATCGTTCGAGGTGACCATCCAGTATATCGGGCTCTTACCTCAATTTTAGTTGTACCTACGGCCAATGCTTCCAGTCTGATCCGGTTGTTGTCGCCTCGTAATCTTGCAGTGACAACTGTTGGAGGATTTGCACGGACATCATAATTTGGTGGATTTTCGTAATGCCTGAAACGATATTCCAGATCATACCGTTCGTCAAAATTATCCCCACCAGAAGCGATGGGATAAACAATGCTGTATCTTCGCCAGTTTGTTGGGATGTTAAGAATATCAATGTTTTGAATTTCACCCACAGTCATAGTTAGATTTTTAGGAGAAAATCTAATGTTACAAGAAGGACATTCACATCCGCCGCCAACCAGACCATCGGCACATCCGTTTTGAGGACTGGCGCATTGATTATTCGGGAAATTATATATTCCTGATCCGTCTGGACAATGATTTGTTTGACAGTTTGAACCAGGACCTGCAATAGGAGGCCTACAATTAGCATTGCATCCATTTCCCTCGGACCATTGACAGTTGCCTCCTGCGGTATAATATCCTGTTTGTTGAACATTATACGGACAATTAGGAACATAGTTGCTCACTGGTTGACAGCATATACCTCCAGTACAACTCCCGGCGCCGTTTTCTCTGCCAACTTCTCCACAATTGGCAACATTGGTAAAACAGTCTCCAACTGTACAACTGCTTTGTTCAGCAGGCGGGGTGGTTGAAGTTACCCAGCATCCAAAGTTAGTTGGGTTCGTTGTTTCTGAACAGGCAGCTCCGTTTAACGTGCAGGTAACATAGTTAACAATCGCGTTACATGCTGGAGCAGGATTACAGCCGACTGTAATATTTTGATAATTACACGAAGGGGCATCTCCGATATAACCGGCACAGTAAGCTGGGTTATCGCAGGAATTAAGTGGAACTGGTCCACCGTTTGGCATAGTGCAGGTACTTAAACAACTTTGTTTGGCTTGATTCCAGTTTCCGCCAAATCTTGTACAGTTTACAACACTATTGGCAACTGCCCAGGTAGCACATTGTGAACTTCCGCTTGTACAGCGACGGTAGCTAATGCCACGAGTGTTTAAGCAAGTTTGTGCCTCAACTGATGGAGGAAAAAATAAAGCTCCTGCAAGTGGTATGCTAGTCAATATAAAGAGGAATATTAGATGCTTACATGTTTTCATAACTGTTTATCAATACAAAGCGAATATGGGAGTATGTAATCAATTTGTTCATTGTTTTCAATCATTTCAATTCGTTTAGCAAGTTCTTTCGTATATTCTATTTTGTCACCAACGGGATTGGTTGGATAGGTAAGCCGTACAAGAACTATATCTCCAACGGTTAGTCTAGGCATGATTCTCGTAATAGGCATTAACTCCCACGAAGCAGTTCCGGATATATTTCCAGAGTTAGTGAATGTACAGGTTCCAAATGGAAGAGATTGATTTTCAAGCCCGAGATGTAAAGAAAATTCTTCAGTAAGACTGCCAAAAGGAGTTGCTCTGGCAGTGTACATATTGTCTTTTAGAGAAACATCAGAGAGCAGTTGAACTGGGAATTGATAAATAATCAAATCAGGACCTTCTTCTTTATAGCCTCTTGTTTGTTCACCAGGGAGTGTCGTTTTGCTTGTAGATGAAGAGGAGTTGTTAAAGAGGGTAGAGAGTAAAGATGAAGTGTTACTTTTAGATTGAATCCGTAAATATAAAACAAGTAAACCGCTAAATACCAATAGAATTAACACTATTAATACAATGGTAATACTATTCTGTTTCATACACTAAATGAATCACTTCATTTAGAATACTTACATAAACAGAAAAACACAATAATATTTGCGAATTTGCTGGCTTTACTGGTTCAAATTGTCTGGATCAACCAAAATTATAAAAAAAGTAGGGGCATGGTATGCATCTTCAGTTTTTACTATATCGTTTGTTTTTGGATCTAATCGCTCACTGACCCACTTTGCAAACCTGCCTCTATCTTCTCCAAGAGGCACGCCCTGTTCAAGATGGTTAATTAAGTCTTCTGTTTTTGGATTGATTTCGATTAAAAATATAACATGTTTATTTTCTACAGAATTGTACCGTAGAATAATCTGTCCTTCTTGATGTTCACTGATAGCTTGGAGAGTACCTAATTGGTCACCATCAGTTGTTTCTTCAGGATTGACGAGTAGAAGATTTGCAGGATCCTCAACGACAAATTTTTGTTTATGTAAATCTGGCATTCTATTCGGATCATCAATATGTAGCGTATCTAACACTGTTACGCCATCTGGACTTGTTATCGGTCTGGGTATCGCTATAGTGGTAATAACTGAATGATAATTCCCATTAGGAATTGAGGTTTGTTCTATTATACTTCCTACAACCATTAAATAATTCTTACCGTTAATTTCTACTCTTCCACTGTCAACCACTTCGCCATTAATCGTCAATGGATTATTAATGATCTCTGTTGGATTAACTTTATCCAGTATCCTTTTAACATCATATGGTTCATAAGTATTTGTATTAGGATTAAGGTATCGGAATTCTGAGCTGAAATTATTTTCCATAAATACTCCAAGGACTGGTGGCAATGTTATTTGTTCAGTTTCAAACACGACCATACTTTGCTCTAAAGAACCAGTTCTCAGGTATGTTTGCACATCAAGATTGGCAATAGTTGCTGTTGTCTCTGGATTAATAACTCTAATAATATTTCCACCATTTGTGTAGGAGATAGTAGTGTAGTCTTTTCCCTGAGATTTCAAATGGTCTAATACGATATTAGGAGGTAAAAACCGTGGCTGAGTATCTCCATAAGGACTAGAAATCATAATTAACGATCCTGCTTCATTTGTATAGCGAGTCCCGTCAGGTCTCGTGCCTTCAAGATCTCGAGTCTGAATATAGACATCTGTATATGTTCCGGATTGATCCTTCTGGCTTGAAAAGACTGCTAACGAATCAAGGGTTTCAGGAGGAAAGGTTGAGCCGTTAAGAGCTTTCATTAACGTATCTAAGGGTTCTAAACTCGTGAGTACATTGATTGCTTTTTCATCACTATCAAAAACAGGCATTCTGGTTGCTAGTGTATAGGCATCTTTTATATTTCGAGAGGTTTCTACTGAAAAATTTGCCGGCAGCACTAAAGCATCTTCCCGGATAAATATATGAAATGGTTTACCATCTTTCTCTCCGGTTATAAGTATCCACTTAAAGCCACTTCCATCTAGTGCATAGCCTTCAATTGGTATCGAATTTGATGAAATATTATAGTTTTGAAGGGTTGATAAAATTCCTAGAGTAGCATATTCTTGTCCCGGTCCAATTCTAAAATTATAATTTATTTTATCTGGTTGTACTGTAGCAGTTGGAGTTGGCTCAGATGGTGTTTGAGGTGTTGCAATAAATTCAGATCCCTCCTGGTCGACGTGAGATGGTGTTTTTTCTTCTGGAATAGGCGGCAAAGACATTAAGTAATCTAACGCAGCAGTATTTACTCTTGTTTCAGACATTCCTTGAGACTGAAAAGCATATTGTGGTCCGATAGATTCTGTCGTGATAGAGACTTGAGATGCTGCTGTTTTTGCATCAGCTTGTGCTGCCAGTGGTGTAACCATAGTAGCCGCTGTCGCAATACTTCCTGCAATTCTTGCGGCTTTTGGTAATTGACCAACACTTGGAGGATCAGGAAGTCGAGAGAGCCATTCATTTGCTCTTTTCAGTTGTTTATCAAGTCTTTCTTGCGTGTCTTCAATCCTTTTTCCTGTTTTAATAAGATATTGGCGTCTTTGACCTAAATCATGACTAACTCTGGGAGGCAATTTGCTTCCACGATAGGCTCTTAATTCATAACTAACATATCTATGTGTTAGTTTAGTGCTAGTACTTAAATTATTAACAAATTCTTGAACACCTATTCCTGCTTCAA
This sequence comes from uncultured Gammaproteobacteria bacterium, assembly GCA_964527425.1. GTDB lineage: Bacteria > Patescibacteriota > Microgenomatia > UBA10105 > UBA927 > CAZGOA01. The sequence continues at coordinate 429 of CAZGOA010000009.1, read as the reverse complement.
TAGCCTTTATTAGATTTTCTCTATCGGGTGTTTGTAGACTCTCTGAATGTTCTGGTGTTCGTTTCAGGGAGTCTAATACAATTTCTACAGCAGGATCAATTACGTTTCTATTTCCTTTTTCATTTACTCTTTTTTCATTTACTCTTTGAATATCCAAAGGAGCTTTCGGATCAGTAGAAACAGAAAGTTCACCACCAGAGAATTTAACTCTAACTGCTTGTTTTGGAACACTAACTCCAATTTCAGCAAGAGCTGGGTGAGGTTTAGATACTATTAATTCGTGTGAATTCGAGCTCATATATATCCTATAGCTTTATATTGTAGGCTATTATAGATTTTCTAGGGAAATTGTCAAGTTTATTTGACCTAAAACTCCCAAAAAAAATCCCCTTCAGTGAAGGGGGTAAAAGCCATTGCCTACTCAAAGGC
>CAZGOA010000008.1:27715-50885 GCA_964527425.1 uncultured Gammaproteobacteria bacterium | reverse complement strand
TAAGGTGTGCTTGTACAAAACAAGTTGTAGATACTTGTATGTCCAGTAGTAAACTGACGTTTCTTAACAATCAGAATAAACACATCAGAGAAGTATGGCACTGAGTAGTTTTTAAATTTTAATCTTTTTTTAATCTTTTTATGATATAGAGTAATGAAAGTACCAATCTTAACAGAATGCATTGTATGAAACTGCTCCTCATTGAAGATGATGTTACGTTGGCACGATCTCTCCAATATTCATTAAGAGAATGGTATCTGGTAGATACAGCATATACAGGCGAAGAAGGTTTATATAACGCTATAAATATAATTTATGACCTCATTATCCTAGATATCTCACTTCCTGATATGGATGGAATAACCCTCTGTAAAGAAATTAGAACAACCAATCCTTGCATTCCAGTTATATTTTTAACCGGTTAAATTAGCATAGAAAAAAAGTTAGAAGCTTTTAACAGTGGTGCAGATGATTACGTAACAAAACCATTTGAAAAGAAAGAACTCCTTGCACGGATTACCGCTATTCTCAGAAGATCAAATCCAAGGCACATGCTCAAGACTGTTTCAGTTGGTAATATCATCATAGATTTAGAAAATCATCGGGTAAACCTCAATGGTGAAATGGTTAAACTTCGCAGAAAAGAATTTGAAATTTTAGTCTATATGGCAAGACATGCAGGAAAAGCAATTTCAAGAGAGACACTGCAATCGTATCTGTGGGGAGAAGAAACAGAATTTCTTGCAAATACCATTGATGTTCACATAAATTATTTACGATACAAACTCGATAAACCATTCGGGCACCATCATATTCGTACTGTTCATGGAGTTGGGTATAAATTCGTTGCAGATGAATAACAGAAAACCCCCGTATGTAAAAATGAATGCCGATATGTAATACGTTATTACTTACATCTCCACAAATACTGAAAATGATTTATAAAAATACAGCAAAAGTATTCCTTCTATAAAGCCATATAAACCGTTAATTTCTATGCAATATTCAAAAAAAGGGAGTTTGTAAATGCCTTGATTCTTAACTACGATAAGAATGTACTTATTTTTCTCGTATGGTTCACTTCAAACTCCGTAGTGTTTTTTCTACTGTTGCACCATCTATCAATGACCCCGATTTTCATCACAAAGTATTCATTATTAATAGAGTGCTGATCGGAAGTTTGTTCGTGTCTTTTATCGCAACTATTCTTTCATATCTGAGTGTAATCATTAATGGAACGCTTAACGGAGGAAACCTGCCATATAGTATGATGCTGGCAACAACTTTTCTGTTCACAGTACTGCTCATAGCAAGAAAAGGCAACTATCAAACAGCGTCTTTGGGGTTAATACTTATCTTTTTTATCCCAACACTTTATGCAGTCTATACATGGACAATTTATAATGTTTATCCCATGTTAACGATCAGTTTGTTAATTGTATTATCGGGATTAATGCTGAGCAAAAAAATATCTCTTACTATTACAGTCAGTATTATTGTACTCATTATTGGTATTACTTATTATCAACAAGCGATAGACTCTCAAGCGCATGGATGGATGAAACAGCAAATTATAGACCCCCTTGATAGTCTTATGTATGGCATGTTGCTCAGCATAATTGGTGTCTTATCCTGGCTTACTAATCGTCAAATAGAACATTTAATACTCCGGGTACATCATACAGAACAACAACGCACAAAAGAACGGAGTCTTTTGGAATTACAAATACTTGAACATACCCGGGACATTGAACGACGAGAAGCTGATAAAGTGCGTCATCTTTATCGCTTTGCAACTCTTGGAAAATTAACCTCTGGGTTATTTCATGATTTAGTAAATCCGCTTACCATTGTTTCGTACAACCTAAGAGAACTTGAAACAACACAAAGTACGATACCATCACATCAACTTGCAGAAACACAAATACTCGTAAAAAATGCTCTGGAAGGAACAAAAAAGCTGGAATTATTTATAGAAACAGTAAGAAAACAGGTTCAAAATCAACAAACAACACAACTATTTTCGTTAACAAACGAATTAAAACAGGTTGTAGAACTCTTTTCTCACAAAGCAAAACAGGACAACATAACAATAGCCGTAAACAAACAGAAAGAAATACGCTACAAAGGCAATCCAATTCGTTTCAGTCAGCTATTAAGCAATCTCCTTTCCAATGCAATGGATGCATATGAACAAACAAACGGTACGAATAAACGTATTCTAATTTCACTTACCCAACAATCCTCATTGATTACACTGTCCATAAGTGACTATGGTAAAGGAATTCATCCAGATCACCTGCCACATCTTTTTGAACCATTATTTACCACCAAGTCACAAACACAAGGAACAGGATTAGGTCTTGCAATAGTAAAAGATATTGTCGAAACCGAACTCAGTGGTACAATTCAGGTACAAAGCCAGCACCACAAAGGAACAGTCATTACTATAACGTTCCCATGTGGAAGGAAACGATTGGAGTATATATGATTCTATTCCATTCCACGATGTAAGTATAATTAGTTATCTGCATCTCGTTCTTGCGGAAACTCTATCGTAACGCCACCTTTACTCATACTTTGGTATGCATCTATGTATTTCTGATAATTTGGGTCGTTTACATCGTAATATGAATCCATCACGAAATTCTGTAATTGATCCCATCGTGTTACAAAATCAACACGATCATGTTTTATCCCAAATTGATTTAAATAACTATCAATAGCTACAAGTGTATGAGTTAAAACATTGGGCACATCCCGTACGGTAACTGTTATTTTTCTAATGTTTTTTTGATACGACCTAAATGCCTCAAGAATACGATCAATAATCTTTTGATCGTGTTGCAACAGTGCAATATCATGATACATTGTTGTGGCGTTAATGTCTGTTACATTTGCATGTTGTAACACCCTTTCTACATTCAGCCGAACTGGCTTTCCTATTGCTGCCTGAACTATATTCATTCCTAAAATATTTATTTTTGTCTGAAGCTCCCTGAGTGCTTCTGTATCACCCCTTCTCTGGAGAAGGTTTTCATACTCCAACAGTTTTTGTCTAAACACATCTACACACATAGCAGCACGTTTTATGTCATGAAACCATGATGGGTCTACATGTGGATCTTGAGAATATTCTACTTCAACGCTATCGTTTCCAAATAATTCAGCAGAATAGTTCTCGAGAGGATTTCCATTTATGGTTATTGTCTTAACATACTCCCATTGTTCAATACCTAATAATAATAAATCCATTACAGTCGATCCCTCAGATAACGGTACTTTTGTTATGATATCCTTCTGCTTCTCAGAAACTTGAATAAAATTATGCCTTTGAAGTAAATTTCCAAATAACCAGGGTAAATTAGCATCTCCTTCTCGAGTTTTTGTTAATTCAAACATCAGTGACAAACGTTGCTGTTTCGCTGTCATGAGTTTTTTTTCATCATCTGTTAACGGAATAATACTTGTATCTCTACTAAACGATACTTGCATCTCCTGATATCGTGATTCTTTCCAGAACAAGAATGTAACATATGAGTTATTCTTCATGAGTGTTATTGCTACAGGATAATCTAAAGCAAAATTTGAACGGAGTTGTTGATGCATTGCAGTGTATCCCGTCTCTCCATCAAAAGGGATACTATACCCTTGCTCATGAATTAACATGTTCATAATACCTGATATAGTATTCGCCATGTCTGTTGCTGTTTGTACACGTTCATCTGTAATAAATGCATTGACCGTTGTATAAAAAAGATTAGAGAGTTGCTCTCTTCTATCACTTTTTTCCAGTATCGAAACAATCTCATGTATCCTCGAAGGTCTAACTTCTGTAAGTGTTACATGAGTTAACATTGCTTGATTCATTTTTTCAAAATACGCAAATAGTTGTGGACTTGCTTTAAATGGTGTCCTTAGTGAAGGATGAATACGTGAAAATAATGCTGGATGAAGAGTTCTCACTGATAAATCCATCAATTCATGATACTCTTCAGTGAGCCCTGAAAAGTAAGCTATTGGTGCAAATATACCAATTGTTTCTAACGCTATTTCATGCTCTTTTGCTGGATTTTTGTGATGAAAAAGTGTTCTCATGTTATGTAATCGATCGTTAACCTTAATGAATAACACCGCACGATCTTTCGCCTCAATAAGCTTTGTAATTGAATCGGAAAACGAAATGCTTTTTATTTGCTGACGCACCTTGGTTAAGGCATCTACACGTTTTATTAATTTATCTCTAGGTTCCTGTGTAAGATATGCCCCAAAAAGAATTTCAATATCTTCAAGCATAACTTCGCGCTTATTTTCTCTGGAATCCTCAACAATATCATGGAGCAAAGCAGCAGCAATAACCCCTGGTTCCTGTTTGCCAGTGCTCACCATCTGTGCAACTGCTATGACATGACTCATATACGGCTTTTCATCTTTACGCTTCTGTGTAAAGTGACCATATTCAGCCAATACGTATGCTAGGGCAATAGTATGCTTTGCTGTTTCAAGTGCATCGTCATCTAATGAATTCATGTAGCCATTCTTCCCAAAGCATCCTTCCCAAAGCTGGTTGAAGTCTCTCAAGCAAGTGAGTGAAAATTCAGTATCCTTAAATGTGCCAGATTGTCTTACCCTTTCTAAATAGTTATTAACAGGAATATACTTGGCATGAAAATAATTTATTACGTTCTCGTTTGCAGTGTTAAAATAATTAACAGCTTCAGGAGCAATAACGATATCATGCGACGGTAGGTTTTCTGTAGAAGTTTCTCGATGCATACCTGTGTATTATACTATAAGCTTTTGCATTTTTGTCACCAAGCTTGAGAGTGATGAAAATTTTTGCTTTACATTACTTTTTATATAGTCGTGCTACAAATCTCAACATCTTACGTGAACATACTTTACTCAATTGAACTTATACTATAAGATGTCTACATGTTTCCACCAGACTATAGCGAATATCGTCCGAATATTCCATCTGATCTTAAACACTATTCACAGGTTATTCAACTCCTGACCGGACATTCAACAATTATTGACTATATCCAAGATCTTGAACGCAACTCTTTTGAACCTGAAATACTCCAGATTGGAATACACGAAGGGAAAAATATTGATTATTTACTTCAAGAAACAAGCAGATGCCACGTTATCAGTATCCACCCAGATAGCGGATCAAATAATCGACTAAAAAAACGTATAGAAAGAAAAACTGCATCTGTGCCATATAGACAAATACGAGTACACCATAATCCAATCGATGACTTTTTGCAAAAAGATGAACATATAGGAAAGTATACTGTGTTAATTATCAATAATGGCAGATTACATGCCCCGCTTTCACTGCCTCAGATACTCCAGATTGGCACATCTCTCCTTCATCAATCTGGACTGCTTCTGGCATCTGGGATTCACTCAGATGAATGCGATAGCCTGCCGGAAACAGTTGTACGAATACATGACCCATGGCAGGGCATGTATACAATTGGAGGCTTTTTTAATGATTTAAGTTTGTAGTATCAAGTATGTAGTTTTTTACTTTATAGCTGATTTTCAAAAGATAAATATATTAGAGAAATAATTGACAAATTAATTAATATAACCTATAGTATGTCCATGGAACGTATCGAAATTTCAAGAAACAATTGCAATGAAGGGCCTTGGGAAATACCTGGAGATGAAAACTCACCTAGTAGGTGGGGTACCTTCTATGATATGGCTGAATATCATCTAAAAAATTACGGATATTCTCCTGAAAATTTAGTAACGTTTGAATTTATTCCTGACAACCCGGAAGATGTTGGTCGCCATAACATACCTGGCACAGCAGTTTTTCATGTAGAGAAGAAATAACGTTGAACTAAAAAACGCCAGTCTTTTTGAAGTTGCTTTAATTCTACAACTCATCCTGTGAATCTTCTGTCAGTAGGAATGCCATACTAACCCCATAATCATCTCTTTCTTGAATTCAACGCTTAGGATATGAAATACTTTTCTTTTATGGAACAATCAGAAGGAATTGATCCTTATCAACAGAGTAAAGAACCATCGGAAACTCGCACTGAATGGTTTGGAAAGGCTCAAGCTCCAGTAGACTCTGGCAGTGATTCCCACAGAAGTCCCACTTTATCTGATCCAACACATCCGTTTGTAGAGCCAGAGAATGACTATTATCAGTCACTAAAAGATGATCCATCACTCTCAGATACTCAACCACAAGCTCCAGTAACACCTGCACAAACACCCGCTGTGGCAGGCAAATTTGAAGGTTTTTTTAACAGCTCTGACCATCCAGTCCCCAATCAACATGATCCTGTTTTTTCAACCGATGGACTTTTGGAGGCTATTGAAAATTTCAAGGATGAAACACAACCTGATTCAGACAGCTAATCACACTCCCTAACCATCTCTGGCTAATTTCGACAAGATACGGTATAATAGAAGTCTTGTATGAATTTTTCACCTCGTCCGTCTAACGAACCTATTATCTACCCGACAGAAGTAATTTTAGCCTCTCAATCTGTGGGCAGACGAACACTTCTTGAAAAACTCGGCATACGATTCCGCGTTATTGTTACCCACGTTGATGAATCCAATATTACCGATAACGATCCAATTCGCATGTTACAGCGCAGAGCTATTGCCAAAGCGGATGAAATTGTTGCTCATCCTCGTGTGTATGCGCTGTCAGAACAAGCAAAAAGCCTTGTGATTGCAGCAGACACAGAAGCCATTATCGGCAAAAAAAGCTTTGGGAAAGCTGAAAACAAAGACGATGCCAAGCGAATTGTCAAAGAGCTCATGGGTAAGTCACATACCGTAGTAACAGCACTTTCAGTCGTTCTTATTGAAGAAGGTAAAGAACTGAAACGCTGGAACAAAACTCATACGACCAAAGTAACTTTAGGAAAGCTCTCCAGCACAGAACTGGAACTCTATCTGTCACGCTACGACATGACACGCTTTTCTGCTGGATACGCCATCACCGAAACACCCTGGGATTTAATTCAAAAGGTAGACGGCAGTCTGACAAACGTCATCGGTTTACCATTTGAAATTTTACTACCGATATTTAAAAGTCTGGATATCGTAACCCTGCCAAAAACACTTCTGTAATACTTCATGGGCTTAACCCCAGACTATCTTAGACCCAAACGGCCGGACGAACGGAGTCATTTCGAACAATGCCAATCAGCAGCCCTGCAAACACTTTTTGCAGTCTATTCGTCTGACTATGTCAGGGCATTTCCTACTCCTCCCCATACCATACCCATGCATCAGGTAACGTCCCACACACTACTTGCTCCCGATCTGATTGTTTCTAAAACACCATTCTCACTGATTGAGTCTATGGAAACCGTTCATGAACGCATGAAACGACTCCAACACTTGCGTGCACAGACCACTAATCCGCGCGAATTGTATATCATTGATTATATGTTAGAACAATCGCCACCGGTTTTTCGCCCGGTTAAGCTGGCAGCCTTGTCTGTTTCTCATGGAATACTCGATACCTGGCATTATCTGGTAGATCAGACCCTCGAGCATACTACCAAGAGACCACCTGTACGTCATGATAAACGGGTAATAGTAAGCATGCCCAAAGCAGATTTAGACTGCTATCTTGATATACTGAGAACAATCGGTGTTTCTATAGGATTTAATTCTGACGATACACTTTCATGGAGTTATGAATCACGCCGTGAAGATTACTCGCTCTATCTGGTTTATAAACGACCAGAAATGCCAATCTCAGATGCAACAAACGCCCTGATTGCTCATCCTCACTGGTATGAGTGTATTAAAAAGCTCGAGGAAAACTTGTCAAAGTTTCAACTGCAACCGGTGAATATCTATTACTGTTTTGAAGGAGGAATAAATTCTGGAGTATATATGCCGACGTTTATCAACCTGTATCTCAAAGATGATTACAACCCTAAAGATGTGCATCTTGCCTCAACGATGAATCTGGATGACGTAGGCAGATTCCAGGATGGTCTCGTCCGGCCCTACAGATCGTATATACAAACAGATACAGGAAACCGACTCAAACTGGACTACAAACAAGGTAAATTCACCTGTCCTGCAGGATATGGACCATCACAACCCTTTCGAAACATGCTAACAGCTGCTGGATACCAGACTGGTCCTACAATACTTAATGAAACAGCAAATCCTAATGGCCCAATCCAGCAAAATATACTCGCTGAACTTCAACGTTTTGTTACATGGTATCAGGAGTATTGGCATACGATAGATGATCTTCCCCTGGCTCCAGGCGAATCACACCTATTGGGGTTAACTCATTAATGATGTCTACTGCCAAATCTTCCTCTTGATTCACTCATTGCACATGACTACTATGGTGAAATATGACACCAGAAACAGACCGTCAGCTAAACCCTATTGAACAGCGGACCTATCGGCTTGGACAATGTAGTGTATGTGGTAGCTATCCGCTATTACAGAGCGTAGACTGGCATACTGCACAAACGTATGCAACTTTACACCGTGGACGGATGGATGAACATGGTAACCATCCATGTAAACACGCAAACTTCGATATCAGAGCCGCAAGTCCACAACCAGATTGTACTGCAACTCGAGTCATACCTCCTGCTGATTATGATCCCCAATCATCTCCTCATCTCGTTGCACAGCTCACTGATGAAATTGATTTATTAAAAGATTATGTTATGGTTCTTCAACAGAGATTGGCTCAACAATCAAATGAGCCAAGTATTCCAGTAGCATTATCTCCAGAACAACAACTCCTGCTCGAAATATTTATTAGTCCTTCACAAGCAACTAAAACAGAAACAATAGCACCAGATCAGACCCGTCACACCCCACAAGTGAGAGTACATAACAATCTACAACCTCTTCATCAAGTTGTAGAAGTTAACCCTCAACCCATTGCCCACCCCAGAATAATTCGCAGAGACAACCGGTAAATAATTATCTATCTGTGGAATTGTGTTCCGTCTTAAAACATCTTATGTAGAGGTACATGTAATTATAGGATATAATTAATAAGAAGCATTACCCCAATAATGTCCCATCTGCCTTGCAACAACCAATCTATGGAACACTCTCCTGATCATCATCCAGCAGAATTTCAAAGAAGAGATCTGAATACATATCGTCTTCATCTTTTCGAAACTATTAGAGATCAAAAACCTGTATGGTTTCGACAAATCCCCCGTCATGGAGATACGCTTATTCATACACACAGCCTTGGACTATTTCTGAATAAATTTTCGAATAAACACAAACTTCCTCCAGCAATCCTTCAATCCTACCTCCCTTCACAATCTGATACTTATGCCTCATTTGATCCCTTTTCTGCTGCTAAAACGCTCATTAATACACTTCCTCACGAACAAGAATCAGCTCAATCGGTACTTGAATATCTCCAGAGGAGACTTGCCTATCTGTTTGATGTTCCGTTTGTGTGGGAACATACAATCATACCTCAAGCAATACCACTTGATTATGGCCCGCTTGCCGATTACAACGAAAATGCAACAATTCAACAGGGTCAAAACATCAAAGAAAAATTTGGTAATCGACCTATCATAACAATCTATCAATCAGGATCAAGCCCGCTCAAACGATTTTCTGATGCCAACTCCCGCATGTTTCTCTCCTCAATACAACAAAAACTTCCTCAGGCGGCAGTAGTGCTTCTCTCAGATGAACACACAAGAATAACACAAGCTGATGGATTTGATACTGTATTGATGCGGCCAGACGTAAACACAGTTGGAGCGTATGGATTTGCCAGTGATGTGATTATTGGCACAGATACGTTTTGGGGATGGCTTACCTCCGGTTGTCAGACATTGCGTACGGATTCATCAAACACGCAGCGAATTATTCTTTATACGCTGGCCGATTCATACTTTTGGGGTATCCCACAATCAATCCATCTCAGATCTCATGCATTTTATAATCCAGAGATATTTCGCTATCTTCAACACTCAAATCTTCTGACCAATCACGAATATGATCTACTCACAAATATGGGTATGTTGCAGCGCACTATTCACCCAAAAGACATCACTGCTGTTTCTCATGCTATTCAATCAATTCTGTAATGCGTTAAAACACTTCTGATTGCGTAAACAACAGTTGGATTTCCTTTTCTGCAGCTTCCTGAGAATCAGACCGGTGAACCACATTTTTGCCTTTAGATTCTCCAAAATCCTTTCTGATTGTGCCTGATGCTGCTTCTTGAGGATCAGTCACACCACAAATATCAAACACTTTTTGAATAGCCCCTTCACCTGACACAATAATTGCTACTATAGGAGAAGACATCATAAACGATGAAAGTTCCGGAAAAAATGGCTTATCCTTGTGATGCGCATACCACGTATCCAAAATGCTTTGCGTAAGTTTAACCATTTTAAGCCCCGAGATTGCAAGACCTGCCTTCTCAAAACGATCAATAATAGCCCCAACAACATGCTTTTCCATACCATCTGGTTTAATTAATACAACAGTTCTTTCCATACTCCTCCTTATTTAATAATTTTTTAATCTTTTAAGAGTATCATTGTATCATATTCCTTCCGCTCCCGGAGCGGATGAGGCTACCGATCCGGGAGCGGAAATACTATATGCCTAGACGAAGACAAACTTTTACTACTGGTCACTATTATCACGTCTTTACCAGGGGTACAGATAAGCGGAATATTTTTTTAGAAGAAAAAGATTATAAGCGATTTATAGCAACACTGGCTTTTTACAGATTTGACAATCCTCCTGTCAAGCTTTCTGCATATTACAATCTTCCAGAATTGACAAAACAAAATGTTTTAGAAGAATTAAGAAGACAATCAACCATTATCTCTCTTCACGGGTATTGTTTAATGACTAATCATGTTCACTTATTACTGGAACAAAAAGATGAAGATGGCATACGTATGTATTTACACAGGACACTTAACAGTTATACGCACTTTTTTAATACAAAATACAAACGAAAAGGAACACTAGTTGAAGGTGTATTTAAAGCAGTTCCAATAAAGACTGAAGAAGAATTTATGCATGTAAGCAGATATATTCATCTCAACCCATACAGTTCGCATCTCACTCCAACTTTGGAACAATGCTGTACCTATCCCTTTTCTTCTTTACGGTGTTATATAGAAAACATTCCCCCTCAGTCTTGGATCGATACAACCTATCTTAAATATCTATTCCCCACTCCCGAACAATATAAAGAATTCGTCCTTAATCAAGCTGACTATCAACGAACGCTGGAACACCTTAAACATCAGGAACCATAACTCATAGTATTTCCGCTCCCGGAGTGGTAGCCTCATCCGCTCCGGGATCGGAATGCGCCGGGAGCGGAAAGTCGGAATCAAAAATATGATAGTATAATTATATGGCCTCTGTGATTAAACACCCTAAAAAACAAACCTATTTGTTTATTCCTACACACAGACAAAATCGTCATAAAGAAGCAGGTACAGTAAATACGCCCCATTGTCCTTTTTGCCCAGGGTTTGAACATGAAACTCCCCCAGAGGTTGATCGTATTGGAGAAGGATCACCTGATTCACCAGGTTGGCAAGTAAGAGTAGTGCCAAATAAATACCCCATTACTGACATCCATGAAGTGATTATTCATAGTCCATCTCACACTCAGGACCTTTCAGAGTCACCTCCAGATCAGTTCAAACAAATTCTAACAATGTACCAGAGGAGACTTAACGTTCATAAAGATCATGGTACACCCATTTTATTTTGTAATAGTGGGAAACAAGCCGGTGCCTCTCTACCACATGCACATAGTCAACTCGCTATTCTCCCTCCAGAAATTTCCATATCTCAACAAACAATTGAACCAGTAGAACATATTATTGCTCAAACTCAATTTCATGTCGCTTACTGTCCAGAGTATTCTGAATGGCCACTTGAAGTATGGATTAAGCCATCTTCTGAGCAATCGTTTATAACAATGAATACAGAAGCCTTAATGGATCTTTCTACACTTCTTCCAGCAGTACTCAAAAAAATCCGTGAAGTAGCTCATTCGTCTGAAGGTGCTCATCAAGAAAAAGAAGTGCCATACAACATTATGCTAATTAATCCCAGTAACTGGGCTCTGCGCATTACGCCTAGGTTACAAATAATTGCCGGCTTTGAATTAGCAACAGGTACATCTGTAAATACCATTCCAGCAGAGAAAGCTAGTTCACTTCTAAAACTCTAATAACATATTATTCTTTGGATTTACTTTTTTGGAAGTAATATTCAATTAAGTAATCGTTATAAAATTGACTCATCTGCTCTGCAACAGCATCCCAGCTGAAAAAATGACTCACACGATCTATGCCGTTTTCACGCATTTTTTTACGAACTGCTGGGTGTTCCAACACGTATTGTATTTTTTCTGCCAATGCCAAAGGATCTTTGGGAGGTACTAAAAACCCAGTCTTACCGTCTTTTATCGTCCATTGCATTCCTCCGACCTTAGAGGCGATGACTAACGTTCCGCAAGCCATTGACTCTAAAGGAACCAAGCCAAATGGTTCATAATATGATGGAACAATCGTCATATCAGCTGAAGAATAATAATATTGCAGGTATTCTCGATTGACAGAACCAATGAATCGAACAGCATCTTTTAACTGCAATTGATCTACTATTCCTGATAAACGATACAATTCTTCTTTTTCAGGTCCATCTGGCATTTTGTTCCATTTCTGCGGATGTGCACTACCTGAGATATAGAGTTTCACTGTATGCCGTTTTTCAGGTAACCTTCTCAGTAGTTCATATAATGAAGAGATTAACGTATCTATACCTTTTCTTCGCTCAATTCTCCCAACATACAACAACATCTGCATATTCGGATCAAGATGCAGTACTCTACGGGCAAGAAGCTGATTGGTAGGCAAAAACCTGTTCAAATTGACACCGCCTGGGATAATCATGATCTTTTTTGAAGATGTATGATAGTATTTCTGCATTTCTTCTTTCATCGGCGGGCAGGTCGCTATCACTCTATCTGCAGAATTTAGTACAAACGTTTCAATATTGATGCGCTCTTTTGGAGATTTATCCTTAGATCCAAGTGCCAAGTGACGTACCGCGCCTAAAGTGTGAAATGTATTGATATGTGGTATTCCTAAGTGTCTTGAAATCTGATTTGCTGCCCATCCAGAAAAGTAATAATTTCCATGAACGAGAAGATATTCCAGTTTATTTTTACTGACAAACTCCAGAAAACTCTTAACATACTCTTCCATATAGGGAAATAATTCATCTCTTGGCACATAATCAACTGGGCCTGCTTTTAACCGGATGACCCGTACGTTGGGTGATAATTTTGCTATCGCTGTCGTTTTAGTAGAAGACCAGCGGGTAAACACATCAATGCACCATCCTAATTTTGCCAATGACTTGGAAAGTTCGGATACATAAATATTCTCCCCACCAGCCTCTAAACTCCCCACTGCAGCCAGTGGATCAGCGTGATCAGTAACAATAGCGATTCGTTTTGACATATCGATTGATTCAATCGGCTAATCCGCCGATCTAGTAATATTAACAGAGCAATTGTAGAATTCTTGATACCATCAGACTACCCGCGCATTAATACAATTAGTATACAGCACTCTTCTTTGTTCTTTCAAGACGCTTACCCGCAGGTAGAATGTGTTATAGTATGAATATGAAACCACTTCATATTGCCCTCCTTGCAACAAATTACATCCCGATTACCTCTGAAATTAAAAAAGGTACTGAATTATTCATTCACCTCTATTGCCAAGAACTATTCGACTATATTTCAACGAATGCACTACCGCATAAAGTCACTATTCATTGCGCAAAAGACTCAGATGTACCATTTCCGATTATCAGTCCGCTAAATCAATCTACAAGTCGTATCCCGACGATTCCTCAGGATCTCTACAAATGGCATGAATTAGATCATATCTCGATGGCTTTCTCACTACAGGAATCATATGATCTTTTTCATATTCATCTATCGAATGGAGAATGGATACTTCCGTTTTTACCATTTATCAAAAAGCCAATACTTGTTACCATGCATGGAGGTGACGAGGCTGCTTATAATAGCTCATTGTTTCATGCTCTATCTCAATATTCTAATATTCATTTCGTTTCAATCTCTCATGCACAACGCAGAAAGCTTCCCTCTCTCCCCTACATTCAAACGATATACCACGGTGTAGATATTCATAATCAGTATTATTTTTCTGAGAATGGAGGACAAAATCTTTTTTGGGCAGGTAGAGCAATACCGCAGAAAGGATTACACACTGCAATCGAAGTGTTTAAAGAAACCAAATACCCATTAGTCATCTCTCCTATCGAGATACCAACTTCTCATGACTACATAGAGAACACGCTAAACCAGCATGAGGATCAATTAAAAACACTTGGTACATTTATTGTTAACCGTAATTTAGAACGCAAAGAAGTTAGTGAGCACTTCAGAAATAGTAAAGCATTTTTATTCCCGATTCACTGGGAAGAACCTTTTGGACTTGTTCTCGCTGAGTCTTTAAGCTCAGGCACTCCGATTATTGCGTTTGCAAAAGGTTCTACTACTGAAATAGTTCAGGATGGTATTACTGGTTTTCTTGTAAATGAATCAAACGAAGATATACGAGGGAAATATATAACTAAACAAACTGGAACGCAAGGAATTATTGAAGCTGTCCATCACATAATGAATCTGTCTCCTGCAGACTATAAACGTATGAGATATGCATGTAGACACGATGCAGAAGAACGGTTCTCAAGGAAAAGAATGATTCACGACTATATGAATCTAATGCACAAGATTTGTTCATGACAATTGCTGCAATACAGATGAGTACACATCTAGATATGAATTGGTCATGATCTCTTTAGTGAATTTTTGTTCAACAGTTTTTCTACATGCTTCAGACGATAATGAACTCACTTCCTGCACATAGTACGACAACTCTTCAACTGATTCTCCTAAATATCCATCAACCCCATGGGTAATAATTTCAGGAAATGATCCCCGTTTCCATACTACTGCAGGAGTTCCTACAGCCATTGCTTCTACAACAAATAATCCAAATGGCTCTTCCCATTGAATCGGGGCAATCAATGCTGCCGCATTTTGCA
The DNA here is from genome assembly GCA_964527425.1 of uncultured Gammaproteobacteria bacterium. Taxonomy (GTDB): domain Bacteria; phylum Patescibacteriota; class Microgenomatia; order UBA10105; family UBA927; genus CAZGOA01. Next base: position 35,738 of record CAZGOA010000008.1, on the reverse strand, counting down.
ATAATCGTATTTTGGTCTCACCACCAATTTCTCCTACAAATTCAACTTGAGACTGCTCAATCAGTGGACGAACCGACTCATAGTAGGCCTTGTCAACCGTATCGATTTTTGCAGCGATTACGAGTTTTTTCTTTACACGGTTTGCAATTTCAATCGCTTCTTTCGCACCTTTTTCTGGTGAAAACCGTGCTAAAAACAATAAATAATCTCCCTCTTTTTTATGCGCAAAGGGGTATTGCTCAAGATCAATACCATTATACACTGTGGCAAGGTAAGGCAATTCAGGAAAACTCTTCCTTTGATTATTCGATATAGATACATACTGCTCGCTTTTGGGGAATTCATTATAAATAAAGCGGTGATATGGTTCTCCGGGAGGTAAATGCAGTGTAGTCACTACTGGTATTGGTAGCAAATGTGAAAACATGGTGAATCTCCAGCCAATATGATTGTGAACAATATCAAAACCACCAAATCGAAGTTCTTTAATCACTCTACTAATTCCCACGTACTTAGCCATTTCTCTCATTTTATTATCATTAATAAATTTCTCTTGTGTACGAATAGCATGTGGGAAAATAGAAACTAACTTACAAGGCACCTCAGAATCACCCGTTGCAAAAAGAGTTACATCATGACCACGGTTGTGCAATTCTTTTGCTAAATTTGCAACGACCATTTCTGTACCGCCATATTTTTTAGGTGGCACTGATTCTTCAAACGGAGCAACTAACGCAATCTTCATCTATTTTAGTATGCAGGAAGATCCAAAAAGACGCAACTCATTTAGGTTATTCTATTTTTAGCAATCGTACCAATCCTTCATCTTGCGGTTTATTCCACACAACGGCAAGATTTAACGTAGGGGTAATAATATACTTTCTGGCGAGTGTATTTATCTCATCTGCTGTTACTGCTTCAAGCTTACTGTGATACTCAGATAAAGAAATAAGCGTATTATCCAGAACTTCCTGTCTTCCGTAATATTCATTCTGGAATTCTGGATCTTCTGCTCGAAAGGTAATCATCGTATGAAGTCTCTTTTTGGCAATTGCTACTTCATCTTCTGTTATCCCATCCTGCACCACTTTTTTAAGCTCTTCTACTACTTGAGCGACTGCCTCATGCACTTTGTCTGTGGCTACCCCTGCATAAATTGACCAATATCCGGTATCTGACCAATTACTGGATGATGAACGAATGTGATAACATAATCCCCGCTTTTCTCTAATTTCTCTAAATAATCTTGAAGTAAACGATACACCCATCAGTAAGTTAAAGACAGACCAGGCATACCGCTCATCAGATGTTCTATTAAACGTCCGAATTCCCAGTTCAAAATGCGCCTGATTGGCATCCGGTTTGGTAAGGATTACTGCTTTTGGCTCACTTTGTGAATCATTGGCCAACTCAAATTCAGGCGTGGTTGGTGGTGTGTGTGCAGGAAGTTGTCCAAACCATTCTTCTACCTGATTCTTAATCGTTTGTTCTTCAACACTATCAAACCCACCGGCTACGACTACAACCATTTTGTCTGGTCTGTACCATTGTTTGTGATACGTCTGAAGTTCGTTTGAGGCAACATTTCGAAGACTTGCCTCTTCGCCAATTATTTTCATTCCTAACTTCATCCCCGGATACATCATGGTATGAAACATTTCATCAACTTTTGAGGCTGGCTCATCATCATACCGTTTCATTTCTTCCAGGATAACATCCCGTTCTTTATCGACATACTGCTGCTCCAGTCTTGGACTCAGGGCTAATTCTTTGTTAATTTCTAACCCTAATTTCCAGTCACTTGATAATACTTTATTGTGATAATTGGTGATATCAATATCAGTGTACGCATTTTGTAAACCACCATTGCGCTCAATCACGTTTACATCATCGGTCGTCGGGAATCTTTCAGTTCCTTTAAACACCATGTGTTCTAAAAAGTGAGAGATACCATTCCATTCTTTAGATTCATATCTACTCCCTACTCCAACCATAACAGATGTAGCAACACTACCAACTGCAGGAAGAGGAATGGTTAATAATCGTACTCCATTTGGTAATACTTGTTTAGTAACAGGGATAATATCCATAGACATCAATTCTAGCAGAGCGTCAGAATAGGATCAATGAGAATTTATAGATATTATAGGCCTACTTTGAAGCTGTCTCATGACTAACTTCTTTCAATTTTTTATCTAATGTAATAAGAGGACAGCTACATGTTCATGAGATAACGTTTGTAATAGTTCTATTTGTTCCGTAGTAAACAGTACATTAGTTCTATGTTGTAGTATATATCGATAAAGTTACATGTTACTTTTTGAATGTCAAACTTCTGCTCACTCTTTATCCTCTTTCCCAGTTTTTCTGTTTTCTCTCTTGTTTTCATACGATATACTACCCTTATGACTCCCGATGACTTACGACAAAAAGTAGAACTGCGTGTCGTTGAAATGATCAAACAAAAATTAGCAGAAGGAACACTCACTGAAGAGCGCAGTCAGGCAATTGCTCAACATGTTTTGGATTCACTCAAAACTGGGATGACCTTTCAGGAACTCTATAAAGCTATCTTTAAGTTAGACGATATGTATGGAGAATTGTGTCCTGTAACCCTGCCAATCATTAAAGAATATGAAGACACAGTCACCAAGCAGGCACAAAAAGCAGTCAGTCAGTTGATTGCTCAGGGGAAATATGAAGAAGCAGAAACATTAGCACAACAAACTGTTACCGGAAATATAAACATTGTCTGGCAGGCAAGCGCAAAGCCCTAAGCGTATCTTGAGAATATAGCACCCTCACTTGCTTTTTTAATAATTATAGGATATAATTCTGCCTCACATGATACCAAAGCAAGGGGTCATTTACCGCTATACCCCTCAATCGAAAACAATAGATCGTTCTCAACCCTTACAAAAAAAAGGGCCTCCTCCCTTTTCTTCCAATACACAACAACAAACGCTCAATAAACCGCCAAGAATAAAGCCTGTTCCAACAGTCTTTCCGCCAATACCAAAACTGAATACACCACCGAAACAACCAGTGCCACAACCTCGATTTGTACCCAAAAACAATCCGCTTAGACCAACACGGCTTAAACCGCCAACACCATTTGGTGCAAAAAAACCAGTTGACTGGAATAACCCATTTGCATTTGATCCGTTTGATGATGACGTACCACAAGTTCCACCAACATATGAAACGGCAACATCTTTAAGAGATTTTACACCTTCTGCTCCACCTCCGACTAAGCCGGTAGAAATGCATCATGGACTGCCTGTAGAAGAAACACCTGAAATTCCATTGATGACTCCATCTGTTGTTGATTCTGCCTATGTAGACAGACTCTTTGGCGATCAACCTGCAAAACCTCCAGTTACCGAGGAGCAAACAAATCCAGAACCAGTCTCACCGATCAACCCTGAGCCTCAAATCCCAGTTAAGCCAGTTATCGAACCTCAAGAACAGATCAAACCTGAACCGATTGTAAAACCGACTGTTTCTCCGTCCACTGAACCTGCTCAAACACAACAACCCACCCCTCATAGTGAAAAACCTGTTAAAAAAGGCTTTTCCTTTGCTACTCTTTTTGCAAAAAAACAAGAACATAAAGCAATAAATAACCCAGAGGTAGTACCACACATTGAATCACAAAAGACTGCGCCCATTGACACACCTGCGACGCCTGCAAACTCAAACGAACACAGAGAACAAGTGGTAGCCCCGGCTGTACCAGTGCAACCATCTCACGAAGTGCCTAAACACGTAGAAACACATACAGACGCAACGAAAGCGCCAGTACTCCCAGTTGGTGATAGTAGTCACCATACAGCTGCTCCCTCACCACACAGTGATCATCAGCCGATACCACCTAATCCCCTAGATATCTTAAAGCCCAAATTTAAGTTCAAAAGAACACTCGGTATCCTGCTTATCCTTTTGGCTCTATATGGTATTTCAATGCCACTGATACCCAAAATTACCCTCGAATCTACCTATGCCGAAATACTAGAAGGCGAAGAGCAAAAAATGCAGGAAGACCTGTTGCGTCCTCTGCCACCAAGTGTTCCCATAGGCTTTAATCCAATGATGGCGCCAGATGGCAAGATCATTGAACCAGTAAACAAAGAATTTTCTATCGTCATTCCTGCTGTTGGCATAAACTCCCCGATTATTGCCGGAGTGAATCCATTAGACCAAAAATCCTATAAACCAGCTTTAGAAAAAGGCGTTGCTCATGCAAAAACTTCGTATCTACCAACTCAAGAAGGTTCTATGTATCTTTTTTCTCATTCAACCAACTATGATTGGTTTGTCAAAGATTTAAATGCTATTTTCTATAACGTAAAGAATCTTAAAGATGGTAACTATATCATCGTCTTCTATAAAGGTAAGCGATATGTGTACGAGTATAAAGAGAGAAAAATAGTCTCACCAAAAGATACCAGTTATCTCCTTCCAACTACAGGAAAGAAAACACTCATCTTGCAAACCTGTTGGCCGCCAGGCTCAATCTCACAACGATTATTGGTATTTGCTGATTTAGTTGATGAAAGTTATCCAACAGTCATTCCTGAAATTATCCCATAGTACTTGACATGCAGATAATCTTGTGTTAACATCTCGAGAACTGCCGAAACTATATCTTATGATAACAAAATCTATAAAACTAACCTTATCGTTATCAATTATTACTGCGCTTCTTGTTGCAGGAGTCAGTGTTGCAAACGCAGAAGACAACTGTGTCACACAGTACGGTGGTTCACAGTACGGAACCCAATGTAACCCTAATGATCTGGTCATCAATAAAGAAGTTCAAAAAATTGGTGCCAATGACAACGGAAATCCTGTTTATGTAGAAAACCTCTCAACGGTAGATCAGCAGATCACCGCAGACGCCTACATGACCTTCCGGTTAACTATTAAGAATAATAGTAATCAAACATTCAGTACTGTCGAGGTAAAAGACATGTTCCCTCCATATATGAAGTATGTGAGCGGCGGACCCTCCGGTACCGTGTACGATGCCGAAACCAGAACCATGACAACCAAGTTATATGACCTTAAGGCTGGTGAATCACGATCACTTATTCTCTCAGCTCAAGTCGTAGAAGAAAAGAACTTTCCAGCTGGTAAATCAGTATTCTGTGTCGTAAACACGGCTCAAGTCAAATCTGATAACCGATTTGATGAGGATACGGCACAAGTCTGTATCAAAACTCCAGACGTAAAAGGGGTAACAACCTTACCAAAAGCTGGACTAAATGATCTATTAATGTTTATTCCCTTTGCTTTACTGGGAATTGCCGGAGTAGGATTAGCAACCAAAAAGATCTAAATTTGAACTTAACTAAGCCGATTTTTATCTCGCGCATCGAGAGCGCCACGAGGTAAAAGTCGGCTTTTCTGGTTTTAAAGGTAATCTCTCATAGAGGTCAAATTCAAATTAGATTCAAGTTGAAGAATTTGACATAAAGTATCCTAAGTTACCAGAGTATTTAAAAACGCTCACCAAATCCGGGATAGCAGTTGTTTGTTGTATTGATACACCCTTTGTGATAAATTTTGAGGCTAGACACTCACTTTACCGTTAAATATATGTCAGAAATTCCAAAACCACATGATCAACAGCCCCAAAGAATCTTGCTCGATACACGCATATAGTCACTTATTGAACAAAACCCTTCCAAAGAGCAACAGGCATACCTTGAACTGATTTTTCAGCTTTTACCTATAAATATGGCTGCAACAGACGTTATTCTTGTTGGTGTTTATCCTCAACAATCATACCCTTTCAGTTTTGAATTCAGAGATCCAGTCTTTGACCAAGATGTTACACCTGAGACGCTTGTACGCTTAACTGATGAATCCAAAGATGCACTTCTCCCACCATTCAATCGTCTGAGGGCATATCTATTAAACGAGCTTGAAACAACCAATACGTTCCTCGAGACATTTCGAAGAAAAATACTGACAGGACAAGCCGGAAACAGATTAGAACGATTCGTATATAGTGCTATGCACCGTCTAATCCGCACGATTGTTACAGACGATGAATATACAGTCTTCATCGAGCAAGACTTAACAACAATGTTACGAAAACGTCCTGAAGAATCGAGAGAAGAATTTCGAAGAAACACACTCAGTACGGCCCTTAATTCATTAAAAACATTCGCTGATGATATACACGAACCCATGACACTGCAAAACATTAGCGTCAATAGCACGCAGTGTTTGATAACCTTAGGTCAAGTTATCCCACTCAATCCCCCGTTCTCCAACATTATAAATGACTATTTGATGCGTAATGCACAGACCTTTTACGATCAACATACTGAAATATAAAGAGCTTGCGGAGGTAAAATATTCAAACTAGAGCAATGTAATTCTCAAGCTACATTCAAGAAGATAATGCCTGAATGACCACTTTTATAGGTAAGGTTTTCATGGCGTTCGAAAGAAAATGATGTGCAGGTAAAATCTCTAAATAAACAGGTATATCTTTACTATCATAATGTAGGACAAAAGCCCCTGCTTCTTTTTTCGTACTCAAAAGGTCTTTTTTTGAGGATAATTGATAAAACATCACTTTCAGAATCGTATTTATACTTCATATGCGTATTTTGAGGCTAAATTGTTTTGATTATTTAACTTTTGATTTGGATTTCTTTTGAGGAAGTTTAATATTATTAAAGACGTACACTACCACAGCAAATGCAATTATCGACAATGAAAATGCAATTACTGCTAAAAAGTTTGTATTTATTAGTTGTTCAGTTGTCATAGGTAGATACGGTATCAAGCTTTTGTGCAATCCATAAATTTACCATAGCACTCGCTATATTTGAGTTCAAGCTAAATAGCCAATATGGTGTCTCAAAAAAAGCAGGTGTAAATAATGTTATGCCAATCCACCCGCTGCCATATTGACCATAAATCCTGACAGAATTCGATACCATGAGGCTGAAAACATATTCATACGTACAATTTACAACATAAAGATTAAAAAAATATTAAATATTTAACTTCTCTTTTGTAATTAAAGATATATAGATTATTAATAATATATACATATTGTTATAGTTTGTTAGGCCCATAGACTTGACAAATAGAATATCCCATAGTATAATACTCACTTAATAACAGTCATCTGCCGGTGACACCGAAAAATGAAAGTACACCGGCAAAGATCTTTTACAGATTGAAGGCCGGTTTTTTGATGGGGCGGATTACTCCCGATCCCGGATCGGAATAACACTGGCTGAATAGTAGAACCTTTTGATTCTAGAGATGAAGATGTATGAGGACGGCAGGCCTCACACATCTTCTTTCCTGGGATTAAATATTTCAGGCATCTTCCCTACTCTCGCAGTAGATAAGATGAATAGCACATTATTATGTAAGTGAAGAAAGTAGTACTGGAGAGGACTGTTTTCGTTGCTCAAGTACTTTGATGCGCTGTTCGTGTTTTTCAAGTTCATCAGTGTGATTGTCTATTGTTTCACTCTGAAAAGTTTGTTCTTCACGGCTAGCAAGAATTTCACCTAAGAATCCATCAAGCTTAATATCCATATTATCTTGTTTGGCATCTAATTTGGTGATCTTAATATCAAGGTCTGTAAATCGTTGATCTATCTCATCTTTTGTTGCAAATACAGATTTCATAGCCTGTATCAGTTTATCTATATCAATTTGTTTCATATTTTTCTATTTTTAGTTTATTTACTTGAATAAGAGAAAACAAGTTGTGAAATTTTTTCAAAAGCATGTTTATTTTGAAAACAGTCTCTACATATCAGACAGTGTTTTAAATTGAGAGATCGTGGCAAGATTGCAATCAAAGATTCACGCTCTAACTCTTGATGACAGCTATCACAGAAATATTTAGTCATGGATCTGAAGTATATGACAGTACTTGCAAGACCAGTCAAGAGAGACAAAAACAATCAAACATATTCACTTACAAAAAAAGTTTGAAAACGGAATGAGGCGATAAACTCATAGTATTTCCGATCCCGGA
>CAZGOA010000008.1:0-27615 GCA_964527425.1 uncultured Gammaproteobacteria bacterium | reverse complement strand
TTCCGATCCCGGATCGGAAAGTGGCTTGGGAACGGATTGAAGAGACAAGCCAACCTAGTCCCGAGGTGGGAAGTCTGTGAAACGTTGAGTCGCTTGATTCCGAGGTCAAACCTCGGTCCCTGATGAATTTCAGAGTTCCGCTTAGAGTGAAGCCATACATTGCGTATGACCTTCGCTAACAATCGGAAATTTGTTCTTTAACAGCTTTCGTTCAGTTATATAGGAAATTACATGTTCTCCTATGGAATCTCCAATTGGAGACCGACAGGTTCATAAACTATTTGTGAATCTCTCGGTCTCCACATTTCGGAGAGACCACCACAATGAGCCTTTGGCTCAAGGAGAAAGATCGTGAACGCTAAGAAATTGGTTATGATCGTCATCGCGACGATCGTCGGGCTGTCGTTCCTCGGGACGAACAGCGTGGAAGCGCAAGAAAACGAAGAGCCGCGTGCATGGACGAGCGCAGTTTGTAACGGTGAAGCCGCTATCGTTTACCAGTCTCGAAACGAGACCGGTGACGGTGTTACGGTGTCACCCTACGATCAGGACGAATGCGCGCAGGACGAAAACCTGTCGTGGTTCGTCGTAGAACCCTGGAGTGGTGGTAACAGTCCGTTGGGTGAACAAATCAACCCGGACGCAGGTTGCCTCGCGACTTCGTGGAGTATGGTCGGCATCATGGCGCGCACAACTAGTTGGGAAAACGGATCAGCGTGGCGCGTTATGCGTGCAACGTATGAAAACCATCCCATGGTTGTAACGTGCGATCAGGTGCGCTCGTCTGATACGCTGGGTCTCAACCCACAGGAAGATCAGATCAGCCCTGAACGCTCAGCTTGGGTACAAAACCGTGCTATGCAATTGGCGGGCGGTGATCTTTCGAACTACTGCTCACAGTATTCGACCGACAAGCTCGCGCGTCTCGTTTGCGAAGACGTCCAACCCGCCGCACCGCAGGGTGATGCAGGAGATGGTCCGGCTGACGAGCCAGAGGTTCCGGGCGATGTTCCGCAGACTATCCCCGGTGACGGCGCGCAGGGCGATAGCGCTACTGGCAGTTCGCCGAGTGAATCGCTGGGCAACTCCATCGTCGCGATCATTCGCGACTGGTGGTTGATCGCCTTGCTGTTGGTTTTGGCGATACTGTTTGTTCGTTGGCTGTGGCGTCGCAACCGCGGCAACGGCCATGGTAGGCACGACACCAACGCAGGGCACAACCCGACGAACCACGCCGCGGCTGTGCACAGCACCCGCCGGTGGAACCTGTTCGGCCGCAGTGGTCATGAGCACGCGCTGCACATCAAGACGGACACGCTGCCCAGCGCTGAAGTCGGCAAGGCGTACACCGCGAAAGTCGAGGTCGAGCACGCCTCGGGGTGGATCATCTACAGCGTGACGAACGCTCCGACGGGGTTGACCATCAACGGAACAGGCACCCTCTCGTGGAGCCAACCCGTGCAAGGTGAGTACGTCGTCCGTGTGAAAGCACAAGACGATGACGAAGTCGTTGAGCGTAATCTCAACCTCACCGTCAACCCGGCCCCGGTTCCCGCCGTGACGCGCGAAGAAATCGAGCGTCTGATCGCGTCGAACCAGCCGCAGATCGACTACGATCGTCTTGCGACCGCCATTGTCGCCCAGCAAGGAAACCCTACCTCGCGAGGTCGCGCCCCAAAGGCAAGCGGCCAGCAGTAGGTTCTATAATACCTGAGGCCCACAGGATCGTGAGGAGAGTCTGGGTCAACGTAGTTGACTCTCCTTTAGCTGAACGAAGGCACCCGCTATGCGGAGAGATGAAATTGTTTCAGACCGTCAGGTCGAAAAACGAAATCATTTTTCCTATAGCGGGGCGCCTCTTACACCAAACAAACGTCAGCCACAAGCTGATTGTTTACACACGAAAGTGTGTTTCGCGTAAGCGAGTTTGGGTAAGGGGTTTTCTCATGAATTTAACATTTAAATTCGTAAGAAAGCCTCATAGGCGTAACTATATGAACATCAATGAACCTACCAAACAGTTACTTAACACATACAACACACCAGACGTCGAGCTGGTGATTTCGGAGTGGCCTGAAGATGACACAACCAAACCGTATCACGGTGTGGCAGCCTTCACGAAAGATACTTTACTTACCCAAGCCACACAATTTAGCAAACGTTTTGTAGTCTTGGCTGAAACCAATGATGATCAGTTCCATTACCATACCTATGCTGATGGAAATATTATCGTGTTACGAGTGTTTAACCATACTCATCCGTCTTTATACCCTACTATTCTTACCTGGTTATCACGCTTCCCTGCTATAGAAAAGGTAACTGTTCATTCTGAATTTGGTGCGTATTCCGGCATGAAGCACTTTATTCTGCTCTTACCATTTCTCTTGCTCATCCGTATAACAGGAAGACACATTACCTATGTGGCTCATAACATCGTGGGAAACATCAATTTGTTAGCTCCTCATTTAGGCATAGAAGAAGAATCATTTACCACTACCCTTATTAACAAAGGACTTGCATGGTATTACCGTTTTTTAGGATTTCTCACACATTCCATTATCACGTTGGATACATACGCACATGGCATATTGAAATCATATATTGATCATAAAAAAATCCATTTTATCCCTCATTGGGTAAAGCAAACACCTAGTCAACGAATGGCACAAGCAGAAGCAAAAAAACTATTAGACATACCTGCCCATCATAAAATACTGTTAGTGTTTGGCTTTATCAGTTGGTATAAAGGCACAGATCGGACTATGAAAGCCTTTAAACAAATTGCAAAAGATCATCCAAATATGCATTTAGTTATCGCGGGAGGTCAAGCACCTTCAATTGCTCATACACCCGTGTATAACGAATACTTTACTCAACTTATGAAGGAAGCGGAAAAAACTTCTACCATTCATGTCACAGGGTTTATACCTGATGCAGAAGTGCCGATGTACTTTTCTGCAGCTGATCTCGTTCTATTACCATACCGAGGACTTATGGGTGGATCTGGTACGCTTGCTCACGCCATTGGATATGAAAAACCATTTCTTATCAGTCACGAAATGAAAGCCTTTCTTGATAACCCAGATGTCCAAACGTCTCTTCACGCTACGGAACTTACGAAAGATGACGTACTATTTACACCAACACGAACAGGTTTATCTCATGTAGTTCGTTTATTACACAACAAAAAATTACACATATTGTCACACTTAAGTACGCGTATAAAGCAAAAACGTTCAGTGACTTCTTTTTGTGAACAATTAGAAAAAACTAGCACAACAGAAAAGACTCGAGTATCATGGTTGTATCATGTCCGTCATGCACTCTCTTTGGCAATCATTTAAAAAATTCCTAATACCTTCTCCATACACTGGAATTATTTTGGTTTGGTTTATTGTTGTCCTAACCAATTTCCCATGGGGAGTGTATTTTACCGGATGGGATAATTTACATCCAGAACTTAACCTCTACGATAATATCTATCGGGCATTATCGGGAGTCTGGCAGGCTCATCAAGGCGTAGGGCATACGGGAGGGCACGGGTATAGTGCCACTCTACTCCATTCACTTTTCATTGGATTATTGTCTCTCTTTTTTCCTGACTGGTCGCTTCGGTCGATATTTACATTTCTCATGTTGCTAGTAGGAAGCTTGGGAACTATTTCTTTTACACAGTTTTTAACCAAAGATAAAACAAAATCGTTTCAACATCTAGCAATGTGGAGCTCGGGACTTTATTACTTGCTATCTTTAGGAACAGTACAACAATTTTATATTCAACTGGAAGCATTTATTGTGCACTTTGCTTTTTTACCATGGTTATTACTCACGTTTTTTTATCTGTTAGAAAAACGAAACCGGAAGACTTTCATTCAATTTTTACTCGTGAATGTGTTAGCTACACCGATGGGATTTATACCGCCTTTATTTATTGTGTATATAATGATTCTCACTATACTTTCACTGGGTTGGATTATTACTCAGCGTACTATTGAAAGTATTAAAACTGTAGTCATTGCAGGATGTATTGTTGTTTGTGTGAATGCCTTTTGGTTATTCCCATTAGCCCACTATAGTATTACCCGCAGCAATGAGTATCTTAATTCGTATAACAACATCACGTCTACTCCAGAATTTATCGAAAAAAATAAAAAATACGGAACAATAGAACACGTTTCTATTTTACGAGGATTATATTTTGATTCCAGGGACAGCGTAGAACAGGGAATTTCCTTTCTTATTTTTGAATCATGGGATGCACATTTACGAAATCCGGTGGTTTCTCTTCTGGGATACATCAGTTTTGCAATTATTGTTTTGGGTGCAGGTGTGACCTTACTCAAAAAATATGACGACGAAACAAATGTAGTAGTGAAAAGAAGACTTTTTTTTATTGTTTCTTTAGTTTGTTTTACTGGTTTAGCAACAAACATCCCTATCTTTGCTCAGGCATCTGATTTCCTTCGTGAATATGTTCCTGTCTTTAAACAAGCATTTCGGATTGCGTTCACTAAATTATCTATCAGTGTACTCCTTTGTTATGCCGTCTTTTTTGGAGTAGGGATAGCATGTTTAGTAGAACTAATTCTGAAAAAGAAAAACAAAGTACTTCATAGTATGATTTTTGCTATTCCATTACTGTTTTTTATAGTATATAGTTTTCCGATTTTCCAAGGATCATTTCTCTATAAAAATGCGCAACACAACATTCCACAAGCATATTTTGATTTAATATCATTTATGAAAACACAGAACAGAAATGAGAGAATTGCCAATTTTGCTCAAGGGTGGCGGACAGGGTGGGTCATTTACAATTGGGGTTATTCTGGATCAGGATTTCTTTGGTACGGCATTCCTCAACCGATTCTTGACAGATCGTTTGATGTCTGGAGTCCGTATAATGAAAATTATTATTGGCAGGTGAGTAGAGCCATCTATAGAAAAGCTTTTGCAGAAGTTAAAAAGATTCTGACAAAATACAATGTGACTTGGGTGCTCTTGGATCCCAATGCTAGACCGTATGAATCCGTTAAAGAACCGTTATCGTATGACTTTCTGAAAGCATCGTTTGATTCAGATAGTGATTTTGTTTTAACACAATCATTTTCTAGAAATAATAGCTCTCAAACAGTGTTACCTTTGCTACTCTATCGTTTTAACAAAGCAACTTCACTAGTAACAAATATAGATGCTCCAAGTGTTGGTCCAACATACTCATTTACTGATTCGGATACTGCATATAATACATTTGGAAATTATGTAACTACCAAGGAAAATAACATTTATTATCCATTCCGCTCTCTTTTTAACGGGAGAAATGGTGAAGAATTATTTTTTCCTATCAATGAAGAGGATGAGAATCTTGTTATTGAAACCACTTTGCCGAAAAAGCAAGGAATAGTAAAAGTCAAAGAAGCATTTTCTCTGGAACCATATATTTCAGCACAACTTTCATTTGTGCAGGATGCTACCAGTAGTGCGTTACTTTTACAGTATTTACCGCCAAAAATAGCATTAAATAATAAATTAATCACTAAAACAGATACCATACAAACAATCCTTAGAACCGAAAAAGCTGAACGTGTTGAATTATTCATAAACGGAAATTTAACTCCTGTTCGATTAACACAGAACCAAACAGAATCGTTTATGCTACGCACAAATGCCGTAAATATAATAGACACAGATGTAAATGATAATTTTCAAACAATTACCATTAGACCACCTTCATTAGATACATTCCTTGAAGATATCGAAGTTTCGGAATCAACAATAAATATTCTAAACATATCTATTCCTAAAGCAGAAGGTACGCCATATACAAGTAATAAAGATCCATTATGGTCCAGTAACACGGAACACGTTTGCTCTCCAGTGGAACCACGAAATCAACCTTTTCAACAATTTATCAATAACAAGTGGATTATTCGACCAAAGGACAATACAGAATGTATAAGTTTCTACCTTCCAGAGTTGCCTCAACGATCAGGATATATTGCCCGATTTACTACCTCTTTTGTAGGTCAGTTGCCTGCTCGTTTTTTTACACTTAATGAAGAAACAAAACGTGCAGATATTGCTATCCCCATACCAAAAAATCCTACTAAAAAATCATATTGGATTCCTATTTCTCCTCAAATGAATGATGGAATCGGTTATTCTTTTAAATTTTTAGTGTTTCCTAGCGTTACTGGTCAACAAAAGTTAACACTAGATAATTTTTCTGTTTGGCCATTCCCTTGGACAGGACTTGTAAGTCTTAAACTTATTACTAAAGAATTTAATACATCAAATACTTTTTCAATTCAATCTGAGAATAAACATACAGGATATATTCGTACCAATGTATCACCCAATATACCGTATATTGCTTTAAATCAAGGTTTTGATAACGGTTGGAAGGCATATGAAGTTGATTCCAAGTTAGGAGAAATATTCCCATTTTTGTTTGGGAATGAGTTAAAGGATCATGTGTTAGTAAACAACTGGGCGAATGGGTGGGAAATTCCTCAATCCAATACCAATAAAACCATTGTATTATTCTTCTTGCCTCAACTCCTCCAGTGGTTTGGGTTTTTACTTATTCCCCTACCGTTTGTTGTTATCTTTTGGAGCAAGAAATAGACCCATTCCACCGCTCCAATCACTCCAACCTCCACTCCAACCCCGGGACTAGGATGGGCTGTCCCAACAACACATTCACCATTTACTCATATATTTTAACTCTTCCAAAGAACGTTGATAATCTGCTTGATCTTCTACAAATGATTTATATGATTCTCGCTTCATAAACTTTAATAATTCTGTTGTCTCTGTTAGTGAATTTTCTTTGTCGTATAGATAATTATTGTACGAGGACCACTGATAATCAGATAATTGCTCAATATTGGTAATTAATCCACTACTATATGGATTAAGATGTATATATCGCGACACATGAAGTAATACTTCATCACTAATCAGATGCCTGGACTGAAATCTTGGTAAAAAAAGGGGTCCTTTTCGCTTGTTTCTCGTGTTAAAAAAACGAGTGAATGAATTGACCACATTTGTCATACATGTTTGAACTCCCTTTTCTTTTCGCTGCTGTAACAACAAATGATAATGGTTGGACATCAAGCAAAATGAAACAATACGAACACTAAATGTTTCTGGATTTAAAACCTTTTTCATGTAATCTGTATATAATTCAAGTTTTAATCTTTTTATATGAGAAAAACTGAGTTTCGCTTCGTTCGATCGATAATATCGTAGGGTTTCTAAAAATAAAGCATTAAGTTCTGAAGTAAGAAATAGTTTTCTGCCATCAATAGTGCGATTAAATATATGATAATACTCAAAAGATTGAAATATGTCTTTTCTGCCAGGCATGATCCTATCCTACACGCCAAACATTAAAAAAATATTAAATATTTACGACTAAATTAATATTGTTCTGACGGGCCAACCTAGTCCCGAGGTTTACCTGACTAATCATGCCTAATGCTGGACATCTTTTCCTTCTGCTCCTGCTAGTGCTGCCTGCCAAATACCGGTTCCAATGACAAACAATGCTCCCAGAAGGATTGGTTTTGCTTTCATTGTCTGCATCATTTTTCTCCAAATACCACGCTTTATTGCTTCATCTTTTTCCAATCCTGCCAATGTTTTCTTTGCTTCGGCATGGAGTTTTAACCCTTCGGCAATAGCTGCCTGTCCCCAAGAAGTCCCGATAATATGACTGGCTTCATCTTTTGGTATTCCACCAATTGCCATTTTCTTTTGCATAATCCGGGCAATTGTCTGTGCTTTTAGTTCATTAATATTGACTCCTTGTTCTGCTAATTTCGTGAGAATCTCATTATCGGGAGTAGTATTATCAATATTATATGCTTTTATTGCAGATGCTTTGACTATAAACCCCACTGCTTCATCAGGCCCTTGGGTCAGTAAACGATTATAATCACTCTCAATATTTTCTCGTCTGTACCGATATTTTTCCCGACCCAGTAACCCGCCAGCCCGCTTTTCACTCCATCGGGTAAGCTGAACAGTAGCGATGGCTGCATCAAAGGCAGCATTTTTATTGTCTTTGTCTTTGACAAGTGCTTCTTCTGCTTGCTTTTTCTGTTCTTCTAACACCGTATCATAGAGTTTCGAGGTTTCCTCGACGCGATCATCCCAATAATCTTTGCCAGCATCTACGATGAGTGTGTTGAGAGAATCCTGATACTGCACCTCCTGCTCATCTCTCTCCTGTTGAAGTTTATTACGTTTAGCCTCTGCTGCTGTAAGCGCCTTTTGGGATTTTACAAGATTTTGATCTGCTTCGTTTAAATCATCTGTAAGTTGTTGTACATCACTTTTAGCTTTTTTAAGCCGCGCTTCTAAATCTCTTCTTTTTTGGGTATTAGAATTTTGTAAGTCTTGTTCTTTAGCTTGTTGTTCTTTTATTGCATTAAGATAATCAGCTTCTGATGCTTTATCTTTTGGATTTCCTTTAAATTTATCTTGAGCAATTTTTACTTTACTTTTTAACACTTGTAACTGTTGTTCCATCAATTGGTATTCTGAATCATCAGTAGCTTTAGAATCTGTAAGTGTTTGTAATTCACTTCCTTTTATTGGATTTCCTGACCCATCATAATGTTCATCAAGTAATTTTTTACTATCATCAAGCTCCCTTGCAATTCGATCTCGACGTGTTTGTTGCTGATCTTGCTTGAACCTTAAATCATCTACGTTATCCGCTGCTTCTAGTAATGCTTTAGGATCTCGTGTGTCAAGAAACTCTTGAGTTAACCCTTGCAAACGCTCTGCAACTACTGTCTTAAACTGAGGATCCTTGAGGACTTGTTCATAAAATGCATCAGCATCTTTTTTACTTTTTTTACTCTTTAACTCTGTGGCAAAATCTGCAAAACGAGGATCTTCTAATACTGTTGATTCTACCCATTTCCGCATCTGTTCCTGCTTATCATTTGCAATAGATTCAAATCCTTGTTCAATATACGATTTGAAGAGATCATGCTGTTGTCCTATTTTATTAAATCTATCAGAATGGCTGATGTCAATTCTATCAACACTTCCATCATTCTTTGGGATACCAATAGACTCTCTTGCAGCATCCAGTTTTTTGGTATCTACTTTTGGTGCCGCCGTTTTTATGAGGGTATCTATGGGTGGTCTAGCTGCATCGAGAATTTTTTTATTCTCTCTTACGGGAGGTTTTGCACGTGCTTCTGCAATGTTCCCCATCAACACTGCTGCTACTGTTTCTGATTTTCCGACTGTAGCATCCAGACTTGTCATACCTGTGCTCCTTGCGCTAGTTGTTGCATTTGATCATGAGCGGATAACCCTGACAATTTTTGATGAGTGGAAAGTCCTTCAGTGATTGAAGGATAATCATTTGAAAGCAGTGTAATCAGCTGATCAAGCTCCTGTTTAGTAGTGGCTTGAGATAATTTGGAGACGATTAAACTGGATGCTTTTTGCATATCACCGTCTGACAGTAATCCTTTTTCAATCGCTTGAGAGATTCTTTTTACGATCGTAGAAGCAAACAGTTCTTTTTCATTCTCAGTAATATCCTCAGATAATTCATGTTCAAACTGAATCATATGCCGTGCTTCTTGTAAAACATCCATCCAATTATCTTGAGAAGCTGTCTCCAAAAGTGTGACTATTTCATCTTTTACCGACTGTAGTGATGTATCTGTCATAGAATTATGCAAGTGCAACAGAACTGGCTGAATCTGTCTGAGATTGTAATTCTGGTGCTAACACCTCTTTTAAAAATGGCCATCCTTGTGACAATTTTTTAAATATATGATTAACCTCTTCTTTGGAATGTAAAGACTGCAGAAACGGGGCAAATGTCAGAATAAATGATTCTAGTTCTGTGAGTGTAATTTGATCGACATGAAGGGCCAGACCCAACCGATTGGTAAGCTTAGCGCCAATCATATTTTTATAGGTATCGTCTATTGGAGTGGGCATATATTTATAGTCGTTGATACTACAATACTTGTCAAGTCAACATGAGAAAAATCAGTTGTTTTTTTGTCTTATCAAACAAAAAATATTAGCAGTGTTATCATATCCTCCATGCTATACTCGTCGTATGCCTCTTTGGATCATTTTTTTTATTCAGTTATTGGTATTATATGTACTTTCTCGATGGTTGAATGGTTCACTATTTAGCTTGTTTTACCGGTTAACCAGATCACATCGTGTTGCAGTGTCAGCGACAACACTTATTTTGTTTCCTGGTACCGTAGCTCATGAGCTTTCTCATTTGTTTGTGGCAGAAATATTACGGGTAAGAACAGGTAGACTAACTCTCTTCCCTAAAATCCGTGATGATTCATATGTAGAAGCAGGCAGTGTAGAAGTAGAAAAAAGTGATCCGATTAGAAGAACACTTATTGGTATTGCTCCTCTGGTGGTAGGAATAATAACGATTACCATTACTTCTGCTAATTTGACTTCCCTATTTCCTCAGATACGTAGCCTTATGCAACAAACAGAAATAGTAAAAGAACCACTGTTCTATGTATTTATAGGATTAGGCTATTTATTATTTGCGGTTTCTAATAACATGTTCCCTTCTTCAGTGGATATGAAAGGTGTTCCAGCTGTTGGTATTGTGGTAATACTCTTTATTGCAACTGCATATCTTGTGGGTGTACGGTTTACTTTAGCGGGTCAGGCACTGGATACTTATGTTCAAATTCTGTATTCGTTAGTAAGTAATTTAACTGTTGTGATTGTTTTGAATATAGTGTTGCTTATAATCATGAGGCTACTGTTATTCCTTCTAAAACGATAAGTAAGTATTCATAGCTAAGGTCAGAAGTACTTGTACCTAGTTAGTAATCTTAATGACTTGATGTACACCTCTTTGCACTTGATCTAAGGAAGTATTTAATCCGTCCTGATCACGATATAATAGTTGTGAGCTAGTACCACCATCCAAATTCAATGCGCTAACAATAGGATTATTCGAATGACCATTATTATAAGTATTTATCACATCTATAGCATGATTGGTTAAGTTGCCATAGTAATTTAACATGACGACGTTTCCACTTTGAGTTGTCGCAGCAATTGTACGCTGAGTAATTTCATTGCTAAATTGCGAACATGAACCCTGAATCAATGCACATCCAACATACACTCCATCTTCCAAAATTAGCGGATACCCACTGAAAGCTGTAGTCACATTTGGAATCGATGTTAACGCTGTCGGTTGTCGATTCGGTTGTAAATATCCATTCACCACACAGCTAGAAGAATTTCTCGCTTCACAATAATTCACAATATCAGCCTTCCCTTGATTATCTACTACCAGCGTATGACTTTGTGCTTGATTGACTTGACGAATGTTCCATTCACCATTCACAAATGATGGTCCATTCAACCTTCCATCTGCTTCAAAGAAGTCTCCATTGACTATAGCAAGACAATCAGAATCATCACTACATTCTTGATATAAATTAATAGGAGTTTGCTCCTGTTCAACTGTTTCAATGTTCATGCCATCTTCTACTTTTAGCGCAGCAAAACTAATAGAATTATTTCTTGATCGTTGTTGTAAAACTGATGCTTGTTGAGGACGCATTGCTGAACGTTGCGATTGTTGAGGAATCTGACTACCTGAATCCTCTCTAGTTTGTGTTTCATTGCTTTGCGGCAGATTAAACGTCTGAATCATCGTTGTTACAAACGATGAAACTCTCTGAATAACGTCTTGTACTTGTAGAACTAACACGTTAGGAGTATTTGATTGGGAGGGTTGATTTTGTATCGATTCTTCTGGGGTGTTGAACGTGTTATTTTGATTTTGTTGTGCTTCTCTGTCTAGCTGATTTAATAAATTAGCACATTCTGCAGTAGATCTTGGGTAAGTATCAACGGTACAGTTATTATTGGGGCCCAAAATACAACGTGCGCACCTATCTGGCGCAAACTCAAATAGTATTCCAGACGTCTTGCCATTACATACTTGAGCAATTGAATTATCCGAACATGTAATATTTCCTAATGCTGCAGGATCAACTGATCCTGGCGATGGTGTATTTGTAAATGAAGGACGTAGGATAATAACTGGTGTTATCGTTGGAGACGGTGTTGGTGTAGAAGTATTACGAGGAGTACGTATTGGTGCAGAAGTACTCCGAGGAACATCTGGCGCTCTGGTGGTAGATGCAGTTGGGGTTGAAGTATTACGCGGAACTACGACTATTATTGTTGATGTAGGTATAGGTGTAGCAATCGGACTCTGGATAATAACAGGTGGTTCTGTAGGTCTTACCCTCTCTCTTACAGGTTCCCATAAACGTAATTTTTCACGCGCATAACATTCAACATTCACTCCAAACATTAAATCTCTACCTCCTATAGGAATGCATCGAGGGGGTTCTGAAATAGAAACACACTGACCTAGTCGAGCACATTCTATCTCCATTTGATATCTAGTATTTTGACTACTATTATCCCTTGAAGGAGGCGTTGGACTTGCAGCAACTCTCGCTCTTGCACATCTTTGCCCAGAAGGACAGGGATTATTGACTGTATATACTTGTAATCCTAATGCACTAATATCATCAAAGGTCATACATTGATAGGTATTCGGACAACTACCAGATACTCTTGTTGGTGTAGGACTTGCAACAACTCTCGCTCTTGCACATCTTTGCCCAGAAGGACAGGGGTTATTGGCTGTATATACTTGTAATCCGAATGCACTAATATCATCAAAGGTCATACATTGATAGGTATTCGGACAACTACCAGATACTCTTGTTGGTGTAGGACTTGCAACAACTCTCGCTCTTGCACATCTTTGCCCAGAAGGACAGGGGTTATTGGCTGTATATACTTGTAATCCGAATGCACTAATATCATCAAAGGTCATACATTGATAGGTATTCGGACATCTATCAGATACTCTTGTTGGTATAGCAGTTGGCTGACGGGATTGTGTTGGAGCACGCGATGGTGCAGAGGTTACTTGTGTAGGAATTGGGGTAGATGGCGCTTCGCAAGTTGTTCCACACCGACCATTTTTAGTACATTTTATAAGTCCTGGACAACATTCACGGTTTCCATACGAAACTCCATTACCTGCACATTCTGTACTGGTATTACACTCCTGATCAATCCATCTGTTGCAGGTTTGGGTATTTCTTCTGCATCCATTGATACACCCACCGCAGAATATTTCATTACTAGCACAGGCAGCCTGACTTCTTGTATCGGCAACAGAATTGCGATTTTGAACTGTTGTAACGCCAATAACTATGGAACCAATAAGAACTCCTGCAAAAATAATAACATCTAGACCAATAAATCCTAAACGGTTGGGCAACGATTTCACTCTATAAGTATGAAACTATTAACTGAAAGTGTAAAGTCATTCCAACCTCGGGACTAGGATGGGTTGCCCCAACAATGCATTAACCATATTCTCAGATATTTTTACTCTTCCAAAGAACGATGATAATCTGCTTGATCTTGTACAAATTAGTTCAAGATCCGACCTAGGTCCAATCTTTGAGGTTACTCTTTTTTGAGCACTGCAAAGAAGGCACTCTGGGGTATTTCTACTCTTCCGATCATTTTCATTTTGGCTTTGCCCTTTTTTTGTTTATCCAGAAGTTTATCTTTTCTGGTTCTATCTCCCCCATACAGTTTTGCAATAACGTCTTTTCTAAATGCTTTAACGTCTGATCTGGCAATCACCCGTCCTCCGATGGCAGCTTGAATAGGCACTTCGAATTGTTGTTTTGGGATAACTTGGGAGAGTCGTTCTGTAATTTCTCTGCCTCTTCGCTCTGCCTGATCTCTGACTACTAATGTAGAAAACGCGTCTACTTTTTCTTTGTTAACTAAGATATCGACTTTCACTACATCAACGACTGTGTTATCAAAAAATTCATAGTCTAAACTTGCATAGCCTTCTGTTGCACTTTTTAAGCGATCAAAAAAATCAATAATCATCTCAGAAAGTGGCATGAGATAGGTAAACTGGGCTTGATCACCAATATAGGCGAGGTCTATATACTCTCCCCTTTTCTCCTGACATAACTGCATAATTGCCCCAACGTAACGTTTTGGAGAAAAAATTTTTAATTCCATCATTGGTTCTTTTACTTCTTCTATTACAGTTGGATCTGGCAACTCTGATGCTGATTGAATTGCAAATAGTTTGTTTTCCTGATCTCCCTGCAAGATAGCTTGTTCGCTTAATCCTACTTTACCGGGGTTGACTCCAGACATAAGTTTGAGCTGATATTCTACACTTGGAGCTGTTGCAATCATGGTAAGGTTAAACTCTCTAAGTAGGCGTTCTTGAACAACTTCTGCATGCAAAAGTCCTAAAAATCCACAGTGAAATCCGTTTCCCAATGCAAGTGAAGAAATTGGCCGAAAGGTAAATGCACTATCTGATAACCTCAACTTTTCCATCGCTTCCCGTGCTTCTTGAATCTCGTCTGATGAAACAGGAAACAGTCCTAAAAACACCATGGATTTAGGCTCTTTGTACCCAGGCAATGGTTCAATGGTTGGCTGATGTTTATCTTCTGGATTTACAATAGTAATTGTGTCACCTACTTTGGCAAATCGAATATCTTTCAAGCCTGTGGCAATATACCCTACAGCCCCGTTTTCTATGCGTTTGCCCTCCATCATTTTGGGCATAAAGTATCCTACTTCAATCGGAATCACATCTGCGTCTGCATTGATGAACTTTAATCGTACGTCTGGAGTTAATGTAATTTCGCCGTCTACTACTCGGATAAATACGACAACCCCTTTATGTGGATCATACTGTGACGAAAAAATAAGTGCACGCGTTGGTGCTTCTTTGTTTCCTTTTGGAGACGGAATACGTTCAATGACTGCTGAAAGGACTGCTTCTACGTTCTCTCCAGTTTTAGCAGAGATACCAATCATCTCATCATCTTGAAACCCTATACTTCTTAATTCTGCTTTTGTCTCTTCTATTCGTGCATTTGGAAGGTCAATTTTATTTAATACGGGTATTATGACGAGTTTATGCATGCGCGCCTGATGAAGATTTGCAAGTGTTTGTGCCTGAATCCCTTGTGTTGCATCAACAACCAATATCGCACCTTCACAAGCTGCGAGTGATCTTGATACTTCATACGAAAAATCAACATGTCCGGGGGTGTCGATCAAGTTAAGGATATACTCTGTATCTTCTCTTTTGTACGTCATGCGAACAGGAGCCAGTTTAATGGTTATCCCCCGTTCCCTCTCAATCGGATTACTATCAAGATGTTGTGCTGTCATTTCTCTCGTTGTGACAGTGTGAGTAATCTCCAACAGCCTATCTGCAAGAGTCGATTTTCCGTGATCGATGTGTGCGATGATAGCAAAATTTCGAATATTATTAATGTGCATATATATGAAAAAACATAGAAATGATTATACCATTCTTTTTCCTCAGGGTTCGAAAATTTCCAATAGTATATGTGTAAATATAAAAAATAATATCTAAATGCGATTTAGCGTTGTGTTAATTGTTCATATGCTGCTTGTATCTGACCGCCAAAGAATACAGCATATGATAGTTCATACAGTCTTTGCCCTAGATCATCAATTTCACAGGTACAATGATCCGACCATTCCTCGACCCGCTCTGGTTCCGGTAAAAAATACATATTCGGTTCATAGCTGAAAAAATTATCAAAGGCCAGCCGGCTATTATCTAATCCTGCCAGAAGATCAAATGGACGGCTTGAAACAAAACAAGCAGCCTCACTCCAACCAACGAATACACAGTATTTACAATACATCTTGAATTGATCAGGTGTGAGTAATTCTTTCGCTATCTGCACACTATACTTTTGAACAGCTTGATGATATTGCCAGATATCAATATCCTGCGTTGACTGTAAAAAACGAATGGTTTTTTCTGGCAAAGGAATTACAATTTGTTCTTGAAATAACAAACCGGCTATATTAGCGCAGGCATCAAATTCATCTGCATTTTTAAAATAACCGCTCACAATCGCCCATGCTAACCATTCACCATGTAAATACTCATGAATACCAATGCCGGTATATAAGAGCGTATCAGCCTGAGGAATTTCAAGATAATTCTGACACCAGCGACCAATAGTCACTATCAAAGAACGACGTGTCCGATCAGAAATTGCTGTCCAAAATAACGAGTAATTTTCTCCTGAAAGATAATCGGTAATAATTTGTGTACTATATACGGGGTCTTCAAATACTGCTGCATTTTTACCTGCACCTTTCAACAAATTTTGATGTGCCAACCTGTTTTTTAACAGTATCGATTCGATTTGAGTTTCCAATCCTGTTAATCCGTACGTGTTATCAGAGGTCATTGAGAGATTCAAATTTATCGCATGTGATGGAAAATCATAATCGGCATATACTTCGTTAATTCTCCGTACATTAATGTCTACATGTGGTGCATTGCGAAGCGAAACACCTTCCATCACCTGCTTTACCCCTCTCATGATGTTCTGTCCAATTACTCCCAATCCATATGGTGTTGTGAAGTTATCTATGTTTTCTCTCGGCACCTTACGTTCAAATGTTTGTGACAATTGTGAAATACTCTGATCGCTTAATTCAACCTTCGACATACATAATACCCTTTTTGTGAATATACGTATTGCATAGCAATCTGTCTAGCCATCTAAAACGAAACCATTCAAAAATAAAATTACATGCTACTTACTTCATTTTTTTACAATAGAGTTCAAAACAGATATATACTACCAATTACTATAAAAATACAAAAACCGTCTCCTTTGATATCCATCCCTCAATAGGGATGGAGGTCAAAAAAGACGGTAGTACAGTAAAATATGCTATGGGTTATTTGTATGATGAATATTATCACAGATCTTCTGTATGTCAATAGGTGATTTATAATATTTTAATATATCTCTATGTATCATTATTAGCACTTACTTTACAATATTATATCCTTTTCCTTTTGTTATTAGGTGTATATGCTTTTGCTGATCCGTACGAAGATAGGGTACTGATTTTGTATCCAGTAGACTGAGTGTCTCTTGTGCCGGATGTCCATATCTATTTTTTCTTCCGCAAGAAATTACTGCTAATTCAGGACGAAGCCATTCCAAAAACTGTGCACTCATCCCAGTTTTACTTCCGTGATGAGGAACTTTCAGTACTTCTATGGTATCAGGAGAGAGTGGAACACCAATATAATTCTGTTCTACCTGTGTATCTGCGTCACCGGTAAAGAGAGCGTCAAATTCTTGATATCTCAAATGGACAATCTGACTTGTAGTGTTACGGTTAAATAAACCATCAATAGATACCCCACGTTGTTGGGCATGATCTATTATTGATTCAATCTCTTGCAAATACGAAGTACTCGGCCATATCCACGTTAATACAAGATGACCTATTGTCAAACTATCACCTCTAGTCAAATATTCCGTATGGATATTACGGCTTGCTATGAGAGAAAGTAACTCACTGTATTCTGAGGTATCATTAAACACTGACGAACTATATACAGTACCGACAGAATACCGTTTAACTACTTCACGAAAACCACTGAAATGATCATAGTCTGAATGGGTAAGAAGAAGAATATTAATCGATCTACTCCAAAACGGTTTATACCTTCCTAGACACTCTAAAACAGATCCGTCTGGACCACCATCTATCAGCATATCGCGGCCATCAGGAAAACGCAAGTAGATCGCATCGCCTTGTCCAACAGAGCAAAAAACGATATGCAGTGTTTGACCATCGGGGAGCGACCGTAAAAAAAGCACTAAAATCACTAATCCCATAATTGAACCAGTAAATATCAGCTTTAATGATAATTTCTTCATAAAAATGATCGTTTATACTTATTTTTTGAATCACATTGTTGTTCAATATCGGGATTAAAGAATTTTAATAGCGATTATTTTAAGCCTAATATTTATTACTATATTCGTTCATATATTTTATATGATCTACCATCGTAGAGAAGCGAATGGAATCTGGGACAAGTGTTCGATAACAACAATAAGGTAACTTAACATCAACCACACAAACCAGCTCAGGGGAATAGCAAGAACTGGCAATATAAATCCAACAGCTACTAAGAAAAATCCAAGTATAGTGAGCGGTGCTATTAAAAATCCAATAGCGACATTTGCAATTGGGGCAATAAGGGAAAGCTGATGGAGCTGAACGGCAAGTAACGGTACTGTAAAGATTTGGGCTGCCAGAGTAGTCCGAAAGTCTTCTTTGATAAAAGTAAAAAAAACAGAACCTTGTGCTTTTGGAGTATCTAGTGGTTGAGGGGCCAGTTGTTCATCAAATTGAACAGGTACATGACTTGAAGCAAAGAGAACTAATCCCAGCGTTGCCAGTACAGAAAGTTGAAATGAAAGTTCACCTATATACGAAGGTCTAAAGGCGATCATGAGTATAACGGTTACGATTAAAAGGTATATTGTTTTACGTTTTCGGCCTGTTACAACAGCCAAAAGTGCCAAACAACCCATGATCCCGGCTCGAACCACACTCGCCGATGGCCCCACAAACAAGATAAAACCTATAATAATTAGTATGGTTAGCAGACTTGCTATTTTTCTGCTAAACACAGAAAGGAGCGTAGTAACTGTTAAATTTGCAATAATCGTAATATTCATTCCTGATAACGCTGTAATATGAATCGTACCAGTAGTTATTAATGCTTGTTTGAACTCATAACTCAAATTTGCTTTTGTTCCAAATAAAATTCCAGCCATTAAACCTGCATGCGGCTCAGGAAGCAATTGATTGATTACTTGTGTACAGTCCGACACCGATATCATAAAAAATTTTTGATTTTAAAGGCTCACACGAGATTGGATTTGTTCATACAGCTTCTTTCCGACCACTTTTTTCTGATGCAATTCATCAAGATTCATATACGGACGGTTTTGAATGATCTTTTGAGCTGTGACTGGACCTATCCCTGGCAATCCTTCTAATTCAGTTTGTGATGCTTCATTTATACTCACAATAGAGTCCCCTTTAACACTTAAAATATTATTGTACGACGTTATGTCGCCACCATCATCATTTTTAGAGTCATTGTTGTGCGACGTTGTCTTGCTGGTTGGAATATAGAGTTTAGACCCATCTAATACTCTGGCTGCTCTATTTATTGTTTTTTCAACCAATTCTGTATTGGCTGTTTCGCTTAATCCTCCAGCTATGATAATTGCATCCCAGATTCTTGATCCTTCTGGAATTCTATATACACCCGGACTATTCACTCCACCTCCAATATCCACAACTATTAGTTTCTTTAGCTCTGCAGACACTGAAGACTCCCCTTTTTGAATAATAATTTCCGATTGAGATACAGTGGATTGAAAGAGAAAATATATTGATACAGCAATGCAAACGGCACTAATAGAACCTAATATGACAGGGATTTTGTATACCCGTATTATTGGGACGACTTCCTCTACCCTACTTTTCCATGTGTCCATGCAATGAGACTACTAGAAAAAGATTAAAAAAATATTAAAAATACAGAAGCTGATTACACGACAAAATTAAGTAACCTTTGAGGGACAAAAACCACTTTTTTAATTCCAGACTCGATAAACCGCTTAACTCCTTCAATTTGCTTTGCCTTCTCTATAATTTTTTCTTCAACGTTAGCATCATCAATCGTTGAAACAATGCGCCCTCTTACTTTTCCATTTACCTGAATAATGATCGTTACTTCCTCATCTATTAACATTGATGAATCAAATGCAGGCCATGGTTGTTGATGAATTGAATCACTCTTTTTTTCTAGTGTTGTTCTGTGATACGACAGTTGATACAGCTCTTCTGCTATATGTGGAGCCATTGGAGCTAACAGTTTCAAAAGATCTCGTAATAATTCAATCTGTATAGCACCACTGCTTTCTGTAACTAAGTTAGTAAATTCCATCATCGCCGCTATAGCAGTATTGTAATGTCTGCGCTCTATATCTTCTGTAACTTTTTTGATAAGACGATGAAACGACCGCATTATTTTTTCATCAGTAGTTGTCGCATCTTTATTAATAATCAAAAGAGCTAATCTGTATAGTCGTCCGACCCACTTATACATTCCTTCCATTGCACTATCTCGAAAATCTCCACCGTCACTATATGGACCCATAAACATCAAATATAATCGTAATGAATCAGAACCATACAATCGAATATACTCATCAGGATTAACAACATTCCCTTTACTCTTACTCATCTTTGCACCATCTTTAATTACTAAACCATGCGCAAAAAAAGATGTGAATGGTTCTTCAAAGTCAAGATATCCTGCATCATATAACGCCATAGTGATAAATCGAGAATACATAAGATGCAAAACACTGTGCTCTGCACCACCGCTATACATAGTTACGGGTAACCATTTTTTCGTTCTTTCTGAATCAAATGCAACATCTGTACAATCGGTTGAAGGATATCGCAAAAAATACCATGAACTATCTAAAAATGTATCAGATACCTCTGTTTCTCTAACAGCTTTTCGCTTACAATGAGGACAGGTTGTTTCATAAAATTCTTTATGTTTTCTTAATGGAGGTATACCATCATCACCTGGTCTGAAATCTTCTATGTAAGGCAACTCAACAGGTAATTGATCTTCTGCTACTGGATACCATCCAAGTGACCAATCGTTGTTACTCTGCGAAGATACTGTTGTTGAATCATGTGTAGTAAACCAGCTTTTTGCTTCCTTGGCGCAGTGTTCACAGTAAATCATCGGTATAGGTGGTCCCCAATATCGTTGTCGAGAAATCAACCAATCTCGTAGATGGTAGGTAGTCACTGATTTTCCCCAGCCTTCTTCTTGCGCTATTGAAGTAACTTTTTTTATCGCATTAGAAACGGAAAGACCATTCAGTATATCTGAATGTATGAGTGTACCTTCTTCAATTACATCCTCTGCTTTTTTTATAGGTGTATCTTTACCTTCTTTTGATACAATGACTCTTTTTATTGGAAGTTTAAATGCCGTAGCAAATTCAAAATCCCGTGTGTCATGTCCCGGAACACCAACTACAGCACCCGTTCCAACATGGGTTAACACAAAATCAGAAATATATAACGGCATTTTTTCTTTATTAAGATTATTAATGCAATACAAACCGGTAAATACACCTGTTTTCTTTCGTCCTTGAGCAATTCTTTCTTGATCAGAAATTAACTTAGCGTTCTCAATATATTGATTGATAGTTTTGTACTCAGATGGGTCTAGCACTTGGGATAATTGTTTGATAAATTCATGCTCTGGAGCAATAACGACGAATGTTGCACCGTAATTTGTATCTGGTCTTGTAGTAAAACAGACAATGGAACCTACGCTATTCCCTTTTTCATCGACAACAGCATAAGTGATATTTAAGCCCTCTTTCTTACCTATCCAATTCTTTTGAGCGATCTTAACTTTGTCAGACCATTGAAGATCCTTTATATTATTGTCTAATCTTTCTGCGTACTCAGTTATCTTAAAAAACCATTGAGTCAATTCTTTTTTTACCACAATATTACCGCATCGCTCACATTTTGAATCTATAACTTGCTCATCTGCCAATACTGTTTTACAGGAAGGACACCAGTTAACTGAGGCTTTTGAGCGATATACAAGACCCAGCTTAAATAAAGTAATAAATAACCATTGAGTGAATTTATAGTAAGAAGGCTTATACGTCTCGACAGTTCGTTCCCAATCAAACCTAGCACCAATACTCATCAACTGCTTATAGAAGTTTTTTTCTGTTACTTTTGCATGATCCGCAGGATTTTTACCGATTTTCATTGCATAATTTTCACTATGAATTCCAAACCCATCCAGCCCAATAGGTTCAAACACATCATATCCCTGCATTGATTTAAATCTTCCATATATATCACTTCCTGTAAAGGCATACATGTTTCCTACATGTAATCCTTCAGCAGAAGGATATGGAAACATCATAAGGTTATAGAAGGGCTTTGTAGCGCCTTTAATATCTGTTTTATTCAAAGCAACAGTGTTCCATGCCTTTTTCCATTTTTCTTCGACAGACAGATGATCATATTTAATAACATCATTCATAGGTTGCTTTAGTATACCGCTCTTTACTCTTTTTTAATACACTCGGGCGATTATATAAAAAAAATAATATGTATATAAAACATCATTGTACGCAATAACTCGATAATCTTAAAACACTTTATTTCACTATAGTATTAATTACTATAGATTAATTGGTAGGCTAATTATTTGTTATAAGATTACTTTTATCTTATATTAGAATTTTCTTGCCTCAAATATAACTACTCTAATAATAACCTTATAACAATTTATTACTAGCATATTCAGATTATTAATTCATATAGTATTTAGTGAATAATTTTTACAAGTTATTTATTAACCTATATTTATTTTTCCCAAAAACAGTGATTGTTGCGTCCATTAATTCTAAGCATTTTTATTATAGATTGTTCTGTAGTTCTATTTTACGTATTTAGTAGCATTAATCTGTAAAGACTGCTTATTCAGCATATACGCACCATAAAATTAATTCATTCGTATTTTTTTTAATATTTATTCTCTTTTTACAGTTTTTTAGTACATATTTATATTAAATATATATTTAATTGTTTATAATTTTTTTCATTTATTAATTGATATTTAATGGTGCGTTAATACGTGAAACAATTGTGAAAATGTAAAGAATAGTATTCTGTAAAACAGAATATTGCGCATATTTTTTCCATAAAAACTGGTCACACAAACCGCTTAGAACACAACAAAACCGATTTACAAAATATACATACAAACATCACTGTTAATAATCATTTTTTAGAAACTTATATAGTTTATTAAATATCCTTTTCTATAGAGCTAAAATAAATTTTTGTATTACATATTTATTAACTTATATTATTTTCAACATTTTTTATTACCATCATTTCCTTCAATAAAGAATGATTATTTAACACGTAATAAATAACTCTAGGGCTGTTTACAGAATTAACCTCATTTTGAAGCATTCTTTTTATTGACAAGTGGACTATTTTTTTGATTCACTGAATATAGACATAAATCGGGAATAATCTTACTAATGTTATGATAGATCAAGCCCTCTTAAATTCTCAGTTTAAAAACTTTCTTCAACAGGAAGGAGCTTCTGAAAAAACACAAAAAAATTATTCTGCAGACCTAGAAGATTTTTTTACAGTTTTAAAAAAACACTCAACGTTTCAAACAGTGGAAGACATAACAGAAGAAGATATAACTTGGTATATCAATGAAACGTTAAACAATGGAAAAAGTGTATCAACAATTAACAGAAGACTCTCAACGTTACGAGTTTTTTTTAAGTTTATTCAAACAATACATCCTCATGCAGTAAATCCAATGCAGCGGATTAGTAATCTGATCCATCAAGATGATTCTATTCCACACATTGAACTGGTTAAAGCGTACGAATCAACGCTCATAACAAAGGGAGTTCAACCAACCAATATCCACCGCCACAAAACCGTAATATCAGATTTCTTGAAGTGGATTAATAAGCAACCTCCTTCGTAAAGTCATGAACATCCTGCCAACAATTGACGAAAAAAAACTTCAAGAGTATATACATACTCAACTTTTTCGTACTGCTCAAACTCCAGAAGAACTCAAAGAACAGGAAGAAATTTTATATAACTTTATTCACTTTCTAGAACAACAACGTTCTACTGATTCTAATAATAACAATAATCAAGTTATTTTTAGTGCTACTCCCCTTCCTGACAACATTTCAGACATTTCAGAACAAAATGTAGAAACATATATTAATAAACAACTCTCACAAAGTAATGTAAGTCCCGAAGAAAAAAAGGAACAAGAACGTATTCTTCGAGAGTTTCTGCACTTTGCTACATCACAACAAGCTGAAGTAGTAAAACCAATGCAACCAATAACTCCTCACAGAGAGTATTCTCATAATCGTTCATGGGTATACCCTTTGTTATTGTTACTTATACCCTTCCTATTCGGATCACTTTTTTTTATTATATTGGGTACCTTAAATAATAAGGGGTTTATTTCTTCTATCGCGAATATATTTGGACGAGGACCTGCTTCTTCAGAAATCTTCACCAATCCAAATCCCTGGACCATTTTTTTCTCACATACCATAACAAATAGTAATAACGAGACAATTACTGATGGAACGTTTCAATTTGCTTTGTACCCGGATCAAGGAAGCAACGATGCAGTTTGGGAAAGTAATGAAAGTCAATTAACTGCTAATAACCAAGGTGAGATTGTTCGATTACTCGGAGACGTACAAGCCGGTGATTCAATCATTCCTCAAACGCTCTTTTTTACTAACAAAACTTTATATTTGGGAATTAAATTCAAAGCGCCCGGACAAAATGAATTTTCATCTTTTGCTACACGCTTTCCTATTTCTACCGCTTCAACCATAGTATCCTCTCAAACACTTCAACAATTTCCTCCTTCAATCGAAGGAAATAGTTTAACAATCCCTGTAGTTAGCAGTAATGGCACAATTATATTAAATAGCACTTCACCTGGTATAACTGCTGAAAACGGACAATTTAAAATTATAGGACGAGGTGTTGTGTTAACCACATCTCCACTTTCCAATGAATCCATTACCTTACATCCTGATGGCAATGGTTCTATTATTCTCAATCCTCAAGGAATGAATGGAAATCAAGTTGTCATTACCAATCAAAATCTAGTAAATGGATCGCTCATTAAAGGCATTGTTCAAAATTCTTATGCCTCATTTAATTTATTAGAATTATCTTCTGGTCCATCAGCTACCCCTCGATTCGTTGTAGACGCTTTAGGGAACACATCGCTTACAGGTCTATTAACGGCAAACGGAATATTTCTCAATCAATCAATCGGAACTGTTTCTGCACAAGGAGCTCTATCTCTTACAACTCAGACTGGAGATATTACCCTATCTCCTGCCAGTGACATTATCAATATACCTGCAATGATTGCTAATTTCAGCTCAAAATACAGTGGTGACGTTAAAATCAACGATGGACTACAGGTTACAGGTAATTTAAGTGTTTATGAAGATGCTCGTGCAAATACACTTACAGCACAGCAATTTTTGAGAGTTGGTACTGATGATCGGGTTCCTAATTTACCTGGGTATCAGGTTGATATCCGAGGATTTGCTACTGTTTCTGCCGCTTTATCGCTTGGTCCAACAATTCAAAGTACAGTCGGCGTTTGTACTCCATCAATTGCGGGTAGACTCTATTACGACAAAGAAGCGAATAAACCATATTACTGTAATGGTACTGAATGGCTTGAAATAGGCTCAGGAACTGGTGGTGGTACCAACGGACCAACTGGTGCAACTGGTACAACAGGAATTCAAGGTTCTTCTGGTCCAACTGGGGCAACCGGTGAATATGGAGCAACTGGCTCAACAGGTAGTACTGGTTCAACGGGTGCAACGGGATCACAGGGTCCAACGGGATCAACCGGTTCTACTGGAGAAAGTGGTCCAACGGGATCAACTGGTCCAACAGGAAATGTCGGTCCAACGGGTGCAACCGGTGGCACCGGAACGCAAGGCTCCTCCGGCCCAACGGGTGCAACTGGAGAAAGTGGTCCAACGGGATCAACGGGTCCAACAGGAAATGTCGGTCCAACTGGAGCAACGGGTCAGGAAGGTCCAACAGGATCAACCGGATCAACCGGAGAGATTGGTCCAACTGGATCAACGGGTGCAACAGGTCAGGAAGGTCCAACAGGATCTACTGGCGCAACTGGTGTTCAGGGTCCAACAGGTGCATCTGGTGGTACAGGTATTCAAGGTTCTTCTGGTCCAACTGGATTTACTGGTTCTACAGGTTCAACAGGTGCAACGGGATCACAAGGTCCAACGGGATCAACGGGTGCAACAGGTCAGGAGGGTCCAACCGGTTCAACGGGTCCAACTGGTATCAATGGTCCAACTGGTGCAACCGGTCAGGAAGGTCCAACAGGTGCAACCGGATCAACCGGAGAGATTGGTCCAACCGGTTCAACCGGTGGTACCGGAACGCAAGGCTCCTCTGGTCCAACGGGAGCAACTGGAGAAAATGGTCCAACTGGATCAACCGGATCAACCGGTCAGGAAGGTCCAACAGGTGCAACCGGTATTCAGGGTCCAACGGGTGCTTCTGGTGCAACCGGTATTCAGGGTCCAACCGGATCAACCGGTGCAACAGGTCAGGAGGGTCCAACCGGCTCAACCGGTGCAAGTGGTATTCAAGGTCCAACAGGAGCATCTGGTGGTACAGGTATTCAAGGCTCCTCTGGTCCAACCGGCTTTACTGGTTCCACAGGTTCAACCGGTGCAACGGGATCTCAGGGTCCAACCGGTTCAACCGGTGGAACAGGAGAAAATGGTCCAACAGGCTCAACTGGACCTACTGGCGAAATTGGTCCAACTGGTTCGACTGGTTCAACCGGTTCAACCGGCATTCAAGGTCCAACCGGCTCAACCGGTGCAACAGGCTCAACCGGTATTCAAGGTCCAACAGGTTCAACTGGCTCTACTGGCGAAAGTGGACCAACAGGAACAACTGGATCGACTGGATCAACAGGTTCAACTGGTATTCAGGGTCCAACGGGGTCAACTGGACCTACTGGCCAGGAAGGTCCAACTGGGTCTACGGGTGCAACCGGTTCAACGGGTGAAAACGGTCCCACAGGTTCCACTGGTAGTACAGGACAACAAGGCCCAACAGGAGTTACTGGTTCTACTGGTGATAACGGACCAACCGGTTCAACTGGATCTACTGGCTCCAGTGGTTTACAAGGACCAACAGGAACAACAGGCTCAACTGGTATTCAAGGACCAACAGGAACAACAGGCTCAACTGGCGTTCAGGGTCCAACAGGTTCCACTGGTTCAACAGGAGCAACCGGTCAAGAAGGTCCAACCGGTTCCACGGGTCCAACCGGAAGTCTCGGTCCAACGGGAGCAACTGGTGGAACTGGTATTCAGGGTCCAACAGGCGCTTCTGGTGGTACCGGTATTCAAGGCTCCTCTGGTCCAACCGGCTTCACCGGTTCAACAGGTTCAACGGGTGCAACGGGTAGTATCGGTCCGACAGGATCAACGGGAGCAAGTGGTATTCAAGGTCCAACGGGTGCAACCGGAGCAACCGGTATCAATGGTCCAACGGGTGCAACCGGTATTCAGGGTCCAACAGGTTCAACCGGAGCGAGTGGAGAAAATGGTCCAACAGGATCAACGGGATCTACTGGTTCTACCGGAAATGTTGGTCCAACAGGATCAACTGGAGAGATTGGTCCAACGGGAGCTACAGGATCAACCGGTATTCAAGGTCCAACAGGCGCTTCTGGTGGTACCGGTATTCAAGGCTCCTCTGGTCCAACCGGCTTCACCGGTTCAACAGGTTCAACGGGTGCAACGGGTAGTATCGGTCCGACAGGATCAACGGGAGCAAGTGGTATTCAAGGTCCAACGGGTGCAACCGGAGCAACCGGTATCAATGGTCCAACGGGTGCAACCGGTATTCAGGGTCCAACCGGTTCAACGGGTAGTACCGGAAGTATTG
>CAZGOA010000007.1:0-53527 GCA_964527425.1 uncultured Gammaproteobacteria bacterium | reverse complement strand
ATATGCTCCAGCAACACTGAGTAGTTTAAAATGCTTAACTTCAGAGCTTGGATACTGTACATGTCCACCTTTGCACAGATCCCAATATTCTCCAGATTTATAAAAACTTACAGGGAGTTTGCCATTCTCTGTAAATTCATTAATGAGTTCTTCTTTATACGGATTGTTAGGATATTCTTTTAGTGCTTCCTCACGAGATAATTCGTGTTTTTCAAATGACTTCCATTCTTTTACTAATTGTCTCATGGTCTCCTCAATTTTAGGAAAATCTTCCTCAGACACAGGCTTGCTAAACTCAAAATCAAAATAAAATCCATTTTCTATAGCCGGACCAATAGTGCGTTTCGTATCCGGCCAGAGCTTCATCACTGCCGCAGCAAGTAAATGAGCACACGAATGACGTAAATTGTTAAGATATTCTGGCGATTGTTTATTCATAAATTCTCCTTATTATAGCTTTTCATCTGCAAACATACCATAAAAAAACCTCCTTTTCGGGAGGTTCTTTGTTTTATCTGATGTAGTTCATCACAAAAACCCCCGCGCGAGTGTGGTAGTGGTAGTGCAGATAGCAGTAGCGTTGTTGCTAATCATTTGAATACTATTATTATACATATCGACTTGTTGATACTTCCTTTCGCCAACGCTTGTAGGATTTTCGAAACTCATCAATTCTATTCCAGACATCAGCATTCATTTTTTTTGAAACTAATACAGCGTCTTTAGATTCCTGTTCTTCTAAAACGGTAGGATTATCAGACAAAAAGTGTTCAATATCTGGATCTACTACTTTTAATAACTCAACAGCAGGAGCTAAGGGAAATTCTTCAACAAGGTATTTAAACATTGTTTCTAATGTATTCCCTCCTTTATGAGTTAAAAATGTGACGATCGTTCTATCGTCGTAATGTGAAACATTGAGAGGAAGACGTTGTGTCATATCTCTCACCTTTATACCTTTCTCTAACACACACTATATTGTTGTTAGTTGTACCTTCCCTCTTTTCTTGGGAAGGTATGTCGTGGTTTTTAGGTGAAAGCCACCACACATCTCCCCAAGGAGTTGGGAGTAATCTGTTTAGTGGTGGTGCAATGAAGCATCATAACAAAAAAATAGTACTATATTGATACTGTTAAGTCAATTAGTACTACGTTTAGATTCGAGATATTTTTTACCATGACCAACAGTTGTATTGACAGGAATGGATTTTTTACACAACGGACAATTGACTTCATCAAATGCTTCTGCCCTTACTAATCCTAAAGCTGAAAACGGTGCATTAAAAAGTGATTCATTTACTTGATCAGGATTTCTGTTTACCATAACTGAGACTCCAACCACTGTTCCACCAGTATCACGCACACGTGTAACAACGTTCAGAACAGACCCTCCTGTTGTCGTTAAATCCTCAATAACTAATATTTTTTTCCCTTTTATGTACGAATCATATCCTCTGGTAAAAATCTGATTTTTATCAGCATCCTTTTCAGTATAAACACCAAGTATTTCTTTCTTTTTTATTGCTGATAAATGATATGCTGTCCATTGAGACAAAATAATGCCACCTAATGCTGGAGCGACAACCACATCGATATCTAATTGTTTATTTAGTTCTGCAAACATCTGACCTACCTGAGAAGATAGAGCGGTATGAGGATATAATGCATCTTTATTGATATACACACTTCCATGTTTTCCTGATGTGTACACAACGTGACTATCTGTAATAATTGCACCCACCGATTTCAACATCTCGATAATATTATTCTTCATTCACCCACTATCTTAACTCAGGGATTTTTTTTGTAAAAGAGGCACAACATCCATGCTACAATACGGAGCATGAAATGTCTTTTTGTAGGTTTTGCTACAGTAGATTATATTAAAGGTAAACAGTATCCTGGAGGAGCAGCCGGAGCACTTTCTCTAAATGCTTCTACGTTAGGAATAGAATCACATCTGTTAACAGTATTGTCAGACGATAAAAACGGACGTTGGTATAAACAAATACTTAAAAAAAATTCAGTGCAATTCCTGTATAGTTTTTTGCATGCATCATCTATACCCACATGCCATATTCCAATCGA
This sequence comes from uncultured Gammaproteobacteria bacterium, assembly GCA_964527425.1. GTDB lineage: Bacteria > Patescibacteriota > Microgenomatia > UBA10105 > UBA927 > CAZGOA01. Next base: position 51,439 of record CAZGOA010000007.1, on the reverse strand, counting down.
TATTGAACACCTAAGCACCCAAAGAATTTGGAAAGATAATGGATCACTTCCCTATTTTCCCAAAATTAATCCTCCTAAAGCATATATACAATCTTTTGATCTTATATTTATTGTAAATTCCCCTCTTTCACTACTACAAAAAATCTATCCTCTCATACACAACAGAAATATAATCTATATTCCCGGTCCTCAAATAATTAAACATCCTGAGTATTTGTATATACCATTATTTGATAAAGCAAAATTATTATTTTCTAATGAAGAAGAATGGGCAATTATTAAGGAAACACAGCCAATGAGTAAAGAAATTCAAGCGGTTATAATAACGAAAGGAAAACATGGCGGTGAAATATTGAGACATTCAGAGGCATCGCTCTTTTTTAAAGCACCAAATGTTTCATCGGTAGTGGATGTTACAGGAGCTGGAGATAATTTTGCGTTACATTTTTCACTGTCATATGATCAAGATAAAAATATTGAAAGAGCAATCGAAGAAGGAAAATACGCTGCAGCAGCTATCATCGGGAAAGATGGTAATATCAGCTCGAAAGTGATACTATAAGCCCATATGGCAATTGAAGAAACTGGAATTTCTCGACAACGTTTTCTAGAGCTTATATTAGCTCAAGAAAATCCAGATTTAACAAATGTAGTAGTTGTATTTGATGTAGATCAAGTGCTGGCAGAGATAATGGTAGATCAGGTACGTACATATAATGAATTACTCAAATTGGATATTCCTGAAGAAGAAATCAGAATCTCTGGTTATCACCGACAGACGTTTGATGTCCCTCAAATTGCAAATAGACGTAAACAAGATCAAGATACACAACAAACAGATAACATGCTTTTTGAACAAGCACGCAGTATAATTCTTGAAAGTGAAGACATTCATCTTAACTACCCACCGATGGCTGGAGCTGTTTCCGGGGTATCACTTCTTAGTTCACTTTTTGAGAAATACCATGGAACATTTGGTGGATATTTCACCGCAAGAAGACCAAAAGCAGGAGCTGTAACTTCCCAATGGCTTGAAAAGAATGGATTTAGAGAGGGTACAGTTGTTGTTTGTACGGATTCAAAAGATAAGTTAACAAAAATAATCCGACAGTTTTCACTTGAGGAAGCATCAACAAACACACGTGTGTTTCTATTGGATGATAGTATCCAAAGTCTTGCACAAGCGGCAAAAACATTACTGAATGAAACGAATGATCCTATTGCACAACAAAGAATTAAAGGGGCATTGTCTAGAGTTACAGTTGGTGCTTTTTCTTATTCACAAGATGATCTATTAGAAATGGAAGGAGTTAATGAAACTCCATTTTCTGTAGTTTCCTTCCCATTGTGGACTACAGATGCTATTCGTTCTACTATCAAAACACTTTCAATTAAGAGATAACGTACGTTTGTATTTAATTGCCAATAATGGATCTGCCCAAATACCAGTTGCTGCCTGTACAGCGTCAACACCCAGATCAATATACTGTTGTATATGTTCTGGCTTGATAACCCCTCCGATACCAATTACTGCTAAATGGTCAAGCCTTAATGCTTTTTTCTGATCTATTATCGTTTTAGCTTGATGCTTGGACAGTGTTCGTATGGCGTTCCCTGAAACTCCTGCTTTTGGTCGATTTGGGAATAGTTCTTTCCCTTGTGCATCAATGATCGTCATAGCGTAAGTGTTGGTTGACGAGATACCTTCTATCAATCCATTCGTTTGTTTAAGAAATTCTGTCAGAAGTTGTTGGTTTTTGTAATATCCTACTTTTGCAATTAATGGTCTATCAGTAATTATTTTTTTTATAGATTTACAAATTGCTACACTTGTTTCAATATCTTCGTAAACGAGTGATTTCATACCAGAGTTGGGATGCGCTAAATTAATCTCAAACGCTATTACTGACGTTTCCTTGGCGTACCGAGCAACTTCAGCAGCATCTTTAATAACATTCTTTCCTTCTTCGGGAGTAAACATGATAGAAAGAATTAGTATCTGACCTTTTTGTAAGGTATGTTTTGCTTTCTCTACATCGCGTTGCCAATTCTCAGGTTTAGCTGACTGAATGCCAAAACTATTTGCTGTTGAGACATCTTGTAACGAAAACGGTTTATCATCCCCTCTTACGGGATTATTTAGATCCTCAACACTTAATTGTTTAGTAATATCAACATATCTCCAGTGTGGATAGGGTTGTCCTAACCACTGCTTACTTCTGACAGATCGATACGTAATAATGTCGTATCCTAATTGAGAAAGTAGTCGTACTCCGTTACATCCATGAGTTAATGGAAATGCAGATGCTCCAAATAATGAATTTACTGTCTGTCCTAAAAAAGAAAACGGCTTATTACATACAGGAACTTGAGGTATCTTACCTTTCCAAAATGGCCCTAACCTAGTGTTATAGTCAAACGGCTTAGAAATATCGTATAAGTTCATTTAAGATAAACCTAATATTTTTCTTCCATTCACTGTAGAAATATTAACAAGCGTTTCAATATCATAAATTCGTGCTGCCTCTATAAGTACTCTCAAATCATTCCACATGTCTGCATCATTAAACGGCATCCAAATATCTGCAATGTTATCTGTACCAATACCAACTGTAATATCAAATGGAAGCATCTCATCAACAGGAGTTATAGGATTATGCGTTGGTGTTAATTCTTCACTTCTTCGTTCATTGAGCCAAGACATTGGACACGAGATAAACATTATTCCTGCCTTTTTTATATCACTATAAAGTGTTTCTCTATAGTGTTTGGGATGAGTATTAATTGAGATTCCATGAATACCAACAACCTTATTCTGCATGTTGTGTTCAATAGTTTTTTTAATTAATATTGCTGTTTCTTTTTCTTCTGTAATATTTTGTTCATCTACATGAATATGCACCATTTTCTTTCGTTTGTAGGCTGCTTCTAGTAAAATATCTAAATGTTCTTCTTCTTTTCCCTGATCAGCTTTTAATAATCCACCAATTATGTCTGCAAAATCAGCTCCAACTTCAAACCACTCTCTTGCTTCTTTATTAAGTATTCCATAACTTGATTGATTTAAATATTTAATCGTAATGTCGTTTTTATATTTTTCCCGGATTTTTGTGGCTGCTTTTATACCTTTATCTTTAATGTCATAATCAACATCTATAAAAGAACCTATTGCGTGAACACCCTGATGTAACATGTATTCAATTGCTTTTGCCATTCGATCATAGATTTGATCTGTTGTCGAATGTCTTCTCAATTCTGCATTTAACTTCCATTTTTCTGGTCTTGGACGGTAAAATAAATGAAAATTATCTTTTGAAATAGTAAACGCTCTATCAATGTGTGAATGACAATTCACCCATCCACCTTGTTTTTTAATTTTTTCGAGTAGTAACTGTTTTACGTGATAATATTCAAGTGTATTTTTTTTACTTTTCATGATTACTGTTCCATATTTCCAAATTTGACTTTATACAATTTATCAATCATCTGCTTTGCTACATCAACTTCAGTTGCCAGTGGAGTATTAGATTCAACTGCATATTTCCGTATTATATTTCCATCGGTCTCTTCTTTTTTCCCTTTATCACTGAGTGGAATATTAATAATTAAATCAAATCCTCGATTGGTAAAGATAGTTCCGATGTTCGGTTGTTTTGAAGAGCTGATTTTATGAACAAGGAGAGAGGGAATATGTTCTTCCATCAGAAATCTGTGAGTTTTTTCGGTTGCAAATAATTGATACTGTAGTTGTGCCAGTTTTTTTATAGACGAAACGAGCTCTTGTTTGTCTTCCGGTTTACCAATAGAAATTAGTGCAGTTTTTTCAGCTCGTTGCTGTGAAAGCCGTGCCTGCATACTGTACACTTCGATAAATGGTGCTGATGTTTGTGTATTAAAGGCTGCTCCTCCAGTTCTATTAAATGAAGCATGATGAAGCCCAAACGGTGAATTAAGTGCGACAACAGTTGCATGACCTTTAAAAAGTTTTACTGTTACTTCGCCTGATACTTTTTCATTTATTTTATCATTAAAAGCATGAATATCACTGAGTACTGGATCCATCCATTGAGCTCCATAACATAAGTAAGCCCATTTAATATCCATCATTTCTTTGAGTTCATTCTCAAGCCGGGATGATACATATTTTTCCAATGCTTTGTGAGCCTGAATGATTGTATGACCTGCTGGATGCTCATATACACCTCTGCTTTTTAAACCTATGACTCTGTCTTCTACGTGATGAACAACTCCAACGCCATGGGCACCTGCAATAGTATTGAGTTTCATAATCAGCTCAGATAACTTCATTGAAGTTCCATTTATTGCATACGGTATACCTTTCCGAAAGCTTAGGGTAATATTTTCAGGAACATCAGGAGTTTTTTCTAAGAGTGTTGTAGCAGTAAGGAATCGTTCACTTTGCGGTATTTCTTTTGGATCTTCTATCTCTCCACCTTCCCACGTAATACCCCACATATTGTCATCACTTGAATAAGGGAAGTCTTTTTTTGCTGGTGTTTCTATTCCCCTTTTTTTTGCATATTCAATTTCCTCATCTCTACTCATATCCCATTCTCTAACGGGGGCAATTATTTTGATATTAGGATCAAGTGCTAAGGCCGCTGCATCGATACGTACCTGATCATTTCCTTTCCCTGTGCATCCGTGAGCAATCGCATCAGCTTTTTCTTTATAGGCAATAATGACTGACCATTTTGCCATTAAATATCTGCTTATTGTTGATATATGATAATCGCCCTGGTACGAACCATTTGCTTTGATTAAGTGTGTAAGATAATCATTTGCAAATTCATCTTTTACATCGATAACGTAGGCTTTTTTTGCTCCTAACGCAAGCGCTTTTTTCTTAATAGCTTCGAGACTATCATCCTGCTGTCCCAAATCCAGAGTTAATGCAATTACTTCCGCATTAAATTCTTCTTTAATCCACGTTAACATACATGAGGTATCAAGTCCCCCTGAAAATAGTAAAACTACTTTTTTTACTTCACCTGCTTTTGCCTCGTATGAGGATACTTTAGTATAGTGTGTTGAATCCATATATCTCCTTTAAATACAAAAAAAGAGCCGGCGGCTCTTTGTTTTTACGTTATATAGTTTTTTTAATTCCCCATTTCATATATTCTAAAGAACTAGTCTAGAATGATCTATCAAACTGGTCAAGTAGGATTATTTTCTGATGTAAAGTTGTGGATCTTGTTGAGATGCGGAGTACATTGATTGTATATATTGCTGAGCATCTTTTGGTATTCTTTCAAAATAATAGGTATCAATATACACATATTTTGTATTGTTTCTAACTAAGCTTACAGGTATAGAAGGCAGTCGATTTAATATACTCTCTGGCATATTTCCGATAAAGTGACCAGCGGGAACAGGATATCCTAACCGTCTAAATAACATATTTGGGAATACAGATTCGTTTTCTGGAATAAGCGACCATATAGCATTAAAGCGATATACCAGTTCATCAGATCGAATGGTCGAACGGGCATAATTTGCTTTGCTGCTTTGAACGATAAGAATGACTAATCCAACAATCAAAAAGCTCGCATAAGAAACCGTTCCAAGTGGAATTTTTTGAGCATATCGAAACACATAGATACACACGACAGCCGTAAGTAAAGCAAATAGCCAGTTAACCGTAATATAATGCTGAATAAACACTGATTCAACGAGAAATAAAAAAGCAAATTGTCCAAGAAAGCTCAGTAATAGTATTAACACAATCGGCTTTTTCCACTTGGTTTTTATCTCAAAAAATTGTTCAAACAAGTGAAAAACACCAGCTCCTGACGCGATTAATACGATCCAGCTAAATATCCAATTGAATGGTTTTCCGGGTAATCCATATAACGCAGGATTACCGGGTCTATAAAAGAATCCTAATGGAACAGGATACTCAAACACTCCACTATATGAAGAAAATGATTCAACGAACACTTGTTGTATCATTTCTGTAAATGTATTGGTAATAAGAAATGGAAATAGATACAGTAGCCAGGCAGTCAGAATACCTGTTCCTATTCCAGCAATCTGATTCCACTTTCTCTCTTTCAGTAACCATACAAACGATACGAAAAAAAACATAACAACAGAAGGGAATATTTTCATGAGTATGAGGAGAGAAAGCATAATAAAAAAACTGCCCAAAATATGTGCAATTGTTTTACCTGATTTCCAGGCATACGTTGATATGACTAATCCAGTAAGAAAAACAGTCAACATGAGATTATCCGGTCTCATTTGCATTTCAGCAAAAACTGCAAATGGAGAAAGTAAAAGAAGAACAGGAGCAAGCAATCCCACTCGTTTTCCAAACAATAAATAGGCAAATATTCCGAGTAATACTACACGTAGTAAAAATAAACCAATCATCAGAATCCTCGCCAGATACATCGTATCAAATGAAAATCCACCAATCGTAAACAATGGTTGTATAAACCAGTGATACAGTGGCGGGTAAACAGTGAGGTAGATATCCGTAAATGGTTTATAGCCATTAGATAATAAATACGTTACCTGTGTATGATACAGTTCATCATTATCAAAAATATAGTAATATCCTGACGTAACAACAGAACGGATAAGATATATCCCTATAAAGCTGACTAACAGTAGTGAAAGTACACGAAATATGGTATTTTTTTCCAAAGTAGATACAAAGTGTTCTAGTGAATGTAACATAGTTTATAAAGTCAGTATAATCAAAACACATGAAGTATTCTGATTGGTCAGTTTCTGTTGTTTCGCCTGTCTATAACAATCGTCGCACACTTGAGGGTGTTATTTCTAGATTGGATTTACTGCTTAAAGATTTTACAAAACAATATGAAATAGTGCTTATCGATGACGGAAGTACTGACAACAGTCAAGATTTAGTAAAAATTCTACAAAAGCAAAACAGACATATTCGATTTCTTAGTCATAAAAAAAATCTTGGCATTGCAAAAACATATAGACACTTATATAAAGAAGCGTTATTTGATCATATAGTGTTGTTTAGTTTAGATAGTGAATGGGATCCTGAAGATGTTATCAAACTACTCCGTGCAGCTTCCCAGACTAAATCAGATATTGTGATTGGACAACGGACAAACAAAGCATATTCAACCATCAGGTTATTCATTTCAGAAACATATAATTTGTTGACCAAACTGTTATTTGGGGTTAACACCTATGATGCCGGAAGCATTAAATATCTTCATAAGAAAATCATCAAGTCTATACCTATACATTCAAAAGGTGTTTTTGATGAAGCAGAACGTATTATTAGAGCAGCCCATAAAGGATACAACATACATTCTATTCCAGTCTCTCATTTTGCATCCCCCAAAACAAAATCGCTTCGTGTTAAATGGTCGCTACTTCTTCAAGCAATACAAGATATGGGTCGTGTGTGGATTGATATAACAATTTCTCGCATTCGATTCTAAGATACGATATAGTTTTAGTATGAAAAAAAATACTTCGTCAACTCACTGGATTCGATTAATATATCTCTACCTGTTTGCGTGTATAGGTTTAATCATTATGGTTACTGGATGTATAAGAGGAATAAATATTGTATTAACCAGAACTGTTTTTAAACAAGCATCTGTGTATCCCCGACCACCAGTCTTAAAAGGACAGGATGAACAAGTATTTGAAGCAGAACAAATTCGGTATCAGCTAGAGGAATCGCAGAGACAATTTCACTATGAGGTAGCAGGGGCTTTATCTATGCTACTGGTTGGGATTCCTTTATATTGGTATCACTGGAATCTTATTAAAAAAGAACAACATTAACGAATATAGAGATATATGCCATTTTTATTGTCTGTGGCTGCGACTTTCAAATCAGGAAATATAAAACTATTAGAAATAATCCTCGTTCCGGGTTTCAATTCCTTTAACAGTTTGCGCTTGAGCGCATCCATTTTCCACGGTAATAAATAAACAAAAACAACATCTGCATCATGTAAGTGAACGTTCCAAAAATTCCCCCATGTACAGTATATGGTTGATCGATACGGTGACAGGAGACATCGCAAACGGGTTAATAACACCAGTAGCAGATTTATTTCTATACCAATAATTTTTTTGGGTACTTTTTTTGCCGCTAACAACAATAATCTTCCGTCTCCAGATCCCAGATCATACACAATATCAGTAGTCTTAATATCGGCAATATCAATCATCTGTTCAGCGGTCTTCTTTTTAGATGGTACGTAAGGCGCGCCTGTAAATAGAGCAATACTTAAAAAAAGAAACAAAACTGCGAGTAGTAATTGAATAAACAAGAATATAAGTGGAATCATATGAAGATTGTATCACTGATGTGTTTGATTCTGTTTGATACATATTTACATAATTGACTGATGAAAGAAGAGTACATTATGATACAAACACTTCTTTAAGTAATTGCTAAGAAGTGTAGCAATTATTACGGATCAAGTTTTGTTTCTGTAGTAATTGCTTTTTTCATGGTATGGAACTGCCCACCATCCATATATTGTAAACCTGAGCCTTAACCGGCCCAGGTTTTTTTGTGGTGTGTTTACGATTGAAATAGAAGGTCGATAGATAAAAATTGTATGAAGGGAGGTGATAAACATGAATATAAAACAGACACTAGGAACAACCATTGCGACAGCATCACTCTTTGCTGTTTCATTTGTACCAGTTGCTTATGCTGATAATGAAGTTGTAGTAGACGGAAATGGTGCTAACTCTACATCAAATGTAGAAATTACCGATAAGCATATGACCGTTGTTGAACAAACATCAGCAACAGTTGTTGTTAACGAAATTTCAAATTCTGCAAACACTGGCGGAAATTCCATTAACGGAACAACCGGTGATGATAGTACCAATGCAATCACATCTGGCGATGCAAAAGCAAAAGTGAATGTCTCTGTTGTAGGAGGCAATAATCATGCATCAGTCGCATCATGTGGATGTGATGATTCAAGTTCAGTTACAGTAAAAGACAATGGTAAAAAATCCAGTCAAAGTGTAGTTCTTAATTTAAAAAATAAATTAAAAGTACTACAAGGCTCAGTAACTGAAAGTTTAACCAGTATTTCTAACAAAGCAAAAACTGGTAAAAACAAAGTAAAAGACACAACAGGTAGCTCATCTAACAGTATTGATTCAGGAGTTGGACATGCAACCGTTGATGTTGTTGTAGCAGGTGGATCAAACGATTTTAATCCATCTCTCTAATTGGTTAATCGTACAGAAAAAAAAGCCCTGTCTCTATGTCAGGGCTTTTTTGTGTAGTTAAGTAGGCTTTGCGACAACAAGTAGTCGCTTTTGATCTAAAAATCCGGAGCACGTAAAAAGAGTCAAACGTTTATCATCAGTAGGCTTTACCGTATAGACATCAGTTGGTTTTACTTCAGTAATTGTTTCTATTGTGTATGAAACATAACTATTTGCTGTCATAACATATACGGTATCTTGTTCCTTAACGTTTCGAAGGGGTAAAAATAGACCTTCTCTCGCATGAGCAAATATAACTGTATTACTGTTTCCTGTTGGTAGTGATGATCCTTCTCCGAATGACGCAGTAGTCTCAGATGGTATCCAATATCCGTTTTTTAACGGTGCAATAGTTATTGGTAAATCAATAGATACAGATGGAATAATTATTCTTGTAGGGATCTGATCTTCTGCAGATGACTGACTAAATGCTCTATCTGCAAGAATTGGTTCTGTGCTGATTGTTTCTTGAGGGAATAATGATATGATTTGAGGTAAGAAAAGAAAAAAAACTCCTAACAATAGAATAATAATCCCGGTGGTTTTTTTAAAAATCCTCAAACGAGAAATACCAATAGATTGACGAAAAATTGATAATCGTGACAGTGTACGATTACTTCTTAATACCCTTTTTTTAGGAGTTATAGAGTTTTTGATTTGAGAATAAGACTTCCGAGAGCGAGGCATAATACTCCAGCAAGAGTAGATATAGTAGATGTCATATCACTACTCGTTGCCGCTAGTCCTAATATTTCACCATTAGAATTGTTAGAACTGGATCCATTGGTATTATTTGGTGAGCTTCCGCCAGTATTGATTGGGCTATCTCCACCATTATGTTCATTATCTTTTCCGTTATCTGGAGTTTGGGTAGGTGTTGGTTGTGGTACTCCTGTAGGTGTCACTTTTGGATCTTTATTTGTATCAATCGTGTTAGATCCACTATTGTTATTAACATTTACATTCGTCGTTGCATCCCCTGTTACGATGGTTGTATTTCCGTTATTTCCATTGGCTGTATTTCCACCAGTATTAGCATTCGCATTAACAGTATTATTGATAGTAGTTGTTGATGATTGGGAATTAGTAGTAGTAGATGAAGAATTTACATTAATCGAGTTGTTGGATCCTGATCCATTTCCCTCAATTGTTAACCCTTCTGCATAGGTAATTCCAGTAATAAGTAAACACACAACAATAAGTACAGCAATTTTTTTCATATACTTCTTTCTTAGGCAGGGGTATATCGGCAGTATTTACTTTTTAAGAGCGGGGCATGCGTCGAAGTGTAAAGCGTACTACTTTTCTTCCGACAGCAAGTATTATAACACCTGGGATTAGCATGATCAACCAGGCTAAGTTTAGGGTTATGACTTTTTTACCGGCAACGACTGGTGTAATAGTTGCCTCAGGTGCAATCTCTATTTGTTCTCCATCAAAGGTGACTGCAGAATTATTACCTGTGTTCTCAATTTCTCGTTGTTGTGTTCCTAACACTGCGGCTCTACGTTGTACTAACGATACTTGTGTAGAGGGTGAAACAGTAACTGCTGTTGAACCTTCTTGAGTAGTAGTTGGGGTAGGTGTCACAACTGTTTGTTGATATTGTTGAGTTGTCGTCGTTGTCTCTTCAGTATCATTTGACTGAGCAATGACGTTTTGTTCCTTGGTTTGACCTGGTGTTACAAAGTCACCAAGCCAGCTGCCAAAGACATTTACTACTGTGACGAATAACTTGCTGTCTCCAACGATATTATTGTTCACAAAGTTGATCATGTTGGCAATGATGTTTGCATCGCCGGTAACAATACTTGAGTTTCCACCAGTATTGTTGCTTGCTTGATTTCCACCTGTATTTGCTGATAAGTCAAGAGTATTTTGGATGTTTGCAGCATTATTTTGAACAGTTGTAGAATTATTTGTTGAGTTAGTATTGGCATCGTTGCTTGAACCAGATCCATTTCCTTGATTGGATGCAACTATCTCTCCTTTTTCATTCGTTGTTAAGATAGTACCTTCAGATGCAGCCATAGATGCACCAGGGTCAGCTCCCATTATTTTTCCGATCCATTTCCCTGCTTCGTTAATAATCACAAGCCACATGTTTCCACCGTTTAAGTTATTGTTTGCAACATTTACTACATTTGCTGTGACATTGGAGTCACCTGTATAGACTCTGTTATCACCATTTGTATTTCTACTTACATCATTATTTCCAGTTTCTGCATCAAGTATTAAATTGTTATCAATGACCGCGTCATTATTTTGAAATGCAAGGTCAGTATTCGTTGTTGTCGTATTGGCATTATTTGTAGAGTTACTGCCATTTCCAGAATTTTGTGCTGTTTGATTAGTTGTTCCACAGCAGTTCGTCATTTGTTCCTCAGGGAAAATAATATCCCCTACTAAATCGCCGTAGATATTTACTACTCCATAAACCACGTTTCCAGAAAAATTGTTATTGGCAAACGTTAAGGCGTTTGCAGACACATTGGCATCTCCGGTATAAATAACACTGTCTCCTCCTGTATTAGCATTTGCCTGGTTATTTCCAGAATTTGCGTCAAGGACCAGATTGTTACCAACTGTTGCATCATTGTTTTGAAATGAAGCTGTATTTGATGTCGAATCAACTGTTGCAGCATTATCAGAATTAGAACCATTACCTGTGTTTTTTGCAAGTGTGCTTCCAGTACCACAACCAGAGATACAATTATTGCCAAAATCTAAAATTATATCTCCTTGATGATCATCTGCAATATTAAACTCAGATACCATAACGCCATCAACGTTTGTATTTACAGCTGTGATGACCGTGCCTGAAACATTTGCATCACCAGTTTTGACAATAGTATTTCCAACATTTTTTGAGCTGTCATTGTTCCCTGTATCAGAATCAAGTTGAAGATCGTTGTTTACAACTGCATTATTGTTTTGAATTGTTTGGTCATCTTCGATTATGGATGCAGATGAAGTGTTATCAGAATTACTGCCATTTCCCTGATTTACTATACTTGCACCACTTCCTCCATCAGGTGTAGAAACAGACCCGTTGGTGTTTGCTTCAGTGAGTACTGCAGCGGTGTTATTTGCATCTCCGGTTATTATGCGAGTATCACCGACATTTCCTCCTCCAGTGGATGGGGTTGGTGTAGGTGTTGGTTGTTCTTGAGCGGCTGTTGCAGGTTGACTGTGTTCTTGTTCATCTTCATGTTCTTCAGTATTATTGTTTTCATTTTGATCTACGTTTTGATCTTCATCTTCCTCATTTTGTTGATCACCTATCGATGGTGTTGGCTGACTAGGTGGTGTTGGTGCATCAGGTTGAGATGGAGGTGTTGGTTCAGGTGCTTGTGGAGTAGGCTCTGCTGGTGCGGTAGGAGCTGTTGGAGGTGCTGGAGGACTAATTGCAAAAACAATTGGAGTAGCAGTATGTACTGTTAAAACGATAGCCAATAGTAATGCAAACATTTTTTTCATAAGTATGTATCTCCTCTTGAGTTAATACTAAATTCCAACCTCCACACTCTAAATATGTTTAGAATGTAGATACTGCTATTTAGTTTGTTCTGTTTAATTATGTTGGCTGTCAAGTGCTATGTGGAAGTGAACACATAGCACTGACAGTTCCAACTCTCAAATTACATCCAGAAAGATATAAAGTGAGCCCAGTTGAAGTTAACTTCAACTTCTGGGAAATCCCATTCACCACCAAACACGTTCATGTTTGATGCGTTACCAACTTCCGTTGTTGAATGAGCATCTCCAGTGATAATGCGAGGATCAGATCCTTCTACACTACCAGTGTTGAAATCAGCTTCGTTTTTGCCTGTTCGGGCATCTGCTTCGACTTCATTAGCGAGAGTAGCTAAACTATCTTGAAACACTTCACGTGCATCTTCGATTTCAGCTTCTATTTCGTTTTCTGAGTCAGATCCGTTTCCGGAAATTTTTGCAGATGTGTCGAATACGCAGTCGCAGTCAATACTTGCAGCATTGAAGTTAACCATGTTTTCAACCATGGCTTCTGCTTTTGCGTCTCCGGTACCGATAACAACTTCGCCTCCGGTATTATCGTTAGCTTCGTTTTTACCAGTGTAAGCATCAGAATCAACAGCATTTACTACTAAAGCTAAATTGTCCTGAACGAGTGCAAGACCTTTAACAACATCGAGATCGATGTCATTTTCTGAGTCTGAGCCGTTTCCGACAATCCATGCTGAGAGAGATCCTCCATCATTGTGGTGACCTCCTCCAACCATTGCTCGGTTAGAATTTGCTGAAGTTGAAACGTCGCTCTTTGCCGTAGCATCACCGGTTACGATGGTGACATCACCACCGGTTGAACGGTTGGCTTCGTTGCGGCCAGTTTTTGCGTCTGAGTTAACAGCGTTAACAACTGATGCGACATTGGTCTGGAATAAGGTTTTTCCTGTTTCCAAATCAAGTTTTACTTCATTATCTGAGTCTGATCCATTACCGGATACTTCTACGTGAACATCATCCTCTTCACAGCAGTCAATAGATGCCATATTTTGATTAAGCATGTTTTCAACTTTTGTTGTAGATTTTGCGTCACCTGTAGAAATGACGACGTCCCCGCCCGTATTATCATTAGCTTCGTTACCTCCAGTTGTTGAACTTGAGTTAACAGAATTTGTTACAGTTGCAACGTTGGTCTGTACGACTGCGGTTGAACTTGACTGATTAAAGTTAACGTCATTGTCACTTTCTGAGCCATTTCCAGTTACTAAAATAGTAGCTGCATGTGCTTGGGTAACAAACAATGATGCCGCGGCAAGGACCGACACGAATTTTTTAATTTGTTGTGTCATAATTTTTGTTTCACCTCCTTCGATTGTGATGTTCTCGATTTACATCGAGACAAATATTCACTTCTCCCACGTTTACTTGTACTTCCTGCCCAATTTCTTGGTTATGTACAAAAAAACGGAGGCTTCCGATCCCGAAACTAATTCAGGATAAGAAGCCTCCGTGTACGGTCGGTCTTCGTTTTTTACGTTATTTTATCTAGTATAGATCAGTTTAATCTATTTTGCCTATCTTTGTTGATTATTGTGTTACTTTGATGTTGTTGTCAATAAGTAATTTGTGTCAATATGCAATTCTGACTCCATTTATTTTATTTTCTAGTTTTTGTTTGGTAACTTGTGTCGTTTTTTTTATGTTACGAACAGTTATTTGAGTGACAACACTGTCTTGAACATATATCTCAACACTTCCATAAGGACTGACTGTTTTTAGAGCTTGTCTGATTTCATCAACTAACGTTTCAGAGATTGAGTTTGTAGAGTAGGTTTCGATGTGTGGTTGCGATTGGTGTGCCATACGCGTATTTATTAGACTTACAATTAGAAACTAAGATTTATATCTTCTTTATCTCCCTTGATTTCACCGACTTTAAGTGTGATATTTTTATCTGTATCATTAATCGGGAATCCAATTCTGGTAGTTTTCACAGAAATAGGCTGTACTTGAACAGGATCATTATGAATATCTGCAGCCAGAAGTTCTTCATTCTCTCCATTTACCGCTAATCGAATATAGTCGCGTGCATTAATTTGCAGTGCTTTGTCAAAATTGTTAGATATTTTTATACTGACTATAAGAAATGTTCTTCCTTGAATAGCAGTTGCTCTTGTTCCTTTCACAATAATTTCATCTCGAAGTTCTGCAGATTCAACTAGATACGTTAATCTGGTTATTTCTTTGCCCTTGGCATCAAGTAGTGGGAATGAAAATTCTTTGTTTATTGTCGTTGAGGCTTTTGGACCTTTTATTTGAACACGAGCATCTTGTGAGGTTGTTTGAGTAGAAGCACGTAGTGCTCTTGCAGATATCAAAATAGTAACACCAATTGCAATAAAAAGAATTGCAAGTGGAATAATCTTTTTAAATTTTCGATTGTTCTGTTGATATCTATCTTGTGATAGTGAAGAAAATGCGTGTTTAATTTTTTGTGTAAGTTGTTGTGAGAAAAAAAGTACGTGATTTTTAATAGCAGAAAAATCTCTTGTTTGAAACGTTTTTTGTCCTGCTACAGTTTTAGTCGTTGCTTTTCTCATAGTATTGTTCCAATAAAAAACCCCCGCTATCGGGGGCAGACGATTATAGAAAGGATAGTACAATCACTTATTCTCTGTGTCAAGACACGGAAAATCAACTTTCTACCGTTTTTTGTTCATTATGAATTTCAATTCGCACGTTATTATCATTACTATCTTTCTTACTGAAACTCACCTCAATTGTAACCTCAGAAGATGAAGGTGTTTTACGTATCGTAATAGAAATAGATTCTCCGTTTTTTGTAGCACTTATCTTGTTTTCCACATTACCATTAGAATTGGTTTTAGCAGCAGCTTTCGATCCAAAACTTTGTATTTTTTGTTCATACCAATTGGTAATAGTTTGCACATCATCAATCGAAGTTAATGTAATTGCATCAGGTGAAGATTGATTTGTTGTCGAGCCAGGATATACAAAATCATTGAATGACTGTGTCAAAGGCTGAGATACTGCATTAGTAGGTTCGCTTGTTGGCTTCAGAGTTTCCTGGTTAATTGGACTAATAGCTATAGTACTCGATGGAGAAGCAGTAGACTCCTCTATCGGGGATGCAGAAGCAGTACTTTCTTCAGTTACAGTAGAGTTTACGCTATTTGTTTCAGTCGTCGTTCTTCCTACAACCAGACCGACAATAAATAATACTCCCGCAATTGCAATGGTAATGGGATTCATAGTATCTACTATCTACACCGTATAAAGGCTTGTGTCAAATGAGCGGTACAACATATGCATTTTGAGTTTGTACTACAATTAATTATCTACGGAGAGAAATAATTCCATTTACTGCTGATAAACCAATCAATTTTTTCTATTTCTTCAACTGGTTTCTTAAGAAAATATCCCAATTCATTACATATATAAAAAGTATTGCTAAGATCACTTTCCCGAAATAATAGTATATGTTTATGATTATACTGTAAAAAAACTGCATATCCTCCTAATACGTGCATTCCTCTGGGGTAACGTAAGCTTTTAATTATAAATGTAACTAGTTGTATAGTTTGTAATAAATGTAAGTCAATTATTACTTCATCATTTTTTAGTATGCTTTTTTTGAAGATCTTAATTGTATTAGAAGTTTTATCTACTGTATAAATTGTTTTTTTTGCAAATAATAATCCGAATAAGCCGAGTGTTGTTAATACGCTCATAAGCGCTATACCTTGTTCAATTTCTCTATATGGAATAAATGAAAGTATACTCAACACCAATCCAATACTTACAAAAAGAATGAAAAATATTACTGATTTAGTTTGCTCATCGTGTTCAATAACTAATTTATCAGAAGTCTGCTCTACTATTGATAAGCTTTTAAATTTCATTATCATTTGATTAATCTAAAGTGATTTATTTAGATTAAGAGTATTAAATATCTGATTTGTGGCCAGTAAGGGACTCGAACCCCTGACATTTGCAATGTGAATGCAACGCTCTACCAACTGAGCTAACTGGCCATAACTCTATTATATATACACTTTGTCAAAATACATGAATTTTCCGCTCCCGGATCGGTTGAGGCTACCGATCCGGGATCGGAAATACTATAAGTTTATGCTAACGGATACTTGCTATTTTGCATCAATAGGAAATTAAAACGTATTATATTATCTTGATCTTGGGTATAGTTAAATAATAGAATTAACCGGTCTGAGTTGCTGGTGTTCTGTCAGAAGAAAGCCCAAATTTGGTTCCATGTTTTTTATACATCCCCCAATATCCTTTTTGTTTTTTCTTACTATTTGACAGGTTAAGCCACGTACTACTATCTCTAACACTTTTGCGGAGCAATATAATAGTTGCTCGTAAACGTTCAAAAAAGTTCAAGTGGTAGGTGCCCGGATCAACTGGAACTTCATGAATTGCTTTTTGTACTTCTTGATTTAACGTCCCAAGTTCTTTTGCAAGCATTGCTAATTCTTGTCGTATAGCTTCAATTTGTTGTCTGACTTGAGCCTGCTCTTTACTGATATTTTGCGGACTTAATAATTCTCTATTTTTAGTTTGTTCTGGTGTTTCTTTTTTTTGTTGTCTAAACGGAAACTCAAACGGATTTTTTCCATATTCACCACTTCGCGGAGGATTTCCAAATAATGAATCTAAAGCAGTACTTGCAGTCTTAGAAATAAGATCAGAACTTACTGATTGAGTAATACCAGATCCAACATCACGTAATGTTTCAATAACATTATCATGTGGAACAAAAGGTTTTGGAGCAGCCTTTTGCTGTTGTTTTGGCTGAAAGGGATGTTGCTGCTGTGAGTTCATAGATCTTACTTAATAGTAATACCATGTATTTGGTTATAGTGCACTTAAGAAATCTAACGTTTTTTGTCGTCTAAGTACAGAAGCAATATAGTAACGTTGTCCCTCCAAAGACTTTTTTTCTTCGTCAGTTTTTGCAGTTTTAATGACAGTTTCGATATCATCATCTCCAATAATAATCCCCTCTTTGTCTGCAATTTCCTCCAGACCAAATTCTAATGAAATTGTTTTTCGAGACTGATCTTCATATTCTTTTCTAATCGAATCGGAATTTTTACCAGTAGCACTTAAATATTGCTCCACTGTTAATCCAAGTGATTTCGTTTGGTCAATCAGACCAGACAATAAGCGATTTACTTCTTGTTCAATGAGCATTGACGGAATAGTGAGGTTTACGGTTGGTAACACCCAGGATAATATTTCATCAAGTCCTGGACCTTTATCTTCTTTTTGCTCCTTTTTATCTTCTTGTCCAGGAACCCAGATTTTTTTATTTCTTCCGGTTTTTCCTTCTTTAACAGCTTTTTTATAATCACCAAGTGTTACTTTCGGCTTTTCACAGGTATGAATAACTAATTGCCAATCAGAACCTTCTTTGGCTTCTTTGAGTTCTACTTTTGGTGAAATAATCGGTTTGAGCTTCTCTTTTGTGACAACATCATTATAGACATTTGGTAATAACTCACGAATAACATCCTCATAAAGTTTTGTCTTATCGAGTTTTTCTTCAACCATTGCTTTCGGTGCTTTTCCTTTCCGAAATCCCGGAAGCTCTGCATGTTCGACAGCATGATCAACCACATGATCATATACTTTCGTAATATCTGCCCAGGGGACAGTAACAGTTAGTTCGATTGTGCCGTCTTCACGGCGATGTACAGCATGGCTCATCATAATGCTGTAAAGTGTATCATACTGAGGTCAAATTTAAAAGCCGAGAGGCAATACCAGTGTCGGGGGAGAAAGACTTGGATCTTCTTTTTCAAATTCTTGAATGTTTGAACTAAGAGAGGCAACAGCATCAGTAAATGCAGTATATGCACTTGATGTAGAAAGATTTGTTATATTTCTAATAGGCGTTGGGCTAGGTGTAGGTGTGACAACAATAGTTATTGGTTTAGGTTCAAAAGTGCGGTTATTAATTCCTTGAATAGCCATAAAAACACCAATTCCCGTTAATATTGCCAGACATGCCAATACAAGCGGGATTATTTTTTCCCAGGTAACAGGTATTTTTTTAGTAACCGATGGTGTAGCCTCAGATACAGGGGTGCTCGGCTGTGGTGTAACCGGAATTTGAGGCTGTTGTGATTGTTGTTGCTCTTCCATACAGTATTAATTTCGATATTTCATAGCATTAGCCAGTTCAGCCATAAACGCAGTACCAGCTTTTAATTCATGATGTGCTTCTGTGAGTTTTTTTGTCGTTTCTTGATATTGTTTATCAAGCTGTTGAGTATTTGACCCTTTTAATCCAGTTATTCCCTGAACAATTTGATCTTGTTTTTGAAGATATAATGTTCGTTTGTTCCCTATCTGTAGAAGCCATCTATCCAGCGTTGCTGTTTGTTCAGAATTAAGTTCTTTTTTTGCCTCATCAACTAAATTTTTAGCATCCTGTAAACGAGAAACATATTCATCAGAAAGAATACGCAAACGTGCAAGATTGAGCATGAGAACAGTTTGCCTCATAGTCGACTGTAGTACTTTATATCGATCCTCTAGTTGTTTAGATGCCTTTACTAAATCATCTATCGTATCAATAGAATTAACAAATACCGCATGATTTTCTAGGAAAGAATTTTCAGTTTGGATACTATCAAAATAAAAATCTCTTTCAGATTCACTTAAAGTGGTTGTTTCTTTGAGTTTTTCATTCAGTAATAACAGATAGGCTCTCAATAACTGAGCTCTCGAAGCCATCATCTCTTGAGTTTTTTCAATCGCTGCAGTTTCTGAGGCGAGCGACTTAAATTTTAAATATTCATTGCGCGCAATTTGAAAGTCGGTATAATTCTGCCTATATTGATCAAATTGAAATAAATAATCTGCATATGCAGTCTCAGATGAAGCATATGCAGGAAATGTTCCAAAAAAGAGAATACTGAAACTGAACAATGCAATAACTATGCGTTTCATGCTTAGGTATAGTATATAAAGTACAACTGGTATAATCGTATCACGGATGATTACAGAAAAAAAATCATATAAAACTAAACAGGATCATAATACAGCCTGCGCTGAGTATTTATCTCATCTCGTTGATACAGCTTCACGCCCACTTTTGCTGTTTTACTCAGGTGGATCTAATGCAGATATTGTTACGATATTTTTAGCACAAAGAGTGAAGCAATCAAACAATAAAGATATAGTACTTGCGCCAATTGATGAACGCTTTAGCACTGAACATAGTAACTTCTTACAGATAACAAATTACAATCCCGAACTCTATCAAGAATCAATAAATACTGGAATAAGCTGGCTCGATACAAGTCCCACTGAAAAAGATCAATATGCAATGGCTTCTTTATATGGTAAACGATTGCAGACAGCTATTGCCTCCTGTAAAGAAAGGAATGGAACAATTCTTGCACTCATGGGAATGGGACAGGATGGACATGTTGCAGGAATATTTCCAAATACGAATAGTGAAGCGTTATTTTATACCACCTATGTTGATACAAATCAGGATGTGGTAGGCATTGAGCTTGATGGTGAAAATCCGTATCCAAAACGGTTTTCCGTTACGATTAAATGTATGGAGCAAATTGATCAATTTATTCTCAGCTTTTCTGGGGTTAAAAAACAGCAAATAATGAGGAGTATAGAAGCTACACGTCCACCCCTGCATCAAGTTCCTGCAAGTTTCCTCTGGTACACAGCAAAGCCTTGTGTGCTCTTTTTCAGTTAATCATTTGACTGGATGTTTTTTAAGTGCAGTTAATAAATCGTTGAGTGAACAGGTTGCTACAGCACAGACTCGATCTGCACCTCCATAATAGAGTGAAAGTATATCTCCATTTAGTAATAATCCTGTCGGAAACACAATATTATCAATAACTCCTTTTTTTTCATACGGAGCTTCAGGATGTAATAATGAATATGGGAGTCGTGCCTTTATTTTTAATGGATTATCACTGTCCAACAAAACGGCTTCTACCGCAAATACTTTCGTATTCGTTAAATATGCAGAAATATACGAATAAATAATTAACCATCCATCCTCTGTTTTTAACGGTGGGCATCCTACTTCTATGTGATCAGCAAGAGATCGAAGGAGTGGTAGCGTATTGCGTTGTTTATATGTATACCATCTATCCCAATAGTCATAATTCCAAAAATCTGAAATAGAGTCTGCTAGTGCCACACAGATTGAAGATGGTGGAATATCTGAGTCTACAGTTAATAGTGCTGCAACTTTTCCGTTTATTCGCTCTGGGAAAAGTGCCATTGCTTTTGCATTAAAAGGTGTTACCAGATGTCGTTCTATCGATTCAAAATCTGCTGTTTTTGCCATTGCAATTTTTATACCTGCTGGGTTAAACGGATATGTCGAAAGACCTGTATAACAGATATAATAATTATTCTCAAAAAATGTTACTCGAGGATCTTCACAACCATATCGTTCCCACGGTTCTTCAGGTGCGATGCATATGGTTCGTGAAGTAACACCCCCCTTTTTATTAAATGTAGCCATCCCAATGCGCGATACTTCCATCTCATGTCCTTCAAATGACTGAGGGAAAGATAACGCTCTATATAATACTGTTAAAGAATCTCCTATAACTACGGGAGATCCATTAAATGCACCTTGTGCTTCCCAGTCATGTGTTTTATCAGGAAGAAGTATGGGATTGTTTGGGTCTCTCTTAAATAATACGGGTGATTTTACATCCATAAGTTGGAAGAAACTATTCAACACGACCTATTATTCTTCCGTAGCAAACGCAAATTGCAGTTTAGGTATATATATAGGTTTTGTTGTTGTAGACCCTGTAACCATTAGTTCATTAAGAAATGATTCAAGATTGGTAGAAGCACCACAGACAACTGTGTCAGCACCTCCGTAATATACAATTAATTGATCGTCCTTAACTATCGCTCCGCATGGATATACAACACCAGATTTAAACCCCTCGTTATCATGTGGATGATCTGGAGAAAGAATTGGAACAATTGATCTGGCAATAACTTTTGTAGGATCTTTTAAATCCAATAGCATTGCTCCAATTTTATATCGACCTGAATCTTTTTCACCTACAGCATGATAAATCAAGAGCCATCCATATTTTGTTTTTAAAGGCGGTGGACCGGCTCCTACTTTACGTGAATCCCACAGCATTCTACTTGGTTTTATTTTGTATTCTCCTCTCAAAAACGTTTCACCATCAAAGCGTAAATGATCAACATAATCTACTAAAATATTCGGGTAAATGCGATGCATAATGGCATACTTCCCATTAATTTTTTCTGGGAATATTACACAATTTTTATCTACAACTCCCGGAGGAGAGATTAATACAGGTGTTTCCCAATTCCAGTTCTTATTATGAAAATCACTAACACTAATTGATGAGAGTGCAACTCGAGGGGGGTTTGCTGCATCATACGCAATATATGTCATGTAATAGCGATCCTCTATTTTTGTGAGTCTTGGATCTTCACAACCACCATATCCTCCCCCGCCTGATTCGTATGGACTTTTTACTAAATTACCAGGCCCGCTTGCAAACCAGGGTATACCACCTTGCGGCATTTCAAACGGCTGTGTGGGAATATAAATTGGATCAGGATGTTTGTCATCAAAATGAACGCCGTCTTCACTGGAAGCATACCCTAAAACAGATGTATCATAATCCCCTATTGCTCTATAGACTAAATGTACTTTTCCTTGTTCATATACTGCAGCAGCATTAAATACTTGTTTAGATTCCCAGAAATTTTCAGAATTTGGTTTTATAACTGGATTTTGTTCCATTCTATTGAGTTGTAAATTTGCAAAAGATGCTTTCTTATGAATCATTCCACTAAATGCTGGATGCTCCATTGCAAAAATACCTTCGCTTTCAAAATCCCAATAAGAATATAACTGATTATTTCGATAAATCATTCCTAATGGAGAGACATGTTTTTCTTCCCAGCCGTTGTGTAATTCCCATAAAGTATCTGCTTCCCATAAAACGTGTGACGGGTTCTTTTTATCAAGAATGATGCCGTGGATAGACCAATGTGATCCCCCAATTCCTCGTGCATAATATAAAACAGCGTAACCCACATCTAATGGAATAACAGCACCGACAATAAGAGATAATGTTCCAAAATGATCCTGTATTGCATGAACAATTGGCTCTTCACGTATCTTCCATGTTAATACATCATCTGACGTAGCAATTCGTAAATCATGCTCTCCATATACCATCACAAACGATTTACTATCATAGTGATTTGGAATAATCATCCCTGTCTCTTTAATCCCTTTAATGTTCGTAATACTGGTAAACGATTGCAGATCTTTTGAAAGTGCAAGTTGTAATTCATCAGAAGTATTTGATTTATCTTTGTATGTTAACGCATATACAGAGCCCAATTCAGAAATTCTAAATGACTCTACACCATCAATAGTGCGATTTTCTCCATTTCTGTTTTTAAACGTACCATATGTATGAAAGGTTTGAACATTTAACGGATCTGTAGAAGATAAAACCTGTAACACAGCTCCTTCGGGTCTTCCTAAACGATAATAATAGTAAATATCTTTTGTCGTTTGAAAGATACCCAGACCTTTTGAAGATTGTTGAGATGATCTGTTGCTGATCTGAGTCATAAAAAATAAGTACCGGAAAAAATGTTCCCGTATATTAGTAATACCACGATGTTTTAAATGTTTTCAATGGGTCAAACTACGTCAATTTTTTGTCTGTTTACTATAGACATGTTGTAATTGCTTTTTTTATAAAATAATGGAACAATAAAATAGATGCCTAGTAAAAACTATACACTATTTTTTATATTGAGTGTTGGGTTTGTTTTATTATCAATAGCGTTTATTACTATATTGGGACAAACAAGTTCTACTGACAGTGTGAGTAAAGATATCCGCGCAAAAGCAACTGTCCAGAATTCGATGCAGTTAACTGGTACCGTTTCACTCGTCGATGTTGGCAGTCTTACAGTTGATAATGTTCGGTTTGCGGATAATGACAGTGCAGCCAGTATGGGTACCTTTACAGCTTTCCCTGGATCCGGTGTGAGTTTAAACAATATTCGAGTTGGAAGTACTGTCAGATTATCAGTAGATGCTTCTACATTCGATACGCAAAAGAAAACATTTACTGTTTTGCGTTTTAATTAACTATTTCTTCTCAATAATCGGTCCAGTAGGAGAATCTTTTACGGTATATCCTTCTTGTTCAATTTCTATTCGCACAGTATCAGCCTTGTCGAATAATTTTTGAGTTCTATATGATTCCCGTTTATTAACAAGTGTTTTAATATGGTCTGGAATGGCAACAAGTTCTGACTTTACGCATAGTTCTAACCCCAGAACAGAATCAAATTCTTCCAGTAAATCAAATTTATCTCCTGGAGGAATATTAGATTTTACTGTTTCCCAAACAACAGCTAATGCCTGAGGAGTGTTAATGTCATTACAGAGTGCCTGAATAAATGCATCATGATAGTTTGTCGTTTTTGTTAATTTTTCATCAGATAAAGACTCACGTTGGTGTGTTTTCGCGTGATGCATGATGGATCGCATATATTTTCGTAATTCTTGCAGGGCGTTATCAGCTGCTTTCAATGCATCAATGGTAAAATTAAGTGGTTTTCTGTAATGAGTAGTTAAGTATAAATACCGTAAGCTTAATGGATTAAATCCTTGGTCGATAATATCAGCAATACGATAATAATTTCCAAGTGATTTGCTCATTTTTTGATTATCTACCATGAGATGAGCATAATGAATCCAGTAGTGAACGAATGGTTGATTCGTAGCTCCTTCACTTTGTGCGATTTCGTTTGGATGATGAACAGGAATATGATCAATCCCACCAGTATGAATATCAAATGTTGAGCCAAGATACTTCATACTCATAGCACTACATTCTATATGCCAGCCCGGAAATCCATCTCCCCATGGGCTTTCCCAATGCATCGCGTGATCTGCAAATCGTCCTACCCGTTTAAACCATAATGCAAAGTCGGCCGGATTTTTTTTGTGCTCCCCTGTTTTTACTTCTTCTCTTACCGCAACCTGCTTCTCTTCAAGTGATTGTCCAAATAGTCTTCCGTATTCAGCAAATGTAGTTACATCAAAATATAGTGCTTCAGGAGTTTCATATGCATGACCCTTCTTAAGTAATTTCTCAATTAATGCTATTTGTTCAGCGATATGATCAGTTGCTTTACAAACAATAGTTGGACGCAAATTATTTAACAGATCCATTGATGTATAAAAATCATCAGTAAAAAACTTTGCTACCTCCCACACTGTTTTTCCAGTTTTTTTGGCGCCTTTTTCTAATTTGTCTTCACCTTCATCTCCATCTGATACCAAATGTCCCACATCAGTAACGTTTTGTACGTGTGTTACAGAATATCCTAAGAGAGTTAAGGTTCGACGTAATACATCATCACCAACATATTTTCTACCATGTCCAATATGCGCATAGTCATATGCCGTAATACCACAGGTATACATCCCAACTTTTTTTTCTTCGATTGATCTAAACGCTTCTAATTGTTTAGTCATCGTGTTGTACAGCTGTAACATACCG
Organism: uncultured Gammaproteobacteria bacterium; assembly: GCA_964527425.1. Lineage (GTDB taxonomy): Bacteria > Patescibacteriota > Microgenomatia > UBA10105 > UBA927 > CAZGOA01. The sequence goes on along the minus strand of CAZGOA010000007.1, from coordinate 26,048 downwards.
AAATTATAATATATTGTAGTCAGCTAATGCTATGAGTCTTTTATACAAAACAGTAGAAAAACCGCTCCCGGAGCGGAAATACTATAAGTTCTAACGGGTATTTATCGATTTTACGATAGGACGAACGTCTGCTTTCCCAAATATGAATACTATCCCGCCCACAGCGCTTTGGTACTTTTGTAATAATTGGACAGTAAAAAATTACTTTAATAATCTAACATTCACTAAAAATACGTTTACTAAATTGTATAAAATTCTATCTCAAAAGTACGCAGAAGATTTTAATCCTGCTTAACATTTTTACCAATTTCATTACTTTGCTTAGATTTAATCGCAGATTTTATTCCAGGTACCTTTCTTGCTCCCGATGAAGGTAGTGCTACGTGTTGTCTTTTCTCTAGTTCTTGTCGTTCTTTCTCCATCAGTTTCTTTTGTTCTTCTTCTTGCATTTTTTCATCATAAACAGATTGTTTTTTAGGTTCTGAAGAACTAACTAATGCCCGTAAAGCTTCTCTAGCAATAGTTTTTTTTGTTTGATTGTCTTTCTCTTGGTCAATTTGATGCCATGGACTTGAAGAATCTTGTGGTTGTTCAAATTGTTGATGTTGTTGTTGCTGTTGAGATTTTCCACCAGTACTCAATCCTACAGATTCCAGTGCACTACCTAATATATCCTTAGGCAGTTGAGTGATTTCTTGCTTCACCTGCTCACCTATATCTTCAAAAGATCCTAGGATGGGAGAACGAGTTGCTTTGTTTGCCATAGTGTAAGTCAATTATTGAATTAAACAAATCCTAATTGCATTTTTGCTTCTTCACTCATTTTATCAGGAGACCATGGTGGTTCAAATGTTAAATCTACTTTTACATCTGTTATAGTACCCAATTTCATTATGTTCTCACGGATTGGCCCTGCTATCTGGTCAAAAAGAGGGCATCCAATACTGGTTAACGTCATTGTTACAGTAACAATCTGCTTCTCATGATCAATTTGAATGTCATATACTAATCCCAATTGCAAAATAGAAATCCCTATTTCAGGATCAGGAATTGTGTCTAGAACTTGTTCAATATCTTTTTTTTCAATCATTTTTTTAAACATTGTTAGTACTGTCGTCTTCCTTCAAGTGCTCTCCTTAATGTTACTTCATCCGCGTATTCTAAATCAGCCCCAACAGGTAATCCATGTGCTAGACGAGTGATTGTAATATGTGGCATAGTGAGGCGTTGTATCTCTTTTTGGATATACATACTTGTTGCCTCCCCTTCCATATTCGGGTTAACAGCAAGAATTATTTCTTGAATTTGAGAACTATTTTTAATCCGGGTTATTAGCTGAGATAAAAAAATTTCATCCGGCCCGATATTATTGAGTGGATCAATAGACCCGTGTAGTACGTGATACAGTCCCTTAAAAATTCCAACTTTCTCAATAGAGAGAACATCGGTTGGTTGTTCTACAACACAGATAATTGTCTGATCTCTTCCGGAATTGCGGCATACTGCACACGGACTTACCTCGGTTGTATGTTTACAGATCTCACAAAGCACCGTCGATGTTTTTAGCGTTTTAATATGATCCCCAAATTTTGCCAGTTCTTCTTGCGGCATGTGCAGTAAATAAAACGCAAGTCTTTGAGCGGATTTCGGTCCGATACCGGGTAGTTTTTCAAACGACTCGATAACACGCTGTAATGATTTAGGTAACAAATCCATACTTGTAGTACTACAGATAGTATTTCATTCTCAACGTATCAGCAAGGTTATCAATACGTTTTAAAGAAAACACCACACTCACTTTAGAAATGAGAAGGAAAATAATTTATTCATTATGAACTATAGATTTAATTGTTTGAGCTAATATAGGAGCTACAGAAACTATTTGAAATTTTTCATTACGTTCTAGATCTGGATGATGTATCGAATCACTGACAACTACTTTTTCAATGGGTGCTTGATTCAATTTATTGATAGCATCTCCTGATAATACGCCATGACTTGCACAGACCGTAACTGACTGAGCGCCCTGTTCTCTCAGAGAAGTAGCACCATTAACGATAGTGCCGCCAGTTGAAATAATATCATCAATAAGAATAATCTTTTTTCCTTTCACATCACCTATAATTTGATAGACTTCACTGTCATCAGTTTTATCAAGTTTGCGACCCTTTTCCATTACTACCAAAGGAAGATTCAATATAAATGCAAGATTTCTGGCACGTTTTACTCCTCCTACATCAGGAGAAACTACTACACTATCAGTTAAATCAGTTGTTTTTAGGTAATCAGCAATGATGGGTAAGGCGGATAAATGAACTACAGGAATTCGAAAAAATCCTACAATTGCATCATTATGTAAATCAATAGTTATGACTTCCTGAAATGGAACAACCTCTAGTAATTTGGCAATAACTCGTGCAGAAACTGGTTCTCCTACTCTATGCTGTTTATCTTGCCGGGCATACCCAAAATACGGAATAACACCAATCATGCGTTTTGGAGCGCCTCTTTTTATTGCGTCAGCTAACAGAATACATTCCATAATGTATTCGCTCAATGGTTGAGAAAAAGATTGAATAACGAATACTGTTTTATCCCGTACACTTTCTTTAACCCAGGGACGAATTTCTCCATCAGCAAAATGATCGATTTCACGATCTCCCAAATGAACATTTAACAGCCGGGATATTTCTTTACTAAGAGGTTGATTACTAGAACCAGAAAATAAGATCATACCCAAAGTCTAGAATTTTTATCAATAACAAGCAACATCATTTTTATTATCGTTACCAACGGGATATATCTTTTCAATGGGTCTCTTGAGGTTACTCACAAAAGATATGGGGTTAGAAGCTATCGTGTTTTTCCATTTCGGATTTTATCCGCTTATTGCTCTTTGGGTTTTTGCTTCAGTATTGCTTTCAATAAAGTTCTACAATAAGCTTTAAATATTATCCAATCAATATTTATATCCTCGTGCACTATCTGGGATGATGTTTGAATCTATTAAACCTTCCAAGTTCATCCCTTAGATTATGCTATCTCTTATTTTATTTCGAAAGAAAATCAATAAAATTATCCTTGTTTACTAAAGTAAATGTGGCATTGGGATATTCTAACCAACTTTTTGGTGCTGTTCGCTCTTGTCCCCATTTAAATTCGTATCCAAACAATTTACCTTCTCGCTCTTCTACTAAGTCAATTTCTGCTTTATCGTAAGTACGCCAGAAGTATTGAGAAGCATTTATACTACGATATTGCCTTAGTTTCATTCGCTCTACAATAAGGAAGTTCTCCCAAAGAGCACCAACATCGGTTCGTAAATTTATTGGATTGAAATTATTTATTAACGTATTTCTAATACCTAAATCATAAAAATATATTCTATTTAATTTTGATAGTGTTTTCCTCTGGTTTGAATAATACGGAGGCAATCGGAAAATGACATAGTTTTTTTCTAATAGATCAATATACCGCTCTACTGTTTTTAAATCTAAACCCACTAAATTTCCCAGTTCCGTTAGGGATACTTCCGAACCAAGCTGCAATGCGAGAGCAGATAAAAGTTTTTGTAGTACTGCAGGATTCCTCACCTGTTCTAATTCGAGAATATCTTGATATAAATAACTACTGGTAATTTCTGTTAATAACCGACGTTTATTGACTTCATCACTGGTATAAATTCCAGGGTATGAGCCATAAATCAATAAAGTAGGTAATACCTTTTCGATATCAAGCAAAGATAGATCAGGGAACATTTCTTGAACAGAGAGACTGAATAACTCATAAACAAATTTCCTACCTGTTAATGGTTCTTGGGTATTTGTAAGAAGATTTAAACTAGATGAGCCGGTCGCAATAATTTGTTTTGATTTCTTATAGTTGTCAACCAAAATCTTTAACGTGTTACCAATATTAACTATTTTTTGAGATTCATCAATAAAAATTATGTTATTGTCACCGACAAGATGGTTTAACTTTTCAAAATCTTGATTTTCTAGTTTTGTCCGATCTGTAAGATTGTCAGCATTAAAACTAATTACCTTTTTCTTACCTGTGAGTATAGATTCTATGAGTGTAGTTTTACCAACTTGCCGAGCACCTGTAATAATCAGAACTTTGCCTTGAAACAAATCATTCTCAATAGCTGAGGTAATCTGTCGAGGAATGTTTTTATCCATATTTTACGCCTAACTTAAGGAATATAATCCTTATATTAGGCCGAATTCAAGGAATTGTCAATATTGGCGCGCACATTAAACTTACCTTGTGCCGTGGAGAGGACTTGAACCTCCAAGGGGTTACCCCCATACGCCCCTAAAGCGTACGTGTCTGCCAATTTCACCACCACGGCATATATTTAATTTGGGTACTCTTATTTTAACGTATAATAGCTCGATTTCGTACTTCCCTCTTTTACAAGAAATCCTTTTTCAACAAGGGATGAAAGAAGATTATGTGCTTGCTGTCTACTAACATTAAGACTCTTTGCCACATCTTGTGATGTAATTTCTTGTTGTGCTTGAAACATCGTCAGTACAGATTGTTCTTTCTCTGTTGGTCTATGCTTTACAGGAAGGGTTTTCATTACTTCCTGTAATTTAAAGAGTGCACTGGTTAATGAATGTTTCATCCCTTCAGCAAAGTATGTTAACCATTCTGTCTTATCATTCGAATCTGCACTATGAAGTGCATCAGAATATTGATGACGATCAATATCATAATAATCATCTAAAATAAAATATTTATTGATTTTGTACTTTTGTTTCAGAAATATAAGAGCAGTTAAAATTCTACAAACTCTACCATTTCCATCTTCAAATGGATGAATATACACAAATTGATGATGAAAAATACCTGCAAGCAGTACAGCAGGAATTTGAGGCGTATTTTCAATCCAAGCAAAAAGTTCATTTAAGCTTGTGCTTATTTCTTTCTCAGTATGAAACGGTGGATTATGTTTAACTTTTAACGTTACGTTGCCTACTTCTCCTGTATATTTCCCGACAATAACAGCAACATTACGAATAGTTCCGGCGGTTTCATCAACACCAGTTAATAATTTTTTATGAATTTCTTTTAGTAATTCTAAACTAAATTGGGTATCCGTATAGGTAGATAATTGATTAATAATATCAAAATAATTCACTACCTCTTTCTCACTTCTATTCACAGGTACACGATCATCAAGGAGCAAATTAGTTACTTCAGGTAAGGTTAACGGGTTTCCTTCTATTCTATTGGAAGCATACGATGATTGAATAAGATTGTTTCTGGTTAAGTTTAGTTCTAATTGTTCAGGGATCTTTAATGCTTCAATTTGACCGTAAAGACGTTCAATCTGGGTAATTTCAGATAACAATTCTGGCGTAATTATGTAGTTAGGAGTAAACATTGTCAAGTTAATTGTAAAGCTTATTGTAATACAATGAGTATACTAATTGTAAAGTTATTTGTCAAGTATATTGTCAAGTAGTATTATGAACCTATTTTGAACTCAACTACATCTCCATCCTGTATTTCATAATCCCTACCTTCAAGGCGAACTTTCCCTACTTCTCTTGCCTTTACCCAACCACCAAGATCAACAAAATCCTGCCAGTTAATAATATCTGCTTTAATGAATTTTTTTTCAAAATCAGTATGAATGGTTCCAGCAGCCTGGGGAGCCAAAGTCCCTTTTTTTATGGTCCAAGCTCGAGATTCTATAACACCACAGGTTAAAAACGATAGAAGTCCAAGTTTTTTGTATGCTGTTTGAATTAGTCGGTCAAGTCCTGAAGATGCCCATCCTAAAGTTGATAAATACTCTTTTTGTTCCTCATCAGAAAGAGAAGAGAGTTCTGCTTCTATTTTGGCTGAAATAATCACAGTATGCATCTCATCGTTCATTTGGGAAGTTATTTGTCCTTCTCCAATATTTCGTACTGAAAGAACTGGTTTCATTGTTAGTAAATTCAAATCCTTAAGTACCTCTATATCTTCTTCATCGGTTATTACATCTCTTGCACTTTTTCCATCTTCCAGTGCAAGTTTAAGCGTTTGGATAAGTTCCCATTTTCGAATAAGTCTCTTATCTTTTGTTCCTCGTGTTTCTGTTTGTTTAGAAAGCGTTTGTAAATCAGATAAGATGAGCTCTGTCTCAATAATCCCTTTGTCCCTTTCCGGATTAACATCACCAGCAACATGAATAACATCCTGGTCTTCAAAATACCTGGTAACATGACATATCAAATCTACTTCACGTATATGCGATAAAAATTTGTTTCCTAACCCCTGCCCTTCAGATGCTCCAGCAACAAGACCCGCAATATCCACAAACTCAACAGTTGCTTGTTTTAGCGGTGGTCGTTTCCCTTCTGTTTGTTCTACAACATCTGCTAATTTGACTAGCCGTTCATCAGGAACAGGAACAATACCCACATTTGGTTCTATTGTTGCAAATGGATAATTTGCTGCTAAAGCAGCCTGTTTTTTTAGTAGCGCATTAAAAAGTGTTGACTTTCCTGCGTTTGGTAATCCCACAATTCCGATTTTTAAAGACATGTAGGGATTGTACCACGAGGCTTATGCAAGTGAAATGTATTACTATCGAACTATTTATAAAATATGGTAATCTCTGTAGATACAGTATGGCATTTATTCTATTTATTATTGGACTTATAGTATTAATTAAGGGCGCTGATTATTTAGTGGATGGAGCTTCCTCTCTAGCAGGCAAATTTCGTATTCGACCTATTGTTATTGGATTGACAGTAGTAGCATTCGGGACTTCTGCACCAGAACTCGTGGTGTCTCTCATGAGTGCGTATCGTGGTAGTACAGATATTGCTTTAGGAAATGTTTTAGGATCAAATATATTTAATATTTTGCTCATTGTTGGACTTAGCGCTTCAATATATCCGTTAGTAGTTCATAAAAACACGACGTGGAAAGAAATTCCATTATCTTTACTAGCAATACTTATTGCCGCAATGTTAGGACTCAGTTCGTTTATAAATAATTGGACATTTGATTTTTCGGTTTTAAGTAGTCAAAGTATTGTCGGAGAAATAAATAGATCAGGAGGGTTAATACTCTTAAGTTTTTTTATTATCTTTCTCTACTATACCTTCGGTATTTCAAAAGCTACGGGAGATGCAGATATTATTATCAACAAACGATCAATGTTATCAATTTGTTTATATATTGGAGCAGGCTTGCTTGGTTTAACGTTAGGGAGCCAGCTTGCTGTAGATAATGCCGTCAGCATTGCACGTTTATTAGGTTTAAGTGACACGTTAATAGGGTTAACACTTATTTCTGCCGGAACAAGTTTTCCTGAACTGTTTACCAATATTGCAGCAGCGAGAAAAAAAGATCCGGATATAGCAGTGGGAAATATTGTAGGATCAAATATTTTTAACGTGTTATTAATCCTGAGTACTACAGCCCTGTTTAAGTCTGTTCCTATAAAAGGATTTCAAATTGTAGATATTGCAATCGTTATTCTTTCTACTTCTATCCTCTTTTTCTCAATTTTTGTATGGAAAAAGCACTCAATCGGCAGAAAAGAAGGTATAATTATGCTTCTTGGATATATAGCCTATACAGTATTTCTTGTTATGAGAGGATAATTAGTTCTTCTCCACATATTTTTTAAAGTTATTTAATATCGCCTGCCAGCCTTCTTTTTGTAATTCTCTTGTATTTTCATGTTCCATATCAAACATGACAATAACTTGCACAGAGGTTGGAGTCTTTGAAAACTGTACCGTCACTTTTCTACCATCATCAAGCGTATAAGCGAGAAGTGCTTGTGGTTTAACCTCTGTATATGTACCGGTAAAATCAAATTGCGCACTTTTATCTTTGGCTGCCATTGTTGTTTTAAATCTGCCTCCCACTTTGACATCATTTTCTGCATGTGGTGCTTCCCAATCATCTGAGGCAAACGCCCATTTTATAATGTGGTTTGGAGAAGTGTAGTATTCCCAAACTTTTTCAATTGGTGCTTTAACCCAGGCAATAGTACTTATAGTTGAACTTTTTCCGGTTTCTGAAACTTCTTTGAGTTTTTCTAACGCTTTTGGCCAAGTTTCGTTAAAGTAGTCATAATATTCCTCAGATGCATCCATATCTACAGTAAATTCTGTTTTTCCATCACGTTCTTTTAGAGTGTAGTTTTCATACGATGGTGCCCATGCTTTTATAGCAGGACTTTCTGTATCTTCAACACCATCTTGAAGAAATCCAAGGTGCTTTATGGAAATAAATTCATGAGGGATAAATTCTGCAATTTCACTTACCATACCATCATTATTTCCATTCTCATTAGGTCCGATAAAGTATACTTTTTCACCCTTTTGCCATGTACCTTTGATGTCTGATCCTGGATGGAATGTTTCTGTCCACAACGGATACGTTTCTTTACCGATAACAGTCTCCCACACAGTGTTAACAGGCGCATGTATGGTTATGGAAAGATGTATTTTCTTCATGAGTAAATAGTACCACATGTATAGTGGTGTATAGTATTATCTGCTAGAAGGTTTTAAAAATGAAATATAAAAAACTATCTAAAAAAAATATCACTCTCCTTCTTTCGCTCGTCACTGCTTTATTATTGTTATTCACCGAATATAGCCAGGAAGAACCAATTCTTACGGTAGAACCCACTCCTAGTACAGCAGTAGTACTTTCATCTTCAACGACATCTGCAGCATTAAAAACATCAGGGGTATTTGCAAAAGTAGAGCGCGTTGTTGATGGAGATACCATTACATTAGAAACAGGCGAAACGGTAAGATATATAGGAATAGACACTCCAGAAACAGTTCATAGAAAAAAGTCTGTTATGTGTTATGGAAAAGAAGCATCAGAAATAAATAAACAGTTAGTAGAAGGCAAAACTGTAGAACTGGAAAAAGATGTATCAGAAACAGATAGATATGGAAGATTATTAAGATATGTTTGGTTAGACAGCGTTCTTATAAATGAATATTTAGTCCGTGAAGGATATGCTGTTTCTAGTTCTTATCCGCCAGATATAAAAAATCAATCAATATTTTTACAAGCTGAAGAGTTAGCACGCAACGAAAAAAAAGGGTTATGGAGTAATCTTTGCGCAACACGGTCTTCAAATAAATAATAATTTATCATGCAATGTCCGTTGGATCCTCACGGAAATAATGTTTAGTTGTGTTCACTGTAATACTTCATCGCATCTCTTATGACGTAATTGTAAACTATCACGTAACGTTATGGTCAAGATGTATTTGCCTTACAAGAACTAAGTAAGTTTCGCTCGATGTTGAAGAATATTATCCCATGTTGCGATCGATTCTATCCACTCAGGGGAATATGTTTTTTGTGAAGATAAAAACATAAATTCTTTGTAAAATCGTTTAAATGTTTTGTTAAACAGATCAGATTTAGGTGTTGTATGTAATTGATCAATATACATTTTTGTTTCATCTAAAAATTGATGTATTCGCTTTCTCCACCCTCTAAAGACCAACGGGCAATGCGATTAAGATTAACAGAAATATTTAAAATAATATCTTCAGCGTTCATAAGGTTAAAAAATCTAATACTATTTTTTTCATTTGATCACGTATTTCTTGTGACAACACTTCTCTACTGGTATTTCCTTGAGTTGGACGAATATTATTCATAGAATCATAGTCAATTTGATGACTTTCTAAATCTATTCCCCCACTCCACAAATCTTGTTGACTGCTACCCTTATTTAACAATAGCTCTTTTCCTTGAACTTGACGCGCACTCCCGATAGTCATTATTTTTTGTTTAAGGTCAACCACAAATTTAACATATCCATCAAGGTCTTGTGCAGCCAAGCCAATTTGTTCAGTGGTTACTCTTGAGGTTAACAATAATGTCATAGCTGTATTATATACAGCTCATGATTAGAATAATGCAAGTACTAAAGCCATGACTATTACTGATGCTAATTGATATCCTGTGTCTATACCAAATAGTGCCCATTTTTTATTTCCAAAAATCGTGGCTGTTAATTGGACTGGCATCATAAATCCTAACCACATAAAAATGGCAGTGTTTAATCCAGTGGTAATTTTGGGATATCCAAAATAGGCACCAGATAACGTCATAACATGAGATAAGACATAGGCCGTTACCAAACTAACAACAAAACTAACTCCATACAGCGGACCCATTTCTTTTTGGGCTTTTTTGAGGGATTCTGCAGTAAACCCTCGAAGTTTCATCCATTGATTTCCAAATAATATTGGACTGTACCATAAAAACCCAAGTACCATAGAGGCTACACTAGCCAACAATATCGCTAAATAATTCACTTCAATATTCATAATTCCTCCCGTAATTTAGAAACAAAGCAAACAGTGAAATTAGTACATTCGTTTTAAATGTACTATATAGATAGTAACAAAGCTTGAAAGTATAAGACAATGAGAGTTTTTTTATAGCCACTGGACATACGTACAGCCCGTTGCTTGACGTTTATCCTTATCCCACCCTGAAGTTGAACATTTTTTCATTCTCTTACCGCTGTTAGTAGTAAAGAGAACTAATTTTTCACCACACTCTGGACAATCTTCTTCAAGAGGTTCAGTAGAGCCGTTAATCCATTCAACATAATTGCATCCCGTTGATTGTTTTTTTTCTGGATCCCAGATATTTGTAGAGCACTTTTTCATCTTCTTTCCAAATCGGGTAACATTTAATACTAATGGAGCTCCGCATTTGGGACATGGTTCATCAAGCGTTTCTGGTTCTACAGGTAACCATTTTACATAATCACAGCCTTCAGTTTTTCGAGTTTCAGGATTCCATGTTCCTGCACTGCATCGTTGAAGTTTCCTTCCAGTTGGAGTAGTTGTTACTTCAGATAATGGACTATTACATTTTGGACATGTTTCATTAGTATTAGGTTCTGTACTCATATTAGAATGTTATATCGTATTTTAAATAAAAAAAGAACCCATCAATATTACCCTTGGCAATTTTTTTATTTATAGATATAGTGGAATGTATGTTGCCTCAAGTCGTAAAAAGAAATGGTGAAGTTGAGCCATTTAATCCTATTAATTTATCAAAAGTAGGACTTGCTGCAGGGTTAACTCCTGAACAAGCAAAACAATTAGTAGAAAAATTAACCAATTGGGCTAAATCATTACAGGTAAATCAACTCACCTCAATTCAGATTAGAGATAAATTTCTGGAAGAATTGCCAGCTATTAATCAGGATGCCGCAGACTTATATAAATGGTATGAGCAGTCAAAAGAACAATAATTAGTAGGTATTCAGTACTTGTTCTACTTCCTCATAAGAACTTGTCAGCATCAGTTTTTCTCTCAGTTCTTGTGCGCCTTTAAATCCCTGGATATATATTTTGTAGTATTTTTTTAATACAGCGTAATTTTTTTTCGAACCCCAGGTTTTTTTATATAAATCAATATGTGCACGTAATAAGTTAATAAACTCTTTCTGCAAGATATCTTCACGTTTCCGTCCAGAAAATAGATACGGATTATGAAATATACCTCTTCCTATCATGACTCCATCAACCTTATATGTATCGACTTTTTCTTTTGCTTCTTTAAGAGTTACTACATCGCCATTACCAATGATGAGAGTGTTACTTTGTAATTGATTGCGAATTTCTACGGCTTTAGCAATTTCATCCCAGTGACACGGAACTGCTGATTGTTCTTTTGCCGTTCTTCCATGAATCGTTAACGCACTCAATTCATGTGATAAAAGAAAAGGTATCCAACTATCAGTCACGATGTGGTTAAAACCAATGCGAGTTTTTACACTCACTGGGAGATCTCCACCAGCCCCTTCTTGTGTTGCTCGAATAATCTCAGTGGCAAGGGATTGATTGTTTATCAGGGCACTGCAACACCCATTTTTAGTCACAGATTTTTCAGGACATCCCATGTTTATATCGATACCGTCAAACCCCATTTTTTTAATTTTTATAGCTGCTTGATAATAATGATTCGGTTCTTTCCCCCATACCTGTGCAATGATCGGTTTTTCCTGAATTGTAAACTGAAGACGTTGTGAAACAATTACACTTCCCTTTTCTGATGCCAGTCCTTCTACATTTGTAAATTCGGTAAAAAAAAGATCAGGTTTACCACAAGCCAAAACAATCTGACGAAACACTGTATCTGTTACATCTTCCATCGGAGCTAATATCATGATCGGTTTTGTTAATGAATGCCAGATATTCATAGTAAAGACTATTTAAACAGCGTACATATGCTGCAGTTAAGAAGGTTGTGTAATAGAGAAACGATGTTATTCAGATAACGGTGTAATATCAAATTCCTGTTCTACTTCTGGCTTCCCAAATTCTTTCCAGGCAGATAAACCTCGTAAAAATAATTCCATACATTTATTCTCACCTCCAGATGATCCTGGAGCAAAAGCTAATTGCCCTTCATGAACAGAAAAGGTGCCATCTGTAAAGTATGCTGTGCGTTTAATGTTATTGAGAGTTACTAATACAGGTTGCCCTGAGGTAAGTGAAACATCATTTAGTCGAGTTGTTGTTTTTATATTGCCATACCCGTCTATCCATGCAATTCGTTGTTTTGGTATATCAGGAATAGTTGAGACATCTATTGCTTCACCAATATATTCTTTATTCCCTTTGGATATCCCGATCACTGCTTCCGGATAAAAGTCTCTTGATCGAAACTGCGATCCTTTATTTGCAACATTTACGACATGAATTGATTTAATGTGTTCTTTAATGAATGAAAAACAATGTCCTGCGTTTACTCCAACAACAGTGACTCCGTTTTTTAATAATGCATAAATGAGTTTTTCGCCTTCGTTTCTATCACGGGATTCTTTTTTATCTTTTCTTGGCGCAGTGTTTGTATAAATCATCATGTCTTTTAAAGGATTTACTAAGGCATATTGAGCAGTCCAAAATCCCGTAGCTATAGTAGAAAAAGACGGTACGCTAGTTGGATACACTGTAATATCTGTAGAAAGACTATACATTTTTTGTATAACCTCTCCGAAAGCGCCGTCACCAGTACCATAATCTGCAATAAGATGTATAAATTTCATAGGTATTAATTATACAACCCGATATTATTTACTCACAACCACGAATATTTATTGCTTAATACAATGTGCGTAGTGAAATAATGTATTAGAATTAAAAATTCAACTGGGTGTGGAAATTCTCATCATAACGCCGAATAAAGTCTCTTTTTTTATACGTATGAGTTTGAGTTCCATATAGTTCAACGGTATACACAGCAGCAGTAGATCCCATCTGACCACAGACTTCTAAAGGAAATTGTTGTAAATAGCCAGCTAAAAATCCTGCTCTATACGCATCTCCAGCACCAGTTGGGTCAACTGTTCCTTTTGCTTTTGCAGGTTTTATATGGATAGCTTGGGTTTGTGTTTCTATAATTGAACCTTTATCTCCTAATGTTGTAATCAGTAGAGGTACTTTAGTAATAAGTTCATCGTGTGATATCCCTAGAGTTTCTTCAATTAAGCCAATCTCATAATCATTTCCAATTAGTATCCTTGCATGCTCAATACCATCCAGTAATTCATCGGTAGTAAATGTAGAGATTTGAAAGGCCGGATCATACATATAAGGAATTTGTAACTGTTTACATTCACCAACAGCCTTAATCATTGCTTTGGGGTTTGTTGGAGCTATAACTACAAAATTAACTGGTAGTCTTACTGATTTAAGAGATAATGTCGTTGCATGTTTCATTGCTCCGGTATAATAAGACCCAATTTGATTATTTGCCAAATCAGTGATTACAAAATATGAACTGGTAGATAGATCTGGTACGTCTTTTATATAGTCTGTAGAAATTTTTTTTTGTTTTAAAAATCGCTTGTACTGTGAAAAATCTTTTCCAACACAGGCAAGCATAACAGGTTGTATCCCGAGCAGTTTAAGACTATATGCAATATTTCCAGCGGTTCCTCCAAATTGTTTACTTAAGGTGTCAACGAGAAAACTTAACGAAAGACTGTGAATTTTTTCTTCCATGATCCGGTCAGTAAAGCGACCGGAAAAATTCATTATGTAATCAAATCCAAGCGAACCAATTACAACGACATTCATGCTTGTCATTTTAAACAGTTAAGTAACTATTAGTTACCCATCATTTTTGATATATCACCGAGTTTGGAAGCAGCGGCTTGTTGGGATTTTTTGATTGCATCATTAAAGGCGCGAATTAATGTATCCTGCCTTACGCCATCAATTTCTACATTTTTAATTTGTTGATTTCCAGAAATTAAGATATATACATTACCTTGATGTATTTCGTATTCTTCTTTTTCAAGCATTTGCTGTATTTGAGCTGCTTGTTTTCTCATTTGGTTTATATCGCCCAGCATTTTAAAAGGATTTTGCATATAGTACCTCCGATTTCTTGAATTATTAAGAGTTATTCTACATCTTACTTTTTCGCTAACATAATCTCAAGCGTAACTTTTTCTCCAAATAATAATTTTATAGCTTTAATTATAGCATCTTTTGCTACGGTTTCATTTAGTTTATCACGATGAAATGCATATAACGTTTCAATAATGACGGTTCCTTTATTTACTTGTTGTGGTTTTGCAGATCTAAGTACCCCAGATGTAGCGTGATGTATCTTCTTTACTTCATCAATGACATGCGGCCAGTTTGTCGTAAGAAGCTCAAGATTTAAAGGTCCCGCAACTGAGAGAACTTGTGAAATATTTGTGGTCTGTGTAGATGGTGAAATATTCTGTTTTTGTGGTGTGGACATAACAGGTTTAGAAACAGGAGGTGACACAGGAGTCTGTTTATTAACGTGAGTTTGCATAGACTGCTGTTGACCTGCATAAGCTTGTTCACAGGCAGTTAACACAGCAATTTGTAAAGAGAGTTCTGGAAAATTTGTTGATCTCACATCCGCGTAATACCGATGCAAAATATCAGTAATCGATGTTAGTTTCACTACATCAGCACTATTTGATACTACAGAATGTACAAGTTTTTTTTGGAGTTGCTTAAGAATGTTTACATAAAACATTTTTATATCAGTGCCGTCTTTTATCAGTGCGTCAATCTGTTGAATAAGTAAGACTGGTTTATATGACAGTAAATTAGTAATAAAAAGTTGTATTGACTCATCAGTAGAAGTCTTTAGCATTTCCTCAAGATTCTTTTTTGTAATATGCGTATTCAACAGGCTTGCTTGTTCAAGTAATTTTGTAGCGTCTCGAAACGATCCATCAGCAGCTTCAGCTAACAGACGAAATGCTTCATCTTCTATCGATATGTTTTCACCAGTTACTATACGCTTGAGAGCTATTGTTATTTCATCAACGGTTGGTTTAGCAAACTGAATGAGTAAGCATCTCGATTGAATTGTTTGAGGAACTTTATGTGGGTCTGTAGTTGCCAAGATAAACACTGTATGTGGCGGGGGTTCTTCAAGGGTTTTTAAGAGTGCATTAAACGCTCCTGTTGAGAGCATATGTACTTCATCGATAATATAGACTTTCCATGTTGCTTGTGCCGGAGCAAGTTGAATTTTATCTTTTAAATCCCTGATATTGTCGACTCCTGTATTAGAAGCGGCATCAATTTCTAAGATATCAATAGAAGTACCGTTCGTAATGGCAACACACAGATCACATAATCCGCAAGGTTCTCCTTGTTTATTCGGTGAGACACAATTAAACAGCTTTGCAACAATACGAGCTGTTGTCGTTTTTCCGGTACCTCTTGGTCCTACAAATAAATAGGCATGCGGGAGATCTTCTTTCTTTTTAGATAAAAGCGAACTGATTGTTTTCCTAACCTGTGCATTATCTATTTCGCTTAATACAGTAGGTCGATAGGTATTATAAAAAGACATGATTTAATTTTTTTTTGAATAAAACTTGAAAAAACTATTTCTATTCGTTTTATTACTAACTAATCATGGTGAATTCCCATGAGATGATCTAATCCATGAAGCACTAGTTGATTTATTTTATCATCAACCATCATATCATCCTTCGCTGCTTCTTTGACTGCTTCGGGATAAGAAATTACGATATCGCCTAAATATAAAACACCATCTGGAGGAGGTGTAAATGGTTTTGTGGGTTGAGACGGATCATTTTGAGGGAACGATAACACATCTGTAGTGTCGTCGATATTACGGTATGTTTTATTAAGGTATTTCATCTGTCTATTACCCCCTATCAAAATACTGACTTCACAATCACCTTTTAAACGTGAATGAAGCAGGTCTTTAACTTCTTTAATTATAAGTTTTCGATTAACGGGATAATGTGATGCTGCCTGGAATTTTATTGTAATCATGAGTTCGTTTCTTGAGAAGGTTTTAACATGTTTATTAAGAATTTCCAAGAAGTTGTTTTACAACTGCGCTAATACGAGAACCATCAGCTTTCCCTTGTACAAGAGAAACTGATTGTTTCATAATAAGTCCAAAATTCTTCTCACCACTTGCAATAATTGGCTGAAGGATTGCCTTTAGTTCTTCATCTGTTAACTCTTTTGGTAAAAACTGAACTAAGATATCCAATTCCTGCTGTTCTTTTTCTACTAAATCTGTTCTACCAGCTTGTTTATATGCTTCAATAGATTCTTTTCTTTCCTTTGACTGCTTTTTTATGACATCGAGTACATCCTGATCTGTCAACCCTTCTTCTCCGCGTGCGCCATATTTACTAATAGCACTATTCCGTATTGCAGATAAAGTCATTCGCAGCGTAGAAACACGCAACGAATTACCTTCTTTTAATGAAGTTTGTATGTCAGATTTAATTTGAGCAAGTAGCATACACGATTAACCCCTGTGTCCGTGTCTAATTTTTCGTTGTAATTCTTTTTTTTGTTCTTTTCTTTTTTCTGCTGGTTTTTGATAGAATTCTTTCTTTTTTAAATCTTGAAGAATTCCTTCCGCTAATACTTTGCGGGTAAATTTTCGAATTACAGAATCTGATGTATCTCCTGGTTGTGCTTTAACAACCACCATAAAAAACACCTCCCAACAATGTAGCACTGTAATAGTGCATGGATTATAAAACTGATTATAACCTAGAAGGTCTAATGATGGGTAGAGGCGGAATGGAGCTTATAGTTTTCTAAATTTATCGATATTTCCTAATATATGGAGATGAAAATGGTCAACTACAGCAACATTTTTCCCGTTATTTACCAGTCTGTATGATTCTATTTTTTGTTCTTTAATGATAGCTTTGGTTACTTCCATAATTTTTGTAATTAAACTTGATGAAACATCGATAAATTCTTTAACATGCAATTTTGGAATAACTAATAGATGTGTAGGTGCTTGAGGAGAAATATCTGGAATTACAATGACTTCTTCATCTTCGTATAATTTTTGACTCGGTATAGTTCCAGCAATAATGTTACAAAAAACACAAGAATCCATATGAAAAGGTTAATTAGAGTTATTTACTCTGTTTCACTATCTCAATCAATTGATCTAGAGTCAAGTTCGATGGCCTCATAGTGGGATTTTTAGTACTGCCATTCAATATCATATGCTTACTTGCATGTAAAAACCAGGTAGCCTGTGTGTCTCGTTCTTTTAGTGTTGTATAAACAGTGGTTAAATCTATAGAATCAAGCGGTAGTGATTTTATACGTACATACTGTTTTTTGCTGTCTTTCCGAATAACCAATTGGTAGCCCGTTTTTTGACCAAGATGAATGACATCATCATTTGTTGTTTCAACACCCAGTGCATTCCCCCATTTGGTTTTAAATTCTTTACCTTTTTCTTTAATTTCTTTTTCTGCCCATACTTTATTTTGGAGATTTTTATAAACGGCATCTAAACTATCCATTCCAAGCGATAATATTCGCATATTATCTTCTGGATTGAGTAGACGCCAGCCACCGATTATAGCGCCTAAATCAAACTCCCAATAATCTGCTGCCGGGTTTGGATAAAATACTTGTTTAAAGTGATCATCAGCGTTTACTTTTGCAACGAGTCGCTCCAGTGCAGGATCTGGCCCATGAATCTGTTTCACTTCATCAAAAACCAGTGTTGCAGCACAAATATCTGCATTTGTTTGATGGTGATCATATTGTCCAAAGCCAGTATCAACATGAATTATGTTAGGATCACTGTCTGGTTCCATATTGTTCAGCGTTGTACCTGCAGGAACAAATGCGACACTCGCTTCCTCCCAATTAGGAAAAAATGTTTTAATGAGCCAAACGCTGGTTATAGCGTCTAGATCTGGTCCTAAATGAGTGACTATGGTTTTCATATTAATATGCCTGAGCAAAAATCCATTTATGTGTTGCTGATTGTTTACAATATATACATGTTCCAGTTTCGTCTATAGTATTTATGGGCAAACATCGCGTAGTTGCTTTCGTTTCTTCTTTTATTTTTTCTTCACATTGAGGATTTTCACACCAAAATGCTTTTATGAACCCTCGTTTAGTACTCATAATTTCTTTAAATTCTTCATATGATTCTACTTCATGTGTATGTTCCTGTTGAAACGTTAATGCTTTTTGATAGAGATCTTTTTGCATTTGATCGAGGATATGTTCTGTCTCAACGAGTACATGAGATCGATCAATTGTTTTTTTATCTCCTGTATCCCTTCGTACTATCGTTACAGTTCGATTTTTAACTTCATTTGTTCCCACTTCATAGCGCAGTGGAACACCTTTTATCTCCCACTCGTTAAATCGTCGACCCACACTTGGTTCTTCTCTCTTATCATACTTTGTACGTATTCCACCATTAAAAAGCATTTCCCGTAAATCTTGGCAGTATGCATCTAGAAGATCATTATCTTCACCTTTTTTGGGTATAGGCATGACAACTATTTGAATTGGTGCAATTTTGGGCGGTAGTATGAGTCCCTGATCATCACCATGAGTTAAAAATAATCCACCGATACTTCGTGTAGAAAATCCCCAGGATGTTTGATGGACATATTCTTTTGCGCCTTCCTTGGTTTGAAAACTGATATCAAATGCTTTAGAAAAATTTTGACCAAGGTTATGTGACGTACAGGCTTGAAGTGCTTTTCCGTCCGGCATTAATGCTTCTACAGTATAGGTATGTTTAGCACCGGCAAATTTCTCCTTTTCACTCTTTTTCCCAAGGATAACGGGAATAGCATAATATTCTTCATATACTTTGCGATACCATTCGAGAGCTTGTGTTGTCATCTCTTCTGCTTCTTGTTCAGTAGCATGTGCAGTATGTCCTTCCTGCCACAAAAATTCTGAAGTTCTCAAAAAAAGATATGTTCGTTTCTCCCAACGCACAACATTATTCCATTGATTAATAAGTACAGGTAAATCTCTCCAACTTTGGATCCATTTTGCATACATGACATACATGATCGTTTCAGAAGTAGGCCGTACTACTAGTGGATCTTTTAATTCTTCTCCACCACCTTGGGTAACAACTGCTAGTTCCGGAGAAAATCCTTCAACATGTTCTTTTTCTTTTTCTAATAATGAATATGGAAATAATAAAGGGAAGTATGCATTTTGCACATCAGCTTCCTTAAATAATCTATCGAGTATTTGCTGAACACGCTCCCAAATAGCATATCCGTACGGACGAATAACCATGGTACCTTTTGCAGGCCCATAGTCTGCTATCTGAGCTTTTAATACAACATCATTATACCAATCCGAAATGTTATCTGATTTCTTTTTAAGTTCTTTTTTTTCAAATCCCATGAGGTGATTATAATTAATTCATGAGCAATGCACTAGGGAGGAAGGTTTATCCAATAAATAGTCGGGTTATATCGTTAAACGTCACTAACAATATTAGTGCTAATAAAACTACCATACCAATTTGGTGTGCTGTTCTCTCAAATCCCTGATTTACTCGTTTACCAGTAATGGCTTCAATAACCACAAACAGTACTCTTCCACCATCAAGTGCTGGTATAGGCAAAATGTTTATAAATGCCAAACTCAAAGATAAAATACTCATCAGGTTCAATACAGCTACAGGCCCAATACGCACTGCTTGACCAGTAATTTGAGCTATACCAATGGGTCCGGCAACTTCTTGTTGAACATTTTGTCCTTGCAATGCCCTGGATGGTAATGTAGCAATGGCAACAATCATGTCTCTTGTTCGAGTAATGCTAAGCTCTACGGCTTTAAATGGAGCAATATACCAAGGGTACTTAAGTGTTTGTATATCAAAATCTATTTTTATACCCATCGGTCCCTCTCCTTCAGGAAATTCCGTTCTGGGTACAACCTGTATAGTTTGTTCTGTACCATTTCGTAAAAGGATTAATGATAACTCCTTTCCAAGGTTTGCCCTGGTGGTTTCAGCCAACTCTGAAGGTAGACGTGTTAATACGTTTTTTGTGTTTCCTTTTTCATCTACGTATCGGATTTCTTTGACTAGATCACCCGGCATAAGACCACCAATTTCTGCGGGACTGCCGCTTTGTACCTCTACAATTTTTACTCTTGGAGCTGGTTCATCAATCCCATAGATGAGTAATCCAGTTGTAATTGCTACAGCTAGTAAAAAATTCATCGTGACTCCTGCTACTAATATCGCAATTCGTTCCAGTTTGGTGCGAGCCCAGAAAAACTGAGATAGATTTTTTCCATGGTTCTTTTTAATACGCGCTTCAATTGAATTTTCTTCTTCATCTTCACCAGCCAAACGAACAAATCCGCCAATTGGAAGAGCATTGAGAGAATAAATTGTTCCTCCGATTTTTTTACCGATTACTCTTGGCGGCAATCCAAAACCAAATTCTTCAACTTTGACACCAATTAAACGTGCAACAGAATAATGACCAAGTTCATGGATAAATACAAGAAACGTTAAAACAATCCCAAAAACTACCACAATAATAATTATATCCAGTGAAATAATGCCTAATACATATAAACCTATGAATAAAAGTAAGGTAAGAAGCAACCCAATTGCTTTAGCTTTTGTTTGTCCGAAAGGATTAAATTGATTAAACGACATAGATAGTATTAGTGTACGGAGTAAAGAGAGTATGGTCAAATAGGAATACTATTAAACCTGCATTAACTCTTCTTCTTTTTTTGTACCCAACAGATCCAATTCCTGAACCATATGATCTGTTGTTTCCTGAATCTGTTTTTCACCAAGTCTCTTTTGATCTTCATCAATTTCTTTTTCATCTTCCTGTTTTTTAAGATGTTGCATCATATCCTGTCGAATCTGTCTAATCATAATTTTGCCTGCTTCGATTTTGGCTTTTGCCAGTTTTATATATTCTTTTCTTCGATCTTCTGTAAGTGGTGGGATTGTTAATCGAATTACCTCACCGTCAACTATTGGTGTCATACCTAAATTTGCTTCCATTATCCCTCGTTCCAGCTCACTGATGATAGAAGTATCATATGGTGCAATAACAATGGTTTTAGAATCCATGGTAGTAATGGTTGCTAATTCCATGATTTTCATTTTTGCGGTCCCGTTGTAAGCAGAAACAATAACGTTTTCAACCAATGAAGGGGTTGCTCTGCCTGATCTAATTGTAGAAAGATCTTCTTTTGTCACGTCTACCGCTTTTTGCATTTTTTCTTTGGTTTGAGAAATTATTGTTGCAATCATAGACAAAAGTATAGATCTTTATGCGTATTTTGAAAAGTATGTTTGTAGAATAGAATTCATCTACTAACTAATAATCCCTTACATTTTTTTGTTAAGGTGAATATCTCCAATCCAGAATGATTCAGATACCAAATAATTAATTTATTCTTCCCCTAATTCCATTCGTGTAAAACGGGGAATAGTAATATTCTCTCCTACTTTTGCAATAGTACTTTTTAAAAGATCCTGAATAGTTAGTTTTGGATCACGGATGTAGGCGCTTGATAATAAATCAGATACGTCTTTTGGTTTCATTGCTGCAATTTGTAAGGTTATTTCTTTAGCTAATGTCTTAAAGTCATCTGTTCGTGCAACGAAATCTGTTTCACAACGTAATTCGATGAGTACGCCGACCTTATTATTGCTATGAATATATGATGCAATAATTCCATCTCCTGTTTCTTTTCCTTCTTTTTTCTTAGCTTTTTCAAGCCCGCGTTCCATTAAGAGTTGCTTGGCTTTATCGTAATTACCTTCTGCATCTTCTAATGCTTTTCGACAATCAGAAACACCCGCACTGGTTTCTTCTCTTAATTTTTTTAATAAATCGAGTGAAATATTCATAAATAATCCTTTCAAAAATAGTTACGCTGTTGCTTGAGCAGTTTCAACTTCTTTTGCTCTCGCTTCTTTTCCTTCATTATACGCTTCTGCAATGACATCAGTGATATATTGAATTGATCCCACAGCATCATCGTTGGCTGGTATTACGTAGTCTACATCCGTTGGATCACAATTAGTATCAACGATTGCAAATATTGGAATGCCAATACGTAACCCTTCTGCTACAGCTGAAGATTCTTTTCGAATATCAACTATAAACAGAGCATCAGGGCTTGAATTAAGCTTTAACACTCCCTGATAAACCATGTTTAAACGGGATAAATATCTACCGAGTTTGGATTGCTCGTGTTTTGGAAACTTTTTCCAACCGCCGCTCTCACGATCAAGTGTTAATTTGTTGATTTTATCAATATTTTTTTTAATTCCTTCCCAATTTGTTAAAAATCCGCCAATCCAGCGTTCAGTTAAAAATGGAGCGCCAGCCTTTGTGGCTGCTTCTTTAACAACAGCCTTTGCCTGACGTTTTGTGCCCACAAATAAAACTTCTTTTCCTTCTGCAACCATATCTCGCAATGCTTGTGCTGCGTTATCAAGACCAGCTTTTGTTTTAGCTAAATCAATGATATGAATACCATCTTTTTCGGTATAGATAAATTCTTCTGCTTTAGGATGCCATCGTTCGGCTTTATGGCCAAAATGGCTACCAGCTGTTAATAAGTCATTTAATGAAACTTGTTTCATAAAAAAAGCGCCGATACTACGGCGCACTCCTTTCCGAGTATCTTCTTTCAACAATCATTTGGTGACCCTTCATTTAATAAAAGGGCAAGAAGATGTCCAAATGAGATAATATTGAACTTATTATAGTGTTTTAAACGAGTATTTGCAATGACTATAAGTTCATAGCCAGCACTGCATTATTCTCAATCTGCTGTTTTTCAATTTCGTTCATAAAGAAATAAATCTTGCTTGCCCACGTAGGTGACGCAGCGTAAATACGTCCCATTTGCTCGGGAGTAGTTAAGCCTCTATCGACATATTTTTGTTTTAATCCTTCCGATACAGTTGCGATTCCGTCTTCCCAATCAGAAAATCCCAGACCTTTTGAAGCGCCGGTAGGTATACCCCATCCCCATGCGTTATATGATCCTTGTGGAATAAATTTACCAAAAGTGGATTCCAAACCAGCAATAGAGGCGACGAGCTTCCAGTCAAGTGCATGTTCATCAGCTTGCTGTACAAATATATCTGCATATGGCGCTAACGGAGAGTTATATTTTTCAAAATATGCCTGTAATTTGAGTACGCGCATATCAACTGGATCAGAACGTTCTGCTATAGAATGAATCATGAGCTGACCAGTACTCCCTGCTACTTTTTCAAGAGCATGAGTTTGTGGAGTGAAACTAAGAATACTTATAACTAACAATATAATCGCTAAAGAACGAAACATATAAAGTGGCACCATTGCGGCAGGGAGAGTGATTAGTTTAAAAAAATGGCCACAAAAAAACCCTAAAGCAGACATCGAATTCCACCTTAGGATCTGTCAAGTATTATAGGTTATAAATGAAGTTTTGTCAAGTCTATGGGTTACTTCTATCTCTTATTATATCAAAATATACGACTCTGGAATTCTTCCACACAGCGTGCCCACGAATGACCTTTTTCTACAGAAGGAGGTGCATATATTGAGCCTATTTCGCGCAGCGTATCATGACCACGATCGAGATAGCGTTCTTTAAGGTAGGTAGAAACCCAGGCTATCGCCGATGGCCAATCTTCAAAATTTTTACCATGCTGTTGTCCGGTGTACACAGCAATTCCCCACGCATTATGCGAATCCTGCGACGGTATGCGTTTACCCAAGTTTGATTCACACATTGCAATCGATACTGCTAATCGGAAGTCAATACCATTTTTATCAGCTTCCTCGACAAAATTTTGCGCATATGGCGAAAGCGGCGAATTATGACGGATTAAGAAATCTTCTATTAAATGTATACGTGCATCACCAGCAATAATCTGTGTACCTAATACTTTTGAAGTATTTGAGGATGCAAGATGATATGGAGTAGTATCACCAAGTGGACTAAGTATGTTATCAAAAGCCAAAGATGAATTTGGTTTAAGATATGTTGGTAGTACTAGAAGGTTAATATAGAGAAGTACTAACGATGCAGGAAACCATAATATACTTATGGCAATTTTCCGAATCATATAGATTCTATACTGACACGAATGTTTAACACCTGTCAAGCTATCTATAGTGTTGGTTAAAGTATAAGACTCACTACCTATAGCGTTATATATAAAATATTTAGTCTTATATTGTATTAATAACTTCGAATTTTAAAATTGATTTCAAAAATTCACTTAATTAAACTAAAGATATGAAAAAGTGTTGTAAATGCAAATTAGAAAAAACAATAGATTTTTTTAATTTTAAAGATAAAACTTTAGGCATTAGGCACAATGCTTGTAAAATTTGTACAAGATTAGAAGTGAAAAAACATTATTACAATAATAAGAGCTACTATTTAAGAAAAGCAAAAAATAGAAATAATTTTAATAGAAATGAAAATACAAGATATATTTTGAATTATTTCTTAACCCATCCATGTATCGATTGTGGAGAAAAAGATCCAGTTGTATTAGAATTCGATCATACCAGAGATAAAAAATTTAATGTGTCATTAATAAAAAGAGATCAAGTATTAACGAAAGTAATTAAAGAGATTGAAAAATGTGTAGTTAGATGTAGTAACTGTCATAAAAAGAAAACAGCAAAAGAATATGGATGGTATAAAAATTTTATGCCTCTGTAGCTCAACTGGATAGAGCGCATCGCTTCGGACGATGAGGTTGGGGGTTCAAATCCCTCCAGAGGTGCAATTAATATAAAGGAAATTTAAAATATAGTAATTTTTAAGACAAGAAGTACCGTTGCCAAAAGTAAGAATGGTAGCAAGGTACAAATAGTCATGAGGGTGTGGTAATGTGTGTAGATACCTCGTGACACAAATAAGTGAAGATAGCTGGAAAGAATCTTGTTTTTAAATGGAATCAGAAAAAATTAGAATAATAAAATACAAATAGTTGCAAGAGTGTGGTCATGAGAGAAGATCTCTTGCAATACATGTAGAGGAAAATCGTTGGGAAAAAACCTTAGGTTTTGTCCCATGACAGGGCATGTAGCTCAATGGTAGAGCAACTCCCTCTTAAGGAGTCGGTTGGGGGTTCGAGTCCCTCCATGCTCACCAAATGGGGCGCTATTTGTGGCAAAACCCTGAATGTATTGGAATAACGGGCTAACCGAGGTGTTCGAAAAGCCCGGATAGCTCCAAGACATTCCGGAGGGGAATATCGAACACAATAGCACCCGTATCTGGTGAATATCAGATTGCTGGTAGGTTTTGCCTAAATCAGCAAATTTATCCTTCATAAAATTAACGATTGCCTCAAGATTGTATTTGGAAAGAATAGCATCGTCTTTGGTAACCTGAACTTTTGCCATTTGCTCTTCAATCAACCTGTTCTGTTCTTTAAAGATTTCATCGCTGTATATACCGCTTAAGTTCTTCTCAATTAAGGACTGTCTAAGTCCCTGCAACCGTTTCATATCCGAGTCAGCCTCATCTTTGCGTTTTTGTAGTCTTGCAACCCTTTTATAATAGGTACGGCGGAGTAAGGATATGAAGCCATTTAGGCAATCATCCGTTGGAGTTATCTCCTGAAGTAACTTAACCGTTAAAAAGTCCATTTCGTAGGCTTGAATTGAAGGAGATCCACACATCTTAGGACAAAAGTTTTAAGCGTATTTTTTCCTT
>CAZGOA010000006.1:13144-81201 GCA_964527425.1 uncultured Gammaproteobacteria bacterium | reverse complement strand
TTGCTGCCGGCTGAGACAAGGCATTAAATTTATCCTGCTCAACCTGTAATGCCTCAGCAAAACTGTCTTTAGTTCGAGTTAATATATACAATCTCTGTTGCTGGAGTAGTTTCTTTTCCCATTTACCCACTGGATTATTATCAAACACCATATCAGCTTCTTGAGAGAGTAACGTTGAACTGGTATAAGAATCCAGTTTGCTTTTAAGTCCTTCTAATGCGTCTACTTGCGGATTAAATCCATCAAGTAACATGCGACGCTGATCTTCTGTCAATAGACTCTGACGGAATTTCTCTCTGACTTGCTGTTTAAATGCGCTGATTCGATCGAGTTTACCATTAATTTGTTTTTTAAGTGTCTGGCGAAGTGTTCCCAGATTTTCTCCTTTTGGCACTTCCAGTTGAGAACAATCAACTCGTAAATCCTCAACTCTCACATAAGAATCTGGCGTATTTGCTAGAGCTGTATATCCTACTGCAACCCTGGCCTCTCCTCTAAACCCGCCAATCACTTCATGAGATTTTACAAATGCACCGTTGGATAAATGAGAAATATCATAGCGGTCTCCATTTCGCTCTATGCGAATAGCTGTTACGTTTCCGGTTCCACTAGTTTGATATTCATTTATTTCCGAAACTGATGAATTGCCATTAACATTTGAGAACACACCTATTGTGTAGCCGCCTGCAGTTTTTGTCACACTCACCCGCATACCATTTGAAGTCGAATTGTTCTCAAGGTAAGCACTAATATCCGTTTCAGAACCCATGCCGGCATTAGTTAAATCTATACTCGATTGAACTGCAAACTTCCCAGTAAATTTATCTTTTGTCGACATGAGAATACTTTTGGGATTGTTTGTTGAGCGCAGCCATAAGTTTACAGCTCCGTTAACGATATCATTTTTATAATCTCCATCGACACCCCCTGTCCGCTCAATGCGGAAGCGTTCTTCATTGACAAACAATGATGAATTAAACGATTCATTAAACCCCTGACTGCAGCTGACTGTGGCAGCAAATGCAACTGGCGTTGCTGCCGTTACCATTCCTAGGGTTACTAATGCTGCAATAATTGCTGTTTTTGTTTGAGTTGAGATAGTATGTGTTTTCATATTAGTCTTCCTCTCCTCCTACTTGAATATCTTTGTCATTGGACAATTCTATTAATAGTGCATTCCGTAAATTATCCCCTTTCAACTGTGTTTCAACTCCTGCCTGAGATCTTGTATCAAGTGACGTGTCTTTATTCATAACCATCTGCATAACAAAAAATAATACAATAAGTGCAAATATAAAAATTGCTCCAAATCCAAATAGATGCGGAACGGGTTTGTGGAAACTGCTTTGAGTTTTATTCTTTGCCATATAGTTTAATCGTGCATTCATTACCATAAAATGTCAAGTATCTTTCTCTGGGAGTTTACTCGTGTATCGTTATTTCGTATCATCTGGTTATGAAAATATTTATTACCGGAGGAGCAGGGTTTATAGGTTCACATGTTGTTGACCTTCTTTCTAAACAACACGCAGTAACCGTGTATGACAATATGAACTCAGCAGTAAGAAAGAATGCTCCTAATCCAAATGTAACAATTATTCAGGGAGATATTCGTGATACGGAACTCTTAACTCACTCAATGAAGCATCACGACGCTGTGTTAGCATTTGCTGTTGCTCATATACGATTATCTATTAATAATCCTCTTGAAGTTCATGATATTAACGGCACCGGAAATTTAATAACGCTTCAAGCCGCCAAAAAAAATAAGATAAAACGCTTTGTTTACATTTCTTCATCAGAAATATATGGTTCGGCGATAAATACCAAAATGCAGGAAGATCATGAAATTAACCCAACTACTATCTATGGCGCAAGCAAATACGTTGGTGAACTGTATACAAATCAATTTGGAAGATTTGAAGGATTGGAAACTACTGTTATTCGTCCATTTAATACATACGGTCCCCGCAGTCATTTTGACGGATATTATGGAGAAGTTATTCCACGCATGACCATTCGTATCTTAAATGGTGAAGCGCCCTTAATTTTTGGCGATGGCACTAACACCCGGGATTTTACATACGTAACAGATACTGCAAAAGGAATAGTTGACACGCTCTTCTCACCTCTCACAGTTCATCAAACACTCAATATAGCATTTGGAAAAGAAGTTTCTGTTAACACAATTGCAAATATACTCTGTAAAGAACTAAATCCAGATTTAAAACCTGTGTATAAACCATCTCGCCCAAACGATGTTAAACGTCATGCCGCTGACACGAAAAAGGCGAAAAAACTCATCCACTGGAATCCAACAGTGTCTATAGAAAAAGGCATAAAACAATATGTGTCCTGGTTTAAAAAAACATATCCCGATGTTAATGCTCTTAGAGCGTTAGTCCCAGATACAAACTGGTAAATAGTATGAACACGTTGCCCCAAAACCCTTATAATCCAGCAGCCTGGATATTGGGAACCCCCAGCATTGGAGAAGAGACATGGATTGGAGCTTTTACACTTATAGATAGTCTTCATGATCGGTTAACAATCGGTATGGGTTGTAATATTTCCAGTGGTGCTCAAATTTTAACTCACAATACTATAAAACGCTGTATTAGCGAAAAAAAGTATAATCACATTGATCATGCACCAACGACAATTGAAGATTATTGTTTTATCGGAACACACGCTACGATACTTATGGGTTCTGTCATAGG
Source organism: uncultured Gammaproteobacteria bacterium (assembly GCA_964527425.1). Taxonomy (GTDB): domain Bacteria; phylum Patescibacteriota; class Microgenomatia; order UBA10105; family UBA927; genus CAZGOA01. Next base: position 78,481 of record CAZGOA010000006.1, on the reverse strand, counting down.
ACATCATAGTGTAATAGGGGCAGGCTGCGTTATTCCTGAACACACCATTATCCCCCCGTATTCTATAGTTACAGGAGTACCAGGAAAAGTTACAGGTTCATCAAAACAATATCTAGCATAGATTCAGTATGATTCCTTTATCCAAACCATATTTAACAAAAGAAGATGCCCAGGCTGTGTACGATACAGTGGTTTCAGGATGGATACTTCAAGGACCAAAAGTAGAAGCATTTGAAACACTCATGCGCGAGTATTTATCTATTCCTTATGCTGTTGCAGTTTCCAATTGCACAACCGGTCTGCATATGGCACTAACCATTATGGGCATAAAACCAGGTGATGAAGTAATTGTTCCATCGTACTCATATATCGCAACCACAAATTGCGTTGTTCATGCTGGAGCCACCCCCGTATTTGCAGATATAGATCCACATACATTTAATATCGATCCCGTCGATACCGAAAAAAAAATAACAAAAAAAACAAAAGCGATAATTGTGGTAGATCAAATGGGACTTTGTGCAGATTGGGATGCATTTACTGCTCTTGCCAAAAAGCACAAATTACTCATTTTAGAAGATGCAGCATGTGGATTCGGCAGTACGTATAAACAGAAACATGCTGGCACATTTGGAGACATAGGCGTTTTTTCATTCCATCCCAGAAAAGCAATTACGACAGCAGAAGGTGGTTTAGTAGTAACACGTAATAAACAATGGGCAGATTTGGCTTCGATTATGAGAGCACATGGAGCAAATGTATCCGTTGCAACACGCAATGCCAGCAAAACAATCATTCCGGAAGAATTTCCCGTTGTAGGGTTTAATTACCGTATGAGTGATATCCATGCAGCACTCGGCATAACTCAATTTCATAAACTCGATATCATCATGAAAAAACGACAGGAAGTAGCAAAACAGTACACACAGGCATTTGACAATCACCCCGTTATTACTCCACCCTATGTTCCCAACGGATATCACCACACCTTTCAGACCTACCAGGTACGGTTAAAAGGGTATAAAGGGAAAAGAAATCGTGTCATGCAAAAGATGCTGGATAACGGAATCGTTATTCGTCAAGGCATACCCTCCGCTCATTTACAACCTCCATATAGACGTATGTATAAAACCTTATCACTCCCCAACACAGAACTTGCCTCAGAAGAAACAGTATGCCTGCCTGTTTTCACAGCGATAACAAAAAAAGAAGTTCAAATGGTTGTCGATACACTACTAAACATCGTGCGATAAGTACGATTTATTAATTATGTTTTTACTCTATTAAAACCCATAGATTCCCCCTAGAAATTTGCCTAAAATAGTGTAGAGTAACTGTACCAAAATCATGAACGTAAAAAATTTAGAAGACATCTCAAAACATATCCGCCACGATATTCTTACCATGAGTTTTACAGCCCAAAGTGCACATGCTGGTGGAGCTTTATCTTGTGTGGAAATACTTGTTTCTCTCTATTTTAAGCTTCTCGATATTAACCCTCAAAAACCCGACATGCCAACCAGAGATAGAGTAGTTTTCTCCAAAGGACATGATGCAAAAGCGCTGTATGCAGTACTGGCAAGAAGAGGATATTTCCCGTTAGAACTCTTTAAGGGATATGAACAACAAAATGGATTGTTAGCTGGTCATCCTATTAGAGGATCTCTTCCTGGAATAGATTACAGTTCGGGTTCATTAGGACATGGACTGCCATTAGCTGTAGGTATTGCACTCGCAGCAAAACGTAAAAAACAACATTGGAAAACCATTGTGATTATTTCCGACGGAGAATTAAATGAAGGAACCACTTGGGAATCTTTCCTGTTTGCAGCACACCACAAACTTGATAATTTACTCGTCATTATTGACGAAAATAAGCTTCAAGGATTTGGATATACAAAAGACGTTCTTAACACATATCCATTATCATCTAAACTGAAAAGCTTCGGTTGCAACGTTATCACAGTTAACGGACATTCGTATGCTCAATTAGAAAAAGCATACAGAAGTTTTCAACATACAATGGATAAACCAACTGTCATCCGAGCAAAAACCATCAAAGGAAAAGGCGGTGTTCCTCAGCATATTAATCAAATTTCTTCACAATACAAAGCTCCAACAGAAAAAGAATATACTGATTTACTAAAAAAACTATGAGAAATACGTTTGCAAATACATTCTTAGAATTAGCAAAAACTGATAAACGCTTAATTCTTTTAACCGGAGATTTGGGGTTTTCTGTGTTTGAGCCTTTAATAGAAGCATGTCCAAATCAGTACATAAACTGTGGCATGATCGAACAATCAATGACAGGAATAGCAGCTGGACTTGCAAGTGAGGGTTACCTGCCTGTTATTTATTCCATCATTCCTTTTATTACTATTCGCAATATTGAACAAATTCGTAATGATATTTGTTACCAACATCTACCAGTTACTATTGTAGGGGTTGGAGCTGGGTTTTCATATGGACCTTACGGACATACACACCATGCTCTTGAGGATATAGGAATGCTACGAACCATTCCAAACTTAAGAATTCTAGCACCCGGTGATCCCCATGAAGTAAAAGCACTGACCAAACAGCTGTTTACCAATCCACAACCAACATATCTTCGAATTGGTAAAAAAGGAGAACCTATACTCCATTCATCAAATCAAACCGTTTCTATTGGAAAAGCAATATCAATGGCTGAAGGTAAAGACGTAACAATCATTGCAACATCAACGATGCTGGAAACAGGACATCTTGTCAGACAACAATTATTAACAACAAATATACATGCACAACTCATAAGTATGCATACGATTAAACCACTTGATAATGAAGCAATAAAGAAAGCTGCCGCTAAAACTCCTCTCCTCGTCACACTTGAAGAGCATAGTATCATTGGAGGACTAGGAAGCGCAGTATTAGAAACTTTAGCAGATAACGCAATTCAAATTCCTGTGTTGCGTTTTGGTATACCAGATAGATTTACAAAAACAATTGGTCCTCAAGAATATATGCGAGAAGTGAATCATCTTTCTGTAAATTCTATTTGTAATGCTATTAAAAACAGAATTGAAGTATTACAAAAAAAACACTAATATTCTTATATGTTTTCACCTAAAAAGCTAATCCTAACCGCTGGCCCCAAAATTTCTCCGCATGATCTTGCTTATGTAAAAGATGCGGCCAAAAATGGATGGAATACTCATCACAGTGACTATATCGCTAAATTCGAAAAACAATTCGCAGAATATTTAGGCGTTAAATATGCTCTAGCGGTATCCACTGGTACTTCTGCTCTGCATTTAGGATGTGTCCTGGCAGGTCTTCAACCTGGAGATGAAGTTATCGTACCCGATATGACGTATGTTGCCTGTTCAAATGCAGTACATTATTGCGGAGCAACACCAGTACTGGTTGATATTGACAAAGAAACCTGGAGTATCGATGTAAGCAAAGTAGAAACATATATTACTAAAAAGACAAAAGCAATCATGCCAGTTCATTTATACGGCAATGTTGCAGATATGGATGGCATATTAACCATTGCAAAAAAACACAACTTAATCGTCATAGAAGACGCATGCGAAGGGTTAGGTAGCACCTTAAATGGTAAACAATTAGGTTCAATTGGCGATTGTGCTGCCTTTAGTTTCCAGGGAGCAAAAATGTTGGCTATAGGGGAAGGTGGCATGTTTGTTACCAATCGTAAAGACTGGTACCAAAAAGCATTATCATTAGTAGATCATGGCGTTGATTTACAAAGACAATTTTGGATAAATGACATAGGATATATGTATCCGATGTCTAATATTCAGGCAGCACTGGGACTTTCAAGACTGGAAGATATTGATGATCTCATCGCGAGGAAGAAAAAAATTTATACGTGGTATAAAGAGCGACTGGATGGTATTGAAGGATTAAGTCTTAATCCTGAACGAAAAGGTGTATCAAGTAGTTTTTGGATGACTTCAATTACAGTAGATAAATCATTACACATCGATAGAGACATGATGAGAAAGCAGTTAAAAGACTTACTCATTGATACCCGGGCATTTTTTTATCCTATTAGTGATTTCAAATTATATAAAACTCCTCATATACCGACTCCTCAAGCTCATACTGTTTCGTATTCCAGTATAAATTTACCAAGTGGAGTTATGTTAAAAGAAAAAGAAGTAGATTATATTGCAAGAATGATACGACGGGTCTTAAAAGTACGGTCATGAAACGAGAAATACTATCAATTGTAATCACCTGCTACAACGAACAAGAGAATATTCAAGAAATGTATTCAAGAATTGTGAATATATTTAAAAAGTTAAAAAATTATTCTCCAGAAATTATTTTTGTTGACAATGATTCTACCGATAACTCAGATTCAATCTACACAAAATTAACAAAAAAAGACAAACGAGTTAAAGTAATTAAAATGAGTCGAAATTTTGGATCTCCTCAACCAAGTTTTTTAGCGGGTATGACGTACGCTTCAGGCGATGCAGTTGTATTATTACATGGTGATATTCAAGATCCACCTGAGATAATCCCTACATTTATTCAAACCTGGAAAGCTGGATATGATGTAGTGTACGGAATTAGAACGAAAAGAGATGGCTATGGATTTTTTTGGAATCTTTCTTATAAAACGTTTTATTACCTACTTAAGAAACTAGCATACATTTCTGTTCCCCTTGATGCTGGAGAATTCTCGTTAATGAGCAAACAGGTTGTAAAAGAATTATTACGGATACCGGAATACGATTATTTCGTCCGCTGTTTAAGAGCGTTTGTTGGATTTAAACAAATAGGCATACCCTATGTCCGCCAAGCACGTATACATGGTCAATCAACAGAGAGTTTTTTTAAAGGATTATGGTGGGCAAAACAAATTATCTTAAACTTCTCGTTTCAACCGTTACTATGGATTTCTTATTTAGGGTTTTCTGTTACTATCATGTCAATATTATTTATTATTCTTAATTTACTCTTGGTACTAGTTTTTAACCAACGTGCACCTGGTGTACCGACAGTTTTAATAGCAACGCTGTTTTTGGGTGGTGTACAGCTATTAAGCTTAAGTGTCATTGCAGAATATCTGGCTAAAATTTTTTTAGAAGTAAAGGCCCGGCCAAGATTTATTATTAAGCAAACTATTAATCTCGACAAAAAACCTGAGCATTCAATGCTATGAACAAAACATTGTCATCATCCATTACGTCATACTATAAAAAAAATCATAAGCCATCTCGTTTTATTGCCGGATCATCTACCGTACCTGTCTCTGGAAAGATTTTCGATCATGAAGAAATTATGAATGCCACACAAGCTGTTTTAGATGGTTGGTGGACAGAAGGAGCATTTGCACAACAGTTTGAACGTGAATTTTCAAAGATTTGTGGATGCAAATTAGTATCATTAACAAATTCTGGTTCATCTGCAAACCTCTTGGCGTTATCAGCTCTTACATCAGATGTGTTTGGCGATAAAGCGCTCAAACCAGGTGATGAAGTTATTACACTTGCTGCGTCATTTCCAACGACAGTTAATCCCATTATCCAAAATAGACTTATACCAGTATTTGTTGACGTAGATTTAAACACAAAGAATGTCTCAATAGAAAATCTACGAAAAGCTATTAGCCCAAAAACTAAGGCAATAATGATGGCGCATGCTTTAGGAAATCCTATGCCGCTTAAAGAACTAGTCTCTTTGTGTAAAGAGCATAATTTATGGTTAGTAGAAGATTGTTGTGATGCATTAGGAGCAACCTATCAAGGTAAACCAGTAGGCACATTTGGTCATGTTGCAACATATTCATTTTACCCGGCACACCAAATGACTATGGGAGAAGGTGGTGCAGTCGTAACAAATAATTCTTTAGTATCCAGAAGCGTAAGACAATTCAGAGATTGGGGCAGAGACTGCTGGTGCAAAACAGGAAAAGATAATACCTGTAACCGGAGATTTGACTGGAAATTAGGCAATCTACCGTATGGATATGATCATAAATACATATATTCACAAATTGGATATAATCTAAAATTAACAGATATGCAGGCGGCAATAGGCTTAGCTCAACTTCAAAAACTTCCAGATTTTATCAAAAGAAGAAACGAGACATTTGCATTCTATAAAAAACATTTACAACAGTATGAACCACTACTAAACTTCACCAAACATCTTAATGAGGCAGTTCCAAGTTGGTTTGGTTTTATGATACTAGTATCCCCTACCGCACCGTTTACAAGTAATGATTTAATTGACTTTCTTGAAAAAAACCATATAGCAACAAGACGATTGTTTGCGGGAAATTTACTTAAACATCCTGCATTTATGAAACACCAACAGTATCGTGTCGTCGGAGCATTAACCAATACTGACCGCATCATGAATGATGGGTTTTGGATTGGAGTATATCCCGGTATAACAAATACGATGCGTTCGTATGTTGTCAATACAATTCACTCGTTTATGAAATCCCAAAAGGTCTAATCAATGTATCCTGCGCGTAATTCGTATGAATGAAGTTCTGTTATTCATGCTCATGTTTATTAATTCGCTTATTCTCCAAAGTGTTATTTATCGCGTATGCTCTAAACAAGTAAAACCGTTTGTGGTTAGTATATTCGTTACTATTGTCTCATTTTTACTATTAGTTGTTCTCTACGCAACGAACTATCAACTAATACATACAGATACCTCTCCGCTTCCTGTAACCTCTTTAATGCTTTTTATACTACTATCTAGTATTGTTACTCTGTATTCTTTTTTTCAATTTCAGGAAGGACAAACTCCTATTGATACACTTTTTGATGCATTTTTACATAAAAAAATACTCTCGAAAAAAGATATTTTCTCCCTCTTTTCTAATGATTTATTAATAACTAAACGACTTGATAGTCTGGAGTCAAAAAACATAATAATAAAATCCAACGTCAATACGTATAGACTTAGCAAGCGTGGTAATACAATATGGGACATTTTTTACTCTATAAGTAAAAGTTTAGGATTATCTATTGGTGGATAACATGGATATCATTCTAATCAGCACTACTTTAGTATCATGTGTTTTATTTCTGTGTTTACAACGATTCATTTTGAAATATACGAATAAACTGACATCATATTATTGGTTGGTACTTTGTGCGATACTCATCGCAATATTGAATTGTCTACTAATTGGATTAACCTTAGTTGTACTTCAATATCCGTTGATAAATATACTGTTTTATGCAAGTGTTTCATTATGTATTAACTTAATCGTATTAGCGTTTTATTTACTTACGTTCTATAGCTATACTGAATCATCTATTACGATTAAATTATTATCATTAATAGCTCAACATAAAAAAGGAATAACTGTACATAATCTTCAGAAACTCTATAACAAAGAAGTCATCATTAATCGGCGGCTCAACAGATTGGAAACTCAACATGCTCTTTTAAAGGATAAAAACGACTACATCCTTAATACAATACCATTCATGTTTAAAATCAGAAGACTCATTCAATTATCAATTTTCATTCTTTTTCCCAAAACAAAATAATTTTCAACCTTCCCGCTCAAAAGAATACATTCCAATAAATCCATTACAAAACGTTTACATCCGATGCATAAGAAATATTAACGGTTAATTTCTACAAGTGATATTTCTCCCATACGTGCTGTTTCTGTAAAATATGGTGAATGAGTATACTGACTAGTCGAAAACGTTACTGTATCAATCCCAAATAAAGCACTTGATGGATGATATGTATTAAAAAATCGTATTAATTGTTGTTCAGGCAGACCATAATAAAACTGTTGCACGTCCACTAAGCTCTGCTCCAAATCAGGGGTATTCCCTATTCTTGCATTTACAACTCTGTAAGGTCCTAATGCTGGTAACATAGCCGATACCATATCTCCACTGAGTACTACTTTGTATGCTGGTCCAGTCATGTTTAATGAAGGGACCATGGACTTCACAATTGAAAATATTTTATATTGAAAAAATTCGACACTACCTGGATTTGTCATATACTTCCAATGAATAAGATACACAGGGGCGAGTATATACAGTATTACTAAAAAAAGACCCGTTGTTGTAATGATTCCTATGATCTTGAATTTTTTTATTATGTAATCTAAAACAAATCCTCCTAATATACTTATTGGTATATGCTGCATTATCTGAAAAATTCTATATTCTCCTAATAGTGTTCGTATTATAGGAGTAAGTATGGCTAAACCAGGAAATATTGCCCATACTACCATGGGAATACCATGCGGTAGTTTTACTATCTTTCGTATAAAAAACATTGATAACACCAACAGCAAACTTCCTGTTCCAAGCGCTTTTATATACTCAATAACATACTCATATTGAACATATCTAAATACACTTCCCAACTCATATCTTGTTTGAATTTTTGTATAAACAGCCAGTAAAGCAACAATAAATCCCAGGATGAATAAATGTACTGTGAGTTCTTTTAAAAATGCCCGTTTAGCTATACTTTTCACAAAAACAGTGATGAAAAATATACTAAAAAAACTTGAAGCAATATATGGATGTAATAATCCTAAAACAACAGACATAAGTATAGTAATTAATAAAGATCTGTAAGATATGTTTAGATTAGGTATACGTATTAAGAATTTCATAACCAACAACAATGCCAGGTAATGATGTGGAGGTAAAATTAACAGTCGTAACCAAGCATTAAAATAAGCACCTGCATATGTTTGAGGATCCATTCTGCAAGCTATACCCTCACACACAGAAGCAACACTAAATGCAGTAATAGTACTGAATAAAAGAATAGCAAATAATCGTTGTCGGTTTTGGGACAATACTTTAAATACTAATTCTAAAAAAACCAGATAAAACAACAACGCTGATATCATTCTTATTAAAAAAAAAATTTGAAACTGATCAAAAGGGAGAAATTGTGTAACAACACCGACGATATTATAGAAAGGCTGAATAAAATACGTTCGCAACTGTGTTGAATCATACTGATTAGTAAATAATAATGAATTATGCTCCTTGCCTTGTCGAATCATTGAAACATATTGAAAATAATCTTCAGGATGGGACTTAAAAAAACCATAAGCTACTGCACCAGGAAGTTTTTGCTGAATAGATAATATTGGAATAATATTTGAGAAGAGAATAGTACAAACAACTACAACCATGATCAAAAACGTACTAGTAATCTTAGGAAAAAAAGAATGTATCATATGTTAACGCTCAAATATATTCCAGATAACCCGCAACGGTTCAGCCTTGTCAACAATAGTGGCTGATGGAGTAGTCTCTTTAAAACAAGACGTTGGTGCGATATACATTTCTTTAGGTTGTAGAGAAAGTTTTGATGTATCACAATCATTAATAAACTTTATTTTCCCAAGAGATTTTGGCCACTCTGATTTCCATGCTACTAGTACTTCATCCATAGTTGTATCACTAAAAAAAGCATATTGAAATAAAAACATAGGACCCGTATTTACAAAATGAATAGAATCGTAGCTGTCTTTTTTTGTAGTAACATACTCAATAACCTCTCTGTTGCTTGAAAAATAATATTCGGCTCCATACACGGAGTATCTATAAAAATATAAATACCCAAAGGCAATTACAGAAAACATATATCCTAAAAAAATTAATGTTGTTATGGGGACAGAAAATCTTCGAAAGGTACCAATATATTCAGTAAGATAAAACATGCCGCAGCCAATAATAATGCTCATAAATGGCAGCATACTTATACTTCTCAAACCCATCGAAAAATCACTTGAAAATGCAGTAGGTAGAGGAGCAATAAATAAACCACCCAGGACAATAATGCTTTCCTTATAAGTGCGTTTTGTAACAAGATAATATAAACCCACAATAAAAAATCCTAATTCTATGAAGTAAAAAAATCCATGTCTGTACGTACCGTAGATTCCACCCTCACCAGATATAAATAATCGATTAAAAGAAAAGGCATCCATGTATCTACTCGCAATTTCAAAGCCGTAGTATGTTACTTTGTTACTAAATAAAACACGCATAAATTGAGGCGCAAGATTAACCGTTCGTTCCCAATTTACAAATGATGAAGCATTTGATTGATTACTCCATAATAATACTTCTTGTCTATTAACCCCCTCCTGTTTAATGACAACAAAAAAAGAAATAACTGTTACAAAGAATACAATTCCAAATAAAAAGACTTTTCTTTTTTGTGAGAATAAAAATTGAAGATAATTAATACTAATAAAAGGAATAAACGCTAATAAGAAAATTTTTATTGGATGATAAACATAGTAAGCTAAAGGAAATGCAATAATCATCGGTAATATGTTCTTATATCGTATAAATAACAAAAGAGCATAGAGAAATAAAATTACAAAAAGAGAAATAGGCCCATCATACGCTCCCCTATTCATATGAATATGCCAGGGAGATACACTTAACACTACAGCACTTAGCAACGCAATATTTCGATTATTAAATAAATTATAGGCAACCTTATATAACAACCATATAGCGATCAGACTAGCTAACACAGCTGGAAAACGCACCGCAAATGGAGATTTTGGCAAAAGCATGGTAAACGGTGCATAAAAATAAACAAACCCTGCAGAAAAAGAATTATCCAACTGAAATGAACGGGGTAAAAAGACTCCTTCAAAATTCTTACCTGTATTCATTAATATACTGCTTGCATAATATCCTCCGACATTATCATTCGTTAATCCATACGGAACAGAATCCAATTTATATAATCGTAAAAATAACCCAATTATTATTAAACAAATACTAAAAAACGAGATGATGAAATATGAAGATACTTTACTCATTATTAGTGATACGATAATTGATAGTATTGTTAAGTATACTATTATAGTACCTATACAAACATAGGTAACACCCTACTATTCCATCTACATGAATTTATTTGCTCTACCTATTTTATCGTTGCAGTTTGTTCTTTCGTCTTTCTTTTCTTCAATACTAACTCCACTGATTATTTCTCGTATTCCCCTTCCTACAGAACCAGCCTACGCGTTATTAATAGACGGACATTTTGCACCAGAAAAAGATGTACTTTTTTATATTTGTTTTATTATTCTTGTCGCGTTATTTATTCTTGTTTCTCAATTACTGCTTTACTTGTTCACAACTTCAGAAAATAGAGTTCTTCTAGAAAAAATATCAATGTATATTCTCCCGAGCACCTTTATTGGATTACTTGTTGTAGGTGATTATCCTTTTCCACTGCAACTGGCAACTGATATGCGCTTTTATCTCCTGTTTATGATAGTGCTTGTGTTTCAATTATTTATCTTACAAAAACCATTTAGTGCTCAAACTACCCAGCTATTATTCATCGCTTCGGTTGCCAAATATTTTATTCCAGGTTTCCTGGAATTAGATGCGGGGGTGTATCTCTTTTCTCCACCAACGATTGATTCTTCAGCCATAATTTTACCTGATAAGATCATAATGCAGTATAGTTATCTTTTTATAGTATTACCCCTTTTGTTGGGAATAAAACCTGCTATAAAACAGGTATTCGAGTACATACGTTCAATAAAATTTATTAATCCTATAATCACATTCGCAACAATAATCATTCTTGTATTAGTATTATTACCATTTCTTACTCTGGATAGATATTATGGTGATTTATTTTTTACGACTCTGCCTGCATATCATATTATTACCGGTGCCACACCATTTGTAGATGTTATTAGCCAATACGGAATCATCTATTTATTGCCTTGGCTGATATGGATAAAAGCATTCCCTTTTCTCCCACTTTCAAGAGAATTTACATCAATGGTTACCTTATTATTTTTATTTGTATATTATGTATTTTTTTACATTACTTTAAAAAAAATCACAAAAAACAATATTCTCTCTGCACTTGGAACTTTTACAGCTGTTTACTATACGCTAATAAATAGGTCTTTTTATTTTGAAGATCAATGGTCACTGATTGGTGCACCAGCTTTTACTCCTCTGCGTTTAGGTCCTATGATTTTTCCTTTCTATTTTCTTGCTTCTTATATACACAATTCTAAAAAGTTACCTCTCATTTTATTTATTATTGCTAGTGTCCTTATGTTCTTTTTTTCATTCGAAATCGGTATTGGTATAGCAGTATCAGGACTGGCAAGCATATGTATCTATGCAATATTTTTTAGTAGTAAAAAAACTGCATTATTCCGATTAGTAAGTGTAGTTACACTTACATCATTAGTTGGTTCAATATTTAGTATTGTACTTCTTACTCTCATAACCAAACAAACGTTCCCTGATTTTTCTCTGTATTATGAGTTCATAAAAATATTTAGTTCTGGGTTTTATTTAGTTCCTGTAGATAAACAGGGTATGATGCTTATTCCCTTTATAGTTTCTGTCATCAGTATTGTACTGGGACTCCATTTAATGAGCAAACAACATAAAATTGGTATTGGATTACTATATGTATCATTTACACAGTTATCGTTGCTTCCTTATTATCTTGGCCGATCACTCCCTCCTCTGCTCTACAGTATCTTAATTCCTACTATTCTACTTATGACGATGGTAGTACACATAATTGAAAACCAGTATAAGGATAAGCATATATTACCCAGAGTTGTAACATACATATTCGGATTTATTCTGTTGCTGGCAACCTTTAGAAATGGCTTATTAATTGTTGAATATTGGAAAAATCCTATCCATACAACATCAGAAATTTTTGCAATTATGCATACCAGATTAAAACAATGGGATGTAAAACAATCAGAACAATATGTTTTCTTATCAAGTATTCCTAAAAATTCTAAGATAGTGTTGTTTGATAATAGTATTGATTTAATCGCAGCCTTGCATTTAAAACCAGCTTTACCGTATACCTTCATACGCAGTTTAATCGTTAGTGAAGAACAAATTGAAGATGCTTTACAGATAGCAAGAGGTTCAACGTTTTATGTATTTATCAATGAAAAAGAATTTTATTCTCCGTATTGGGAAACAAAACATGCATATCCTGCACTATGGTCCAAATTACAACCATACAGCAAATTAGTAAAATCAGATTATGATTTTAGTTTGTATGAAACGACTATCCCTTAGAAAGATATTTGACCATATACAACAATACTCTCTCAGGTTTCATTATCGAAATTCGATCATCATTGACCCAGTGAAATTCCTGACTGTTTAGTTTTTCAAATCGCTGAGGAATTCTTTTTTTTATAATGAATCCGCAGCGTGTATATAAATTGACTGCTTTTTCATTATCTTCAAAGACATATAATGTTAAAGTACGAACACCAAGATGATTCAATGCCCATTCACCTAATTCATGTATTGCCATTGTCATAATACCTTTAGTTTCTTTCCTGTTGATACCTTTTATGACATTATCGATTTGACACGAATATGAATCCCATTCAAATCGATACAGTCCAACATGTCCTAAGGGAGTTTTTCGATCTTGCAAGTAAATTAGAAAGAGTATTCTATCGTTTTTATTTATTAGTTCTGATTGGAGCCATTTTTTTGTCCTCTCATTGGTTACACGAAATGTACTTGGGAAAAATGGTTGGGCTTTTTTTCTCCATCTAGTTAGTATCTGAACGAGTTGTTCATCATCTATATCTTTTCTTGTAAATGGCTTTAACTTAATTTTTAAGTTATTTTGTACTGAAATTATTAACGGTCTATATGGTTCTTTATATGACTTTAACGCATACTCTACATACTTTTGATACTCAGATTTGGTATTGACCGGTAATTTTTTTGGAGAGTATAACTGTACACTAAGGTATACTTGATCACCTTTATCCGTATAGGATAAAAATAACTTGTCCTGATAACTTCTTGCTTTAAGTAAATTGATAAGTTGTTGACCAGTATACGTTTTATCTACATCTATAGTATTAATAGACTCAATATCTTGAGCATAATGATGCGTTGATATTTCTGGTAATGTTTTCTGATTTATACGAGGAGCAGTGCCTTTTTTTATGTTCGGCCATATTTCTTTAAACAATTCAACAATATCCGCCATTGTTTTTTCATATATTGATTCTGCTGTATCGTAAGGAGTAATAGGAACTTTCCGTCTAGCAATAATGTCTCCTGTATCAATACCTTCATCAACATAATGAATAGTTACTCCTGCGGGAGTGTTATCAATAAACGGCCATACATTAGGGTTCATTCCTCGATTGGTTGGTAGATATCCTGGATGAAAGTTGATACTTCCTTTGGTCGGAATAGCAATAATATCTTTTGTTAAGATATACCCCCAAAATGCGCTGATTATTAGATCTGGTTTTAATCGTCTGATACGTTCAATGGTTGTTGATTGTTTAAATGTAGATCCTAATAAAATTTTCGACTTTGGTAAATTAACTGATTGAAGAATATACTTGGTATATTTTTGTTTAGAAGGTGCGTGAATTCCAAGTCCAACAATATCAACATCTGTGTCTGATGAAAGAAATTTTGTTATCTCCCACCCCACCCAATTATTAGCTAGTAACAAAATTCTCATACGAATTGTAATGTGAGTACCATTCAACTATTGCCGGCAAAACCTGAGAGAGCGTATGAGTTGGTTTCCATAAAAGCTTGCTTTTTGCTTTATCCCAATTAAGCGCTTGAAATGGAATTTCTTTCTTTGCAGTATTGGCAATTTTAAAGGGCACTTTTACATTAAGTATTTTTTCAACATCATGAACTAACTCTATAACAGAACGTCTGTAAGAAGTACCAAAATTGAACGCTTCGCCTACTACGTCTTTAAATTTTTCTGCTAAAGCAATATACCCATTCACCACGTCTTTTACATATAAATATTCCCGTACGTATGTTCCATCACTTCTGATGATAAACTCTTCTTTTCGCAACATAGATTGAATAATACCAGGTATCACTCTGTTCATATTTCGGTCACCTTCACCATAAATATTGCCAAATCTAGTTACTATTACTGGTAAATCATACGTAGTTGCATATGTTTGTGCAATTAAATCACAGGAAGATTTTGAAACATCATACGGATGTAACCCTCTCAATGGAGAATCTTCTGTATATTCTTTTTTTGTCATTCCATATGCTTTATCAGAAGAAGCGACAATAATACCTTTAACGTGTGATAGTGCTTTGACTGCTTCCAATAAATAGACCGTCCCCATAATATTTGTAAGTAATGTTTCTACAGGATTATAAAATGCAGTCGTAACAATTGGTTGAGCTGCAAGATGATAAATAAAAGAAACTTCATACTTACCAACTACATCCAGCACTTGCTCTCTCGATTTTATATCGCAAGGCACCAAAGTTACTTTTTTCTCCAATCCTTTTTTATAAAAATATGAAGCATAATCAATACTGCGATATGGAACAATGACTTGAATGTGTTTGTCGATTAAGGTTTCAACAAGATGGCTACCAACAAACCCTGTTCCTCCAGTGACTAATACCGACTTATATGGAAATGATTGTTTATAAGATTTCATATTAGTCACTCCACACTTTCCATGGTGGGTTTGCATACCATAAGGAATTTAAATTTTCCACATCAACATAGGTGTCCATAGCATGCCAAAATTCTTCATGAATAAATAACGATAATTGTTTTTTTGCAATTAATCGCTTTATTGCCTCATGTTCCATTTCCCCAACTCGTAAGTACTCAAAAAACTCTTTTTTAAAAACCATAAATCCACCATTTACCCAATCATTTTTTAACACTGGTTTTTCAATAAAGTTCGTTACTAAACCATGAGTATTCACCTTCACCATTCCAAATTTTGTTCTTGGATGTACACCGGTTATTGTTCCTATCGTACCTTGCTTATTATGAAATGCAATTAAATTCTTAATATTAATAGTCGATACTCCATCTCCATACGTAACCATAAATTGCTCATCTGTATTTGGGATAAATTCTCTACATCGAAGAATACGTTCTCCAGGCAGCGTCTCGAGTCCTGTATCTACAAACGTAATAGAAAAATTATCAACACGAGCAGCGTTTCCATTCCCTTTATATATTTTTGTAACTCCGCTTTTAGTTTTGAGTGTAAAATCATGAAGAAAATATTTCTGTTGAAGAAAATAATCCTTTATACAATCTCCTTTATAACCTAATGCGATAATAAACTCATTAAATCCATACGCAGCATATATTTTCATAATATGCCACAACATCGGTTTATTCCCAATAGAAACCATAGGTTTAGGTTTAAATTCTGTTTCTTCTTTTAATCTATATCCTAATCCACCGCATAAAATAATTGTCTTCATAGTCCTCAAACTATAATATAAAATATAGAGTTATACAACACTGTTTGTACCTAAATTTTCTAATATTTACTTTATGAGGAGATCATACATCATAACATCGCTTGTTATGATTGCATTTGCAGTAGTAACAAACGCATATATGTATATTGTGTATAGCAATACACAATCATTACCAACTGAATATGGGTTCCCTTCTCCCTATCCGATGGATTTAATGCAATACGCATGGATGATTAAATCAGGACAGGAAGGGAGATTGCTTTTCCACAACCAATACTCTGAACAAAATTTTCCACCCATGCTGTTACAGCCACATTACAATATACTTGGCCTACTTTCTTCTCCATTCAATATCAGTCCGTTTCATGTGTATACAATAGCTAGATTTTTTGCAATTATTATACTTATTTTCTTTGTCACTTTTAGTTTTTTTACACTAATTAAAAATTCTTTTAAATATATCGGTCTTGTACTTTGGACAACGAGTACAAGCGTATATTATCTAATTGCCAATGACATTACCAAAGCCGTAGATGTAGAGACATATTCTAATTGGTTTAATGCTATAAAAAAATTTATCCACATTCCTCCTCATCATTATATTGCTTCAGTAATGATACTTTTGCTGTGGCTGCGCTTGCCATCATTGTCATTTACTATTACTTCACTAACGATTACCTTCACAAGTTTTATATTTCTTTCGTTTCTCCATCCCTATGTTGTCATATTTCTTATCTATTTTTTTATCTTCACATCAGTAACTGCAGTTCTATTTAATAGGAAACAAACACTGATATTGCTCTTTCATTGTTTAACTGCCATCATTGCTTCAGCCCCAAGTATTGTATATAACCGATATTTACTAACCAATGTGTGGCAGAATGCTTCGACTGCTAATGCAGATACCATGGTTTGGTCTCCACCTGCGGTTTCGTTGCCGAATTACTTACTGGCACTAGGACCATTATTCATACCGTTTTTTTTATCACTCTGGGTACCTTCAAACTGGAAAAATGTACAAACTCGTTTTCTCATTGCATGGGGTTTACTTCCTATTGGATTATTTTATATGCCAAATATTGGTATACCTACTGGAGGAATTAGATTATTTCAAACCTATCAACATATTCCTCTTGCATTATTATCTGCTTATACACTTTCAAAGTGTACAATAATTCCCTTTAGATTTCGAAATGTTATTGCGAGTATGTTTGCCATATTCTGTATAGTATTTGCCGTACCCCCGTTTCTCACTAATCTCCTGGAATATTCATACCCAAATATTCATTATACGAATACTGCAAGACTCATAACTACCATGACTCCTGTCTATCATTTTTTAAGAACAAAAACAGAATATCGGAGTGTTATCCTCGCACCTGAAGCGTTAAGTTCTACAATACCAGCAATCTCTCACAATAAAGTAATTATAGGACACAATGGAAATACCACTTACTACGATGAAAAAAAACATACAATCGGACTCTTTTATAACAATTACTTAACAAATGAGGAGGTGTACAATGTATTAGATTCGTTAAAAGTTGATTATATCATTTGGGGATACGAGACTATTCCATTTAACGATTCTAAATATAATACATTGCCGTATTTTCAGAAAGTCTTTGAAATGGATTCAATCAGTGTTACAAAAGTAATACTAAAATAATATTACATAATGTTAAAACTTATCCGTTCTCATCCAATACTGTTTGTCATTATTGTACTGATCTTTCAAAGTATATATTTTTTATCCGTAAGCAACAGACCATACACAATAGCTCCTGAAGGCAGAACATACAATGTATTAGGGAAAAATTTTTATTATCCTTCGATGATAAGACAAGCTAAAGACGGAAGCTGGGGAATAAAAGACACTCATACCACCAGAGAAACACCAATCGTTTATGCACAGCTTTTTTTTGTTGTCGCTGGAAAAATAGCTTCACTTTTTTCCATTGATCCAGTAGACATGTACCAACTATTACGATTAACAGGGGTAATAAGTAGTGCATTCTGTTTATATTTCCTAGCTAAACAATTATTTCCATCCAGATGGGCAACTGTTGCAACCATCTTAGCTGTTGGTTTAGAAACAAGTCCATCATTTAGTTCACTAAAAAATGGCCTCTTTCAATTAGTACCAGCGTGGGATGTTCATATATTATTTGAACGACGATTTTCTCTTCCTCATCACACCTGGGGAGACGCCTTTGGGTTTTTATTTTTCGGATTCATACTCTATTGCCTATTTAACCCAAGTACCAAGAAAAAACTATGGATACTTCAGTCAGTATTACTGTTTCTGCTTGGGTTCTGGGCAACGACAGTGCTTCCATCTTTTATCGTTCCCTACTTTGCCATGTCAGGTATTGCATTTCTATTTCTTCTTATTAAAAAGAAAACCCATTGGAAATATTACACACTCATCCTAGTTTCAGCTTTTATTGGAATAATACTTGCCGCCCTATTATTAAAAGTAGAATTTAGTAAAGGGAGTCCCTGGACAGAATGGACAGCTGAAGAAAAGTCATGGATGCAGCACAGTGTAGTCATCAACCAATATGTAAATTCTTTACTGCTCTATGTTCCTTTTATAATTACCGCTATTGGGGCAAGTATTATTCGCTATAAGCAAATGTCCACGAAATTGTGGACCTCTTTTATCCTTTCATTAAGCTGGTTACTATTTCCAATAGGTTTAATTTCTATTAGTCATTTGTCGTGGTTTCCATTTGCAAATTTTCGGCTTGTTGATCTGCACGGTTACGCACCTGCTGGAATACTCAGTACTATTGGAATATGGCACTTATTATCTATCTTTCCCTCGACAGTACGAAAATCAGTAGGATTTATATTGACCATTACTCTCATTCTCATTTCTACATTTTTTACCTGGCAATATACCAAACAAATATATACAGCTCAAGAAAACTTTTGGATAAATATCTATCCAACGAAAGAAACCTGGCAGGGAGTACTGTTTATGAAAAACCTGCCCCAACAGAGTAATGTAATGGTAAAAGAATATTTTGGAGAAATGTTACCTGCGTTTGGACCAGTATCAGTATATATTGGAGGAGGACATGGGTTTACCGATTGGCTTGAAAGACGATGGATAGCTGAACATTTTTATAAAGCACAGCTTTCCGATAAAGATGCACGAGAATTACTGCAAAAAGAACATATTACTCATGTATTTTGGGGACCGGATGAAAAATCATTTTCTAACACAACAACTCTTTATCCTACTATCTTAGAATCCATATTCACAAATTCTGATGTTACAGTCTACAAAGTGAAACAGCAATAAAAATATGAAAAAAATTCTACTCGGTTCAGTAATTTTCATACTAGTCTCTTTTTTTGCCTCAATATACATTGGAATATTTGAGATACCTGACGCATATTTTTATTATGTACTTGGGCATTATCTCCTAACAGGACAATTACTGCCTGTAGCCCCGCTAAATGCAGAAATACCTCAAACATTATTTGGTCCCTTGTTTGCTGTGCTTTCCTACCCACTGGTTTACGTCAAGCCAGGAATACAGTTTACACTACCGTTTCTTCAACTGTTAATGATTGGAGGTTCCAGTTTGCTTATTTATTTCTGTCTAAAACAGTATCTAACAAAACCAATGAGACTTGTGAGTAGTGTCGTATTTTTATTACTCCCCTTTAATCTCCTGTATGCTTTTGTTTTTATGTCTGAAGTAACAACAATGTTTTTAGTTGCTTTAACGTTGCATATTTACCTACAAATAAAACCTGATTACTGGAAAAGAAGTATCGTCTTATTGTGTTGTGCCTTACTCAGTTTGACCAGATATGCATTTATTCCCTGGGTGTTATTTGCAGGTATATGGTGGCTTGTTGGATTATGGAATTGGATGCCTGCATTTAAAAGCAGACCTCACAAATTAGTATCAATTTTACCTGGAATAGTCGGCTTGTTTATCATTGTGTGGTGGCTTCTGTTTAATAAGGTTCACTATAACAAAGTAATGATGTCATCTTTTACAGGAAGACACGCATATAATAACGTCATTACTGCTGGAAAATTTATTCCTCAGATAAGAGATAACCCAACAGTTCAACAATTTTTTAAGTATATTCCCCCGGATATGGATATCACCAAACCCTGGTGGGACATGCTTCCACTGTTTGCTAACGCTTTTTATACCAAAGAGCTCACAGAAATCGAAATTGATAATTTATTTCTCGCTGTTAGCATACAAGGAATAAAAGAACATCCCTTAAAGTACATTCAGCATATCATCTCTATGGCTTTGATTACCCCAAATACAATTCCCTACTATGGCAACGTATTAACCCAATTAGGCTTCGTAGAACCTGATTGTCTGATATGTGGAACTAAACAGTGTCGATTTATGTGGATACCCGAGTATTGTCAGCCATTACGAACGAATCAGGTTATCAATACAATATTTGCACGTACTATCCAATTTAATCAAACTCTTTATCCCATAATCACTTCCCTCCTTATGTTCATTGCTGGTATTGGCATCATAAAAGTATTCTTACAAAGAAATATACCTTTAATAAGTGTTGCTGTGTTATTTTTATTTCAGCATTTTTTTCAATCGGCTTCTGAATGGGTTGAAGGAAGATTTCTTATTCCCCTTTATCCCCTTTACGCAATTTTAATCGTGATCGGAATCCAATGGATTGTTATACTATGTAAACGCATCAGTACATTATTTATTTCAACAGATTAATTATTATGGTTCATAAATCGGCAATCATTGGCAAAAATACCAGTATATTTCATCCTGAATTAGTAAATATTTATGGATGTACTATTGGCAATGACTGTAAAATCGGAACGTTTGTAGAGATAAAACCTACTGTCATTATCGGTAATAGAGTAAAAATAGAACCCTTTGTTTTCATACCTGAGGGCGTCGTCATAGAAGATGGCGTATTTATAGGACCGAATGTCACCTTTACCAATGACCGTTTTCCAGCAGCAGTATCAGAAACCGGTGATTTAAAACAACCCAGCGACTGGATTGTAGAAAAAACAGTCGTTAAAACACGTGCAGCAATTGGTGCTGGAGCAACTATACGATGCGGAGTAACAATAGGTGAAGGAGCAATGGTTGGAGCAGGAAGTGTTGTCACAAAAGATGTTCCTCCCCAGACAACTGTAGTTGGAAATCCTGCACGAATACTTAATAAATAACTCATGAAAGTATCATCTCTTACAATATCCATTCCCGCCTTTAACGAAGAAGCGTCTATTCAAACTGTAATTAACAGTGCTCTGCAAATCGGCCCTCAAGTAAGTGAAAAATTTGAATTACTGTTAGTTGATGATGGATCTACAGACCACACATATGACATTATGAAGAATGCAGCAAAACAACATCCAACTATTACAATAGTAAGGCATGCCGAAAACAAAGGCTTTTCTGGAGCAATTAAAAGCTGTTATAAAAAAGCACGAAACGAATGGATTTTTTTAGCTCCAGCAGATGGTCAAGTATCAATGGATGTTCTCCCTCTATTTATTAGTAAAACCAAAGACGTGGATGTAGTAGTTGGATTCAGGAATAGCAATCCAGAACCAATTACCCGTAAGTTAAATTCATTTATATTTCATATGATGTATAGATTATTGTTTGGAGTAACACTTCGTGAAATATCTACAGCAATTTTATGGAAGAAAAAAATTCTCGATCAAATAGAAATCACTGCACTCGACAGAAGCGCTCTTATACAACCAGAAGTTATCTATAAAGCATGGAACATGGGAGCAAAATTTACAGACGTTGGATTTCGGTATCATTCACGAATTGGTGGATTTCCTAAGGGTGGTGACCCAACTATGATCGTTGTAACTATTAAAGAAATGATACGGTTGTATAAAGATATGAAAAAATGATAAAACCAAATAAATATGCTAAATCAGCTAATCAGTGTAATGGGTACTCTTGGTATAGGAAAAACAACGTACTCTACTCTTCTTGCAGAAAGACTTGCGTATTCACTAGTTACAGAAAACTATAACGACAATCCCTTTTTACCGAGATTTTATACTGATATGAAACGCTGGGCATTTCATTCTCAAGCGTTTTTTTTACTCGAAAAAGCAAAACAACTTGAGGAAATTAGTGTTTCTCTTGAAGTATCAAGTGTTGTTCAAGATACACCTATTTTTCAAGATGTATACTCCTATGCATTAGCTCAACATCGTTTAGGAAATATGGATCAAGATGAATGGGCCTTATACATAAAATTATATAATGGCATTATTAACCATTTACCTCAGCCTTCATTAATCATTTACCTCGATGCAACTATTGAAACAATCATGAATCGCATTGAAACACGTGGAAGGAGTTATGAAAGGGACATTCCTCTCCAATATATAGAATTATTACATGAATTAAATAAAGCTGTTATCGATAACCACAAGCATATTCCAACAATATTTATAGATTGTAATTCAGTTGATGTAGTAAATTCAGAAACTGATAGAGAGCAAGTTATCACCATGGTTAAACAAGCAATACATGTAGAAAAAAAAGATATGCTAGAAGTATTTGCCTGATTATAGATTTACTTTATAAAGAATAACGAATTGATTCCTATAAACCTCTTCTAAAAATGGATAAAATTCTCGTAGATCAGTCGCTCCAAAAGCTAATTCTGCTTCCTCGGGACCAAATAGAACGTAGGCAATAGAGTATTGTTTGAAATAATCTTCAACAATTTGACGGGGAACTTTACGACCATAGACATTTGCTACAGCAATCTCCTTAATTTCAGAAGCTACGGTATTTGCATGTCCTACATGAGTTGTATTTCCTGCATATACCGGAATCATATTTCCTGTCGCTTTACCAGAAAATACTACTGCTGAACGTGGAGTATTAACTTGTAACCAAACCATGGCTTCGGCTAAATCTTTTAAGGGATACATGACCTGTGCCCCTGTTGGAACCAATGGAATATCTGCCCGTAATTTATGATCAACAAAATCTTTCTGCCATAGCCATGATGAAAACATAGAACCTATTCCAAATAAAACAATTGTAAGCGGCACAAAGAAACAAGCATACAATATAAACGTTAATACAGTGTAGACTTGACTGTCTTTAGTATGTTTTGCAGTATAATTTTTTCGCATACGGCCTACAAGATTCATAAGCGAATAAAATAAATATCCTGTGAGCAAGCCTAACGGAAGATGCGGTATCATCTGCGAAAAACGCGTTGGTGATTGTTGAGGTATAAAATTAAATATAAACGTAAATAGTAACCACGCAATGACCCAGACACAAAAACCGGTAAGTTTCTGACTCATTGCATTTTTTCGATTAATATACACAACTACAATACCGAGTATTCCAAATAATAGTGTTGGACCTAAGGCTAAAAAATATTCAATGTAGGAAAATTTAGTTGGATTAATAACATCAAACTCTACCAATCGCTTCCATGGATATTGTGAGAATAATAATGCGTAATACAACATAGTCGGGAACGTCATTGCAATAAACACTACTCTCCCGAATAATCGTTCCATCCCCCATGTTTTTAATGTACGAACAAGTGACTTGACATCACCTAGGTGTTCTTTTTCATGCCAAAACAGCAACACCAATTCAAAAGCAGACCACATTCCCAACATCCCATATAAGAAAAATATTGCCGGAGGGAAAATAATGCCAAGTATAAATCCAATTAATCCCAAAAATATCCAGTTAAGAGGATGTTTTTTTGTTAAAAACCCTCCCACAAAAACCCATACAATAAAAGCCAGCATCGCTTGACCAAACATAACATGGGGCATAAACGTTGTTCTTTGTAAGCTGTCCACCATGGTATACCAGGGCATGTAGCCTCCAAAACGCGGCCAGCCGTCAACACTTTCAAACTTTGGCCATGTAGATGCAGTCACAATAAGAAGAAAACTCAATACTCTCCAAGAAAACCGTTGAAATACCCAACCTGTTACCTGCCAAATAACAAAAAGTAAAAGAGCAGAAAAGAAAAACCTCATAACATGATAGGAAAACCATATATATGGTGTTTGTACTTTTACCCAATCCGATACTCTCCCAATAAACACATACAAAATTTGACTTAAACTACCCTCATGAGGTTCTGCAGTATATTTTTCACGAGCAAGCCATGAACCTTCCTTTCCTTGACGGATTTTAGAAAGATACAAATTATAATCTGTCGGAAAATTATGAACTAATTCAAAATGACGTATTGGTTTAATTTTCCATCTACTACCCCATTCATAAAACGTTGGTACAAAAGAGAATAAGATAAATCCAATAATAAGCAGTGAGGGTATAATAACTTTTAATTTTGAATAGTATTTATTCATAAGTATCAAGTTTTAAACCTCTTTGTTCTTCCTACTTTTCTGTTTTATCAAATAGAGGTACTATCACTTTACTATGGAAGAAATAGAAGGACAAGAAAAAGTATTTTTAAAAGTAGGTATTATCGTAAGTGTTATTTTTATTTTTTTAGTTCTCATAATTTTTACATGGCACCAATGGACAGTTAAAAGACAAAGTGAAGTAGTTCTACACTCTGGTGTAACGTACACTGGTCCAACGCCAACACCTGGGCCAAATCAACCTCAGCAAACTGACAAATTTACTGCTCCTGAAGATGAACCTAAAAAAACAATAAAAGGACAGCAATATAACTATTCATTTACAGTACCAGAATCTCTGGAGTTAGTCCGACTAGATGATAATCCATACGATATCTGGGCAGTAAAATATGGATCAATAGCACCATCGTCAGCTGTGCTTATTGGAGTTGATAATTTACAAAATAATGAAAATCTACGTCAATATATAAATCAACCTAAAATTGTATATGTCGAAAATTGGTGGAAGCAATTCGGAGGATTAACAGGAGTTTCTTCAATTACCCCATTTACCAATAGCAATGGTCTAAAAGGGTACAAAGCCAAATACACTACAAGAAACGGCATTTCAGGAAATGATGATATTTTCTTTGAAGTACCAACAAACAAAAATCTTGTGATTCATTTATCAAATGGAGTCTTATCTGAGTCTGTTTTTGATAATATTGTTGACACATTAACCTGGGGAGAACCAACAAACAATCAGACGAGTACTACACCAACAATTAATTCAACTACTCAATAACCATGGTTCAGACATGTTGTGTTAATACATTACCATGAAGATGAGTCAATCTTTATTACTACGATTATTGCTTCTTTTTTCTATTGGCATAACGGGATTGATGCGGTTATATCTATCGATATATCGGTATTTTGACCCTGACGAGTTTGCGCATATACACTGGGCATATCATTTTGTTATCGGCCAAGTTCCGTATAAAGATTTTTTTATTTATCATATTCCTTTTTTTCAATGGTTCTTATTACCTATTTTTTTACTTCCACATTCACCAGCCGCTATCATTTTTTCTCGTATTATCATGTTTGTTCTATTTAGTCTTTGCGCAGTACTTCTCTATCATTTAACACGTTCTTTAACGAAACATAAGATATCTGCATTATTAACTGTACTTTTTCTCATTGTTTCCCCAATTATGATTGATAAAGGGATAGAAGTAAGGCCTGACGTATTAATGGTGTTATTTTTTATTATTTCTACTTGGATGTTATTTGTTTTACCTCATACCTCTAAAACATTGTTTATATCTGGTTTAATGCTTGGATTATCAATGATGACATTTCAAAAAATGATATTTGCAATTCCAGCGTTAGGTTTTTTACTAATCTATACTCCTCTGCTTCGATTGATTAAAACCAAAAAAATTTCAGCGTTACCACTGAAGCAATGGGCTTTCTTTATCCTCGGAGGCAGCGTACCTGTTGTCATATTCTTACTCTACTTAATAATAAATGGTGCGTTACTAATCGGATTGGACGCTATTATAAGAACAACAAAAGATATTTATGCTCTTCAGATCATTAAATTTTCTCCATTTTTAGCCTTAACCCCCTGGCAATTTGTCTATGTTGCCTATGAGGGACCAAGTATCCCCTGGGCGTATAATACGTTTTTACTGTTTGCAATGATCGGAGGAACGTTACTGCTTGCAATTGACAAGAGATGGAAAGCCTTTTGGTTTTTTTCCTTATTCATTTCAGGGGCTGTATCATATCTAATCCTGTTTCCTACACCATTTGTTCAATATTTTGTACCTGTCATGATGATCGGCTCAATACCTGCTGCTATATTTGTCGGATATAGTATCCGCCTTTTTCGATTTAAGAATACCAATGTAATAATACTTTTCTTCGTTTGTTTACTCTCTTTCGTATCATTTTATGAACAATTCAAAAGTCGTGTACTTCCGGAAAATAGTAGTCAAGAGCAAATGCAAGTTATTAGAGATGTCGTAGCACACATTAAATCTAATGAAACTGTCTATGATATGACTGGATCATATATTTACCGACCACCTGGATATGTACTGTGTTGTCATCGATTCGCAAATTTTATTCAAACGATTAAACCACTCCCTCCCCCACTAACAGAATCATTAATTCAAAATAAAACCAAATTTATCGTTTTAGATAGAAGTGGCTATGCATTTTGGTTAGTTCCTGAACCACATTTATCGTTTATTCGATCAAACTATCTTCAAAGTCCATATAAAAAAATATATAGTGTTGGATACAGATATACATGTAATCAAGGAGTATGTGCCAGAACTAACTACGAAGGAGGACTATTAAGTCAATTTGATCCGAACATTCTTCCTGTTGTTATTGAAGAGACCTATAAACTGCAAACAACTCCTCCAAATCAATCAATTACTGTTAATGGAGAAAACGTGATGGACAACGAAACTAAGTTTTTAAAAACAGGCAATTATCCGATAGAAATTCCTGACTCAGTTACTGAAGTCATAATCCAATTAGATAGATGACATCTGGTTTCATGAATTTGCTAGAATGAATAAATTGTATCGTATGAAAAAAAATCTACCGGTTATTATTCTTTTTACCCTTGCATTTATTCTAAGGCTAGCCTTTATCCCAAATCCTGGTTTTGAAGCAGATGTAGCTTTCTGGAAAGGTTGGGGTTTGGCTGCTGCTGACAAAGGTGCTGTATGGAGTATATTAAATACAAATAATAATTATCCTACTCCATTTGCTTATACACTAGGTGGAATGGTTTCACTGTACAGAATACTCGGGGGTGATCCTCATAACTTTGAACAATACTGGTCAAATACGAATATCCGATTTCTTTTTGCTTCAAAAATTCCTGCCATACTCGCTGATTTTGGGATTGCAGCACTAATACTGTTTATTGGTAATAACCCAGCAAAATTTGGATTTCCCGAACAGCTAAAAAAGAAAAAAAGGACATTGTTAACACTATTTGATCTTTCTAGTAAACAGTTATTTTTTGTTATGGCTGCCTTATTTCTACTGAATCCTGTCACTGTCATGGATAGTGCGTGGTGGGGACAAGTAGACAGTCTGGGAGTAATATTTTTTCTCCTCTCATTCGCCGCAATAGCCCGCAAAAAACTTTTTATCGCTGGATTTATTTTTATGCTTGCGATGATGACAAAACTTCAAAATATGATTTATGGACCATTATTGTTTACGTTTATATGGCAGCAATATGGTTTTAAAAACGTATTAGTTTCACTCTTGGGAGCAATTACGGGTTTTGTAGGATTAAATATTGAATTCTTTGTATCAAATAACCGTTCTCGCATAATTGGATCTCTTGTTGATAACTATGATTATTTTCCTTATATGTCATTACATGCGTATAACATGTGGTGGATTGCAGCCCAGGGAGATGGAATGGGAGTATCAGATAAATTACTTTCCATTGGTATTACAACGGCACATAATTTAGGTGTTATGCTCTTTTCTTCAAGCTATTTACTGGCTATCACATCAATTATTTATCCCACCATATTCTCAATATTGATTGGAAAAAAACTTACAAACTCTGAAGATCAACCTGAGGATCAGTATCTTGATAAAAACAATACTCTTCGTTTTTTTATTGGACTTTCAGTAGTTAATGCTGGGTTTTTCTTGCTGCTTACCCAATCACATGAGCGTTACGCATATCCCCTAACTGCGTTTCTCTTATTCATTGTTCCCTTTTTAGAACACAAAAGAAGAACAATATTCATTATGAGTTACGTAATTCTCTCTGTATTGTATTTTTATAACTTACACTCTGCGTTTGCCGCTAATTACCCTGCGAATACATTTCAAATCTTACAAGGATGGTTTTTAACTCCTTTTCCAACTATGACAGTATCGTTTATGTTTATGACCAGTTTTATACTTTTCTTACTATTCTTTCGAAAAACTATTACTTTTTTTCCTTTCCTTCTCTCTGGTTTATTATTTATTGTTATGATTACTTCTGCAAATCTTTCCTATATCACTAAAAAACCTATTCCATTAAGTTCATTTACACCATGGTATAGTAGTCAGCAATTCGGAAAACGTGTTAAAGATATGCCAGTAAATGGTGGATATGATCCAAAATCATGGACTTGGTTATCTACACAGTATGTCTTTTATAAAAAAGGTATTGGTACTCATGCCAATAGTGAAATACGGTATGACTTAGCCCAGAAATTTGATCAATTTTCTACTGACTTTGGAATTGATACTACAGCAGGAACTGGTGCAAGTGCTATTTTTGAAATTTGGGGTGATAACAAGCCTCTATTTATCTCTGAAAAAATGGGAAGATTTGATTTGCCAAAACACGCAAAGGTTTCTGTAGTTGGAGTTAAAACACTCACTCTAATCACGAAAGATGCAGGAGATAGTAATAGAGATGATCACACCAATTGGTTAAATCCAAAACTATACAATAATTAATACGTATGAAATCGATTAAAAAAATTGTTGCAGTCTGTATGGTACTATTTGCCGTAAGTTATAATCTATGGCTATATCGTTTAGAACCTACCGCAAAAATTGATCCAAATGATAATCCATTTCAATATGCACTAGTGCACAGAACGAATGAAATGTGGGACTTTGCAGCCAAACAGTGTCCCAAAAATCCGTTATTTCCTCTCTGTTTTGTTGGATACCTGGTGGATCATAATGTTCCCAATTGGGCACAGGGGTATAGTCTTCCTTTTTACTATTCACACGCTCCGCAAATAACAATAGTAGCCACATACAGACTTTTTAAAACAATAAGATTACTGCCAGTTATTAATTCAATAACTGAAACAACTGTTACGGATAGCATGACAGATACATATCAAACAACACTATTTGCGTATTATCATGTTGTTATCTATATATTACTTTGTTTATTCCCTATTTCTGTCTTTTTAGCATTACGTGTCATTAAACTACCTTGGTTAATAAGCGGCATTGGCGCCCTGATTGCAAGTCATATTTCAACGGACGGACTGTATGGATTGGATCCATCGTCGTTTCTATGGAGAGGTTTTGGTCTTTCGAGTCAATTATTCGCAATGATGTTTATGCCTTTGGCAATTGCATACGCGCTGCGTTTTTTTCAAGAATACAATCCCTCCTTACATCTAACATTTCACTCATTTAAATCTACACTTCTATCATTTTCATGTAGACACAACTTTTTACCAGCAGTACTATTTTTAACCCTTTCAATAATGGGACATTTAGGATTAGGACTTATGACAATAATGTCCGTAGGAATAGTAGCTATATCTCCTACATTTCTTGCATTACTAGAAAAAAAGCCTTTGAAAGAAATACGAGACACATTTATATCAAATATTTTTAAGTTATTACTACTTGCGGGACCAACGATACTCATCTTGAGTTATTGGATTGTTCCAGTTCTTCTGCAGGATAATTATCACAATATTTCATTTTGGGACCCGGTATGGAAATTTAATTCATGGGGATGGAAAGAAGTCGTCATACAGCTGATAAATGGTCATCACTTCGATTTTGGAAGAATTCCTGTGTTAACTGTTTTAGTATTAATTGGAGGTTTTTCTACATTTTCACTATCCCGTCTTAGTAAACAATTTAGTAATAACAAGGATAACATCCTGTTATATCCTTTATCGTTCCTCTTTCTTTTTTGGTTTGTACTTTTTTTTGGTCGAACTACGTGGGGTGGTTTAATTGATCTATTCCCAGGCATGAAAGAATTCCATCAATCACGATTTATTGTTGGTATTCATTTATCAGGATTTTTTCTTATTCCTATTGGTTGTTGGTGGCTTTCATCTATTATTACTCAAGCAATACATAAAAGTATTTCTTTACTTCAAAAATCAGCAGAGCTATTTGAAGATCAAGCGACCCAGGATTCCAAATTAATACAGAAGATTTCAATAAACTCAACAGTTCTTTTTTCAATGAGCATATTATTGGTTGCAGTATTGGTAAGTGTCTTAGCCTATCCTCAAACCTATCGGTATGCAAATTTCAACGATATTTTAATAAATAGAGGTAATGATAATTTTATTAAA
This sequence comes from uncultured Gammaproteobacteria bacterium, assembly GCA_964527425.1. Taxonomy (GTDB): domain Bacteria; phylum Patescibacteriota; class Microgenomatia; order UBA10105; family UBA927; genus CAZGOA01. The sequence goes on along the minus strand of CAZGOA010000006.1, from coordinate 47,717 downwards.
CAAAACGAAGATGTAGAACTATTATTCTCTACAATAAGAGAACTTAAACCAGGTAGAGTATTCACCGGACGTGGTGGTACATGGGGAAAAGATCTAGAAATAGCAGAAACCACGTACTTTATGCATCTTTCAACGTATGGCCTTCCTGTTATTCTTTGGTTGCCAGAAACATGGTCCCCCAATTCAGACGTAGAACAATTCTTTATTGAAGATTGGGCAGAACATTATGATTTAATGAATGTAAGATATGTAGTTACCACAAAAGATATAGAAGCTAAACCATTCTGGGAGAAAATCAATGAAACCAATTCATGGACACTGTATTCAGTACCAACTTCGGGTTACTTTACAACTGGAAGTCATGCAGCAGTAGTGTATAGTGAAAAACAGCATTTTATAAACGTTATTCGATTATGGCTTCAGTCAGATAACGTCAAAAATAAGATATTTCCTCAACTTACGTTTAAGTATGCAGAATCAGCAACACATACACTGCCAAATTTTCAAATGGTTGATGAAAGTACCTACTCAATTCGAGGAGGAGAACACATAAGTCTATTTGATAAAACACCCACCTATGAATCTCCAGCGTCACGTGTGCAACTCGTCGGACCAGAATCAGTAAATGCAGACATGATGTATAAAACCGTAATCTCAGCACCTGAGGATTGCAACCAATGTTTGGCTATACTGAAAGTCACTGACCATCCTAATTGGCATACCTACATCAATGGTAAGAAAGTAAACAAAATAACAGTATTCCCTTTTTATATTGGAGTGCCTGTTTCTAATCTCAAAGATGCTGTATTAGAAGTTCGTTATGAACCCTCTAAACAAAAATTATTTCTCATGGTATTAGGCATGAGTGCACTTACTTTTATATGCATAAAAAGATATGTTTCAAAAAAATCCTCTTGACAAAAACAACTGAAATCGAGAACACTAGATATATATGAAAAAGAAAGTAGCTCCAAAGAAAAAAACTCATAGTACACGACAATCTTCTGTTCGAAGACAATCAAAAGATGATAAATATGTTATTTTAGTAAGAAGTTGGGTGTTTTTAGTGCTTTTTGCAATTATGTTAGGCGTTGGAGTGATTGTCGGTAATTACATTAATGCAGAATTAAATAGCGGCATTCCAACAGTTGCTGGATATTCTACAGGCAGATAACGCTTCTCTTAATACAATTTACCCTGACACATGAATTGTTGTGGACCCGAGGGGAATCGAACCCCTTTCTACTCCATGCCATGGAGTTATACTACCGGTGTACTACGGGCCCGTTTGCAAAATAATCCGTTACTTAATACTGTAACTATGTGGACCGTGGGAGAATCGAACTCCCGTATCCGCAATGCGAATGCGGTGTATTACCACTGTACTAACGGCCCAATTTTTTAGGCGTGGTGCAGACGTAAATAGAACACCGAATCCCTTTAGATAATATTGTATTATACCTAATACTCACTGTGTTAAACAGATGGAGCACAAAAAGCAGCACACTATTTTTACCTATCTATTTTAAGTATCCTAACGGACTCTTCGCTACCCCATTTATTCTCACTTCAAAATGTAAATGTATGCCAGTAGATCTGCCTGTTGAACCCATTTTACCAAGTATTTGCCCTCTAGAGAGCTTATCCCCTGGTTTTACATATATCTCAGATAAATGAGCATATAGCGTAGACATACCACCACCATGATCAACAATAACATGCTGGCCGTAACCATATTTAAGATACTGTACAGAGGTAACTACTCCATCTGCAGCAACAGCAATGCCAGGAGCTTCACGATTCGCGATATCAAGAGCCATATGATACCAAATGGGATACTGTGTAATTTGCCCCCCTGCAGGCCATGAAAGTTGTCCTGAACCACCTGCAGAAACAGGTGGTTGAACAGTTGTACTCCCCGTACGAGGAGTTGTTGGCCTTTGTGTTGCTACGGGAGCAACTTCTCCGTCAGGCACAATAAGAGTTTGTCCTACATTCAACGCAAAAGTTTCCAAATTTGCAAAATCATTAAACGGATAGTTAACAATTTTTTGTGCTTCTGTACCGTATCTTTTTGCAATAGAATAAATTGTTTCACCTTCTCGTACTTTATGTACAACTCCGGTTACAGGTGGTATTTTCAGCACCTGACCTACCTGTAACATATCCCTGTTAAGCGTATTTGACCAACGCACACTATCGGTAGATATGCCAAACTTATTTGCAATAGTACTTAATGTATCCCCTTCTTCAACCGAATAATCAATAACTTGATCCCGGGGTTTTTCTGATACTTGGGTTTTTACACCATACTCTGTTAAATCTAACGAAGTAACGACTGCTGATGGAGGAACAAATGAATCTAAAACCTGACTATTATTTCTACCAGGATATGTATCTGCTAATATGGGACCAGATACGATACCCGCAACAAACAATACTCCAACAGAAAAATGCATAAAGGGACGTTGATACATCCCACGTCTAGCCATGAGGATATCCACCACCATGTCTTTATGCTGTTCAAAAGATTTAGCACTTGTGGTGACGTGTCGTTCGATGTAATTAAACCATCCCTTGCGCCAGCGGGATATTTCATCAAACGTAGAGGCTATGGCGCGGAATCGAGCCATGATGTTTAAGGTTAACAAAAAAAAGATTTTGAAGCAAATCTGAAGGGATGTTATACCCCAACACTTAAGCTATTCAAAAATTCTTGATTATTTTCTGATTTTTTAAGTCTTTCAATTAACATCATTGTCCGCTCTTCTTCTGAAAGAAGAGACAACATATGTCGTAACGTTGTTACTTTTTGCATATTATCTGCACCTAATAAAATTTCGTCATGACGTGTTCCAGATTTAGCTACATCTATAGCTGGAAAAATTCGTCGCTCTTGAAGACTTCGTGACAAATGTAATTCCATGTTGCCAGTCCCTTTAAATTCTTCATAGATAAGATCATCCATACGACTACCCGTATCTACAAGTGCAGTTCCAATAACTGTTAATGATCCACCTTTCGTAGGCTGACCATCAGGACCAGGTGGAGCTTCAACACAACGTGCCGCTCCTAAAAATTTCTTGGCGGGATACAATGCGGCTGGATCAAATCCCCCAGATAACGTTCTTCCAGATGGATTAACAACCAAATTATACGCTCGAGCCAGTCGGGTAATAGAATCAAGCAAAATAACAACATCCTTACCCATTTCTACTAAACGCTTCGCTCTGTCAAGTGCTACCTCAGCTATTCTTGTTTGTTCTTGAGGTGACTCGTCAAAATTACTGGACAATACTTCCCCTTTAACACTTCTGGAAATATCTGTTACCTCTTCTGGTCTTTCACCAATTAATGCAGCCATTAGATGAACATCAGGAAAATTTTCAGAAATTCCTGTTGCTAATTCTTTTATAATAGTTGTTTTTCCTGCCTTTGGAGGAGATACAATCATTCCTCGTTGTCCAAATCCAATAGGTGCAACTAAATCAATGATTCTGGTTGATAAAGGTATAGTTCCCGTCTCCAATTTTAATAATTTATTAGGATAAATCGCTGTAAGATCATCAAATCGAGGTCTATTCTGCATAAGTTCTGCTGCATTTTCATTAATAGTCTCTACTTTTAATAATCCCCAATATCGTTCATTTTCCTTAGGCATTCGTGCCTGTCCCTGTACCATATCACCATTACGCAATAAAAATCTTCTTATTTGAGATTGAGAAATATATACATCTCGATCGCTAGGTGTAAATTTTGGTCTCAAAAACCCATGCCCTTCAGGCATAATATCAAGCAAACCCTTAACTGTTTCTGTTGGTACATTAATATCCTGCATACCATTTTCAGATGGACCAAAATCTCGTCTCATAGGTGGCCTGCGGTATCCTCCAAATCGCCCGCGATAACCACCATATCCTCCACCGGTATTCCCTTGATATCCACCTTGATAGCGATGTTGGTCATGGAAAGACTGATCTGGACGATCTTGTCGTTCATAGCGAGATTCTTGAGGCCTGACCTGTACATCTGGTTGTGATTTAATAAATGTCTCTACAGGAGGCTCGGAAACACTTGGTTGTTCAACTGGTTCTTGTGACTTTTGAGCCCCTATAAAATCATCGATAGACGGAGTTACAGATACAACAGGAGACTCAACAACTTCTTCTTTTGCAGATTTTGTGGTTGAGGAACGTTTAACGGTTGGTTTGCGTGTTGCTTTAAATGCCATAAAAAAGCGGGCGGTGTTGGTTATATATCTTCATGTTGGGCTATTTATTATAATGTTTGAGAGTAAGAACGTGAAAGTATACAATCAGCGTTCGGAGTTTTCCCTATTACAACACTACTCTCTCATTTTGTCAAGGGCATATATTTCCGTTAAACCAGATTGATAGACCAATTTTCCTACAGACAAAAATCTATATTCAGGCATAGCGACAAATTTTTGACGCTCTAACGCACCAACAACAACATACTGAATATTATACTTTTCAATAAGTTCTTTCATTCTGGTAATACTACCGGTTTCATACAATTCTCTCACTTCTTCTTTACGAGGTGCCACAATATCATAACTTCCTCTCCAGAGCCATTCATGAACCCCCCATCCAATAATAGTTGGCAATCCGGTAAAAACAGACATTCTATTATAATCGGTATAACTATCTCCATCAGCTTCCAATATTGTTGGTATATGAGATATATGAGACGTAAAAAAATTATCATGCACATGCATATCTGCAACTGCTAGCTCACGAAGCCATTGATGTGATGATTGATCGTTTTTAGGATCAACATGATCTTCCAACCATCTCATTGCCTTATAGTCATCAGGAAAATCTCTAGAAAACCACCCCAAACCATTTAACCCTTTATATTGTTCTAAATTTCCAAAATATGATTTAACAGAAAATAAAGGATACACACTTACAAGCAGTAGTTGAGGAACAATGAGTACTATACAAACTAATTTAATAAATTTCTGTAGTCTTGTTTGAGTCTGTTGTACAAATACCTGAATGGTCACAAACGCTGCAAGTATAGAGCAGATAATAAATGCTTGATAACCCAGCTTAAACATTGTATTACTCCTGAAATGAGCAGGATAAATATCTTTAAAATAAAAGAATTCTGCAAAAAATATTAACCCTAACGATAAGAAGAAGAGCAAAGTAAGAAATGATTCTGTCTTCGTAGTTTTTATAGACAAGGGAATAAATCTTAATCGAATAAATCTTACTTGCCGCAGTAATAACACTATCCCCATAAACCAGAAAAATCCCCATAATAGCCACATCATCCATAATGGAGATTTTTGACATTTATCTACTGTTTCAAAAAGAAATGGACCAATCTGACTATTAGCTAACAATGCAGGAGGACAATTTAACGCTAATCCAGAAGCAAAAGAGGTAAAATTAATTAAGAAAGGAAATGCCGAAATAATAAATCCTCCTATCACAGCCAAGAATGTAATACCCTTCTCGACTAACCAATAAAGGCTTAACACTTCATACCGAGAGTATTGAAACAGGAGTAAAACGAAAAAAATACCCAAATAAATAGGACCATCAAGAGCATTTGTCATAAGCAGAACACCACATAATAACCCAAATAATATAAAAGGAAGTAAATCTTTTAATACCAATCCAATAGAATTCTTGAATGTATCCGGTTTAAATACACTTCGAATATCTATATTGTATGCACGATCACGCTGCTGTTGCCGTATCACAAATATGGTAAAAAGCGATGCTAAGGCTAATAAAGTAAATGGTATATTAAAAACATGCCCATGATTATCAGATACTACAAAAGAATAACTTGGAAATTCATGTATGGTAAAAGGAATAAATCGAGTCGCGTTAGCATACCAGTAGGTATTTAACCCTTGAGATACATTTGATAAAAACTCGTCTGGTTTCCAAAAAACAGTCCAGAACGGTGGTGGATTATCCCCTGTATACCCTTGAGTAAATGCATATATTGTTTGCATGTTTCCAGATAAGCTAACCAGATATGCCGCAAGGATTCCTGTACATAAAGCAAAAAATAAATGTTTTTTCGAAAATTGTTTCTTAGCATTCTGTATATACGTTAGGTAAAGCTGTACACCAATTCCAAAACTCATAGAAAAACAGAATGCAAAAAGTGTAGCCAACATTAAGTTATAGCCATAGCTTAAATGAATTCCTGATAGTGTTGATAATACCGCCTGGGTTAAGTGACCAAAGTAATAGTAATTAATTGTTCCGCCTGCATACCACATATCAGGAGGTGGAAAATAATCGGATTGTTGAATTGTTCTAGAAAATCCATAATCCATAAATTTTTCAAGACTACGGATATCTGCTTCGTGACCTTTTACAAAAGACCAGGAAATAAACGCACAAAAAAATAGTAACTCCAAGAAAAAAATCTTATTCCATTGAATATTCATGGGCTTTTTCAGCGAAATAGTGATGAGTATTCCTATACAAAATAATAAAATTATCGAAAATAGTATCGAAATCAGTGAAAAAGGAACAATTTTATAACTCCCGAGCTGCCAAACAATCCAGGAAACTCCTGCTAATCCCACAGACTTGCTTAAGATATATCCCTGATCCCACCAGGAAGAGAATAACCGTCGAGTTAAAGGAAAAGCAGCTGTTCCAATCAAAAAAAGTACTGCCCACCAGGTAACAATAAACGGGAGGTCATGAATGAATACTTGATTAAACATACACTTTACTACCTTACTGTTCCATATTTAGAGAGACAATAAGATATAATTTACTTATTATAGCTATAATTGTGGAGTAGTTTTACAACCGAATCTACAGATACAATACATCACATGCGTCTTCATTTTAGTAATCATCGGTTATTAACGATACTTGAACTTGGCTTTTTCTCGTTACTATTTGTTTGTTGTTTATGGTTAATGTTTCACACACTTAGATACAACGTAAGCGAAAATGAAATGGTATTAGGTTCCAAAGTATGGAGTGACTTTGGTGCACATATTCCTTTGATACGTTCGTTTTCTCTGGGATCAAACTGGCCACCAGAATATCCCCTCTTCCCTGGAGAAAAAATAAAATATCATTTTCTTTTTTATAGTATTGTGGGTTTATTAGAAAAAATTGGAGTTCGCATTGATTACGCATTAAATATCCCAAGCGCACTTGGATTATTTCTTTTACTCGTTTTACTCTATAAACTTGCCGTTCTTTTGTTCCAGCGAAGAAGTGTAGGTGTATTAACGATAGTATTTTTTTTCTTTAATGGATCACTTTCTTTTATTAACTATTTCAATAAGCATGACACTATTTTGGGGGCAATAAAAAATATTCCTTCAGTTAAAGATTTTCCGTCTTTTGGACCTTGGGATCATAGTCTCGTAACTGCATTTACTAATTTAAATGTCTATACTAATCAACGCCATTTAGCAGCATCATTCGCCTTGGTGATGGCAATTATTATTCTTCTATTATCATTGCAGCGAAAAAAACACACGTCAAACTATATTGAAAAAATCTTTCCGGTTGTCACTTCATTAATACCTGTTTCTGTATGTATAGGATTGTTATTCTCTCTCCTACTATTTTTAAATCAAGCAGCATTAGTTCCAGCCGTTATTTTTGCAATTGGATTTTTTCTCTTTCATCCACCTAGTAGAGTATCTTTAATCATAGGATTTTTCATTTCCATACCATGGATAGTACTTTTTTATACCATTGCTCAAACAGGTGGAACCCCCGTATTTGAACCGGGTTATTTGTCAGAAAAACCTCTTGCTATAAAAACATTCCTTGAATTCTGGATGCATAATCTGGGTCTTCATATCTTACTATTCCCAATAGGCATGATTCTTGCTCCGAAACGTATACGATGGCTAGCACTGCCTGTTCTTGTTATTTTTTTACTCCCTAATATATATAGATTTTCTACAGATATGATCAATAATCATAAATTTATTAACTTATTTACAATATGCATCTCACTTTACTCGTCATATGCCCTAGTGTTGGCAACCGAATGGTTCACAAAACAGAAAACATTACGATTATTCCTTGTAACAATACCGCTTTTATTTATCATTCTAACGCTCTCGGGGCTCATTGACTTTTTTGCCATAAAAAATGATTACACAATCTCATTAACTGATATTCCCAAAAACAAAGACGCTACTTTTATACGAGATACAATTCCTAAAGATGCAATCATCTTAAATAGCACTTGGTTTTATCACCCTGCCTCTACTGCGGGCAGAAAAATATATAATGGATATGCATTTTTTACCTGGTCAGCGGGTTATGACACATATAAGAGAGAATCACTTGTGAAAGAAATTTTTCAATCAGAAGATAAGATAGAAGTATGCCAATTACTTAATCAGGAGCACATATCGTATGTAGAAGTGAATAATTCTCCAGAAGAATTTCTAAAACCAATAAGCCCATTATGGAAAAACCAATTCAGTCAGATGTATTCTAACTCAGAATCAGGTATTACAATCTATTCTGTTAGTTCTCTATGCAAGTAAACAAAATACATCATCATTTAGCTAAATTTACGTTTATTGTAATTCTTATAATTGCAATAACTTTCCGTTTCACCGGATTAAATTGGGACCAGGGGAATTATCTTCATCCAGATGAACGTTTTCTTACAATGGTTATTACTTCAATGAAATGGCCTTCTTCTCTACAAGAATATCTTGATACCAATTCTTCTCCACTTAACCCTCATACTATTGGATTTAATTTTTTTGTTTATGGAACATGGCCTCTACTTGTAATTAAAGCATTTGCACAACTAACGGATAGACAAGTGTATGGAAACATTCATGAAATTGGAAGGTTTCTCAGTGCAAGTATAGACACCCTAACTGTTCTATTAGTATTCTTTACAACTAAACGTATAGTTAATCGTATTTCTTATCATAACAACCTATTCCCTATTCTCTCCGGTTTATTTGCCATGTTTATATATTCAATACTCGTTCTTCCAATACAATTGGCTCATTTTGCAACTGTTGATCCTTACGTGATCGTAAGCATAACTGCATTACTCTATTTTTTAACGTTTAATCCATCTTGGAAAACTGGAATACTAGCAGGTTGTTGTTTAGCCCTAGCCTTAGCAGCAAAAATATCTGCTGCACCTATAGGATCAACTCTCATATTATATTTATTCTTTCATATTTCTTTTGGAAATAACACAAATAAAAGTATTCAATTATTTAATTTTATATTATTTTTTTGTTTTTTCTTTTTTTGTCTTTTTAGATTTTTCCACCCATATTTATTTACTGCTGAATCTTTATATAAGATTAATCCAAAAGTACTTAATAACTTAAAAGAATTACAAAGTTTTAATACCCCCGATGCCTGGTTTCCCCCTGGAGTACAATGGATTAATACTACTTCCATTATCTTTCCTCTTTTTCAATTAGTATTTTGGGGAGTAGGCATTCCGATAACAATTATTAGTGGTATTTCTTTACTTCTTGCTATTAAAAAAATAGCACAGCATATAAAACACTTCAGGTATAAATCACACAATGTTACAGTACACCTGTTAAAAACACATACTATACAAGAACTCTATCCACCAGTCATTCTACTAATACCGTTTAGTGCAGTATTCACTTTTTTTGCGTATCAAAGTATTCAATATGTCATGCCGTTACGATACTTCTGGCCTATACTACCTTCTCTTTCTATTTTATGTGGTATTGCTATTGGACATCTATTATCTACTAAACCTAAAAAAATCATAAACATTATCATGGGATTTTTGCTACTAAGTGCTAGTAGTTGGCCGATTGCGTATATGTCAATATATACTCAACCGCATACTCGTGTACAGGCATCTACGTGGATATACAATACTATACCCAACAATTCAGTCTTAAGTAGTGAACACTGGGATGATGGACTTCCACTAAATCTAGAACATGTTGGCGCCAACGCGCAATATCAAACAGAAGAACTGGAACTTTTTGCGCCAGAAGATTCTCAGAAATGGGAAACAATCATACAAAAGCTCAATAGGATAGAGTATCTTATCATCTCGAGTAACAGAGTGTATGGATCAATTACATCAGCAACTAATAAATTTCCGCAAACAGCAGTTTTTTATTATTTACTTTTTTCTAATCAATTGGGATTTGAACCTGTAGCGCAATTTGTCTCTCGTCCAACAATACACTTACCTTTTATTACTGGTTGTATATCTGTTCCGTTTTTTTCTTATGGTAGCGTTGATACTTTACTTCACAAACACATAACCCCTGATAATTCTGCGTTTAAAGAAATACTAGATAACCACTGCTCAAAAGGAATCGTAATTATTGATGATTATGCAGAAGAAAGTTTTACAGTGTACGATCATCCAAAAGTTACTATTTTTAAAAAGACTCCAGAATACAACCCTCCCTACGTCCTATTAAACCAATAAGCTTTTCGTAATTTCAAAATAATATTTACAGTAGATTGGTATTCTGACTGAGAATCGTTATTTAAATGATCTCGAAGATACAGCATAGATTTAACCAATCTAAAAAAAGATGAAGGCTTTGCCAGTTGATTAAATCGATAAAAATCTGGCAATAATCCAGATTCTACAATATTCTTTCCTATTCCATATAAAAGAAAATGAGAAAAAGGAATACAGTAATGCGTAGAAAAATATATGGATTCAATGGTAAACCCTGCACGTTGACAAACTGTTACTAATTGCTGTTTTGTATAAAGCCTAACATGATCAGCCCAAATACCAGCCAACCACCAAATATCTTTTGGTATATGACTACCTGCAAATCGTTCAAGCACATAATTGAGAGGGTCCCACAATAAAGGATATGATGCATTGGGAACTGTAATCATTACAATTCCACCAGGCTTTACAACCCTATACATTTCTTCCAAGGCTTTCGCATCATCAGAAAGATGTTCTAGTACTTCACTGGCAAGAATGCCATTAAAACTGTTCCGTTTATACTTCAAATGAAGTGCATCACCTACTTCAAATGTTACCCGCTTAGATTGCGTGTATTGTTTGGCAGTAGTAAGATATGTAGTGTTTTGATCAATCGCTGTAATGCGCAAAGAAGGATAAACATAGGACAAAAACCCTTCATAATACCCTCTTCCACATCCTATTTCTAATAGATGTCCGTTTTTGATTAATTCTAAATTACGTGCAATAATTGATGCCCTCCTAGCAAAAGCAGGATCAAGTTCTTTGGATAAGAATGCATTACTTCTTTTACGATATACATTCATATGTTCTTTCGTGCCATAGTCATAAGATAGGTGTTATATTCATCTAATGTTTTAGCATAGTCAAATACTTTTTGAGCCGATTTTTTTACTTTCTTCGATGGATATCTACTTTTATATACCTTGATAATACCCTGGGCTAAGTCTGCAGCATGTTCAGCTTGTACTAATAATCCCATTCCTGTTTTTTGAACAGCAATTCTCGCTCCTGGAATATCTGTAGCTACAACAGGCACGTCTGATAACAACGCTTCAACCTGAACAAAGGCCAAACAATCACTTCTGGAAGGCAGCACGAATACATCTAAAGCGTTATAAAATGATTGCATTTCTTCCTGACTTAACAAACCAAGTAAAAGTAAATAGTTTTTCAGATTCTCTATCTTACTTCTATTGGTTTCATAAAAGGCTTCGTACTCAATATGTTTTTCTCCTGCAAACATAAAGAGAACGTCTGGGTATGTGTTTGCAACTATAGGGATTGCGTCCAACAATACATCAAAACCTTTTTCTTCAACAAACCTGCCGGCAAACCCTACAATAGGACCAGCTTTTACAGGATAATCTATGTTTTTTGAAGGAGCATGTTGTAATGCCGGAAATAAAGGCAGAATTGATACTGTTTTACTTTTGAAAAGTTTTAGAAAACGTGAGTGATGAGTATAGTCATCTGAATAACTAATAATTCCCTGAACCATTATCCCACTTATTCGCATTGAAAGAGTAAAAAAAGACTCTATGACTCTGTTTAATATTCCCTTCGGTAGTAATAGGTCGCCGTTATGAACAATGATTATGTTTAATTGCAAAAAACGCAATACAACAGATAATGGAAGTATCTCTGCAAGTGGAGTATACAGTAGCACAATATCAGCTTTTTTTGCATAATACGCTACTGTTGGTATAAACGCGAATGAAACAACGCTTCTTGATAATCGGCCAACAATAGGTGTCCTTATGACGTTTACACCATCCATAACCTCAAACACTGGTAGCTCTTTTTTATGTTGAGTACAAACTACCGTAACTGTATGTCCTTTAGATAGTAACCCCTTTGCTAATCTCCTTGCATGTTCCGTAAGTCCTGTCCAGTGCGGAGTATAATATGTTAATGCAATAACTATATTCATGAAGCGATATACTCCAATGCTTTCTGCAAATAAGGAAATTTATACGGATATGGATACCCTCTATCAATGACGTTATATATCCATAACACATTTGTAGGATGAAGTTTAGCCATATGATTAACAATATCTAAATTGTCTTCTATAAAGTAATCAAACTTTTTTACTTTTACGATATTAGACTTATATATATGGGGCTGTTGATCTTTCTCATTTATTGTTATTGAAGAAAATAAGTTTTCAATATTGTGTTTGTTAATCCAGGTATAAAGCTGTGGTTGTAAGAAACTATAGCGTGCCGTTACCAGATGCGCCTCAATTTTTTTTTCTTTTACTAACGTTCTTAATAAGTCTACCCCCTGAGCAGGAAAAACACTGGATTCATGAAGTACTGCCCAGACAATGCGCTCTAAAGGAGTCTTCGGCACATAAAAACGTGTTTTATTCTCACCTAAGATATTTCGCTTTACATACGTTATTGGAGCTCTTACAACACGAAATGGGTTATACGCTAACACACCGTCAAAATCTATGCCGACTTGTATAATTTTTTTTGCCATTATCCTCCTATACCATATACAACAATTAATACTGATAGAGTCCAAAGTATACCCGCTATAAATAATGGATAGTCATTTGATATGACCTTAGAAAGTAATCCTTTTCCTGAATAAACAATCTGCAAGTATCTCATAATAGCATATAGCACAAAAGGCACAGTAATCATCATCCATTTTCTTCCTATAAGTTGAAATATGTAATCAGCATATCCTTTAAAAAAAATTCCTTCCATTGTTGGACCAATCAAAAACGTAAAATACGAATATGCAATAAATGTCGAACTTGCAAAAACTGCCACATAAGAATCTAATATCTTTTCTGAGTAAATAAAGTCATCTTGATGAAAATCTTTATTAACCTTGGAAATTTCCCGTACTTGCGTAAATTCATGTCTACGTTTTCCAATTGCCATCAACAGTGAACCTGATAATACAGCAAGAAATAACCAGACAGACATTGTTATACCTGCAGCTTGTTCCCCCGCCATAACTCGGAGTAAATACCCACTCCCAATAGCGAGTACATCAATAACAGACATCTTACGAAAAAAGAAATAGGATAAATGATGTATAAGTACAAATACAGTTGCAAGCACAAAAAATGTCTGATTTATAAAAAAAGCAATCAGTAAACCTAAAAATCCAAACAATGATGCTAATGCAATTGCCTGTTCAACCGTAATACTATTACTAGCTATAGGTCTATGTCTCTTTATAGGATGTGTTTTATCTTTAGCAGCATCAAGGATGTCATTCAAAATATAATTTGAAGAAGACAATAAACAAAAAGCAAGAATACCTAATAACACTACTGGCAAAATTGAAGGATCAAATAATCTCCCCGCTAAAAAAACTGGTAACAGAAGTCCTAAATTCTTAACCCACAACCAGGGTCTGGCCACTTCAATAAATTGATAGACATTGCGTTTCATGACTTCCCTTTTGACGAATCATATCATGAGTATAGCTCTTTCTCATTAAAAAAGTTCCAATAATGACATTTCATCAATATTTCTACTCGATTTTTTCTCTATCTGTGACGTATACTCATCAACATGCATATCACAATTATTGGAGGCGGATTTACGGGATTAACCGCAGCGTATACTTTAATAAACAAGGGTCATACGATAACGCTTCTTGAGAAAGAATCTTTTTTAGGAGGCTTAGCTCAGGGATTTAAACATAAACAATGGGCATGGCATTTAGAATCTGCATATCATCATCTTTTTACCAATGATACTGCAATACTTGCCTTAATCCATACGCTTGAGTTAGATAACAAACTAATAATTAAGAGACCAATAACAGCTACGTTGTGGAACAATCAGATGTATCAATTGGATTCTGCATCCTCACTCCTCCAGTTTCCTGCTCTATCACCTCTCGATCGAATACGAACAGGATTATTCATCGCACTCATGAAAAGTAATCCTTTCTGGAAACCGCTCGAACAGGTAACGGCAAAATCGCTTGCACAATCAATTGGAGGAATGGCTGGATGGAAGGTTATTTGGGAACCATTAATGACAGGTAAATTTGGAACCTACGCATCAGATATTACCGCCTCCTGGTTATGGTCGCGTATAAAAAAAAGAACACCTTCATTAGCCTATATTGAAGGTGGTTTTCAAACCCTTGTTGATCGTTTGCATACCCATATACACCAGGCTGGCGGGACTATTCTTACTGACACCACAGTAAAAGAGATAACTCCTCAAAAAAGTACAAATGCTGATATGCCAACCTTTACAGTTCACTTCAATCAATCTAAATCATTAACCACAAACTGTGTGCTGCTTACGACTCCCACTCCTATTGCACAACGTATAGTGCCGTTCATACCTCAGTCTTATTTCAAAAAACCACTTACTATCCCTCATTTGCATGCACAGGTATTAATCATAGAAAGCAAACAACCACTTTTGGACAAGGTATATTGGCTAAACATTACTGATAGATCATTTCCTTTTTTAGCGGTTGTATCCCATACCAACTACATGGATAAGAAACACTATGCTAATCACCATATTACGTATATTGGAAATTACCTTCCGCCATCACACCCGTATCTTTCATATTCAAAAGAAAAACTCTGGAAACATTTTTATCCCTATATAAAACGCATAAACTCTGGATTTAATCCTACATCTATTATTAATTCATATCTATTTAAAGCACCATTTGCACAGCCGGTTCATACACAACAATATTCAACCAAAGCACCTCCCCTAAAAACCCCTGTTAAGGGAATATATATTGCTAATATGGATTCAATATATCCTTGGGATAGAGGAACAAACTATGCTGTTGAGTTAGGAATTAAAGCTTCCGAAGTAATCGTAGAAGATCTGTAATCTACACTCTATGGGAGATAGCACGCCTGCCCAACATACTATCCCCCATACAATATAGATTTTATTTGAATATTAAATGTACCCATCAAGGTTATCTCTGTATACGCTCAATACTCAATACTTTAAAGACAGCCTGACTAAGTAATAATTGTAGTTCCAAGGAAAATAAAAGTCAATCCGACAGAAGTAGATATATGATTTACCTATTAGATCAAACTAAATTGATTTTTTTGCTTCAAAAAAAAATTTGACGAATCATTTACTTTTGTGTAGTGTAGCTACACAAGTACTGATTTCCTGCTCAAAGATTTTAGTACGGTCAAAAGGCATTACTACTCGTGGCGCTCTCAATTGCTAGCGGTAGTGATGCTTTTTTTGTAGTCAATTAGAGAGTCATAATTCTAATTGGTACTCCTTTATCTTTTAATTGCTTTAGCTGATCTCGCATAAGCCTTCTAAATTCGTAATTTTCAGAATCTGTAGGGTTTATATTACTTTCCTGAATTTCTCCAGTTAGAAGCCATTGTATAAGCTTAGACAATTTATGTTTCGATTGAACAGTCATAGTTTTATTCAACCACTCTCCTGCATGTAAGTCAATAACCCATATAAATTTATGTTGTCAAAAATGCAAATCTCATAGTATTTTCTTTAAAAAATAGACTGCTAAATCAATATAAATAAATCCAATACATTTTTGTGGATAACTTATTGATAACTATAAAGAAGATGTTAGCGTTCCCTTTACTTAAGTCGTGCGAAGAATAACTGCCCTGCTGGAGTGTTTACAATTCGAGAAACAATAATTACAACTTCTATACCTACTTTATCTTTTGCCTGATCAACAACAACCATCGTTCCGTCTGAAAGATACCCTACACCCTGTTCTCTTTCTTTACCTTCATGTGTAATTTTTATTGTCAGTTCTTCACCAGGAAGTATAGCTAATTTAATAGCCTGTGCTAAATCGTGCAGATTTAACACAGGAACTCCTTGAGCACGAGCTAATTGGGCAAGGTTATAGTCTACAGTAATTAATTTAGTCTTCCACTGTTTAGCGAGTGCAGCAAGCTTATGATCTACTTCTTTCACCTGTTCAATATCATCCTTAATAATCTTGGTAGCTACTAGTGTATTGTTTTTTTGAACTGTCATTTTTTGAACAATATCTAAACCCCGTCTTCCTTTTGCTCTGCGTAAACTATCACTGGAATCTGCAATATGCTGCAATTCACCTAACACAAACTGTGGTACGAGTAATGTACCTGCCATAAAACCACTCTGAATAACTGCGAGGATACGCCCGTCAATTAAAACACTTGTATCAACGAGCATTAAGTTTAATCCTTCAGGGACGGGAATATCTGAAAGCCCTTCAATCGCTACATCTTTAGAAAAAGGTCGTATAACCCTAAGTGAAGTCAAATTTTTTACAATTTCTCTGGCAACGAGTGCAGCAAATTCTGCCGGGTTGGGTCGCACAAAGCCTTCTGTTTTTTCAGCAGATTTTTCTGGTGGTTTTTTAACCAACGCTGTTATTTGTTCCTGTTTTTTATCTTTTCGGTTTTCCTTACTACCTTTTTTTTCAATTTCGGGTTTTGAACGTTTTTTACCCGGAATATATAACTTCATGGTTTCATTGTAGCACACTCACGCTACTTATCCTGTCATAATAACCACTTTGTTGCTTCCTTTAATGTTTTAGCTGTTTTGGGACTAATAATATGAGAAAAACCTAATCTTTTTGCTTCTTTTATCCGCCTTTCCTCCCCTACAGTAGCGCGTAATTCTCCTAATAATCCTACTTCACCAAATACTGCTGTTTTGGGGTCTAACGCTTTATTTTTAAAAGACGATATTATTGCCAAGCAGACTGCTAAATCCACGGCAGGTTCTTCTACCTTTAACCCACCACTTACATTTACAAACATATCAAACGTGCCGATAGGTAGATTAAGCCTTTTTTGTACTATCGCCATTAACAACTGTAATCGATTATAGTCGAATCCATTTGCAACTCTTCTGGGAATTGCAAGTTGACTAGGTACTACAAGTCCTTGAATCTCAATTAAGAGAGGTCTTGTCCCTTCCATCGTAACGCTGACAACTGATCCTGAAACATGTTCAACTCTATCTTGAAGGAACAATGCAGATGGATTCGTTATTTCCTTTAACCCTTGTTCTTGCATATCAAACAATCCAACTTCTTCAATAGCTCCAAATCTATTTTTAAGCGTTCGAAGTATACGTGCACTCGCAAACCGTTCCCCTTCTACATACAATACGGTATCGACCATATGTTCAAGGACTTTCGGACCAGCAATCGTGCCTTCTTTGGTAACATGGCCAATCAAAATCATTGGAATATGATGCGTTTTTGCAAATACCACTAATTTCTCGGCAGTGTATCGTATTTGACCGACAGAACCTGCCATACCTTCTAAATCTGATGAGGTTAATGTTTGGATAGAATCAACAATAACAAGAGGCATTTGCTTATTCGTGTTATCAGTTGTTTTCGTTTGAATAACAGATAGTGCTTCTACTATTGCTTCAACATTTGTTTCTGGAAGAATAATAATATTATCACCTTTTATACCTAATCGTGATGCTCTTAGCTTAACTTGCTCTGCCGATTCTTCACCAGCAATATACATTCCACCAATCTTTGAAACTATATGAAGAAGTAATGTGGACTTACCTATACCTGGATCTCCAGCTAATAATGTAACACTCCCCGGAACAATTCCGCCTCCCATTACACGATCAAACTCCTCAATATTGGTAACAAGTCTTTTTGTTTCTATATGGCTAACTTGTGACAGTATTTGTGGGATTGCTCCTTCTTTACGTACAGCTTCAGCGCCTTTCTTCTTGCCAATGTCTTTTACCGTTTCAACCAGACTATTCCAACTCCCACAATTAGGACACTTCCCTAACCACTGGGGAGTTTCATGACTACATTGCTGACAAATATAAAAAGACTTAAGTTTCACAGCCATCGTTAACGGTACATGATTGGCTTCTCTGTTAAGGCAATAGACAGACTAATTTTCCGCTTTTCAGGCTCTACATTCTCAACTAAACAATTCACTTCATCTCCTTCTTTATACTCATCACCAGGAGATAATTTACTGACATGAATTAATCCCTCGACTCCAGGACTTAAGGTAACAAAAATACCAATTGGTGTGACACGAGAAACCGTACCACCTACCTGACTGTCTTTTTCAAACATATCAAGTACATGCTCCCATGGATCTGGTAATAATTGTTTAATAGAAAGATTTACTTTCCCACTTTCTTTCTCTAATCCAATAATTTTCACCTTGATTGAATCACCAGACTTAACATATTGAGAAGCATCTTCTACTTTTTCCCAAGCAATTTCCGAAATATGTATGAGTCCTTCTATTTCATGTTCTTTGTCATCTTTGGTAACTTTAAATTTAGCAAATGCTCCAAAAGGAACAACTGTTGTTATCGTAACTTGAATGGTTTCACCTTCTTCGAGTACTTCCAATAAGTCTTTTTGCTTGGCAAATGCTTCTGCTTCAGCAACTGCCCGGTGAGAGAAGACCAAACGATTCCCTTCCTTATCTACTTCCATGATCTTTACTTGAATTTTTCTTCCATTCATCTTGTCAAGTTGTTTTTGGAAGCCACTTTCTAGCTGTGAATTAGGAATATATCCGCGAATTCCCCCATATTCTACCAATAATCCACCACGCACTGGTTCGCGAATAATAACTTCTACAGATTCGTTATTCTTATGTTGCTCTGTTAATAGATTCCAACGTCTTTCAGTAATAAACTTTCGAAGTGATAATACTGCCTGTCCTCTATCATTCTCAGGAACAATCACCTGTGCTATGACTTTATCACCCAGCGATAATGCGAGTAATAATTCTTTATATACTTCAAGCTCCCGGTCAATTACAACGCCTTCTGCTTTACCGCCTACATCAATTAATACTTCACGAGCAGAAACCCGGGTAATAGTCCCTTCAACAGTATCTCCTTTTTTAAATCCTTTAAGGGTGTATCCAGTTTGAGAGAGTAACTCATCCATAGTCGTTGGTTCACCCTCAAACTTTTTTACTGGAGTAGCCTCCATTTCTTGTGGTTTAGGTTGTTTTTTATTTTTTTTGGTTGGTGCCATTTAATTACTTTCCGCCTTTCTGTAAAGAATAGTAGTGATTATACGTGATATTGAAGTACAACTCAATCAATCGAAGCATGGTTCTTGCTATATTCCTCAATTGCTTTCCTGTATAAATCTAGTAAATATAATGTCTGTTGACCTGGAATACCGTTCCCAATAGTCTGATTCTCTATTTTCACAACAGGCATAACTTCTTTATTTGATGCAGTTATGAACACTTCATCAGCATGTAATAATTCATCGATTGTTACATCCCTAACTTCAACGGTATGCACATCATTTGCAATTCGCAAAACAACATCACGCGTTATTCCTGCCAAAATAGTATCTTTCGGTGTTATAAGTACAGAATTTTTAAACAAAAAAACATTACTTGTTGATGCTTCTAGCACATTTCCATTATGGGTATACAATACTTCATATGCATTCATTTCTTTTCTTTTTTTCCAGAGAGACAGAGAGGTAAGATAATTCAGACTCTTAGCTTCGGGAAAGGGTCGTAAATACTCATGCATCAACACCGTAATGCCGTCTGTATACAAAGAGGAAGGATTTGGAGTTACTGGGGTAATCAATATATAAAAAGTTGGAGACTCAACGGTCATTCCATCGCTACTTGGACCACCCGTTACAACAATCTTGATATGAGATTCTTGAAATCCGTTCTTTTCAAGCAATTCATTGATCCATTGAATTATTTGATTTCTACTATATGGTATTTCAAGATTCAAAATTGAAGATGTGCGCTCAAGTCTATCGAGATGTTCGTCCAATAAAAAAGGGATTCCGTTATATGTACGCAGATAATCAAAAAATCCATATCCTCTCAGTACTCCTAAATCAGTAATTGATAAAGAAGCTTCATTTACAGGCATTAGTCTACCGTTAAATACGCAATACATATTAATTAAAAAACAACTCCCTTTTAATATGGTCTGTCGCAACACCAGCTTGAGTCAATGTTGTATATGTCTCTTCAACCATAGCTCCACTGCCACAGAGATAATAATCAGCATCTTTATTCACTGGTTCTTTAAATACATGCTCCGTAATACGTCCTTTAAGTCCCTGCCATGCCGTACTTGGCTGAGACAGTGAAAGCGTAAATTTAAACTGCTCATAAGACTGCTGATACGACTCAAATATGTCTTTCCAAAAGATATCATCCTCATGTCGCAATCCCCAATATAAATGTGTTTCACCTAATTTTCCCTGTGCTAAATACGTGTCTAAAAATGACCGGAATGGTGCAATCCCTGTGCCTGTAGCCATAAAAATGGATGTGCGTTTATGTTCTTCATCATACGTAAAAACACCTAACGGTGCCATAAATTCTACCGGATCTCCAACTTTGTGATCCAACAGCCAATGTGCACCGGGTCCCATTGGTGAGACATCCCAACAAATCGTTATTTCTTGTGAATTTAATGGTGTTGACGCAATTGACATGGAACGATTGATGCCAGGCATAATATAAATCATTACTGTTTGACCAGCGTTAAATACAATAGAAGATGGATTTTTCATCAAAAAACGAACTTCTATCACTTTCTTGGCAATCCATTTTTTTTCAGAAATAACTGCCTGGAATTTTTGGGGTTTAATCATACTGTTTATTATTCAGATAACCATTTAGCTACATCAAGTGCCGACATACAACCAAAAGCAGCTGCAGTAATGGCTTGTTTATATCGATTATCGTGTATATCCCCTGCAGTAAAAATACCGTTATACTTTGTTTTCATACTATAGAGAATATTTCCCTCTTTATCTTTTTCTTCAATTCTTTTTATGTATCCATGACTATCCAAATCAAATTGTTTTAAAAATTGCGTATTAGGAACTAAACCGATGGCAACAAATATACCGCTTCTGGGTAATATCCATTGATTGTTACTTTTCTTTTCTCCATTAAATTCATTTACTAACTGATCAAACGAAGAAACACCTTGTTTTGGAGAAATACTATCGGTCTCAATCAGTATTCCAGAAAGCACTTTATCACCGAGTACATCTATTACCCTACTGTTGTACAAGAACCTTACATTTTTATTCTCTTTAACTTTGTCAATCATTGACTGTTGAGCTTTAAACTCATCTCTTCTATGAATTAACACCACATCGGAGGAAACTTTTGCTATAACTTGAGCCTCTTCCATTGCACTGTCCCCTCCGCCAACAACGGCAACTGGTCTCCCTTTAAAGAAAAACGCATCACAAGGAGCGCAAGAGGATACACCTCTTCCTCGCAAACGTGCTTCGCTGGGCACTTCCAACCATTTTGTATCAGCTCCCATGGCAAGTATGATCGATTTCCCTTCAATTTTTTTTCCATCCTCTAGCGTAACGGTAAATGGCGATGATGTTGTTAGATCTACTGCCATTGTTTCTATAATTGGCACACCCAGATCTTCTGCGTGATGTTTCATGTTACTCATCAACTCAGGACCCATAATAGAACGTGTTCCTGGCCAATTTTCTACTTCTGTAGTTTGTTGAAGCTGACCGCCCCATTTCCTCCCTGCAATAATTACAGGCTGCAATCCTAGTCGCTGACAGTATATTCCAGCTGTTAATCCCGCTGGTCCTGATCCAATAATAATAACATCGTACATATATTAATTAATTAGTTTATTTAATTCGTTCATCAATGTTTCTTTACTTTGAACTCCAACAAATTGTTTTGCCAATTGTCCACCTTTAAAAATCATAACAGTTGGAATTGACATAACACCATAGGTTTGAGCTGTATTCATGTTTTCATCAACGTTAAGTTTACCAATTACGGCTTTTCCTTCTAGTTCTTTAGCAATTTCATCAACAATAGGCCCCTGAACTAAACAAGGAGTACACCATTCTGCCCAAAAATCAACGAGTACTGGTTTTTCAGCTTTTAGTACCTCCGCATCAAAATTTTGATCTGTAAAAGTTTTATCAGCCATATTGACCTCCTTTATTCTTTAAGATCTCATCATTATAAAAAGAATCTATATCCATTATATGTGATGCATGTCTCAGAGATTATGCCACTATACCACCTTCCTAAATTTCGTAAAAGAGATATAATATATATTCTATGAGAATTTTTTTTGGTGGACCATTAACCGATTTAACTAATCCTGATCAAACTAAAGCGTTTTACATAAAACTAGCACAAGTAGCTCAAGCAAACGGATTTGAGTATTACTGGGCATTTCAACGCGGCACAGACCCAGAAGAAAATCCAGATGTTTTACCTGATAGGGTATTCCAAATTGATACCTATGAATTAGAAAAAAGTGAAGTAATGATTGCCTATGTTGGCGAACCCTCGACAGGTACAGGTATAGAAATTGAATACGCCAGAGAACGAAATATTCCTGTGTATCTTCTCTATGAAAAAAACCGACGTATTAGCAGAATGCTTATTGGAGCACCTCATATAGAAGGTAGAATAGAATTTGAAACAGAAGAAGATGCCTTAAACCAACTTGATGCGCTTTTAAAAAAGATTAAGAAATAGTTGTAAATCTCAAAAAAGTGTCATACATTCAAACCATGAAACTAACTGGCGAAACTAAATTGTTCTTAAGCATTATTGTTATTAGCGTGGTGTTAATCGTAGGTGCATTATTTTTATTTTCACGGCAAGAACAATCCTCAGCTAATCAAACAATCTATCCCCGTGAAGAAATGATAGCTTCCCATACTCAAATAAAAGGAAACGCTTCTGCTTCAGCCTATTTAGTAGAATTCTCTGATTTTCAATGTCCAGCATGTCAAGCTTTTGCACCGTTAGTTGACAGCTTGATAACACAATATGGTGATGCTCTTACTGTAGCATACAGACATTATCCTTTACCTCAACATGCCTACGCTGAAAAAGCAGCCAAGGCTGCTCAGGCTGCTGCAAAACAAGGTAAGTTTTGGGAAATGCATGACGAGTTATTTGCTAACCAAACCAACTTATCTGATCAAACTCTCTCAGAAATTGTTAAAAAATTAGAATTAGATGAAACAACATTTAATCAAGATCTCGAAAGCAGAGAAATTAAAGACATGATCGCTGAAGATATTGCCGCTGGCAACCGTTTTGGCGTAAATTCAACTCCTACATTCTTTTTGAATGGACAGAAAATCACCATGCGATCAGCTCAAGATCTTACCAACGCCATAGAATCAGCGATTAATCCATAACGTATGCTTAACCTAACTGGTAGAATTGCCCTTGTTACTGGTGCCTCAAGTGGAATTGGTCGCACCATCGCCTTAACACTCGCAAAACAGGGTGCAATTGTAGCAATTTCAAGCCGTAAGATTGAAAAACTCGAAGAACTATCAGCTCTTGCAAAAAAAGAACAACTCACACTAATCCCTATTCCTTTTGACGTAACAAAAAAAGAACAAATAGAAAAAGGTGTTGATTTGCTGATTTCTATGCACAGCCGCATCGATATCTTAGTGAATAATGCAGGAGTAGTAAAAGAATCACCACTACTTGAAACTCCTGAAGAATCTTGGGACATAGTCATGGATACGAACGTAAAGGGGGCATTTATGGTAACTCAAAAAGTTGCCCAAGAAATGGTAAAACAACGATATGGCAGGATAATTAATATCTCATCTCTGTTAACTGGTGGTGTTGGAGCATCAGACAAAGAAATTTCGAGTTATATATCGAGTAAAGCTGCAGTTGTTGGATTAACAAGCGCACTTGCAAGCGAATTAGCTTCGGAAAATATTTTGGTGAACGCAGTGGCACCTGGATACGTGGAAACAGACATTACAACACCAATAAAGGAAAACCCACAGCTTTTTCAACATATTATTAAACGTATCCCCTTAAAACGATTTGCAACGACTCAGGAAATAGCTAACCTTGTTACATTTCTAGCCTCTGAAGAAAATAGTTACATGACAGGAAGTACTATATATATCGATGGTGGATGGTTAGTCGGCTAGAATTATAACTGTGAAAAAAAGTGTCGCTTATATCCTCATTATCATACTTGGATTGATCTCATATATTCCTTCTTTTTCTGGATCATTATTTTGGGACGATACAGATTTTATCCTGGAAAATAAGTATGTAAAAACCTTTCAAATCGATAAATTCTTTACCCAACAGGCAGTTGAAGGCAGCAATAAAGATTCTAATTATTTTAGACCAATACAATTTATTCTCTATGCCTTACTCTATGCGATAAATGGTCCCTCTCCCCTTCTTTTCCATGCTGTGAGCATTATCATTCATATACTTGCAGCAATAACTGTGTATTTGTTTGTACATTCACTGTTTGTCTATGTACTGCCCGATAAACACCATACCACAACATCCTATTTAAAGCGTAATAATCAGATATTCGCTCTAGTCATCTCCCTTATTTTCTTAATTCATCCTGTGCAAACAGAAGCGGTTAGTTATGTGTCTGGGGTATCAGATCCTTTGGTCACCTTTTTTGGTTTTTTAAGTCTTTTTCTCTTTATAAAAACACCACCAACCAACATGCCATTTGCTAGTATGACTGCTTATACCGTATCCCTCTTGTCTAAAGAATCAGGAATTATTTTTGGTGGAATAATACTACTTCTTTGGCTCTTTAATAGAGCAAAAAAAATTAACAGTATAAGCTCAATAAAGACTGACCTTATATTTGATGCATTCAGAAGTCTTGGTATGTTTTTATTAATTACAATAACCTATTTAATTTATCACTTTCAGATAATACAACAAATTGATATGTCATCTATTTGGGGAGATCATCCATATACATATTCACCACTATTACGAATAGTCGTATTCTTAACGCTACTTCCACAATACCTATTTATTCTGCTTTTTCCTAAAGATTTATACTATGATAGGGATTTTAGTGTAACTATTCCAACTTCTCTCTGGCATTTCCCTTCATTTCTCGTTTTTTTCTTTTTAACAACTATGTTCGCTTTACTACTTATTCGTTATAAAAACCATCCTGTTTGGTCAATCTGTCTTTTTTTCTTTCTAGGGTTTTTTGTTGCTTTCCTTCCTTTTTCAGGATTATTACTGATAAACGGATTAATGTATGAACATTTTCTCTATACTCCTTTAGTATTCTTTTTTGGTTTACTCCTGTCATTACTGTTTATTTTTATATCTACAAAAAAGAATGAAAAAGCTATAAAAAAGTTATTGTACGTTTTAATACTGTGTATCATTGGGATTTGGGTTGTTAGGTCTTGGATACGGCAACATGACTGGCAGGATCCGCTTCGTTTGTATACTCATACATTGCGATACGTTCCAAACAGTTTTAGAGTCAGAAATAATTTAGCCATGGAATATCACAAACGTGGTGAGCTAGAGAAAGCTATAGTTGAATATAATCAAGTTATAACCCTTAATCCTTCGCTACCCAATGCCTATCATAATCTCGGCAATCTCTATTTAGAACAAAAGCAATATCAAACAGCGGAATACTATTTACTAAAAGCTTTAGAAGTGAATCCAGCATTTTATTTTTCATATGAAGCACTACTTAAGCTGTATACTGAAACAGGAGAAACAGAAAAAATTAAATTATTACTTGATACTCTAGAATCTTCACCTTCAACTAATTACAAATAGAGAGCTACTGTCATATTCCAAAAAAGATGTACCAATATTGGAGCAACTAATGATTTGGAATAACGAAATAAAATAGAGTTTGCAAACCCAATGGCTATACTCGTTGCAAAAAACATGATCAATGTTGTTCCTTGATATTTAAACGTTGTTAATAATATTGGAACATGCAGAAGAACAAACATTCCTGTTGAATAAACTGAAGAATAAATTAAATTTTCATTACTTTTTTCAAAAAATCTTGAAAATAAGAATCCTCTTCCAAGTAATTCTTCACTAAATGCGGTCATTAAAGAAATAACTACGAGAAAAAATCCATACTCTCTAAATGCCTGAATTGGATTAATTGTAAAATCTCCATATTTAATAAAGTTTGCTGCTAACCCCTGCAATGCAAATAAAAAACCAATACCGATACCTGTATATAAACTAGTGAAAAAATTCTTGGAAGTTAGTCCTAATGAAGAAAGAGAACGTTTTTCAATAAATAATACGTAGAGAAAAATTGGGACAACAAATACTAATGGTTTTGCAACAAATTCATCAACTACTTCAGAAAAATTAAAAAAGTAACGATAAAGAGACCAAATCAGCAAAATCCATGCCCACAGTCGGAAAATTCCGACTAATCCATTATCCGTCACTTTCGGTTGACTAACTTTAGGCATACTTAAAGACTAATGCGTTTATGTGTATCTGGCAAGTGTTACACAAAAAAAAGAGCTCCTTTTTAGTAAGGAGCTCTTTAAAAATAATATTTTTAGTTTCGAGGTTTATCTTCTCGAGGACGAGCTTCATTAACTACGAGAGGTCTACCATCAATATCTTTTTGATGGAGTAACTCTATAGCTTTTTTGCCTTCCTCTTGGCTTGCCATTTCAACAAAGGCAAATCCTCGTGATCGTCCTGAAAACTTATCAACGATCACTTTTGCAGAAACAACAGTTCCTGCTTCAGCAAAAATTTCAGCAAGACGTTGATCGGTCATGCTGTAGGGAATATTCCCGACGAAGAGATTCATATAATGAACTCCTTTCTCCTATACCACACGAACGCGAACACGGTATGTTTGCAGAAAGGAATCTTTCTTGTGACAAAACACGATATACAATCAGACGTGAACGATATAGACTGGGGTATTTTACCATACTAGTAAGCTATTTACAAAAACTAATCGATTAAGTTTGCTTTTTTTAAATCTGCAACTAACAATTGTGTCGCAGGTGCAACTTCTTTTTTTGAAAGATACTCAGAAGCGTTCATATAGGAAATCGTTTCTATTTCTGACAAAGGAGTAATAGTTCCCTCAAAAGCACCTAAATAATACCGAATATGTAGTTTAACACCCTCTCCTTCTCCATATGCGTCAGTATAATACTGAGAGAATAACGTTAAGGAATCAACAATAACAGCGACACCCAGTTCTTCTTTTACTTCTCTTATTAACGCGTCCATATCTGTTTCTTTTTTCTTTTTCTTTCCCCCAGGCAAATAATAAACCTTCTTATTAAATGGTTTGGTGAATAACACTTTTCTCTCTTGAATAATGACAATTGCAACAACATCAAGCATGTTAGCGGTTAAAGACATGCTATAATTATAGCTAGAATGATGAAATTTACAGTAATATGTTTAGGATTATGGATTCTGTCTCAGAGTATCATTAGACTTTTAGGTCATCTTATCTTTAATTTAAATAGTCCACTGTTATATATACTTATTTTTATAACAATTCCTCTCGTGTATCTGGTGACGTACACGTTATATGATCGGCTTCATATAACCAACGTTACGCAAACAATACTTGCCGGGAGAATATTTCCGACATTCCTGTTGTTAGAAATTCCCCTCTTTATCTATTGGGAATCAATATTTCCTAATATGACTGCAAATGCAATGATTCTCTATGCAGCCTACCTTTTTGCCTTTTACGCTTTGTGTTTATTAACAGGGACGATTAATGATCCAATTAAACGAAACTCTAGAATAGAAAAAACTCACGAATAATGCTCGGGAAATTTTGCTACAATTTTATTATTCAATCAATAAACACATGCATCCCATTCTAAAAATTCTCGCTTTTACAAAAAAATATACTCTTTGGTACCTCGTATTAGGATTGTTTGTAATAGTTATCTCTCTCCTCTCTCTCGTAGTACCCCTTTTGTCTAAAAATGTAGTAGATCTTATTGTGAATCAAATTAGTGGTTATGACATAAATTTCTCTGATTTCTATTATTTACTTTTACTAATGATTGCTGTTGACATTTCGATAAGTATCCTTACAGCTGTTAGTCAGTGGATCGGAGATATCTTTACAGTTCGATTACAAACATTCCTTTCAAAGCAATTTTATAGTCATATTTTAAGTCTTCATATAGGCTATTATGATAACGAAATAACAGGAAAAATTGTAAATAAGATGTACAGAGGAATAACTTCTATTACTGAATTTATTCAAAACATGTTGAATAATTTTCTTCCTTTTTTCCTTACAGCATTCGTTACTATTTTCCTGCTTGCACAATATTCGTACGTAATAAGTATCTTATTGGCTGTACTGTTTCCTATTTACATCCTTATTTCTCATGGCTCAAGTCAAGCATGGATGAAACATGAGCAAGAAAAAAATCAAATTCAAGATCAGGCACAAGGAAGAGTATTTGAAAGTTTAGTTGGCATACGAGTCGTTAAATCTTTTGCAGCAGAACTCATAGAATTAGCTTCATACTTAAAAGCCAGAAAAAAACTAGAGGGTCTAACCCTTCAACAGACAAGACAATGGCACCTGTATGATTTTTTTAGACGGGTAGTGTTAAATATTATTCTTTTCTGTATTTATGCCTATATCGTCTATTGGACCTTTTTAGAACGATTTACATTAGGAGAAATGACATTGTTGCTTACACTGGTACAACAAGCTCGATTTCCTTTATTTGCAATGTCGTATATATTAGGTCAAATTCAGCAAGCAACGAGTGGTTCAAAGGACTTTTTCCAAGTTATAGAAACACAATCTATTATTACTGACAAAAAAAACACAATACCTCTCCACTTAGAGAAACACCAGAAAAAAAATAATTCTTTTATCGAATTTAATAAAGTTTATTTTTCTTATGAATCAGGAAAGGACGTATTACAAAATATATCTTTTACAATAAAACAAGGAGAAAAATTTGCATTAGTTGGTGAAAGCGGTCAAGGTAAATCAACTATTGTCAATTTACTTCTACGCTACTATGAACCACAAAAAGGCGCAATAACGATTGGGAATGTTGATATTGGACATGTATCTCAACAATCGCTTCATGAACATATTGCTGTCGTTTTTCAAGAATCCCTGCTCTTTTCAGGAACCATAAAAGAAAATATTAGATATGGTAAACCTCAGGCAACAAATGAAGAAATAATTGCAGCTGCCAAAGCGGCAAATGCGCACAATTTTATAGAAGATCTTTCACAAGGGTATGACAGTATGATTGGTGAACGTGGAGTTAAATTAAGTGGTGGTCAGAAACAACGCATTGCCATTGCAAGAGCTATGTTAAAAAATGCCCCTATTATTATTTTAGACGAAGCAACGAGCTCGCTCGATAGCAAAGCTGAAATCGAAGTCCAAAAAGGATTAGAAGCGTTATTAAAAGACAGAACATCGATAATAATTGCTCATCGACTATCAACTATTGCCAATGCTGATACCATATTAGTATTGCAAGATGGAACAATTGCTCAATACGGAAACCACAAGGAGCTTTTGAAAGATAAAAAAGGATTGTACGCTCAACTTGTTGCCCTACAACAAAAACTTCTCAAATCCCCTTCAGATGAACAACAAGAAAAACTAAAAGCTTTTGATTTAATAGGGTAAACAACGTATGAAAATACATTCCTTAAGACAGCGGCTTTTACGACACAGACGATTTAAACAAATGTTAGCAGGAGCTGTTCTGTTATCCATAATTATTTCTTTTGCAATTGTACCAATTGAATCTCAGGCTAATAATGCAAAAATAACCTCCTACAGCGATGGGCTCTGGTGGACAGTGCAAACACTCACAACGGTTGGATACGGTGATGTTACACCAGTAACTGAAGCCGGACGTTTTATAGGAATTTTTATGCAGATTTTAGGGACTATGCTCTTTGGTTCCCTCATTGCGATTATTAGTTCGAGTATGAGCAGAAACCAAGAAGAATTTTACTGGGAGAGGCTGTTTGAAAGAATAAGTCAGCTCGATCAAAAAATTGAAAATATTGAAAAGGAAACTAAATATATTATTAAACACGAACTGGATACAGAGAATAAATCCTCTTAGACACCCACCGTGTTGTTAACAATGCTATATTTCCCAATAATAAGAAGCTATGAACCGAACATGCGTCTGTTATTCTTTTCGTAAGTAGCGTTGAGAAAGTAATGTGTAGTACTTAGTATTCATGACAAGAAGCGTAACACAAAGACCAATTATTCTATACTCTATTGATCATCCCCTATCGAAAAACTACAGATTAAAACATTAATTGTTAACCTAAACGCCTGTTCTTTTTACTATGTTATATATAGAGTTTTCGATGAAAAAATTTGATAACTTCAAAAAAAGTAGTAATTGCAAATGCAGCAAGGAACGCAACCATCCAATCTTCAAACGTCAATGGTACAAGCTCAAAATACCTCCTAATTGGCGTATAAATTACTACCAATGTTGCCAGTAAAGAAATCAATGAAGCGATTACTAAATAATTATTCTTTACGTGAAGATGCGAGAAAACAGATGATCGTAATGTACGAAAATTAAATGCATTCACAATTGCCATAAGTATAAAACTAACAAAAGCTAAAGACCGTGCTTCTTCATGAGGTAAATTAAAATGATCATGAAAAAGGAAGAAGGTTGCTAAAACAACTAAGCCTGTTGTTACACCGATAAGAATTATAAATACTGTTAACTGAAGAGTAAGTATACCGCTGCGTACAGGTTTTCTCTTCATAACCTCACTATCTGCTGGAATTAGACCAAGAGCTATTGCTGGCAAACTATCTGTAATAAGATTTACGAATAAAATTTGCAGAGCAACAAAAAGTGGAATTTGCCAACCCAAATATGGTCCCAGTAATACTCCAATAAAGATAATAAATAACTGTGCCATATTTACAGATAACTGGTAAGAGACAAAGGTTTGAATATTACTAAAGATTCCCCTACCCTCTTTAATAGCAGCTACTATAGTCGCAAAATTGTCATCCTTAAGGGTTATATCAGCAACAGATCGGGAAACATCTGTACCCGCTATTCCCATTGCTATACCAACATGCGATTCTTTAAGGGCTGGTGCATCATTTACTCCATCTCCAGTCATCGCGACGAGTTCACCGTTCTTTTTTAGAGCTTTAACAATGCGTACTTTATGTTCCGGTCGAACACGAGCAAAAACCACAACATCCTTAATTGCGTATGCTAATTCATCATCAGAAAGAGCATCTATTTCTTTACCCTCTACGATGTTTCCGGTTAATCCTATTTGAGTTGCAATGGCAAATGCTGTATCAGGGTTATCACCAGTAATCATTTTGACCTTGATTCCAGCCGCAAGCGATGTTGCGACAGCATGCTTTACTTCTTCTCTAGGTGGATCTTCTATGCCTACTAGACCAAGAAAAATAAGGTCAGTCTCTTGATACTGTTTATGTGTTCCATGAACTTTATACGCTAACGCTAATGTGCGGTAGGCCTGGTTTGCGAGTGATTGCATGTTTTTAATAATTTCTGACTTATGTTTAGAATCAAGATTCACTATTTTTTCACCAATTTGAATTCTTGAACAATGCTGTAAAATCATTTCTGGAGCACCTTTAACATAGATATTCCCATCTTCACTTAAGACTGACATCATTTTCCTCGTCGAAGAAAACGGTATTTCTTCTATACGTTTATTTGGGAGCGTATCTATTTGTAATCCTGCTTTTTCAGCAAAAATTAGAAGCGAAGCCTCTGTTGGAGTTCCTGAAACTAAATATGTATTTTCCCCTTCTTTTCTTTGTACTTTTGCATCATTATTGAGTACTGCTGTCTGAAGCAAAAAATTAAATGAGTGATCTTCTGACCATACGGCTTTCTGATTATTTATTACAACTTCACCATTATGTTCATACCCGTCTCCGGTAACGTCATACATACTACCTGATGTAAATACTTTTTTTACTGTCATCTCCCCTTTGGTGATGGTTCCGGTTTTATCTGAACAAATTACCGTTGTCTCCCCGATAGTACCTATTACAGACATTCTATTCACTATTGCATTTCTTTTCGCCATACGCATTGCGCCATTGGCCAAAGTAGTTACTAATACAACCGGTAAACCCTCAGGTACTGCAGAAACAGATAACGCAATCACAACGATTAATATTTCTGCAATGACTGAATATGTTAATGAGTCACTTCTCATAAACATAAGCAACCCCGTTAAGAAGGAAAATGTTAGAGATACAAATATCATGTATTTTGTAATGTGGTTTATTTTTTCTTGAAGCGGAAGATCTTTTTCACTACTGGAAATCATATGAGCGATACCACCAAATTTTGTACTCATACCAGTGTCAATTACTTTGGCGATACATTTTCCGTTTACAACGAATGTACCCATAAAGACCTTATTGATATCTTCAGAATTTTCTGAAGATCCCAAAGCCTGTTTTTCAACCTCTTGTGATTCACCTGTTAGTACCGCTTCATTTACATGAAGATTATTTGCCTCCAAAATTACTGCATCTGCCGGTATTTTTTTACCACTTTGCAAAAGAATAATATCTCCTGGAACAAGCTCTCTTGAAGGAATTTCTATTTCTTTTCCGTCTCGCAATACTAATGAGAATTCCTGAACCATTTTTTTCAGTGCTTCTATTGCTTTTTCAGCCTTATATTCTAAAACGAATCCGACGATAATAACTAACGAAATAACGAAAAAAATTACATACGTTGTTACTACTTTACCAACAAGTAATGAAAGAATAGCTGAAAAAATAAGAAGATATAATACAAAATTTCCTTTTACTTGTCTAAGAAGTATTGTTAATGGAGATGCTTTTTTTTGCTCAGTAAGTTCGTTATACCCGACTTCTAATAGTTTCTTATTTGCCTGCTGTGTAGATAATCCTGTTGACTTATCTTTCATAAAATTAAGAGTTTTGTGGGGATTTTTTATGAAAAACCGACCACAGTATAATTCTTGGCCGGTAATAATTGATGAACTATAAACTAGATCATCCAAGGCGTTTTTAGAATTACTAAAATAATACCATGTATTTACACATTAACAAACTGTTAACATGTCCGTGTACTAGAGCATTATTATAACGTTAGTGGGTATTATTAGACCTTGGTGGTAATGGAAAAAATTTACTTGTTCTTTTTTTATATTGCTCATAGTCATACCTGCCTTCATATTTATTCTCAAGAAGAGGTACTCCAGACACAAATAGAATAAGATATGTTATTGTCAGCGGTCCTATGATAGTGAAAAATCCAATTGGGGTTACTAAAGCCAGCATCCAAATACCCCACCACTGAACCACCTCACCAAAATAATTCGGATGCCGGGAATATCGCCATAACCCCTTGTCCATAATCTTTCCTTTATTTTGAGGATTATGTATAAACCGTGTAAGCTGCATATCTGCAGTAGTCTCAATATAAAATCCTACTATCCAGATAAAAACACCCACGATATCAAGTATCCCAAATGTTCCTCCTGTGTTTTGATTAATAAACAGTATGGGGAGAGATATCAGATATAAAAAAACCCCTTGCAGAAGATATACTTGCATATATGATCGTATGTAAAATAAATTCCCCCACCTTTTACGCCATTCTACATATCGATAGTCTTCCTGTTTTCCTTTATTCCTGAGAAATATGTGAACTGCAAGACGTACACCCCAAATAGTAACCAATACACCTACAAGTAATCCCCTGAGTGAATTATTCTGAGAAAGATAAAACGACATCCATGTTAGAACTATAAATCCCAATCCCCATGCAATATCAGCAACATCATTTCGTTTCTTTATAAGTGATACCAAAAACCAACAGGTCATATACCCTAGTAGGGTAATTGCGAGAGAAAGATAATAATTCATACCAAGTCAAACTTAACAACAACCAGATATGTAATTATTGAAACCGAAGCAGACAATATCGTGCCCCATGCAAGATCTACTATTGTCACTATTAATGGCCAGTTTTTTACTGTCGCCAAATTTGTAAGGTCATATGTTGCATAAGTAACAAGTCCGAAAAGTGCTCCATACATAAGCGCATTCACCCATGATCTTTTATCTATTGCCGGAGTAATAACAAAAATTACTACTCCAAGAATAAATAAAAGATAAAACATGATTGCTGCTATCCAGTTCACATCAGCTTTTAATAAAAATCCTATATGTTTAGCATAAAAATTTTTTGCAACAAACCCAAGCCAAATCATGTCTATGAGGAAAAAAACTGTAAG
>CAZGOA010000006.1:0-13044 GCA_964527425.1 uncultured Gammaproteobacteria bacterium | reverse complement strand
AGAAGCTGGCTTTATGAATTGTGCATCATAGATTACTGTGGCAATATTACGCTATCGATCACATGAATGACGCCATTTGAGGCCTCAATGTCTGTTTGAACGACATTTGCGTTATCAACCATAACCTTTCCAGCATCTACTTTTATCTCTACATCAGATCCTTCAACTGTAGTGGCTGATGTCATATTAACAACATCTGCAGCCATAACTTTCCCACTGACAACATGATAAGTTAATACCTTTGTCAATTGTTCTTTATCTGCAAGTAAACTATCAAGCGTTGCCTTTGGAACTTTTGCAAACGCTTCATCAGTTGGTGCAAATACTGTGAATGGACCTGGTCCAGAAAGTGTATCTACTAAACCTGCTTGTGTAACAGCTGCAATAAGAGTGGTAAAGTTACCTGCTGATTGTGCAACTTCAACAATATTTTTAGTTTCCATAGTTGTATCCTCTTCTTTCTCCATCATGGCTGATGGTTGAACTGAATTTGTACTGGTTGTTGACTGATTATTTGTGTTGAGTAAAAAATATCCTATCACTGCAACAACAACTAATCCGCCGATTCCTAACATGAGAGATTGCTTCATACTATTCACCTCCTTTCATAGCCCGATATAAAAAATTGTGAATACGCATTATTAATTGCTTTTTTTCGGTTTCTTCTAATGAATATGGAAAATATTCCATCAAAAATCCGTTTACGGCATGGGTCATTACTTTAGCATCTGCATGAAGATGTCTTCCGTTATAATCCCCTTTTCTCTTTGCAAACTGCAACAGTTCTTCCATGTGGAGCGCGCTTTTATCAGGTAAAAAACCATCATTGTTTTTTGGAAAGTCTTTACGGAAAGTAAAATAATATTTTAAGACCGCTACAATTTCTTCAGCATGATCCAGCTGGAACTGTATGCGTTGTGTAAGCATTTCTTTTGTGCTTTTGACAGTGGGAAGTTTTTTTCTCTCTTTACCAAGATTATAATTTGTAACATCAAACATCTCACGCAATAACGTATTTTCATTATCAAAATGATAATAAATAACAGAAGGAGCAACTCCAAGATTTTTGGCAAGTGACCTAATGGTAAAAGCAGAATCTCCACCTAATGCAAATAAACGTGTAGCTTCTTCAAGAATCAGTGATTTAGTAAGTTTTGACATATTTTATTAGAACATTTGATCTATTTATAGAACAAGTGTTCTAATTTGTCAAGTTAGTGTAAATTTTAAAATTTAAATGATCTGATATACTAAAAAGGTAATGTTCAGTTTTAAACTTGAAAAAATCCTTTCTTTCAATCAGTACTTAACTTTTTTTTGGAGCACTGTTGGATTTCTAGCCATATACGTATTCTTATATTTACTTCGAAATCTCATCATAGATAAGTTTGAACATATATCTTCAAAAACTAAGAATACATTTGATAATTCTCTCTTAAAGTCATTGAAACAAATAAAACTATTCTTTCTCTTAGGTGTAAGTTTATACATTTCATATTATCAATACTTCGATAGTGAAAACCTGAAAACAATACGAGATATACTTTCGATAGCTGGTTTAACAATTCAAGTGATATTAATGATCAGCGTATTAATTGATGAAACCATTCGCCAAAATGTTGATTCTAAACAATCTGAGTCATCAAATTACGCTGCAGGAGGTTTAAAATTACTATTAAAAGTGCTATTGTGGACGTTTGGAATTTTTTTCGTGCTGTCTAATGCTGGAATAAATATTACTTCTTTAATTGCTGGTTTAGGTATAGGTGGCGTTGCAGTTGCCTTTGCTTTACAAAATATACTTTCTGATTTATTTTCTTCTTTTGCAATCTATTTTGATAAACCTTTTATTGTTGGAGATTTTATTATTGTTAAAGATAAAATGGGTATAGTTGAAAAAATAGGAATTAAATCTACTAGAATCAGAGCGCTGCAGGGTGAAGAAATCGTTATTTCAAATCAGGAACTGACATCCGTTCACATACAGAATTTTAAAAAATTGGAAAAGAGACGAGCCGTCTTTACAATTGGTGTAGTTTATGAAACTCCTAAATCAAAGCTTAAAAAAATTTCATTCATTATAAAAAAAATTATTACTAAAATTCCAAAAACTGAATTTGATCGTGCTCACCTAGTGCGTTTTGATGCCTCATCGCTTACCTTTGAAGTGGTATATTTTATTTTAAGCGGTGACTACAATGAATATATGGATATTCAACATGACATTAATTTAAACATTCTCGAAGAATTTGCAAAAGAAAAAATTTCAATGGCGTACCCTACTTCAACTGTATATGTTACTCATTCCAGTAAAGAATGATTATTTATGCGTACTTACCAAACCTGGATTTTCTGCGGCTTTTTTTAACACAGTTTTTAAAACATCCATGTTTATATCTTTCACCGTTTTAAACCTGATACAACTTTTGCCAACACTCACCTTCCCTAACTGATCCTTAAATGTTTCTGCAACATATCTTCCTTCTACTACTGCACATATATATACAGAAATGTAGTTTTTTTGAGATGCCAATGCAATCACCGGCCAATCAATTATTTCCTTTTTATAATTTTTGTATTTAAATCGACCATAACCTATCATGTTATACGCAAAATATGGAGAAAATTTGGGTAAAACACTTTGAATAAAGTTATGCAATACCATAATATCTGTTTTTCGGGGTTCAGGTATTGCCATTAAATATTCATCAACACTCCTGGCAAGAGTTGGTTTAAACATATTCATAATATTCCCTATGATAACCTACAAATAATCATCAATCAAATAAATTTCATACTTAAGTGATTATGTTACATAGCATCACTCACATAGATTTATATAAAAACGTATCAGGGAGTGAGTCATATACGTTCTCTATTTAATAAATATCTATTTCTCTGAATTCTGTATAAGCAGTGATAGTAATCAGACATGTCTCGACAAACCCATTGAACATATATATCTATTCTATTTCTGGAATTTGTTGTAATTGATTCTTCAGTTGATTTTCAGAAATATCTCCATAGGTAATAAGAAGTTGATCACCTTGTTGTATCAATCCATCAAGAGCATTAGGATTCTCAACACCATTGAGATAAAATCTCAAACTCTGATCCCCTTTTGTACAAAACGTCTGACCAGTACCAGTCGTTAAGCATTCTTTTGAAAGCTTGAACGGTAACGTGCTAAAAAAATCGTCCCATGTGATATTTGTTTTTTTGACATACACAATATTTGGATTTGAAGACTCAATATAAACATCAGGAGATAACTTATGATACATTTCATCAGTAAATACTCGAAATAATCCATTCGTAAAAATAGCATACGATGCCCTCATTTCAACAACCTCTGTAATTTGCTCAGTTTGAGGGACATTTATAGTAGTACTAGTCTTTGTTGATGATGAAGAATAAATAAAACCTGCAATTAAGATACATACACATAGACACACTATCACAAGTATTCGCATTCATACATTGTAGCAAAGATCAAAACCATGTAAGACTATATAACAATACCGCTCTTAACTACTTACTATTAAAAAATTATTACTCTAACTATCTTTCTCTCAACTGAAAAGAAACAGATATGGTATCTCCAGAATGAATATCTTCTGCTTTTCGGACTTTTGCGGGTAATGCAATGAAATGAGTTCCATCACCATATGGAAGTAAAGAGGTATTCCATGAAGACTTCCCTATCATTGCAACAATAGCAATTAATCCTCTGTCTGCTAACGTCTTTGTTTGTTCAGTAATTTTTTTCGGAGCTCTAACAAAATGCCACCCACCCTTTTGAGGAAACACCTCTACGGTTTCTGTAAGTGTAAATGTTTTACCGATAAATTTTACTGGGAGATGAAAATGTTTCATATCTTACATTCTAATTACATCGTTTGAACGCTGGTAAATGTTTTTGTTCTGATGCGTTCATAAGAGCAGTAAAGACATTCTTAATATCCGGATAAGAAGAAACTTGAGGTATCAATTTTTCTTTATATAAGGCTGCGTTAGCTAGTTCAGCTTCTACCCCTGCCTGACAAGCTTTTTGTATTGATTCTGGGGCTATAGCAGAATTCGACCACCTATTGTCAGGTGGAGATAAACCATATGTTTTATACAACTGTAATAAAGAGGCAATGTGTTGTTCTTCTGCTGTCTTTATCATAGAAAACGGCCTTACCTGACCAAATTTCTGAATAACTGCTTCATACGTAGACAATGCTTTGTATTCATCACTGAGTGCTTCGTCTATGGCTTCTATAACTGTATTGGGTAATTGATTTGGATTCACTTCACTATGTACATCTACACTTTCACTGTCAGTAGTAATTATGTTGTTTTTAATTCTGCCGTTTCCCAAACCACCTCTCCAACCACCATCGTACCGTTGATACAGTCCTCTCATCGGTCCTTGTTGTGACCAAATTTTATCTAAGCCTAAATAGTCAAGAAATAATCCAGAGCTAATAATTGCAACTATAAAGACTGTAACAATAAATAAAAAGTTTTTCTTATATGAAAAATCATACGTTCTAAGTAATAGTATTCCGAATCCTAAACCTACAGTTGCTAATACTGGTGCCCACCATGGAAAACTCGACAAAAGTTGTTGGTATCGTATTTCTCCCATTGGTCCATGAGTTTTGAGAGAGAAAGAAATAAGGCTGACCAGAAACATAGTGATAACCGCAGATCCAATAACGCCAAGTGTCATGAATATTGAACCTAAAACAAAGTACCATTTTGGCTTCATAATAATGTTTTCTTTCTGTATACGGGACATGACTATTGTTGATAGGTTTAATTGTTTTTTTGACATAGTGTTTTCATTATTCCTTTAGCACGGTTTATCCTTGTGGCAACCGTCCCCATAGGAATTCGTAAAATATCACTAATTTCTTCATATGACTTATCTTCAAGAAAAAAAAGCTCTAATGGTTCACGATAGATAACTGGCATCTTTCCCAAACACTCTTGAGCTTTTTCAATTATTTCCTTGGTGTCAAACTCTGCTTCCACATCCTCCTTGCTCATTATCTCAATTTTACTTTCTATTGACAGTTCTTTACGATATTTTTTTATACTATTTATCGCTTCATTATGAACTATTCGATACATCCAGCTGGAAAATTTTTTGTTTATATCAAATCCATGTAGATTTACATACGCTTTTATAAAAGCGTTCTGCACCACGTCCAGAGCTTTTTGCTCATCTTGGATTAAATATGTAGCGTATCTCATAAGTTTATCTTCATACCTGCTTACCAACTCGGAAAAGAGCTGCTTGTCTCTGGTTCTAATTTCAATAACCAATTCTTCATCTGATAATAACTTGCTTTCAGACATATAACTATTTTAATACATCACCTAGCCCATGCCCCGCGTGATAAGCGGGGCAGCTTTGTTCTTAATCTTATTTTATTTACTCCATCGTCCCATCCCAACTCCCCTGCCTGAACCATTTTTTAGACCTAACCCCATTTCTTGACGAATGCTAGTTGCCTCTTCAACTTTGCCTTGCTCAGCTAATTTATGGGCTTGTGCAAACTTGGCAAAATTGTCCTTATTCACAACCTGGGTTACTCTTCCTCTACCCTGCATAAGGTTATTCCAGGCATTGTAATCGTTATTCTCAAACGCTTTTTCCATTGCTTCATGCCGTTCTTCGCTATAAAGCGGACCTTTTACATTTGGATCACCCTGGTAAGCCATAACGGCATTTGGAGCAATTACTCCTAATGCAATTGCACTTACGGTTAATAATATATAGGATTTTTTCATATCCCTCCTTTTTTGGTTCTCAAAAGTATTATGCGAGAACTGATATATATCTAATACAAAGCAAGTAGAAAATTTCTTTCACGAAGATTATTTACAATGTATTAACAGCCTTTTATAAATAAAACCGTTAACGGTTATGCTTTAAACGTTTAAAGAATGTATAAATTATCTAATCAGCTAACTTCGTAATAGTACTCAAATAATTGCATGGAATAAAAAAACCAGAGAGGCACAAATTTCACTGGTAATCCTTCACGAAATGACTGATATTGGCTTTTATAACTATACACAGCCCGGATTTTTGACACTATTTCTCGTATTACAGATATTTTGTGACTAGGAAAAACACGCTTGTTTATAAAAGATGGGTCCTTGGCCATATGCTCAGGTAATCTAATCATAGAAAGCGCCCGTTTAGGAAAAGAAACATACCAGAGTATACTTTCTTTAAAAGAATTATGAATCAACTCAGTAACTATTTCAGAAACAACAACATGATCTGGATGTCCATATAGTCCAGCTAAATCATACGTAATAACTAAATCCGGATTGGTTTTTTCTACGATGTCTTGTACATATTTACGCAAAAAAGGCTTTTTATTCATCAAATCTCCATCTCCAAAGTCTTCCTGAATAAGTGTTGTGACACCTAAAAGATCGGATGCTTTCTTGGCTTCATGTACACGAATATCTTTCAATGTACCGTCATACTTTCCATCTCGATTCCCTTTTTCCCCCTTGGTAAGAATTACCAGAGTAACTGCGCTACCCTGCCGAGATAATGCTCTAATTAGTCCTCCGGAATTAAGCACTTCATCATCAGCATGAGGATATATAAATAAGACATTCTTGAACTTTTTTATTTTTTTTGAAGGTATAGACAAATCATTTACAACTATCACCCCAATAAGCCAAAGAAAAAATATGACTAGAAAAACTATAAATAGTAATAACGCAACATGCATAGTGTAAGGATAATAGTACTAAGTCCAAACGTCTACAATTCGCTAGAAGAATTTGAGATTAATATTTTGGTTCCTAACTGGAACCACACTGTGGCCAAAGAACCAACCTCGGGAATAGGTTGGATTGTTACAATAGCATATCTATAACAAAAGGGCCTTTCAGCTCTCGATTGGCTCTCCGTGGTTGACATGTTCAGGAAAAAAGAAGTTGAATTAGGAATAAATTTAAATCAAATAAAGAAACTATGCTTTTTTAATGAGAATCCTGCATGTTTAATAAAATAGGTGTATACTCTCCTTATGCCAGCAAAAAAACTAATTTCCGTTGAAGAAGCAAAACAGATAGGGGAGCAATTGGGTATTACCTGGAATAAATTTGACGTAGATCAGTATAAAATAGGTATGGAGGTAGAATTAGAACATGGAACTGCTAATCCTCTTACAAATGTTACGAACGATGATTTGCTAATAACAGGTAAAATTGCACTCGCACATCTCAATGAACTTCCCGATTATTACACACGTTTGTTAAAAATGGAAAAAGAAGCTGAAGATAGCTCTACAGACAAATAACTATAATCTCCAAAAAATCTGCTAATGCTCCTCGACTAGTCTCGCAGGGATTTTTCTTTGCTCAAGACTCGTCTCTTACGAACAAAACCCATTCTGTTAGACCTACACAAAAGCCGAATAGTTGCTCGACTTTTTTAGGCTCCCCCAACAGGTCAGTACTCGAACTAGGGATTGGATTAAATCTTTCATATATAATTCGTCAGTCTCATTTAATTCAACATATTTATAGAAAGATACTAATCATTATAGAGAATAAGATGCTCATTAAAAGCCTATATATGTTGTTGCATTAGTTGACCTCAACAGTAATAATTAAATTACGATAAATATGAGAAAAGCAGGTCTAAACCGTATACCAGCTCTGAGTATTGACCTCATTCTTGCGGGAGTCGTATTTATCATCCTCATGATTACTGTTTTTGGTAGTCAACCCACTGCTGCTGAACTCGGTTATGGTACTAATTCTCAACCCGTATTTATTCAACAGGTACAACTAATCTTGCTAGCTATTGGGATATGGTTAGGCTACGGTATGCTCGCAGCTCTAATTTTAAAACGCTCAATTGGGCAAGCATTTGTTGGTATTAGATATGCTAATGAAGTTAACTTTTTAAGCAGAATCCTATCAATTATTTTAACCCCTCTCTTCTTTATAGATAAACTCTTTGAAATATCCACTCATCTAGATGAGAAGAATGGTATTCAAAGAATATTTACAGTCTTGGGAAGTGTCGCTGCCATTGTTGCCCTACCTGCTTTATTGGTCTTCATTTTTCTTGCAGGCTTCATTATATTCGCTCCTAGAAATGCAACTAATGATATTGGCCTATGCGGTGAAAAATTCTGTATAGTCAAAGCAAATACTACATGTGAGAAAAATATAGATTTAGCTAGGGATAGAACAGTTGAAATTGTTGGAGAAGAAAAAGCAGGTACTGGACTATTAGTTTCTAATTCATTGATTATTACAAATTATCATGTAGTTGAGAATGAAACTGTTCTTACTATTAGAGAACAAAACGGTCGCACATCAAATGCATCTATATATAAAGCTAATCCAGATTTGGATTTTGCAATACTAATTGGACAATTTACTGAAGGTGAACATGTTCAATTTGTTAACCCCAAAGATTTTAAAGAAGGAACAACTGACTTATATGCAATTGGATATCCAGGCACTTTTTTAAGAGAAACTGGCACAGGCTCAATTTCCGTAACTAAAGGAATTTACTCATCTCTTTTAGACTATTCTGACTATGGCATTCAACTTGTACAGACAGATGCTCCTGTTAATCCCGGTAACAGTGGAGGCGCACTAGTAAATAGCTGTGGGCAAGTTTTCGGTATGGTTACTCTAACGGATAGATTTGATCCCTTTAATCAATCAGTAAAAGAAGGTTTGAACTTTGCCATTTCCAGCACCACATTAGTACCTGAATTAAATAAATTGACGAATTAGATTAGTCTTTATTGTTTGTCCTCGCTCAAAACCTATACCCCTGCATTAATATCTTCTGAATAATCTGTTATCCAATCATCAGCTTCTATGAATACATTGAATTGGTTATTGAAAGATTTTATAATTTTTATCATTTGAATGTATAATATTTTAACTAGTTCATGGTCTAGCTCTGAATAAAGCTGTTCTTCATTTGTATCTGAATTTCTGAATGCTGGTTTATGGTGAACAAAAAAATTTCTATACATAAAAAGACTCTTTAAAGCGAAATATGAATGCTCACTTTTTTTAATAATTTCTGCCGAATTTTCTCGAGCAAGTTTAGGAAACACTAAATATTTATTCTTAGGTTCATTTTTTTCAAAATCCTCAAAATTATCTACAAATCTTTCGCCGAAATCATTAATGAATGATTCCATAGCAAATGCAAGAAAAATAATGCTTCCAACAAGAAATCTCTTTCGTTTCTCACCAATTTTAGGAGCTTGAAAATCAGGCTGCGATTGTTGATACAAGCTACGTACAAGAATCAGATATGATTTATACAGTTCCCTTTTTATTTGTTTCCCATTATTCATATTTGTTAAAAGCAAATAGTTTTCTACGAGGAGCTGCTGTTAGTTTTTTATTTATATATTGCCCTGTTTTCATTTATTTTTTTATTGTCTAGCTCAACATTTTTTATAGATAGAATAGTTTTAGTTTTCATCAGAAACATTCGGAACGAAGATCATCTGCTGATATATTTCCACTTCCAAGCAAATAAGGCTCAACACAGTCATATAACTCTTGATATTTTGACTCTGCATAATCGTAATCATTAAACCATTCTTCAGCAGTTTGTCCTTCATACTTACCTAAACCACCTATACCTCCAAACAATTTTGAAATACCCCATATAACAGCGCCAATAACGATTAACATTATAATTAAATACATCGCAACTGTAAGCCAATCTTTAATTTTTTTATTAGTTTCTGCATGTGGAAAAGAAAAAATAGCAATAATTGCAAAAAAAACTGCTGCGAGCCACATTTTTAAATACACTGAAGCAAGTACAAATGCTACAATACCAAAAAATGAAGCCCAACTTATAAAAGATTTCTTTTTTTCTTCATCCATAGTTTTTATATCTCTTCTATATTTTATTATTAATTCATTTGAATATTGGTAAATGTTTTTTAAATCCTTAATAGT
The DNA here is from genome assembly GCA_964527425.1 of uncultured Gammaproteobacteria bacterium. Lineage (GTDB taxonomy): Bacteria > Patescibacteriota > Microgenomatia > UBA10105 > UBA927 > CAZGOA01. Next base: position 3,063 of record CAZGOA010000006.1, on the reverse strand, counting down.
ATATTTTATAAAATATACTATATATATAATTAAACTATACTACTTTTACAATTATTCATATGAAAACACGTGAATTTAAATATAAATTGGGTCATTATATTTTTTTATGGACAATTGCACTCTCCTCTATTATCGGATCTGCCGGAAGTTTAATACTTAATTTTGATACTTATAAACAATATTCATTATTGGAAATATTACAAAATGACGATTTGAGATTTGAAATATTCATGTACGCATCCTTTTTCATAATGCCTATATTTATAATTATTCGTTCTGATGCGTTTGAACATTGGGTAATTTATAACATTACTCGCTTTTCTCTTTTTTCACAATTTTTTATCAGGAATATATATCACTGGAATAATCAACATATTTATACTTCTGCAAAATTGCTAATTAATTGTGCTGAGGAGCTAGAATTTGACCTTTATATCCTGTGCTTTTCACAAGAACAATACTTTGTTACTTGTGATTTTATATTAAAAAAATCCTCTGAAGAAAAAATTACTACCCTTGAAGAAAGACTGCAAGAAAAAAGATCAGACTTATACATTAGACAAAACAGCAAAAACAAATTTACCCTCTTTATTACAAAACCTACTGAAATTTAAATCGCTTTTTCATCCACAGTCTAAATTTTTTAGTAAAATACAAATCTTGATACGTCCAGACACAAATAAGCATTAATAAAAAAAATACACCACCTAATAATTCAAAATTAATAGTAGGAAATAAATCTGTTGGTATAGAAACTAATAAAATACTAATAATTAGGAATAAAATAATTAGTACTTGTAATAATGACTTTAATTTAATGCGTCTAGATTCCCAACGGACTAATAGATTATAAAACCAGTGAAATACATTTATTAAAAAGGAATCTTGTTTTATTTTGAATTTAAATATCATATTCTAAGTGACAACAATTTGTGACATATATCATAATATTTTTCTAATTTATATATTGCAATAAGAATTGCACTAATTTAATAGATTAATAAAATTAGACAAAATCATAAATTTATCTTATTTACATCCATGCTTATTACAAATACTTTCGCAGATTTGTATCTGCCCTACCTCACTACTTTCGCAATTTTTTCCACATTCAAAACCCTGCTTGTTTGCTAGTTCATAACCACGTTCTAAACATTCTTTACTATTTTTATATCCTGGAATTGTTAATCCAGTATCAAGACACTGAGCATCATCTAATTTTGTTTTGCAAATTATTAAAGTCCAACTTTGTGGCTTAATATTATTTTTGTAAAACGAATAAATTGATTTTAAAAACCAAAAACTAATTAACAACAATACTCCTAAAACAACTAGGGTAATAAATAAAACAAAAATTAGTTTTATAGAAGTCTTTAAATCTGTATAGAAATTAAATAAAGATTTTCCAACTGATTTCTTCTGACTTAATAAAGAAAAAATCCAGAAACCTAATGCCATTACAATTCCACCTAAAATGATTCCAAAATCTCCAAAAACAGAACCTATTGAAAGTGAAGAAAATCCTAAAACTAATGCCAATAATAAATACATATTAATAATAGTTCATAGAGTAAATCAATTAAGATTAAATTTTAATTTTAGTAACCATTAATTTTTATGTTTGTGTTCGTAGTTTTCTCTAAAACTATTGCTATTAAAGTACTTCATTACAACTTCTTTTGGCATTTCGATTACTTTCGATTCACTAAGCTGTTCAATTATCAAATTTTGTGTTCTTGGTTTCCCTTCTAGTCTATCTAATATCTCTTTAATTGCACTCAAATCGCCTGAAACAGCCATTTCTAATAACTTTACTACTATTTATACTTTATGTCTTTTCCATCGTCTATGACTTCTCTTAATAACTCAGTAAGTGCTTTACCCTTAAGAGGTCTTCCCTTTATATTTAGAACCAACCTCGGGACTAGGTTGGATTGTTACAACAATATGTCTAATTAAAAGGGCCTTTCAGCTCTTGATTTGCTCCGAGCTGTTGATGATGTTCGGAATTATCTGCTAAACTAAATAATTATGTGTCCTGAAGAAAGTAATGATGAAAAACTAGATTTTTTAAAAAATTTCATCAAACCTGACGCAGAAAAGAATACTATCAATCCGATTATCCGTTATGATACAACCACTTTTTTAAGAGACCTTTTAGTACGAAACACTAATATAGCCTCACATGAATCACCTCAATCTAGTCAAGTTTCGGTATGGTGGGAATCAGCTAAAAAAGATGGACGTTTAACAGAAATTAGAATGAATGAAGAAGTAACTATTCCAATCAATGCAGATAGACCCGTTTTTTATACGGGCGGACTCCATGGATGTTTAGTCTATTTAGAAGTTGATCCAGATAACAAAACAGCTAGATTTGGACATATTGACACAACTCAAGCTGCAAAAAGATTTCAAGAGTGGCAACAGTTAGCTACAAAGAAACATTCAGTACTGCTTGTTCCAGATATACCCCCTTTTCAAAAACTTACTGGTGAACATGTGTATAAATATGATTTGAACCTCAATTTTACACCAGATGGTTTTGCTGAGGGAATGGCACTTCAAGAATCTCCTCATCTTCAATCAGCATGCGTGTATCTAGAAATGAATGATCAAAGTGTAACTGGTTATCTAAATGCATTTGAACGAGTTCAAAATGCTAAATGGCCACCAACTTACCTTCCAAAACACATCGCAAAAAGTTTAAATTTTAAATGGTGATAAATCCAAAATTCCGAAAGCCCACTGCGGGTTAGAAGATTTTGAGCTTAAAAATTTTGGCTCCCCCTAATAGTTGCTATCCGTAATATCAATTACTTAGTAAGTGAAATGTAAATTGCAACAATTGACAAAACCAATGCAACTAGTGAGATGAAAAGATTTGTTAACTCTATTCTTTTGTTAAAATCTTTGGCTTCTCTCTCTACTGCGGTCCATCCTTGGACCATCTTCACAATTAAGAATGTTCCTCCCAAGCTTGCAAGAATTACAATCAACAAAATAATTACGTTCTTTATAAAGGGATCTAACATAATTGTTGGCAGTTCGGTGACGTTGCTC
>CAZGOA010000005.1:0-100212 GCA_964527425.1 uncultured Gammaproteobacteria bacterium | reverse complement strand
CGATTCCTTCATGTATTTTTGTCTTCTTTTTTCAGGCAAACCCGCACTTTCAGCCGAAAATTCATAATCACCTGACATAGATAAATAGAATAAGTAGTCACGCAGTATTTCGCGGGTTAATTCCCTTTTTCTGCCACTTATTTGTTTCTCGGTCCCGTTAGGATTTGTTCGCAGTTCTTTTATTATCTTGTTGTATAAAGAATCAGTGACGTACTTGTCAGTAAATTCATTCTCGAAAGTTTTTAACAAATTATTTCCCATAAAGCTTTAATCTCTAAAAATTTTGACGTGGTTAGGGATACTTTCTTTTGGGTTAAAAACAATATGTTTGTTACCCTTTAAATAATCGTCCATTCTATTTGCCATACCCATAAGGTTATGTACTAATTGCGGGTTAATTTTTAAAGAATCGACCATTTGTTTAAAAAATAAGTCTATATCTTCAAGTACAATCACATAGCCATATTTTTCCTTTTTGCCGCCAATTTGATAAGAAGTCATAGTGCTTATACTTTCTCTGGTAGGCATGAATACTATGCTTTTTGTTTCCAAGTTAACGAACCTTAAATCCACGGCATTATTAAGCCTTTTAATAACACCGTCTAAGTCATGTTTTCCAGTAATATTCTTTGCGTTTTTATAATCTTCCCAATATTTATCTAACTTGTGGTTCTTGTATCTTTTTTTAAGTTCAGACTTGGTTTTTCCCACTGCCAATTCAGCCAACAATAGTCTTTCTACTGCATGATGAAATAGAACTGCGGCGGAGGTTATAAGTTGCTTATGAAAAGCAATTCTTCCCAACAGATAGAACTCGACACCCAAATAAAAGAATGGAACCGTAGAATGTCTTGAATAAGTTTCTTGCATATCTATATTTTACTATTTCTGTTGGGTTCAAATCCTAATACGGAGTATGCGTAGCCTAGTCTACGCATATCAGGCATAAATGAATTGAATAGGTCAATGAGGTCATTTATAATCTGGTTCGGATTCGGTATAGTTAGGGTCACTTAATTAATTGTAAGTAAAATAGATTCAAAGTATTCATAGAAAACTGTACACCCCGAGAGGATTCGAACTTTCAATGAAATATACTATACTCTTCTCATGTCTGATCCTATTCCCTTATCCTCTGATGCTCTAGATCTTCCGCAGGCAGATTTTCCTTCAAATCCATTGGTAGATAAAAAACCTATTTCTCAGTACAAAATTTTTAACGTATTTTTTGAAGATGCTTATGGTTTTAAAGTTTTGACTGCCCCTAAAGTTCAAAATATGGCATATTTATATGAAGGTGATCAACAAATTGGACGAGTACGTCTTACAAAAGATAATAAAACTATTCAAAAATTTGATTTAGCTACTGATCCTTCTAAAGCAAGAGAAATTCTTGAAAGAAACCCTGAGTTTCCGTTTAGACAACAATTAGAAGAACTGGTAAAAGAATCTAAAACAGAACAACTAGTCTCTGAATTTGATCCAACTCCTGAAACTATTCAGAAAGCAGAGGCAGCATTTCAAAAAGCATTTGATCCTGAACATTTTGCTTTTGTTCCCGCCTCCTTAATTGGTTCAATTCTAAGAGAACAACCAGATGCAGTAGGGGCTGGACTTCATATTCGAGAGTACATAGAAGGACATAGAGATCCAGGGGCGGATGATAAGTTCAATTATGCCTTTGGTTGGTTTCTTGGCAATGGCTACGAAATGAATGAGGGACAGAGATTAGCTGGACAACTTGTGAGAGGTGACATGATTCTTATTACCAGTGATTTAAACATACCCGATGCTGATATTGAACAAAAAAGACTAGCCTTCCATGAAGGAGTGCATAGATTTTTCACAGGATTAGAAGAGTCAAAAGATCCTGAGTTACACGAATTGTCGAAACAATTGAAAGATGCCTATTCTAGCATAGTATCTACTGATAAATTAATGGTTGAACGCATGTTTGACCTAAAAAAATATATTCCTCGACAGAAACCAGAAGAATTCTGGTCATACTTTTTAAGCTCAAGACTTTATCCTCCACCTGAAGGTCATCCAGTTCAGAGGATTCTTGCTGTAGGAAATGATGAAATGATACAAAAAATATTGGAAAGATTGCCCTTCATCAAAGACTTATCTATTCAAGGTCAGCAACTGGACGTTGTTATGAAAGGTGCTAAGAAAATTGAGAATAAGGGAAAAATCTAGTAGAATTTTCTATTGTGGTAAACGTTCAACATCTTGACTAATAAGATGCCTCATTGCACTATGATTGATTTTTAATTTTACGACATTACAGATAGCAATACTTTCTGTGGTAATTATCGTCAATTATTCTTCTCCTCTTATATTTTTATCTACCATAAGAACCTTCTTATGTTTTTGAATGCATTGTCTAATTTATAGTTTGAAAGTTGATGAAATTCGATGAACTTGGAGTTACTACATTTAACTGAACCTTTCTAGATTTAAGGTATTTACTATATAATACTGGATCATAGGAGTAACTCTAAGAATTTTTTGTATTATTGAATTCACATGTTGTGCTATACATTTTACTGTGATCGACGATTGTTCTATGAGTAAAGAAGTACAAGATTTGAAAGATTATATGTATGGATTGTATAAAAGTAGATTGCGATCACTAAAAACTGTAATTCTCGTAAATGAATATTATAATTATTTTTCAATACTTTAAGAATAAATATTCAATATTTACACTATCCCAAACATATTAATGAATATCTATTCAGTTATCCAGCAGGATTTAGCAGTAATACGGTATGTAGCAAGTACCGTGGGAAATAAAAGAGATTCATTTTTTCTTTTTGTTCAGTACTCAGGAAGAGAGTTGGTTTGTTGAATTAATTTGCTTTATTACTAAGAAATAAAAAAATAGAGTTCAAATATGTTGATATGACTGAATCAGAATATCGATTTACTATCAAGAATAGGTTCGAGCTGTGGCTCTTTGATCGTTTGAGAGTTACTTATCATGGAATGGATCAAGTTACGATGCTCGCTCAAGAAATAGATGCAAGAGAAAAGACTTCACCACTGTCGGTTGTGGTTGTTGCAAATCATTCATCAGATATTGATACACTGCTTCTGCTTAAGATTATTGACGAGTTTTCATCTGATAATAAAAAAATATTAGTAAGTCATCGTTTTGATCCCGAATTTTATTCGAGTTTTCCTGAACTTATAGATCCAAATACATTTCCAAATGATATACAAGATTTTAAAAATCAGCCAGAAAATAGAATACTTATGAAGAAGTATCCTTTTTTTAAGCAAGCTGTTGCTCGTTATGGGCTTGAAACTGTGCCAATTCCACAATCTGACTTTATTGACCGATCTCCGCTAGGTTTACGAAATGCTAAAATAGCGTATTGGCAATTAAAGAATGTAGTTGCTGAATTTGAACATCAATCGTCAGTTCTTATTGTGTATCCCGAGGGAACGCGAAGTCCAAATGGTGTACTGCAGCCTGCCACGACTGTACTTGAGGCCATATCACGTTTTTCGGACAGCCATGTTATTTTACCAGTAACGATAATCGGATCCCATGCTGTTAAAGGGAAACATCAGGCAATTCCCAATCCGTTTCATGCAATTGAGGTTGTTGTTTCAAAGCCAATTGATCCTCAAGTCTATTATAGACCAGGGGGATCTAATCTTACGAAACATGTTATGGAAATAATGGCAAGACGCCTTCCTCATTGGCAACAAGGAATGCATAGTGAATTTCCGGGTGGAGGATGGTAACAGGGAAAATTTTTGTAGAAATAAAGAATGTTTATACTATCTATAGGTGTGTTGGATAACAATCTACTAGGTGATTTACTTAAAACCCGCTGTTGAAAAAAATAAAACATCACAGAAAATTATTGAATGTTGTTGAGTTTTGCAGGATATATGTAACAAGATAATGGTCACACCGAAAGAAAAGGTTTTTCATTAGGTAGAGAAATTTGTAATGTGCTGTTATGTTTGTACAATCTTGAGGAGTTCAGAAGGTTCATGAATTACCCAGGTACATGCTTTTGGTTGATTTACCTGATATCCCCAGCTGACCCAGACGGAATCGATACCTGCATTGTTGGCTGTTTCAACATCTGCATCTTTGTCTCCAACAAACAACCATTCTCCTGGACTATAGGGAAATTTATTCAGAATCAGTTGTACACCCAAGGGATTTGGTTTTTTGGGAATTGATTCAGTTCTACCTGAAATAACTTCAAATTTCCATGATGATAAAAATTCTTTGGCAATTTGCTGAGTAAAAAAATCTTCTTTATTTGAAAAAATTGCCAATGAGATAGTATGTTCTGATAGATCTGTCAGCATTTGAGCTATTCCAGCGAAAAGTGATGTACCTTTTTTCCAATATATAGAATATAGTTTAGTTTTTTCTTTATACATGATGCTTAATAAATTTGGGTCTGTATTCGGAGGCACGGATTGTTCTACAAGTGCTTTAATGCCGTTGCCGATAAATGTTTTATATTCTTCAATTGATCGAGGTGCAAATTTATGTTTATGAAGAACCTCATTCATGGCTTTTGCCAAACCTGGGACTGTATCCAGAAGTGTACCATCAAGATCAAAAAGAATTGCTTTATATTTGTTCATCTATGTTCTTTAATTTTTTGTGTTACTAATTCTAAAAATCTCCAGGTTATCAGGAGTTGTGTAAATCGTGTTGTTGATATTTGATCTAGTTTAGAGTCGAATTCCAGTGATTTTCCGGTACTTTCTTCAATATGGTGGGCAAGAGATGATACTGTACCAGAGGCAAGTTCACCATCTATGTGAATTGTTAAAATATTTCTCCCCCAATACTTGCCGGGAGCTGAAGCAAGCATAAATGGTGGTGTATGGATATCCGTTATCATAGCCAGATCAAACGGTAGAAATAGACTAGGTAGGGGTGAGTGTGAAGGTTCAACCAATAATTCGTATTTATAACAATCTTCCTTCAATGAGCCTATAAACTCATATCTTGCTAAATGTTTAATTTGACTTTGGAATATTTTAATTACGATAGTTGCGTTAGTTTTTTGAAAATCGATCCACCGTTTATATGCAGCTTCTCTTTTTAACATTTCTTCCTCTAGAGATTGCTCATTATGACCGCGATCTGCTAGGTCACGATTTTTTTTCCAGCGCCACTTAACATCTCTGGAAGGATCAACATAAATAGTAAAATCTAAATATGGTAAGAATTCAGGATATAGAGCAAAAAGACCTTCTAAAATAATTATTGGAGTAGGAGAAAACGATATCGGTTGATCAAAATTTCCGGTATCATGGTTATATATTGGAAGTTCTACTTGGTTGCCCTGCTTTAGTTGTTTTAAGTGTTCCAGTACAAGTTCCAATTTATTCATTTCAGGATCTAACGGTAATCTGCTGCTTTTTTTTCTCTCTTCTCTGTTTTCTTTATGATAGCCGTCCATTTCTATAGTAAAAACGTGTTCAGAACCTAATAATTGTCGTATTCCTTTACTGAACCGTGTTTTCCCTGATCCACTATCGCCGGCAATACCGATGATAATGGGCTGTTTCAAGAGTGAAAGCTCAAGTTGAAGGGGATTATGATCCATACTTTATTTATAGAAGAGTTTATAGAAAAGATCCATAACAAGTATCTGAGTGAAAAATAATTATTGTTATTGCATTGTATTTCTTCTACGATAAAAAAGGATCTCATGAAAGGAGACTACTATTATGGCAGTTCAACTTGACTATATTGCACCTCCGGGGTGGCAGCCAGAAAATCCTGATGAAAATTATGTGTTGGTGCAGTTTAAAATGCAATTGGCTGATTCTGTGCCTGAGACTGCTTTCCGCGATGCAGCTGCTTCTGTTGCTGCAGAGTCTTCCACAGGTACATGGACAAAAGTAGAGGATCTTCCTGAGTCTGGAATGGGAAAAGCAAATGAATATAAGGCTGTTGCATATGATATTGACGAAACAAATCATATGTTCAAAGTTGCTTATAAAACAGATTTATTTGAATACGATAATATTTCTGGATTCCTTGCAGGGCCGGTTGGTAATATTGCTGGTATGAAAATGGAGCGTGGTATACGCATCTTTGATATCCGATTTCCCCGGAAAATGGTTGAGGCATTTCCTGGACCACGATATGGTGTAGATGGTGTGAGAGATCTGTTAGAACATGATGATACGCAGCGAAAGATGCCTATTCTGGGGACAGTTCCAAAACCAAAAGTTGGCCGTTCTGATTCAGAGCAGGCAATTCTGGCTCATAGACTTTGGACAGCAGGTGATGGGACCTATGATTTTATAAAAGATGATGAAAACTTAACCAGTCTCCCATTTAATAAATTTGAAGACCGTTGCAGACATGTATTAGCTGTTCAAAGAGAATTAGAAGAAAAAGGTGGAAAGAAAAAAATATATCTTTGCAATGTCACTCATTCAAATATTGATACCATGATGTCACATGCGAATTTGGTTAAAGAGAATGGTGGCCGCTGCATGATGATTGATGTGGTGACTACTGGATTTGCAGCTGTACATTATATGAGACTCCACAACCCCGAACTGGTTATGCATGGCCATCGTGCGATGCATGGATTTATTACCAGAGAATCTGGAACTGGGATAGCCGGTGAAGGAGAATTAAAAGGATTTAGTGTGGCAATGCTAGTATTGGCCAAAATTTACAGACTTTTGGGAATAGATAGTCTGCATGTAGGATCACCAAAAGCAAAGATGGAAGATTATGGCGAAAGTGAAATGATTGCTCATGCAATGCTTTCTGATAGTACAGAGCCGGATTCAAAATTTAAGACACTCGGACAGAATTGGTTTGGAAAGAAGAAAACCTGGCCAGTTGCATCTGGAGGACTTCATCCAGGAGTTCTGGATAAAGTTGTCGAAAAATTTGGTCCAGATTGTTATATCCAGCTTGGTGGAGGAGTACTTGGTCATCCGGAGGGGGCAGAACGCGGTGTCGAAGCTGCTTTGGAAGCACGAAAAGCAATAGTTGAAGGAATGACTGTTGTTGAATATGCGCAGAAAAATCCAGATAGTGCTTTAGCACAAGCTATTAAATTATGGGGGACCGAGCCCAAAATAGTATATTAATGTATACAGTAGACAGATTATTGTGATAAATACGGTTCCACTCATTTATTCGTACATTCAGTCTGATAGTTTAAGTGAATGTTTCTTTAACCAATCTATCCATGCTTCAAATCCCTGATCTGTTCTGCATGACAATTGAATAATGGGGATTTTTGGAGCAACTAGATTGACACCTTGAGAAAAAAATTCAAGATTAAATGGTTGATAGTCTAGATAGTCAATTTTATTCAGTAACACAATATCTGCACCACGAAACATATTTGGATATTTATATGGTTTATCATCTCCTTCTGGGACACTGGCTAACACAATGTTTAAATGGGTACCCAAGTAAAAATTAGCGGGACATATTAAATTCCCAACATTTTCAACAATTAAAAGATCTATGTTTTCGAGATTCAGTTTTTCTAATGCTTTTTGCATCATAATGCTATCTAAATGACATGATCCTCCTGTATGGGCTAATACAACGTTGACTCCCTGAGTCTGAATTTTTTCTACGTCAATGGGAACAACATCTCCTTCTATTACTGCAATGTTAAGAGAACTTTTTAATTTTTGAATAGTTTTTAAAATTACACTCGTTTTTCCGCCACCAGGAGAAGCCATAACATTTATTCCTGTGATTCCATGCTTATTCAATAATTTTTTAATATGAACCCCGAGTTGCGTTAGTTCATCAAGAATTGGTTCGTTTATGATAGTTGTTTTCTTCATAGGTTATTTTGTTTATTGTAACTGATGGTTGATCAATAACAATAGTTTTATGACTTTTGCAATTCGGACAAGGGAAAAGCAGAGAATCTTCATCTGGGGTAATAAACGTATGTTGACAGTTTATACATTGTAGTGAATGCGGCGTTTTAGTGATGTGAAGAGTGGTGTTTGTTAGTTTACTCGTTTTGATAATACTGTTCCAATAAAATACAAACGAATCAGCTTCAATACCTGAAGAACTTGATACTGTAATATAGACATCCGTTATTTGTTTATTTTCTTCTATCAATCGTTTATATAGCTCAGTAACGTACGATAGTTCATGCATGGTACAATATTATATATGTGTTTTGCAGTACCTTGGAAAGTAGTAATCATTGATAATGGTTGGGCAACATTAGAAAATGGAGATAAAGCCCGTCTAGATCCTGAGCTAAAAGTATCAATTGGATCGTATGTACGTGTACGAGGGAATATTGTGGTAGATTATTTAACAAAAGAAGAAGGTGAAGAAATTCAAAAAGTCATTAAAACCTATGCGTAAAGGAATTATTTTTGCATTAATTGCTGGTGTTATCTCCGGAGTTTCTATTTTTTATAATAGAGTAGTTGTAATTTCTGGTATTGATTCCTTAATTTTTAATATTTTAAAAAATGGAGGAGTAACAATAATTTTTTCCTTTTTTGTTTTATTTACACCATTACAACAACAACTAGAACGTTTATCCTTACGATCATGGATAAAACTAATTACTATTGGAATTATTGGTGGTAGTATTCCGTTTGTACTATTTTTTGAAGGTCTAAAACTAATTCCAGCAGTTCAAGCAAATCTGATTCATAAAACTTTATTTTTATGGGTTGCTCTCTTGGCAGTTCCATTATTAAAAGAACGATTATCTTCTTTACAGATAATAGCTTATTTTTTTATTGCATGGGGGACATTTTTTATTGGTGGTATGCCCAGATTTACAGGAAACATTGGTGAACTCATGGTTTTATCTGCTACTGTATTATGGTCATTTGAAAACGTTCTTGCCAAAAAAGCGATGAAGGAAATTCCATCATCAGTTGTTTCTTGGGCACGCATGACTTTTGGTGTTGTTATTCTCGTATTAATTGCAACGTTTCAACAAAAAGTCGGTACTATTTTTACTGTTCCTCCTTCATTTCTTATTCCTATTATGGGAAGTGTTATTCTTTTATCCGGATATGTCTATTTTTGGTATCGTGCATTGTCGTATGCTCCCGCAACGTTAGTTACTTCACTTTTGGTAATTTCAACCCCTGTTACTGCTGTATTATCTAGTGGTATTTTGTCTCAACCGCTATCGATTCAAACTATTATAAGTAGCGCACTGCTAGGTATTTCTGTATTGTTTCTTACTTTTTTCCAAAAGCAACGCACATGAACGATGGAGTATTTTTATGCACTCGTTATGCCTTTCCTCCAAATTCCCTGCATTTGTGTGGTCCAGAGAAGCAAGCAGATTTAAAATTTTATACTACATCCTCAGAAGTATCTGAGCATACAAAAGTAATACTTACAGAATTTTCGACTTTATATCCCTATCTTCAATTGATTGCTGGAGACAATGGTATTGGTGATCCATTTGATAAACGAGTAGTCGAAGCATACTGGTTGGGAAACACACTGCTTCAAACAGTAAAAAAGAATACATTTATTACTCATATCGATGATCAATTATTAATGAATAAGCGAATGTCAAAAAAAGAAAAAATAATACTTAATCAAAAAATTATAGAGTGGGGTTTGCCGCACCATGCTTTTCATGTTCTGCATATGTATGCACGTACTGGTCATACGATGGATATGCATACACTTCATACAATGGATGCATGTATTATTAACTGGGGTAAGGTATATGAAATTACTACTGATTCACTCGTTGTTGTGACTCAACCGTTGAAACAAACAGATGCTGGTATTGTTTTGGGAAACATGATTAAACGAGTGATTCAACATGGAGGTAAAAATGACGTAGTAGTTAAGACACTTCATGTTGGTGATTGGGTATCATATCATTGGGGGAAGTTATGTACAAAACTGACTACAAGACAGAAAAAGCAACTCATGGCATATACGAATCTCGCTTTACAGATGACAAGTTAAAATGAATACTATTTATTATTGTGGCAATACTGTAGTTCCAGAAGATAGTGGAGTGATGACGTTAATTCCAGTTCTACAACAAACGTTTCCACTGTTTACATTTATTCATCTTGATCCGACCGAAGGAATACCTTTAGATAATGAGTTAATAATTCTTGATACAGTGATTGGAATAAATAAAGTAACTATTTTTAATTCATTGCATAGCTTTGCAAAACCATATCGTTTTACTGTTCATGATTATGATCTTCTTCACGATCTTTACATATTGTTAAAATTAAAGAAAATCGAATCGTTTAAGGTAATTGGAGTTCCAGCAAAGATTAAACATGAATATGCAGCAAACATAACAGCAATACTGAAAAATATTTATTCTAGCCCCAATTCACAGTAAGAAAATGAGAAGCACAGCTCATACAAGGATCATAAGCTCGAACAATTTTTTCTATTTCGAGTTCCAAAAAGGCCTTTTCTTTATCTAAATTCTGTTCTAAATAATCTTTTATACTCTGTTCTATACCAATTTGGTTTTGCCCTGTTGGGACAATTATATCTCCATGGGTTACTACTCCTTTTTCATCAATATCAAGTGAATAATACAAGGCTCCGCGGGGAGCTTCTATGACAGCTATACCAGTTCCTGCTTTTCTTACAACTTCTACTGGTTTTTCTGATTGAATTTTCAACGAGTTAAGAATATCTATTGACTGATCTATGCAATGAAGAATTTCAATGGCTTGGGCAAGATTATTATGATGAATATTTTTTGAGGGAAAACAACGAAGTGCTTCTTGAGCGTCATGTTGTGTACGTTTATTTATTCTATCTTTACCAATATTTAATCGTGCTAGCGCTCCAGTCATATACACTTTTCCATGATAGGTATATCCTGACGCATGAGAATACGGAATATCTACATGTTCTAGATTATTACTAAATTCTTCTTCTTTCAGAGTGTGTCCATCAGAGGTTTGGACATTACCTTCTAAAAATGTATACGTTTGGTCTAGATATGCGGCAAACTCAACTGCTCTATTTAATGTTAATGGATACTCATGAAACAATTTAATTAACCGTAATACAGCAGGCCGAACCTTTTCAAGTTGGGAAATCAGTGGTGATAATTCCTCCTGCTTAGGGAGATGAAGAAATCCGCCAACCATCGGGTAGGGAGCATGTACACTTCTTCCACCTGTAACTTTTGATAGACTATTTCCACACGACTTTACTATAAAAGTATCTTCTAATAATTGATTTTGATCTGGAATATTTTCATCTAAGTCAAGAATGTTATCTATGTTGAGTATATCTGGTACACAAAATACGTACAGATGGAGTGCATGATCACGAATATTCAAGCCATAGTTTAATAATTGACGAAGTCGTATTGTTTGTTCTGACGGTATAATATTCAAAGCATGTTCAACAGATTTGATCGTACACAATAAATGTGCATTTGAGCAGGTTCCGCATATTCTGGCAGTTAGTTGTGGTAAACCCATTATGTCGGCACCTTCTATTGCTTTAGTGTAGAATCTTTTATATTCAGAAATAGCAAACTGACATGTTTCTACTTTATTATCAATAATTTTCACGTTTAAACTTGCCTTGCCTTCAATTTTGCACATTTCCTGGATAGAGATATCAAGTGTGTTCATGGTGTACTCTTTCCTTCAGTAGTAACGATGTTAAAATCTACTAACATTGTATTTAATAGTTTTAAGAATTGGTTTTCATCCATAGGACAGCCGGGAACACTGGCATCAACCATTACCACATCAGAAACTTTTTTCACCTGTTCAGCATATTTAAATCGAATCATTAACGATGCAATTTCTCTTTTTTTCTCTTCTGAAAACTGATTTCTCTGTGCTGAAGGAAATCCAGCACAGGCACAGGAACCTATAGCTACTAATTTTTTTGCTTTGGAACGAATTAGTTTAAGTTTTTCTGCTTGTTCTTCAGATGCGATTGCACCTTCAACAAAAGCGACATCCATATCATCTAAGGTTTCTCTACGTTGCATAACCAGAATTGAAGTAAAGTCAATGACTTTTTTCCACTCTTTATAGTGATTATTGAGCATTTCGGTAAAAATAATAGTTGAATCTTCACAACAGGAAAAAGAAAACCAACCAATACGAAGTTTTTTATTCATACTCCTATATTATTCAATCCTGAAACAAATTTTACAATCGGTATAGATAATTATTATCATGCTAAGTTTGAATTGTTTTATATACCTCCAGTTGAAGACCCTGACTATAGCAATATAATTGATGACAGTGATTAATGCAGTTTTTCCGGATTGAGACGGCAGTTTATACTACCCTATCAAAGTAGCTAAATAATACAAAAACTAAAAAAGGATCAAAAAAAGAGAAAAGATATTGTAGATGGAGCACATCGTTAGTAAATAAAATAACTAAAGAGATCTAATAACCATATTTAATGTAAACAATATTGACATCATATTAGAATATGCTAATATGATTGTAGATCTATGGATATGTATGCAGCACTTGGCAATGCTACACGAGCAAAACTTATACTTTGTTTAGCAAAAGAACCAAAAAACGTTAGTCAGATGATTGCGATATGTGGACTTTCTCAATCAGCTGTTTCACAACACTTAGCTAAATTAAAAAAAACTCGTTTAGTCCATACAAACAAAGAAGGGAAAGAAATATATTATTTTCTCACGAACCAAAAAGCGGCAGATATTAGTAGATTATTAGTATTACTAGAAAAGGAGGTACGATGAATTATTCTAAAGTTAAAGTATACTCAACAACGACTTGTCCATATTGTAAAATGGAAGTGGAGTGGTTAAAAAGTAAACAAGTAAATTTTGAGGAAGTAAAAGTGGATTTACAGCATGAAGAAGCAAAGCAAATGGTAGAAAAAACAGGTCAAATGGGAGTACCTGTAACAGAAATTCAATATCCTGATAGAAAAAGTGAGTTTGTTGTTGGATTTAATACTGCACAACTTTCATATATGTTAGGAGTAAAATAATATGGATCAAATAAATGATATATCAATTACAGTAGATCAAGTAAAGCAGGCCTTAGACACCCCACGACACTGCATAATTTTGGATGTAAGAACACCTCAGGAATATAGTAGAGGTCATATTCAAGGAAGTATTAACTTACCTGTGGAAAAAGTCCAAGAGAATATTGCATCTATTGTTTCTGACAAATCAGACGTTTTATATGTGTATTGTTTAAGTGGTTCAAGGAGTAGTAGCGTGGTGCGCATGTTACGTAATGATGGATATGTTAACGCGTTTGATGTTTCTCACGGATTATTGGCTTGGAGAATAAAAGGATATTCACTAGTAACATGATTGATATATACCAGCCTTACTTATCTTGTCTGTCAGTAATAATAATCGAGTGAATAGTATTAATTATTTTTTAATTCTATATCGTCTGGCAGTGAATAATGAGCATGGGTTATTCACCTACAAGTGAAATAAATTTTTCAAGTAATGGTAGATTGTTTTCTCCTGATTCTGTAAGTATTTCTCTGATGTGTGTATTGTTTTGCATAAGAAATGTATATACAGGAGGATAGATTTTAGAATAATCTAACAATGCATTAATACTATACGGTACTGCTTCCAGGGCTAAATTTTCTAATGGTTTCTGAATAGGATTGTCTTTGACTTTTGATTGTATCCATGCACGAACTCCTGTTCTCACATATCCTACTTTTTCGATAGCATTAAATGCCATTCCTAATTTTGAAGTAGTATCAGTTAGGATAGTTTTTACCTGATCGTAAAGATAATTAAATTGATCAGTGTCTTGGTCATCGTAAAGTAATTTTTTCATAATTGTTTTTAGCACCATCATTTCAGTATCAGTATCGTCGTTGGTTTTAAGAGGGAGTGCAATATCACCTACAACTGCCTCTGCCCAATCATGAATAATAGCTGTTAAAAGCAACAGTTCTTTTTCTTCTTGAGTAAACACTGCTAATTCACTTAACTCAAATGGCCAAGATTCTGGAGGACTTTCAGAATTATTAAGAAATATTCTGGTGAGGTGTAATGACAAATGTAAATGTCTGTAGTTATTAACGTCTATTCCGAGTAATTTTTCCCATGTTGTTTGAGAAACTTCATCGGGTTTAAATCGATTAAAGCGAGTATTATTAACTAATATTTGTCCATATTCACTCTCACCATAAAGTAAGTGAATCTGTCGAAATGTAATAAAATCTCGATGTATGTGAATACCTTCTATTCTTGTTTGTGCTCCCATACCGTTAGAGTTGATATCATTTGATGTTTGTTATGTTGAATTAAGCTAGAAGTATAACAATAGATTGTAAAAATATCAAAGTATCTAAAATTGTGTTTACTATTAACATGAATGAGTATATTATGAGTTAAGAAAGTAGGGATACATGTCTACACATACAATTAACAGTACTCAAATTAAATATGGATCTGTGATTGGAGTTATTATACTCCTACTAATTATTTCTTCTTTGCCTGTTGTTGGAGCATGGACAACTGTAAGTGCTGGATATGTTGGTGTTGTCACTAGACTTGGAGCAGTAAATCGTGTTGCCAATCCAGGGTTGGTTATAAAAATTCCATTTATTGAGCAAGTATATAAAATGGAGACCAGAACACAGTTGGAACAAGTTGATGCTCAATCAGCATCAAAAGATTTACAACAAGTACAGGCAACGATTGCTTTAAATTTTCATTTACGCGGACAAAATGCAGTTGATGTGTATCAAAATATTGGTGTTGAGTATAAAGAGCGTATTATTGGTCCTGCTATGCAGGAGGCCTTTAAGGCGGCAACAGCACAATTTACAGCGAGTGACTTAATCGGTAAAAGAGAAGCAGTAAAACTTCAAACGTTTCAAGAACTTAAAGATCGACTGGAAAAATATAATATCGTAGTTGATGATTTTAATACAGTAAATTTTAAGTTTTCTGATGAGTTTGACGTAGCCATAGAACAAAAAACAGTAGCTCAACAAAACAAAGAAAAAGCACAAATAGAAGCCGAAACAGCACTTATAAAAGCACAAGGTCAAGTAAACGCGCAACGGGCGCTTCAGCAGGCAGGTACCTTAACTCCAGAATATTTACGGTTTCATGCACAAGAAAAATGGAATGGGGTGTTACCTCCGAATGCAGTACCTTTCTTTAATTTAAATCCTGGGCAATAATATGTTTATATTTTACTGGAACAGTTAAACATCCAACATACGCCAAATTTATCAATACAGGAACCATAATAATCTCCCCAAAACATTTCCGTTAAAGGCATTTCTATTGTTCCACCTTCTGATAAAGCTTTAAACAGTCTCTCTGTTTCTGTTCTCGTATCTGGTTCTAAATTAATATAGACATTATTTCCAACAATTAAATTTAACCCTTTTGAAGCAACGGCATCTGTACCCATTATACGAAATCCATTTAATATTGGGAGTGAGACGTGCATGACTTTTTCTTTATCTTCTTCACTTAGTTTCATATCTCCATTGTTGTCTGGTGCATCTTTAAATTTTTGCATTTCTCCATCAAATTCAGTTCCAAATACTTGTTTATAGTAAAGAAACGCTTGTTCGGTAGTACCAGGAAAGTTAAGATATGCAGAAACTGTAGCCATATAAATTCATTATTGTAGAAATATAGAATTATTACAACTGTAAAGTCTGCAATATTATTACTATAAGATATAATTACAGTTTAGGAAGCTAATATGAGACAAGAAAGTATACGTTTTTTAAATCCCTTACTTTCAGCAGGGATTGATTATAGTGTTTATAGATTCCGTCATTTGGTAAGAAAAGATGAATTAGATAGTGAGTTTTTTATATCAGTACATTTAAGTTTAGTATTAACTACATGGAGAAAAGAAGTTAATATTCCAAGAAAAAAAGTCCTACAAACTGGAGCATTAGAGTTGTGGTCATTGATGCGGTATCTGATTAATTTATATGACGATACTATTGATAACGATGAGAGAGATAGAATTCTTACAAAGACTGAGTTAAAACATGGACACTGGAGGGAAGATAAAAGAATATCCGATGTCACGAGCTTATTGGTACAAAAAATACAATCTCTTTCTATACCGGATTACAAAAAAAATATCATTTTTAATATTATAGGGAATTTTAGAAGAGAACAGTATGTTTTGTATGAAGAAATGTTTCCTCTGTTTTCGCTACCGCATATTTCTCTTCAACAGCTTGAACAAACCAAGTTAATTAGTGGTGCATTAACGATGCGTAGAATGGCAGAAGTTATGAATATCCTTGGTGATGTCCCGTTAAAACGAGCTAGAGAAGTAGAAGATGGATTTCATTATTTGGGTGTTGCAGGACAATGGATTGATGATATAGCCGATTTTGAGAAAGATAATGGAGATGTATCTAATTTGGTCGTTGCGGTTATGAGTGAATTTAATGATGAATATGATATGTGTTTACATTCTGGGTTTACTAAAGCGAATTTTCATCGTTCAAAAAAGACAAAAATAGCTGTGAGAGAAAAATTTAATTCATACGTATCTCTAGTTCCAAATCATTGTTCGTTTTTAAAAAATTCACTTTATTTTTTTTATGATGCAAATCCACTCTATGATTTATTTGAAACGAACAGTAGAATACAGTATTAATAATTAGTTGTATTTAATTATCTATGACACTTCAAGAAAAAGCATTAGAAATTTTAAAGAGGCTTGAAAAAGGTAATCCGCATCCTCAGATAGAACTGGATTTTAAAACACCCTTTCAATTATTAGTGGCAACTATATTATCAGCACAAGCAACAGATAAATTAGTTAATACTGTTACTCCCGAACTATTCAATAAATATAAGACTATTAAGGAAATGGCAGACGCGTCAGTTGAAGATATTGATAGTCTTGTGAGTAAAGTAAATTTTCATTTTAACAAGGCGAAACATATTAAAGCAGCAGCTAACATGATAATGGAACAATATAATGGTGAAGTTCCAAAGACCATGGAAGAGCTAGATGCACTACCAGGAGTTGCACGGAAAACTGCAAATGTAGTGTTAGGTAATGCTTTTGGTATTCCTTCTGGGATTGTTATTGATACACATGGAATCCGTTTATCAAATAGATTAGGGTTGTCGAAAGAAAAAGATCCGGTAAAAATTGAACAAGATCTGATGAAGCTGTTGCCTCAAGATAAATGGATTATTTTTGGACAATTATTAACACTACATGGAAGGCATGTGTGTATAGCTCGGCCGCATTCTTGTGAACACTGTCCTCTGGGAGATTTGTGTCCTGAATATACTTCTTAAAACGTTTGGTCTTCATTCTATTTGCCCATAACTAAATCGTTTATACTTAATCCATTCCAGGAGGGTTAATATGTCTTATATTGTCAAATCATATCCACATGGTACTTTTTCATGGGCCGATTTTTTTTCAACAGACATTGAAAAAAGTACCGCATTTTTAACAACGTTATTTGGATGGACTGCTCAAGCTATGCCAACAGGGGAAGGAAAGCCAGACTACACGATGTTCTCTCTTGATGGAAAGTATGTAGCAGGAGGAAGTCAGGCATTTGATCCTTCTTTGCCCTCATTTTGGAGTAGTTATGTGACTGTTACCGCTGTTGAAGAAATAGTTTCAAAGGTAGAACAGTTTGGCGGTAAAGTACTTATGCCTGCAATGGATGTTTTGGATTCGAGAAGAATGGCAACAATACAAGACCCTCTCGGTGCTGCAGTATCTATTTGGGAACCTAAAAAACATATTGGAGCTGGAATTATTAATGTAGCTGGTGCTATGTGTTGGAATGAATTATATGTTCCTGATTTACAAAAAGCTAAAGATTTTTATGGTGGTATTTTTGGCTGGACGTTTGAGACTGATGAAGTTGGGTATACAAATATAAAAAATAATGGCCGCTTAAATGGAGGAATATTTACACTTACGAAGGAAATGGCACAAATGCCTCCGAATTGGGTTGTCTATTTTACGGTAACAAATATAGCTGAAAGTGTTAACAAAATAAAAGAATTGGATGGTGTTGTACATATGGTAAAAGACGTTAGCGTAGGGAAAATTGCTATGGTAGCAGACCCTACAGAGGCGTCATTCATGCTAATAGAGATGAGTATGACACCAGAAGAGTGGATAGAATAATGTGTTATTGAGTTAAAAGATATATACTATATATTCCTGTCGAAATACCAATATGCTTGAAGCAAGAGGATATTATAATCCAGAACAACGCGTTTGGAGAGTTGAAATAAAGGACGAGGAAAGAGTATTAGCTGGAAGCTATATCATTATTAAAGATCAGAGAGCCAAAATTGGTTATATAATTTCTAATAAGTCAGGTATGGGTTCACAAGTTTTAGAAAAAATTATTCAACTTGCTAGAGAACTCAATTGTTCAGAAATAGTAGGAGATTTTACTCCTGTACCTGAATCATATCGAGCAGCTTTAAATCTTTATTCAAAATATGGATTCGTTTTAAATAAAAAAAATCAAACGATTCGATTAGAGTTAGAACAAGGCAGTAGGCAGGCGTAAAGTGGAATTTGATGTCTTAGGCATTCTATGAATATTATTATGACTGTGTCAATATATCAGTCTATGTTAACTCCTTATCCATTACTGAATGCGCGTTCTACATGCTAGTTATAATCAACATTAGGTGTTACATTCATATTGGCAGATACAATTAGTGTACTGAGAACAATAATAATTAATTGGTTAGAGAATATACGATTAGTTCTTTTGAAATAAGTAACATAGTTCTACACTTATGTATATACTATAGAACTATATGAAAAAGCTTCTGAGGTTAATTATCTGTGTTACAGGTTGTGAATTGGTTGGGTTACTGGCAACTCCGTTTACAATATCTGCAATTCCCAACTGGTATGCAAATCTTGAAAAACCATTTTTTTCTCCTCCCAACTGGATATTTGGACCTGTTTGGACACTATTGTATGTATTGATGGGTATTTCTCTATTTTTAATTTGGGATAGCGATAAAAAGATCCAGCAGAAAAAGGGAGCAATTATACTATTTTTCATGCAATTATTTTTTAACTTCTTCTGGTCTATATTATTTTTTGGTTTGCAGTCGCCTTTTTTGGCTATGATCGATATATTGTTTCTGTTAGTTGTGCTTGTTTATACAATGATCGGATTTAAACGAATCTCTCTAAAAGCTTACTATATGCTTTTTCCCTATTTATTTTGGGTCTGTTTTGCTTCGATATTAAATCTTTCGATTATCTTATTGAACTAATAATACAGTGATGTGGAGTCGCCTTGGGTGAGGGGCAAGTTACAATACAGTAAAAAACTCTTGAATCATGTGGAATGAATCTACTTTAAGTAAAAGAGATGTTTATTTTCTATAAAGACATTATACTTAAAGAACTGCCTATGCCGTATAAATCTCTGGATTCTATCGTTGATTTTCCGCATCATAATTCTCGTCCTGAAGTTGAAGAGCGGTTATTTATTAGCAGTATTATTGATGAGATCACTATTTCTGTTTCAGAAAAAATTGTTGATCCTGATATTCAAAGATTATTTTATCAGTGTTTTCCAAATTCTCTCGATACTACCGTGTATTATTCTGAAACAGATGGTCAAAAAGATAGTTTTATTGTGACAGGAGATATACCTGCTATGTGGCTGAGGGATTCTACATGTCAGGTATGGCCATATCTTCGTTTTATAGATCAAGACAAAGAGTTGCAGGATATGTTTATTGGACTTATTAACCGTCAGACTTCATGCCTTCTTAAGGATCCCTATGCAAATGCTTTTGAAAAAAACTATGAAGTATGGGAAAGAAAGTTTGAACTTGATAGTTTATGTTATTTTTTACGATTATCGAGCGGGTATTTTAAACAAACAAAAGATGCAACTCCGTTTGGTCAGCGATGGATACATGCAGTCGATTCTATTTTGAATACGTTTATTATTGAGCAAAATACACTCAATAAAGAAAATGTGAATTTATTGTTTCAGTTTAAGACGAAGGGGGGGCATTTACATCCAGCAATTCGTCTTCATGGATATGGTTATCCTGGGAAACATAACGGATTAATCAGATGTGTTTTTAGGCCATCTGATGATGAAAATGTATTCCCTTATCTCGTTCCTGCTAATGCCATGGCAGTAGTGAATTTGAGGGAAATCTCACGTCTTCTTGACGTGGTTGGTGCAATAGAGTTATCCCAAAAAGCTATACGAATAGCTTCAAATATTGATGCAGGTATAAATGAATGGGGTATTGTATCTCATAAACGATTTGGGGAAATTTATGCGTATGAAGTTGATGGTTTTGGGTCAAGTTGTATTATGGATGACCCGAATATTCCGAGTTTGTTAAGTTTGCCGTATCTTGGATATATATCTGTAGATGACCCTGTATATCAGAATACTCGTAAATTAATACTAAGCGAATGGAATGCTTTTTATGCATCTGGACATATCGCTTGCGGGCTTACTTCTCCACATGTTGGTATTTGTGATAAGTTTTGGCCGATGGCCACGATTATGCAAGCACTAACAGCTACAGATTTAGGAGAAATAAAAGATTGTATAAGTATACTAAAACGTACTCATGCACATACATTTTTTATGCATGAAAGTGTTCATGTAGATGACCCTCATAAATTTTCACGTCATTGGTTTTCATGGGCGAATGCGTTGTTTGGAGAATTAATTCTTGAAGTACATAACAAGTATCCTGAATTGTTAAAAGAAATTTATTAGACTTCTAAAAATATTATTTCAAAATATTTTTTATTAGTCTGGCGTTGGTCTAGTAATTTACTCAACTTTTAATGATAGTATTAAACAAAAGTTTATTAGTTCCAGAATATGTATTTTGGGAATGTAACTGCAAGATTGTATAAACAATAATAGCAAGATTATTAATACGTTTTTATAAGTCTGACATATCCGTCTGTTAGTAGTTTCGTTCTGATCCTATCTGCAAGAAAATAAAAAAAATTATTTGGTATACTGTGAAAATATGCAACATTCAGTCGCAGTATTTTGTTCGTCTAGTTCTATAGTGTCACAAGACTATGTTGTTGCTGCAGTAGAATTAGGAAAATATATTGGAATGGCAGGGTATGAATTAGTTTGGGGAGGATCTATAAAAGGTTTAATGGGTACAGTTGCTGATGCTACGAAGCAATTCCATGGGAAGTTGTATGGTGTTATTCCTGAAAAAATTGAAGAGGTTAAATATGAAGATGCAGATGAATTAATAATAACCAAAGACTTGAGAGAACGAAAAAAAATAATGACTGATAGAGCAACAGCTTTTGTTGCAGTTGCTGGTGGTTTTGGGACGCTAGATGAAGTGATTGAAGTTTTGGTTCTAAAGCAACTAGGATACCATAATAAAGCGATAGTATTTTTGAATACGAATAATTTTTTTGAGCACTTACTTTTACAAATTGAGAGAATGATTACAGAATTTACAGTAAAAGCAGAGTATAGAGATTTATTTTTTGTAGCTAATACTCCACAGGAGGCATTCGACCATATAACTCATTATTCTCCTCCAACGATGAAGAAAAAATGGTTTTAATTGATAGTTAAATACATATAGTTTTACTGTTAGTTGTAAATAAGATTTGTAAGTACGCATAATGGGAAGCTTAATGGTTAGTAAGAAATAAATAGAGGTAATAAACTGATACTTATGAGATAATATAATTGGCAGGAGGATTTATGGAAATTATAATTGTCGCAGGCATTGTTGGATTTGTACTTCTCTTGCTTTGTATCAAATTAATAAATGAATATGAGAGGGGAGTTTTATTCTTCTTAGGTAGGTATCAAAAAATCATGAAACCAGGAATTAACTTAGTTATTCCGATTATTCAAAGTTATCAAAAAGTTGACATAAGAACAAAAGCAGTTGAAGTTCCTCAACAGGAAGCGATTACAAAGGATAATGTATCTACAAAGATTTCTGCAGTTTTATATTACAAAGTAACTGATGCATCAAAAGCGATACTGGAAGTGGAATATTTTTATTATGCTGTAGATCAGCTCGCTCAAACGACGATGCGAAACGTTGTGGGAGAAGTAGATTTAAACGATTTATTGGCAAACCGTGATGAAATAGCGCAAAGAATAAGAGATATTGTCGAAGAAACGTCTAAGTCATGGGGGTTAGAAATTATGGGAGTCGAACTAAAAGATATTGTCTTGCCTGAGTCTATGATTAGAACTATGGCTAAAACTGCAGAAGCAGAACGAGAGAAGAAAGCAACCATTATTAATTCTGAAGGAGAAGTAAAGGCTGCAGAAAATTTAGCAACAGCTGCAAAAATAATGACTTCTGTACCGGGTGCGTTGCATTTACGCACACTCAATTCTATAAACGATATTTCATCTGATCAATCGAATACTGTTGTGTTTGCATTACCTCTTGAAGTATTGCGTGCTATTGAAGGTTTGGGTGATTATTTATCAAAAAAAGGTAAGTAACTAATGTCTACTTTTTTGGAAAAAATTGAGCTGTGTTCTTCGAAACAGAATACGCTTCTTTGTATTGGATTAGACACCGATATTAATTTGATCCCTGATTCATTACAGGGTAAAGATTCCCAATATTATTTTAATAAAGCAATTATTGATGCAACCCATGATATTGTCTGTGCGTATAAACCAAATAGTGCCTTTTATGAGGCTCAAGGCATAGAAGGTATTGATCAACTAAAAAAAACATGCGATTACATTAGAAAAACGTATCCAGAGGTACCCATTATTCTTGATGCAAAAAGAGGTGATATCGGAAGTACAAATAACGGATACGCGATTTTTGCTTTTGACTACCTTGGGGCAGATGCAATAACACTTAATCCGTATTTAGGCAAAGTTGCTAACGAGCCATTTCTATCGAGAAAAGATAAGGGTTGCATTTTTTTATGTAGAACATCAAATCTCGGAGCAGAAGAATTTCAAAATATGATGGTTAAGGATGAACCGTTATATATGATAATCGGGAGGAAAATTATTGATGAATGGAATGAGCATAATAATTGTTTATTAGTTATTGGTGCTACAGTGCCAGATGAACTGAAGATAATGAGAGAAGTGTTGCCCAATACAACATTTTTAGTTCCTGGTATAGGTATGCAGGGTGGAGATTTAAAGCAGACGGTTACTTTAGGAAAGAATAGTCGTGGGAAAGGAATTATCATAACCGTATCTCGATCTGTATTATTTTCTTCAAATGAATTAAATTTTGCAGAAAAAGCTCGAGAAAGTGCACTCTCACTAAACCAACAAATTCATCAATTCCGGTAATAGTCGTATTTTAAGCAAATAAAACCTATAATATACGAATGTCTGAGACTGAAGACATTATTAATCAGTATTTACGTTCTATACAAAAGGGATATGGGAATGATCCAAATAGACATCATGAGATTTACTCTCAAACCCTTCATTATCGGAATAATTATAGAGAAGAAGTGTTGTTTCCTTTTTTTGAACGACTTTCTCTTGAACCTCAAAAACCCTATGCTTTTTTAGATGCTGGTTCTGGTACTGGAGAATATGCCGATATTGTATATTCCTATTTTAATAACTATAGGGTTAAAGTGGTTAATATAGATGTTAATGAAAATGCTTTAAGACTAAATCAGGGCATTTCTGTAATTGCTGATATGCATCATCTTCCAATTTCTGACCAAAGTATTGATGTAATTAATGCAAAAGATACCTTACCGCATATCAGAGATAAAATGCGTACATATTCAGAATGGCGGCGTGTAATTAAAGAAAACGGCTGGCTTCTTGTGGCATCTGCCGAAACGAGTCACCAATATATATGCCGCGTATATGAACCAGAAACAATATCTCTTAGTGAAGGTGACGATTATATTCCAAGACACGGGTTTTTTTATGATAGAGAGAAGAAAAGAGAATTTAGAGAGTTAAGGAGTACTAATGAATTTGATTTCTTTAAGTACCGAAGCATCTTTGAAAAAGCTGGTAAAATAGTTAGTTTGCCATATTACAGAACTAAATTATATAGTGAATTAAAAGCATTAGAAGATCATGGATTTGAATGTATAGATAGAAGAATCTGGAATCAAGGTAGAGAAGTGGACTGGTATTTAGGTGGTTTCACTTCGCGTTTTATAATTATCGCTCGAGCCTCAACTAAAAAATAAGAAACATAGAGATAAATAAATGACAATAATAAGGCATTGCGTTTTTTAAGTACTTTTTTGTAGTTTTTCATATAGAATTTCAGAGAATATTTTATTCAATCAGTTTTATTATTTATTTGATTCAAAACTAGTGAACTTTAGGTGTTTTGCTTTTAATTGCTTGTAACCGGTGGGTGGTTTTTATTACTGCATCGTGAATTATTGTGATTCAATATATTGGCAGGGTATAGGTGAGTACTAATGTTTTCGCATTGTAGATATAATTTGTTCAAGTATATTTACATTTTTTTTATGTAATACGATTGAAGTAAAAAAGAAACCAACACAGTAGTGATAGTTTCTTTTTGTTTACAATGTAGCTTAAAAGGTTATTTTTTGCCCTTTTTGGGTTTCTTTTTTTCCTTTTTTGGCTTTGTATTACGTTGTGCCATATACCAACTATAATGATAAGAACTAGAGTGTATGTCAACTATACCAAACTATACCATCGTTAAATCTGCTCGAAATTCTGTAAGCATAACTATTTTACCTAATGGGATCATTAAAGTGAGAGCACCAAAATTAATGCCTAATTTTTTGATACGTCGATTTGTTATTCAACATCAAGAATGGATTGAAAAAAAGCTGAAAAAACAAAAAACGTTACCTGTTTTATCAAAGAAGCAATATGTGAATGGAGAAACGTATATGTTTTTAGGTAATCAGTATCATCTTTCAATAGGAGCGCACAGTAATATTCATATCGGCAAAAGTGAACTATTTTATCCTAAAGTGTTAGAATTTCGTATACAAAAAGAATTGAAAACATGGTATCAACAGCAAGCGAAAAAGATAATAACTCAAAGGATTAAAGAGAATGCAAAACAAATGAATGTAGCTTATTCAGAAGTGTATTTTTCTGATACGAAATCCAAATGGGGATCCTGCACTCATGATAATAAACTACAATTTAATTGGAGATTGGTTATGGCTCCATTAATTGTGTTAAATTATGTTGTTATTCATGAACTTGCTCATATTGAAGAAAAAAATCATTCAGATAGGTTTTGGAGATTAGTAGAACGTTATACTCCTTCGTATAAACAGCATCGTTTATGGTTAAAGAGGAACGGGAGTTTATTAAACAGTAATATTTAGAGTTTATTATGTAATAGCCGTTGGTCAAAAAGGGCCAAAACTTGTGAGACTGTGGAGTATTCCAATCAGGATGCAGAAATTTCTCTGAGCGTGAGTTGGGTAGAAATTCTTTATAGACTTATAGTATTTCCGCTCCGGGAGCGGTAGACACATCCGAATCTGGGTCGGAAGTTAGGCTTATGGGAAACTAATATCTATTTATATGACTTGAGTATTTGAATTAGATAGTTGATATCTTTTTCGGTATGAGTGGCCGAGATTTGGATTCTTATTTCGTCTCTTCCTTTTGGTACTACAGGATAGCTAATGTTTGTTGCAATAATATTATGCTTAAATAAATATTCGACTAATGCTTTAGTTTTTGCAGTATCTCCGATAAGTACTGGTTGAATAGGATGGTTTGAGTCTGCTGCAAAGGAAAAATTAGTTTTGGGGAGTTGTTTTTTAAAATATTCTGTATTTATTCGTGATTGTTTTAATAATATTTTTCCAGCTGGTTCGTCTAATAATTGGACAGATCGTTGTGCTGCTGCTGCAGTCGCAGGTGCAATTGAATTAGAGTAAATGTACGTTGCAGATGATTCTCTAAGGTAATCAATGATTGTTTGATTTGAGACTACATATCCTCCATCAGTTCCAAAGGCCTTGCCATAGGTACCTATTAAGACGTCAGCTTGAACACCTTCTACTTCTTCTATACCTCTGCCTGTTTTACCTGCAATGCCAACTCCATGAGCATCGTCAACAACGAGTAATATACCTTGCTCATATTTTTTTTCATATAGGTTAATGACCGTTTTTATCGCTTTTAGTTTTTGAAATTCTCCCAGCATACTAAAAACGCCATCAGTTACAACAATTACACGTTTTATTTTGCCGAGGTGATCTTCAAGAATTTGTTTTAAACTTTCTGGATTCATATGTTCAAAAATAACTCGCTGTTCTTTGGGAAGTCCTGTTAATCGTACTCCATCAATAATGCTTCTGTGATTGAGGGCATCGGAAACAATGAGGACATTAGAATCTATGAGAGAATCTTTTGTTAGTCCTTGAGAAAGGCAATACATTACAGCCAAATTTGCAGCAAACGCGGATGAAAAAATCATTGCATCATCTCGTTTGTGAAAGTTTGCTGTTGTTTTTTCGAGATCTTTATGAATTTTTAGTGTACCTGAAATAAATCTCACAGCACCTGGACCTGCACCATACTGCTGACTTCCTTTGTGTTCCGCTTCTTTGACTTCAGGATGAAACCGCAACGATAGATAATCATTGGAATTAAATAGATAATATTCTTTATTGTTTATAATTGCCTTTTTTGAAGATGTGTCGGTAAAACGTTCAATAACTCGTTCCTTACGTTTGGTTGTTTTAGCTTCATCAATTCTGGCTATTTCCTTTTCGAGTGATGATAAAAACTGTACTGTGGCCATATGTCTCTACCTTTCTCCCGTAAATTTTTTTGATAAGTGTTTAATCATTTCTTTTGTCATACTTGAAAGTGTGAATTCATGCTTCCAATCCCAGTCTTTCCGTGCTTGTGAATCATTAATCGATTGTGGCCATGAATCTGCAATTTTTTGTCGATGGTCTGGTTTATATGTCACAGTGAGTGGTATATGTTTTTTCAGTTCTTTCGCTAATTCTTCAGCGGTAAAGCTTATTGCTGCGAGATTATAGCTAGTTCTAATTTTTATTTGTTTGGGATCTTTTTGCATAATTTGTATTGTTGCTTTGATAGCATCATCCATATACATCATGGGCAACATAGTATCTTTACGAACGAAGCACTCATAATGGCCTGTTTTTAGTCCATCATAAAATATTGCTACAGCAAAGTCAGTTGTCCCTCCACCTGGTGGAGTTTTCCAACTTATTAGTCCAGGATACCGTAAAGATCTAACATCAACTCCATATTTTTGATAATAATACTGGCAAAGTAGCTCACCAGAAACTTTCGTTACTCCGTACATTGTGGTGGGTTCAAGAATAGTCTGTTGGGGAGTTTTTTTACGAGGTGTTGTCGGTCCAAAAGCGGCAATTGAGCTTGGCCAGAATATTTTTAATTTATATATTCGTGCGGCTTCCAGAACATGAATCAAGCCGTTCATGTTAATATCCCAGGTGACCATTGGATCAACTTCGCCTTTTACTGAGAGAAGCGATACAAGATGAAAAATAGTATCAATATTATATTTTTGTATGATATTGAGAAGTTTTTTATTGTCCGTAATATCAGCCTTTTCTACTATTCCATCAAATTGTTTAGGTATATGGGTATGGCCTAGTGCTATGACATGATCTTTTCCATATTTTTTTTGAAGTGCCGGTACTAACTCAGAACCTATTTGTCCAAATGCACCGGTAACGAGTATGTTTTTCATAACGATAACATAATAGTCGAATATACTTTTAATTTCCTTCTGATAGTACAGTAATATGAATGATCAGTTGAAAGAATATCTTAATAAAATGAATAAGTTAGGGTACACTTGGGAATCCATTGAATAGAGTGGAATTCGTTTTTAACTATAAAAATTTAATCAAAACTTGCAATTTTTTTGTCTTCTGGTAGGCTTTTTAAGCATGAGTTCTTTACCAAGTGTATTAACATTTGTTGATGTAGAAACTACAGGAACAAGTGCCAGATATGGTCGAGTGATTGAAGTAGGAGTGTTGCGTTTAGAGGAGGGTAAAATCACTAAACAGTATGAGACATTAATAGATCCTCAAATCCGACTTGATCCGTTTATAACTACTTTAACTGGCATTACATCACATGAGTTGGAAGGTGCGCCTACTTTTCGAGATATAAAAGACGAATTGCTCGATTTATTTTCTGACGCGATATTAGTAGCTCATAATGCTCGTTTTGATCACTCATTTTTAAAGTATGAGTTTGAACGATATGGAGTTGAATTCCAAATTGATAAATTATGTACGGTAAGGTTTGCACGGGCATTATTCCCGGGATTTACTAGTTATTCACTGGAACATCTGATTAGTAACTTAAAGATTGATGTTACTAAACGACATAGGGCTTTTGAAGATGCAAGAGTACTAGTGAAATTATACGAGATGGCTATAGATTTCCATGGAGAAGAAAAAGTTGCAAATGTGATAGCTTCATTATTGAAACGTCAATCTTTACCACCTTATTTATCTAAAGATCTATTGGATAAACTTCCCAAAACTCCTGGTGTCTACACGTTCTTTGGTGAAGATGGCAGTCCATTATATGTGGGTAAAAGTATAAATATAAAGGAGAGAGTAATGTCTCACTTTGCTCTAAGTGGTGGTCAAGCTGCAGATAGTAAGTTATATAAAGCCGTGCGTCATATAGAGGTTGATCAAACCGCTGGAGAAATCGGTGCATTATTATTAGAGTCTACAAAAGTAAAAGAGTTATTACCGATTTATAACCAACAGTTAAGAAAATCGAGAGCGATGACTATTATTTGTCAGGGTGAAGATAAAAATGGATTTCATACAGCACATATTCAAACTCTTGATCCAAAAACATTACTTGAAGATGTTTCGTTTCAATCAATTCTTGCTTTATGTCGTTCAAGAAAACAGGCAAGGGATTTGTTACAATCTTTAGTTGAATCACAACACTTATGCCCGATTTTTTTGGGGTTAGAAAAAAGAAAGGGTGCATGTTTTTCATCTCAGCTGGGATTATGTAAAGGTGCTTGTGTTGGGAAAGAAAACACCAAATTGTATAATTTACGGTTTGAACAAGCGTTTGCAACACTTCGTTTAAAGAGATGGCCGTATAAAGGAAAAATTGTTATTAAAGAAGAACTGGATGACAAACAAGAATATTTTATTGTTGATCAGTGGTGTTATTTAGGTAGCGTGAAGGATACACATGATATTGAAACTATAGGTACTGTCCCATATCGATTTGATTTTGATACATATAAGATTCTTATTTCTGCTTTGCTGGGTAAGAAAAAAGGTATTAAGGTGTATGAGATAGATTAGGGCAAATATTGCTTTAAGACTTAAACTAAATTATTTAAGGAGCTTTTACTGCAAAAGATCAAAATAGAGGAGTAGAAACTTATTCAAACAAGATAGAGGATATGTGAATATCATAAGTTGAGGAGTAGAAATGTTAATTATTTTATTGAGAAGCGCTAACGGTATCAGTTGAAAAAGCCAGAGGTAATAGTGTTGTAGTAACGAATCGTGATAATGGAAGAAAGTATATTGCTGAGATTGCAACTATAACAAGAACTATGTTATAAAAAAACGTTTCAAATCTATTGGGCATTATAGATATAACAACAGTTTTTTGACTTGTTTACAAGAGTTATTATATTAAAAATTCACCGTCTTTATAAATTACTTTTTTTTGGCCACTTGGTAATGTTGCTGTTACAGTTCTTTTTGAAGTTGCAACAATATCTGTATGGATAACTGATTCGTTATAGCCTAATTCTTTCCATCCGGCTTCTGTTACTTCTGTTGGATCTCCTGGGTAGGAATCTTTGTATGCACTACCTAAAGCCAAATGAGTGTTTCCAAATTCTCCCCCTACATTTTCATCAAATAATGTTTCTCCCATAAATTTAGTGATTCGCGATAGTCGTTTATCTGTTAGTGAGAATTCTCCAATGCGGTCAGCATTTTCAACTTTTAGCATTTCTAGAATAACCTCTTCACCCTTTTTAGCACTTGCTCTTACAACTTTGCCTTTTTTGAATTCTAAATATACATCTTTGATTAAATTGCCATATCCATAGAGTGGTTCAGTAAAGGTAATCTTACCTTCTGTTTTTCTTGCATCTGGTGAAATAAAAACTTCAAAACTGGGAATATTTCTGCCTGATCCTCCCATCCATTTGCGCCCCTTCCCTAAACCAACAATAATATCTGTACCCTTAGCTTCGATATGTAAGGATTCAATTTGTAATGCATTGAGGGTATTTTTAAGTCGTTCTACTTCTTGTGCAGTTTTCTTCCAGGTATCAATAGGATTTGGATCATCTAAATAGCAGGCTGCAATAATTTGATTCCAGTATTCTTTCAGTGTCATATCAACTTCTTTTGCCATAGGTTCAGTTCCGTAGAGTGCCAATGTCCAGGTTAGTTTGCCAGCATTTTCTTTTTGATCCCGCCATTGTTTATAGGGCATAAACGATTTTTGGTAACTCATTAATTTTTCAGGATTTATTCCTTCTAATTCGTGTTTGTCAGTTTCTGCAAGAATACTAACAAAATGGTCGACTTCATCAACTCGACCTTTAAGGAGTTTATCTGGAAAATAGGAGAGTTGATCTTCATTTGCCAATTCAAAAAATTCTCGACTAATGTCATCTGGGATATATTGAATTAGCGGGTAGCCACCTGATTTTAAAACAGCGCGTCGCAAATGGATTAAAATTGGTTTAGCGCATTCAGGAACTTGAAGGAACACTGTTTCTTTAGGTTTAATTCCAATTCCTCCACCTAAGGCAAAATCAATAAGAACTTTAGCGTATTTCTCTAGAATTATGTCTGATGGCTGGTATTTCATAGGTGTATAGTAGCGAAATCGCAAGAATTTATAAAGATTGAAAGTGGCTAGTAGCTTTTTACTATTAACCAACTGATAAGAGCGAGGAGAATACTTAGTAATCCGGCATCATTGAAAAGATCTCCGCGATTTTTTGGGGAATTAGCAGTTGGAAATATAGTCATATATGTATAACTAATCCCAAAAAACATGATGATAGTTGGTAGTAACCACAAAGGAATAATACCGAATAGGATACTAATCATAAAAGTAATAAATCCCAATAGTCCAAAGCCATGCATGAGAGGTGTTGCTAGTGCTGGTCCTATAACCACTGCTGTGTGATTGAGTCCTGCTTTTTTATCATATTTTAAATCTCGTAATTCATTGACAAGTTCACCACGAGCACTTATTGCTGAGATAAATAAAACTGGTAATATCCATTTAATCGAAACTTCCAGATTAGGAATAAATGAAGCATAAGACGTAAGAAATAATAGTCCACCTAAAAACATGCTATGGGAAAGTACATCAATGATTGGTAATTTTTTTAGACGTGTAATGTTCCAAGAATAGAGTAACCCAATAATTACATTAATTGTACCTATAAGGAATACTAATGGATTAACCAAGAAGTAAAAGAGAATACTTCCTAAACTAATTAATACTGTCATTATCCATGCTCGCTGTTTGGTTATTCTACCTGCTGATACTGGATTTCTATTTTTTTTATCTGGGTTTTGTGCATCATCAGCTGCATCTTCGACATCATTTATCATAAATGAAGAGCAAACAGCTAAAAGATTAGCGATTAATACAAGAATAAACGTATAAATGGTTGTGATAGTGATTAAAGTGGGTGTAACTAACAAGCCAAGTAACGTATTTATAGTTACGAATTGTATATATTCTTGGTATCTGCTTAATTGAACAAGAGCAGTAATAGGTATTGATTTTGACATGAATGGTAAATTACATGCCTTTCTTTAGAGCTGAGAGTATTGTTTTAACTGGAGCGGTGCATACCCCCGTGTATTTGTCTGCTCCACCATAATAGACATATAATATTCCATCTTTAATAATTTGACCGTTAGAAAATACCGTGCCATGTCTATATCCTTCGTTTTCATACCATGCAAGTGGTTCAAAAATAGGATTTTGTAATCGAGCTAATACTTTTAGTGGATTGTTTAAATCAAGAAGTGCTGCCCCCATTCTGTATTTATGATCTCTTTTTGAGACGCCATGATATAAAAGCAGCCATCCATCTTCTGTTTTTTCTGGAGGGCCATTGAGTCCTATTTTGAGATCATCCCATGCATTAACTCTTGGCCCCATTACTGGATGTCCACCAAGCCATCTATTGTCACCAAAATTTAAATCACTCACCATATCTACCCAGATACAAGGTGGAAGTCGATGAAAAATAACGTAACTATCATTGATTTTTTCAGAGACTACGCAACTATCCTTATCATCAATGCTTGGTGCCGATATTAGACGTGGCTTCGACCAGTTCCAATTTCGTTTAAGGAAGTCATCAACAGCGATAGTAGATAATGCAATCCTCGGAGGATTATTCCCATCATACGCAGTGTAGTTCATATAAATAGTGTCGTCTATTCTCGTTAAACGTGGATCTTCACATCCAGAAAATCCTGGATGATATTTTTGTTCAAATGGTTCTCGAGGGACATAGACTGGATCTGGCAACCGTTCATCTATGTGTAGTCCATCTGAGGAGACTGCATATCCAAATACAGATGTATCATCATCTCCCATTGCTCTGTAAATGATATGAAATTTGTCTCCAGCATAAATGGCACCCACATTGAAAGTATATTTAGATTCCCACGAGTGTTCTTCTATTGGTGAGATAATGGGATTACCATCGAACCTGACTAATAGTTCTGGATGTTTTCTTTCTGGATTGACGGCAGGATTTGATTTGAGTTCAAAAAGTAAATCATTGAGTGTAACACTAGCTCGAGACACATTAGTGTCTGTTCCGCTGTAATATATATAGAATTTTTCACCATCGATAAGCGCTCCTGATGGAAAAATTACATTTGGTACCATTCCGTAGAGTTCATAATGTTCTTCTGGAACGAGTAATGGATCCAGCGTTTGACCGATTAACTCCTGTGGATTGTGTAAATCGAGCAGCAATGCGTCAATTCTAAAAATTCTGTGTTCATTAAAGTAATTTTCGATATAGCAGAATACTAATATCCAACCTTCATCAGTCCTAACTGGCTGAGAACCAACCTCCATATGATCTTGATCAGTTTGGGTAATTTTAATTTCATATTGCTCATGGCGTTCATACCATTCTTTCCAAAATGTTTCGTCCCACAGTTGATGAATCTCATCAAGATAGGCAACGCATATTTTTGAGGGTGGTCTATCTGTGTTAACTGTTAAGATAACTGCAATTTTTCCATTAATACGTTCAGGGAATAATGTCATTGCTTTAGCATTAAAAGGAGTTACTAAATGTTTTTCTTTAACGCTATTAAAATCATCTGTAATTGCTACAGCTACTTTAATACCGTCTGCATTTGGTGGCCAGTTTGAAATGGCAGTATAAAAAATGTAATATTTGTCTTCAAATTTGGTAACTCTAGGATCTTCGCAACCGAATTTTTCCCAATCGTGTTCTGGAACTAAAAATTGTCGATTATTGTAAAAATTTTCTCCATCATTTGATTCCGCAAGTCCAATTGTTGATTGTTGGAGTCGTACACCTTCATATAGTTGTTCGACAGATAATGCACGATAGAGTAATCTGTAGTGATCTCCATCTTTAATGATTGATCCATTAAACGCAGCCTCAGCTTCCCAGCTGTTTTTTTTGTTTGCGGTTAAAAGTGGATTATTTTGTGAACGCTTAACAATAATCATAGATGTTACTACGATATCATGAGTTCAAGGAGAAGGGTCAAGGGGTGATTATCTAATTATGTTCAAAAAAGAAAAAACACATGGATATACGAAATAATACTTACCTATTAGTGAATATTTAAAAAAGATAGGATTATAATTATTCAGAAATAACCTATTTAATACAAAATATTCCTCCGACAGCCGATAGTTCACTGATAGAATTTGTAGGTGATCGAAAGGTAGAGTGATTCCCGCCATCAAGGTTAATAGCGGTAGGTATCGAAAGATTTTCTTGACTATTTATACTATGAATAATTTCGGGTAAGTTTGCTAATGTTGGTCCTGAAAAAGTGTTTCCTGGTTTGTGAACAACATAAAATACAATTGAATTATTTTCGGTCACTCCCAGCGCAATTCTTCTTGCTTCTTCATCAACTGTTAAACTTAATTGTCTCGCTGAATTTTCCGTAATGAGAAGTGGACCAGTTTGGATTGCAAAGGATAATTGATTATCTGGTAATACTTGACCGATACCTGCAACGTTTTTTCTGGTATTCCAAATAAATGCATTAAAAAATGCATTTTGTGATTGTTCTTGAATAATGACATCATCTACTAAAAACAATCCAATATGTTGATCATTAGTCCCATAAAATCCTGCACTGGTTAATGACTGACATGAGTAAATGTTTTTGAGCTCTGAAGATGATTTTTTATCTGGTAGATTTGAATAGAGTGTTACACGTTCAGGGTTTATTGGTCCTATAATTTCATAGACATACGTTTCACTTTTAGATTGTATTGTTTTAACTTCTGGTGTTATAACTGGTGCTGCGGTTGGAGTTGTAGTTGATTGTTGTTGAGGTGACGGGTGTTCTTTATTTATCCACAAAAAAAATAATCCTGCTGCTAAAATAAATAGTATTATTCCATATCTCATAAATATGGGTTACATCATATCAAATTCCTCAGGTTTGCCAATAAATAGATAATTTTTTATTGTAAACAAAATAGGTGTGCTAGGATATTTGTATGTATCCATTAATACGTCAAAAACTAATAGCGTTAGCAATGATATTGATAGCGTTAGGGATGGTAACTTTGTACACGATCATCCGTCACCAAGGATTTAATCTTTTTCTTTTTAACAAAATTTCAGCTGGTGTAACGGGCATATTACTTGCAACTGTTATTCTTACAGGTCCTTTAAGTCGTCTCTACGACCTGTTTGATAGATTATTGTTATACAGAAAATGGTTAGGAATAGGTGCGTTTATTTTTGCATATATGCATACCATTATTACGCTTTTTCTGTTACCAGAGAGATTTCCAGCTTCAAGATTTCACTTAGGCAATCCAGCTTTTGTTTTTGGATTAAGTAGTTTGCTCGTGTTAACTGTGTTATTTATTTATTCATTTCAGATTACTATTACATCAA
The DNA here is from genome assembly GCA_964527425.1 of uncultured Gammaproteobacteria bacterium. GTDB lineage: Bacteria > Patescibacteriota > Microgenomatia > UBA10105 > UBA927 > CAZGOA01. Next base: position 65,077 of record CAZGOA010000005.1, on the reverse strand, counting down.
TTAATCGACATATTTGGTGGAAATTACAGTTTTGGGGAGTAAGAATAGCGTTTGTACTTGGTGTATTACATACGATTGTCGTTAAATTGCCATTTTGGCAGAGATGGATAAATGGTGGTGAGATAAGTCTAATGGGAACATTGCTGCCCCCTGCAGGGTTAATAATTACCTGTTTTATGACGTATGCAATTTTAGTGCGCATTGCTGAAGTGTTTGGAAAACGTATTGGTTTAGTGTTAGTTTCAGTATTTACAGTCCTATTAGGATTTAGTTGGATAGGACTAGTTGTATTGGGAGTATATGCAGCTGTGATGTAAAAAAGTATAGTAATAAGAGCTATTTTCCGCCTTTTAGCCAATTTGCTGCTGTAAGAACGGGTGCGTACATATCATCTTCTTTTTTGATATAAAGATTTTCCCGTTCTTCTTGGGTTGTTTGCGTTTCGGAGAACTGAACAAACGGAATATCTTCTATAATTGCAAGGGGAGTTTGTTCGTTACCTTCTCCCATTACTAAAACTGCTGCTGCTGCTAATCCATCAAGATGACTGGCTTTAGTCATACGTAATGAGCGACCATAAATATCCGGTGTACCTATGTAGTTATATAAAGGTTTGAATCCACACCAGTTTAATCCGACACCTATGGTTCCCCATCTCATAGGTGTTATCCGTGAGTCGGTTACTATGACTCCTAGATGCTTGAGATTATAATGACTTCTTAGTTCTGACCACAATATATTAGTTGTTCTATCAAGATTATCTGGCCATAAAATAAGTTTATCATTAGCATTAGACTCATCTATTCCAGCATTGGCAATAAGTGTATTATCTTTGATTGTGAGTATGACACCATATTGGGATTCTGTTTCGTGAATATACCAATCAGCTTCTTCTTTAATAATTTTAATTTTTTCTTCTTTTGTTTGAAATTTTGCAGTTTTGCATTGTGAGAGACTGATTATTTTCGAGGTGATAACAACAATAGAATTTTCTTTCATTGAAGGAATTGAGTGAATGATACATTCAAACACAGAGTGACTTTCTTTAAATAGTGGTGTTTTAATGGCTGAGACATTCATAGGAACATCTTAAAATTGCATTATTTTAAGTAATTATTTTTACGTTTCAATTTGAGATTAGCAGGTAAATACAGTACAATTCTTGATTTCACACCAAATATTATAGGACATTCTAATGTGTTAAAAAATTTGCGATAGTGCTTATTTTTGCTTCTGATTTTTTTTCAGAAGTTTTGCAATATACACTATTTCATGAACATTTCCCTCGTTATCTTCTATTTCATTTGAACCAGACAGTCGTTGATATTCTCTTGCATAATCAGACAGAGCTCCTTCCAGCTCTTTAATTTCAGTTGAGATATCACGTACTTTTTCTGCTGCTTCTTGTACACCTGGTTGCTGCATGATGTTTGCTTTAATATCTTTTTTTACTTTTGTAGCTTTTTTATATGCTTCTTCGACTTCTTGATAGGTTGAGTCATTTTTAAAGGCATCCACAACCATTTCTTTAAACTTCTTAAGTTCATTTCGTCTTGTTGATATACCAGAAATATGATTTTTTATCATCGTTTCTAATTCTAGGATCATACCAGCTTGTGAAAGTCCTCCTTCAGTATCTTCGGATTGAGAAAGCTGGGAAGCTTCAGTTGAAGAATCGTTATCTTCTATCAATTCTGCATCTTGTATTTGGTTAGGTGTATTATCTGTATCGTTCATAATAAAAATCACTATCGCAAAGAGTCGCATTTGAATCAAGAAGGAATTTTATTAGCGTTTTTTGATTCATATGGATAAACATTCACGAGCAGAAGCTTATAGTATTTCCGATCCCGGATCGGATGAGGCTACCGATCCGGGATCGGAAGGGTTGCTTTTGTTTGCAAAAATACCAACACATCCTAAACTATTTAAATAATATAAATATACTCAATAAATAGATACTTATACCTATAGTACTAGTAAGGTGAGATTTTTTCTGCTATAATCCAGTATCTTATGAAAGAAACCCAAACAAGAACCCGGTTTAGCCTATTGAAAGAACGCATTTCTTCTTACAGACAAACTTTTTTTAACTTTATTGACAGACGACCGATGACTTCTTTTTTTGGATTAATAGGAATTCTGCTTTTAATTATTATTTTAGGAAATTTATTGCGAAAACCTGCTGATGCACTACCTGAAGCGGAAACCTCATTAAAAGAGGTAGAAATATTTAGTATTGCACAAGCACCGAAAATTTCTTTTTCTGGAAATGTCGAAAAAAGTGGTGTGATTAACATCGTTGCTCAATCTTCGGGTATTGTTCAATACATTAATGTTACTCCCGGTCAAAGAGTATGGAAAGGTCAAGTACTGCTAGGATTAAGTACAAACTATCAAGGTGGAACTTTGCAAAGTGTTTCAAGACAAATTGCACAACAAAATTATACAGTTACTGAAGAAAATTATCCTGCTCAACAGGAACTAATAAATAAACGCAGGGAAGTTGCAGAGAAAACTGATGCCATGAATGATCAATTAAGGGAAATTACTGCTCAGTCATTTGATGCAACAAGAACTCAAATTTCACTAAATGAACAAATAATTTTTTCATTAGATGAGCAAATTTCTGAATTAGAAATGAATAATGCAGAGGGTACGAATAGTGCTCTTATAACGCAGGTTAAGTCTTCTAAATCAGGAGTGTTATCAGGGCTATCCGCTCTTAAGAGCGCTTTGCGATCTGGTGAATATCAAGCAAGTAGTGATGAAGAAGGAGCTCAACTATCCAACCTATCAAAGGATTTAACTATTAAACAGTTGGAAGTAGAGGAACGATCTTTAGCTTTGGGTAAAGAAATAGCTAGATTAAACTTAACGATTGCACAGATAAGTGAATCATTAATGTACCCAGCATCGCCTGAAACGGGTATTATAGAAAGAATTCATGTATATCCTGGGCAATCAGTAAATCCTGGAACTGTACTAGCAACAATTACTGCTGATAAAAATGTAGCTCATGTAGTTGTTACTGTATCGTCAGACATTGCAAAACAGCTATCACGGCTTGAGAAGAGCAATTTAATTGTCGGAGGTCAAACTATTGAACTTAGTCCACGCTATATTTCTACAGAGCCGACTGATGGAACGTTACATACCGTACTATTTACCCTTTCTGAAGAGCAAAGTGAATGGGTTACTCAAGGTATGTCTATACAAGTTCAAATGCCAATAGGTCAGGTTAAAGCGACTGCCTCAGTTCCTTATGTTCCAATTGATGCAATATTTCAAACACAAGATACAGCACTGCTATATGTTGCTAGTAATTCAGGTGAGCGTGTTTATACTGTTGTGCCAAAAGAAGTGGAATTGGGAACAGTGTTTGGATCATATGTTCAAATTAGATCCGGCATAAGTCAGGAAGATCAAGTAATTCTTAATAGAGATGTTTTAAGTGGAGATACGGTAAGTTTTAAGTGAAGAATAAGTTATTAATCAGTAGTAACAGTAGTAGCTTCTACAAAATTATTTATGGTTCAAGATACGGCTGAACAGTCATATTTACAGAGAATTTCTTTTAACACTCAGTTATTAACTGGGCCGTTGGCTTCGTATTTGCGAAATTTTCGACTTACTATTTTATTACTGTTAGTAGTTGTTTTTATAGGTTTAGTTGCATATTCAAATTTGCCTAAACGACTCAACCCTGAGGTAAAAATTCCTATTGTTACTGTTGTTACAGCATTACCAGGAGCTGGACCTGATGACGTTGAGTCTTTGATTACTATTCCTATTGAAAATCAACTGCAATCACTTGAAGGTTTAGATACGATTAATTCTGTTTCTAGAAATAATGTTTCTGTAATTACTATTCAATTTACGAGTACAACTGATCGAGATGTTGCAGCAGACGATGTTCAAGCTGCAGTTGATACAGTTCGTAATTTGCCTGAAGATGCGAGTAACCCTGACGTAAATGCTCTTGATTTTGAAAATGTACCAGTATGGGAGTTTGCACTTACGACTACTGAAGATATTGGGAGTTTGCAACGTTTTGCAAAGAGGTTACGCAACAGACTAGAAGATCATCCTAAAATAGATACGGTAACTGTTCGAGGTTTAGAAGAACAAGAAATTACTGTGACAGTAGATATTGAAAAAATAGCACAATATCAAATTAATCCGCTTCAGTTATCAAGTTTGCTACGAGCAAATACAAGTTCTTATCCTGCAGGTACTATCGATTCTGCTAGAAATTCGTTTTCACTTACTATTGATCCTAGTATAGAAACAGTAAATGATGTGCGAAATTTGCGATTGGTGTTACAAGGAAATTCTGTAAAATTAGGTGATATTGCTACGATTGAAGAAAAATCTGAACCGAATCAACCTGCAGCATATCTGGTTACACGTGATACAAATCCAAAGAGAGTAGTTACCTTCAGTGTATTTAAAACGTTAACTTCTACGATAACAGATGGTGCTAATGCTGCAACAGCCATTGTTGATGAAGAAATAGATGCCAGTGAAGGACGTTTTTCTTACAACACTATAAGTAATACAGCAGAAGAAATTTCTACTCAATTTGATGATATTCTTGGAGAATTTCGAACCACTATATTACTAGTGTTTGCCTGTTTGTTTATATTTTTAGGCTTAAGACAGGCTGTAATTTCTTCTTTTACTGTACCATTAACCTTTTTAGCCTCTTTTGCACTCATGCAAGTATTTGGTATGTCAATTAATTTTTTGACATTATTTGCATTCTTAATTTCATTAGGGTTATTGGTTGACGATACTATCGTGGTCATTTCGGCTATGACTACCTATTACAAAACAGGTAGATTTACTACATTAGAAACTGGTTTATTAGTCTGGAAGGATACTATTGTACCGATCTGGTCTACTACACTTACTACGATATGGTCGTTTGTACCTCTATTATTAGCAACAGGAATTATTGGAGAATTTATTAAGCCTATACCAGTTGTCGTTACAGTAACGATGGTTTCTTCAACTGCAATCGCAGTATTGATTACTCTTCCGATCATGATGCTTATTTTAAAGCCATCAATACCAAGAAGGGTTATAGTGCTTTCAAAAGGTATAGTTCTATTGTTGCTATTCAGTTTGATAGCAGCAATAGCTGGAGTAAATCCAGTGTTAATTCCAGTTGGAATTCTCTTTGTTTTAATTGTTGCTGTTTTTTTCCGAGTAAGGTCAATACTATCTCAGTATGTTATTACTTTAATTCATCGTGTACCTGGATATAGTAGAATTACTAAATTTATCGTTTATTCATCAAATCATGGAGTTGTCTCACTTGACGGATTTTCGCAGTCTTATAAACGATTAATGTTGCGAATATTATCTTCTAAAAGTGCTCGTAGAAAAGTGGTGTTTGCAATTGTTGTGTATTCTTTTATTGGATTCTTGTTGATTCCATTTGGGTTTGTAAAAAATGAATTTTTTCCAAAAGTAGATGGCAATAGAATCTTTTTGGATGTAGAAATGCCCAGTGGCACTACTCTTGAACGGGTAGAACAAGAAACATTAGCTGTTCTTGATAGGGTAAAGTCTAATCCCTATGCAACCTATTTACTTGCTCAAATAGGCACAAGTGCTCCAACCGGTTTTGAAGGTGGAGGTGATTCTAGTAATAAAGGTCTTATTACGATGCATTTTCCTCCCGAGGAGAAGCGTCCTGTTTCATCGATTGAGATTGCAGAAGATTTGAGAAATGAATTTAAAGAGTATGCTCGTGCTCAAGTTTCTGTTGTTGAATTGTCAGGTGGTCCGCCTGCAGGGGCAGATATTCAGATAGAACTTCTTGGTGATGATTTGAGTATATTAAATCAATATGCTGATCGTATTGAGGAATATTTAAAAAAGCAACCTGGTATAACAAATACAGCAAAGTCAATTAATGAGGGAACTAGTGCTATTGTATTTGTACCAGATCAGGATAGTGTGGCACAGCGTGGACTAACAATGGATACATTAGGTTTGTGGACACGTATTTATGGCAGTGGATTTACACTTCAGGAAGTAAATTTTGATGATGGACAAGCAGAGAAAGTCCCAGTTCGATTTACATTTGGTTCAGATAACCCTACACCTGAATCATTAGGTAGACTGTCCGTCATTACTCCACAAGGGGATGTACCATTGTTGTCACTCGGTCGATTGGAGCTCAAACCTAATCCAACTCAAATTACTCGGGTCAATGGAAAACGATCAATAACAGTAACTGCAGGCGCGCGTCCCGGATTTTCTGTAGCTGACTTAGGTAAGGATCTAGAAAGTTTTGCACAAAGTTTGAATTTGCCCGAGGGATATAATTGGCAAACTGGTGGTGTTAATGAAGAAAATGCAAAATCAATTCAGTCGATTTTGCAAGCAATGGGTGTTTCTGTATTGCTTATTTTAGTAACAATGGTGTTACAGTTTGGGTCGTTTCGACAGGCTGTTTTAGTATTATTAGTCATACCTCTTGCAGTATCAAGCGTATTTTATGCGTTTGCTATAACAGGAACACCTTTATCGTTCCCTGCTCTAATCGGTGTTTTATCATTGTTTGGAATAGTTGTAACCAATTCTATGTTTATCGTTGATAAAGTAAATCTCAATCTTAAGGAAGGAATGCAATTTGAAGAATCATTGGCAGACGCAGGGGCTAGCCGTATGGAACCAATTATTTTAACAAAGTTATCAACTGTATTTGGTTTACTTCCTATTACACTTGCAGATCCGTTGTGGAGAGGTTTAGGTGGTGCAATTATTTCAGGGTTGTTAATTGCTTCTATTATTATGTTGCTATTTATCCCAGTTGTTTATTACCAATGGTTTAAACAAAAAATAAATTAATATAATTCAGAAAGAAAATTAGAAAATACTCCAATTTCTGTGTGTTAATAATAAAGATCATTACCTAAAGTCTTTTAAGAAATTGATAACTGTTTCAGAATTTTTTTGATGTGGAGTGGAGGGCGATTAATTCACTGTTGTTTAATACGTCATTACGTAAGTGTATATGGACCAATAGAAATTCGTTTTATGGAGTATGTTAAAAGTGGTATAGAGAGCGTATAACTGATTCTATTCACAATACTTCTGACATATGTTCCAGAGGAAGCTTCAAGTTTGCAGCTGATGATTTGATAGGTTTTCTCATCATTCGAGAGTTCTTGTATCCATTGGTTTTGAATTTCTTCTTGTCTAAAGTTTCCATTTACGAGAGATATCCGTTGGAGTATCGATTCACGTATAGTTGTTGCTGTGAGTGTTTCTATAGTTGTTCTAGTAATTGATTGTATTTGTATATGTTGAGTAGGAATACTGATTGTATGAAGGAGATTTCTCATTGCATACCAGTAGAGTGGTTTACCGTTTACTGGTTTAGAAGAATAGGGTGGCAGAGACAAGATTTGCTGACCTTTCATGCTTTGGATTAGAGTATCGAATGATGTTGTATTGAGTTGTTCTGTTGATTGTTTAGTGATTTTACCCATAACATCGTATGAGTCTGTAGAGAATCCAACAAGTATTTTGAACTCATATATTTTGGGTAAATGTTCATATGCATGTCTATTTTTGTTTTCATCTCCTACCAATATTAACAAAAGACCCTCGGCCATTGGATCAAGCCTGCCTGCATACGACAAAATGTTCGTAGAATATTCAGGGTTAAGCTGGATAAATTCTTTTAGTGCTTGAAGAGGTGTATGTCCTGGTTTTTTGTTAAGTAGAAGCATAGAGTCAAGAGGTATTGACATTATACTATAGACTTGAAGTTAAACTGTTCTTTGAAAATAACAATCAGGTTTATGGTAGAGTAGATATATGAAGTTTTCAGCCAGAGACCATTTGCGATACGCTGAATACATTACTCATTTTCTCGATACTAAGTTCACTATTTTAGGAGTTAAAATTGGAATAGATCCATTTTTAGACTTTCTTCCTGTAGTAGGGCCATTTATTGGAGGAGTCATGTCGCTCTATATATTGTGGATTGCCTGGAGATTGAAGGTTTCATTATTTATCTTATTTCAAATGCTTATAAATATTTCTATCGATTATATATTAGGTTTAATACCATTTATTGGGTTTTTTGGAGATTTATTTTATAGAGCAAATGTACGTAATTTGCGTCTGTTAAAGAATAATATTGAGAGGGAGGTTTTAGAGGGTGAACTAATATAAGTATATGAACTCAGAAATTAAAGAACCATTTTTTAAACGCTTAATAAAAGTATCCCTGCTTTTTTTTGTGGCTATTACAACAAGTGTTGGTACACTATTATTGCTTTTCTTCATTATGATTTTAGGGTTAGTCTTTCTTGTTTCTTCTTTATCTAATGAATCACAAACTCATAGCATTGTTTATGGAAGTGAAGATGCCACGAATACATTTGTATCCCTGCCTATTACTGGTGTTATTGTTGGAGATCAAACAGATATTTCTGATCCATTTGGATTTGTCAGTGAACAGGTGACATATGGTTATGATGTAAAAAATACGTTGTATCAGTTAAGTGAAGATGAATCTATAAAAGGAATAGTACTAGAGATTAATTCTCCTGGTGGAACTATTTATGGTGCAAACGCCATTGCAGATGGTATTGAATATTATAAAGCTACAACCGATAAACCTGTAGTAGCTTTTGTTTCAGGACTTGCTGCATCAGGCGGATATTGGGCAGCTGCTTCATCTGACTATATTATTGCCGATATGGGTACTAATCTTGGAAGTATCGGCGTGATAGCTGGTCCGTTCCAATATTTTGATACGGTGTTAAGTGAAAGCGGTGGGGCATTAGTGGGCGGTGTTGTTACAGAAAATGGAATAGAAACAACGTATATAACAGCAGGTACATCTAAGGATTTAGGCAATCCCTATAGACGATTAACCCCTGATGAATTATCCAGTTTGCAAACGATGGTGAATAGGGAATATGAAACGTTTGTCGAGTTTGTTAGTAACAAGCGGTCAATTGAAAAAAGTTATATTAAAGATGTGCTTGGAGCTATGGTGTATGACGCCAATACATCTGTTGAAAGAAACTTAGCAAATGAAGTAGGAAGCAGGGAATCAGCCTATGAGTGGTTAGCACAACAAATTGGTGTGAATCCCAGTACCATAAATGTAATTCGAGAAGAACTAGAAGGAGGTTTGCTAAAATCGTTGCTGCAATCTCAAACAATTCTTCCATTTAAACGGGAAGCTTCTTTATGTTCTATTACTACATCTCACCTCGTATATTTTGGTGATGTGTCTTCTTTATGCTATTAACGTGTACTTTCTTGTTGGTTTATTTTTGAGAGATTTGCTTTTAAGGAGGAAAAAAAAGATGGGACAAATATCAATTTTGCATACCAGCCTGCTGGATTAAGTGTGCTGAAACTGTAATCGACTGACCATGAAAGAGCCGAACCTTCTTTTCTTGGTATAACCGAGATAATTCCTTTTCCTTTGAGTGAATGTTTTGGTCCACTTTGATATTCGATAATACCAAATCGGATATCGCTAATAGTATATGTTTGTGGAAAATTTCCAAAGGGTGTTTTATAAACAGTATAAATAGTATTTCCTGGTTTCATCTGCGTGGATTGAACATCTTCGTATTCATTCGGCCAAAGTTCTGTTGATTTTGAATTTTCGATACTGACTGTTACTAAGTTCCAAAGAGCTTCAGGTTGTAAATTTGTTTCTATAGTTTCTACATAGAAAATTCGTTGTTTGGTAAAACTAAATATTACGATTATGAATAGGATAAATAGCAATACTAAAATATTTCTCTTCATAGTGTAAGTATGGAATAAAATAATAAAAAATACAAAGTTCAGCTCATGTTTATTTATTTGCAGCTGAGGAAAAGAAGGTAGATAATGGGATAGTGAAACGCATTATTGCTTATCTATTTTTATTAGTACTTATTTTTATACCCGGAAGATTGCTTTATGCAGAAGAAATTCAGTTTTTTGATGTTCAATATGTCATAGATGCTGATGGAAGTGTGCATGTTACAGAGAGAATTCAATACAATTTTGGAACAGACTATCGTCATGGCATTTTCCGTACTATTCCTACTATTAAAACTAATGCTGAAGGCAAGCAATATAAAATGTCGTTTGATCAAATAAAGGTAACAAAAGAGAATATTGCTTATCCTTTTGCTACTAACCGATCGCGCAGTCAAATAGAACTAAAAATTGGAGATCCTGATAAAACGATAACTGGAATTCAAGAATATGTAATTTCTTATACTGTCAGAGGGGCTTTGACTTATTTTTCTGATCACGATGAATTATATTGGAATGTGACTGGAAATGAATGGAATATCCCAATAAACCGTGTGCGAGCGACTTTACAATTTCCTGAGGAAATTAATCCATCGGCAACACAACTTACATGCTTTACAGGATTGAAAGGGAGTGACGCTCAAGACTGTACCATCGATCTTCAAACAATGACAGTTTCTGCATCGATGTTTTCCGCGCAAGAAGGATTAACACTAGTTTTTGGATTTCCTAGAGGAATCGTTGCTCTTGTTGAACCTGTACTAGTTACTAGTATTTTTGACAATCCGCTCGTATTAATCGGAATCTTTTTCGCAGCGTTTGCTTGGTATATTATACTTCCTTTATGGATTGGTATTCGCTGGTGGAGACTTGGCCGCGACCCAAGAAGTATTGTAGGTCAAGCTCATGTTTCGTTTAGCGTACCAACGTATCCTAATAAAAGACCAATGACACCAGCAGAATTAGGCTTCTTACTGCGGGAACATGTAGAGCCTAAAGCAATAGTTGCAACAATTATTGATTTGGCTCATAAAGGGTATGTATCAATTACGAAAGAACAAAACAATCAATTTACATTGAGTAAATCACAAAAACAGAAAGCTTCATTGGTAGCACATGAAAAACTATTGTATGAGGAATTGTTTAAGGATAAGGATAGTGTTTCATCAAAATCGCTAAATTTGTTTCAAACATACCAAACGATAAAAAAAGATATTGCGAATGAAAGTGTATTACAGGGATTGTTCGTTAAGAATCCTGAATTGCAAAGGAATTTATACGTTGGGCTATCGATAATTGGTTTAGTTACAGGTAACATGCTTCTATTTATCAGTAGCTTAATTTTTGGAAAAAACATGCCGCAACGAACTCAATTAGGGGTAGACATGAAGTCTATGGGAGAAGCTCTTAAGCAGTTTTTAGTCAGTCAGGAACATCAGCTAACCTTTCAAGCAAAAGAATTGTTTTTATTCGAAAAATTATTACCATATGCTTCTGCATTAGGGGTAGAAAAAATTTGGGCTGAGCGATTTAAAGAAGTACAAGTTCCTCAACCTGATTGGTATAAGGGTAACGAACCATTTAATACACTCGTGTTTGTGAATAGTTTTAAATCTTCTTTTCGTTCTGTAGAGTCTCGCATGAGTACAACTTCATCATCAACAGGTCATTCCTCTGGATTTTCTGGCGGATTTTCTGGAGGAGGAGGTGGAGGAGGTGGTGGAGGAAGCTGGTAATGATTAGTTTATTTTTGTAGATAATGCGTCTTTAAGCTGTGGTGTAATTTGTCTTAATACATCTAATGGCTGACACCTATTGTCTGAATAGAGTATGCATGTAGGGATAGGAATGGGAGCTTCTTCTATATGTGAGTAAAATAGTGCAATAAGACCAAGAGGTGTTGGGGTTTTACATTGTCTTACATCAATCATTTGCATATTGCGTGTAGTGGGTAAATCTTTTAAATCAGTAATAATCCGCCTTATTATAGTTTCAAAATCTCTGATATGATCATTTGTTGTATAAACTCTTAAGTCATTAAGAACACCTGAAACCTGATTTGGATACAAACATGCGACACCAGCAATTGTCATAGTATCACTTACCAATCCCTGTAATACTTTTATTTGAAAATTATGTATACTTGGATTGAACAGTATGTCTAAGAGTAAGGTACTTTCAGTAATTGGATCTCGTTTAGATCTTGGCTCAAATTCATGTGGTGGAAACATAAGTCTTATAGTATACATCTTGGTGCCCTTTTTATCCAGAAGTATTATTTGTTTATAAGGACAGCTTAATAATGATGACCTTACTCACCAAATAACATCGAAGACAAATATGAAATGATGTATTTAAATATTGTTATTGAAAACTTCCAGAACTACTGGCTACGTTTGATAGAATTTCTGATTCAATATACTGGTGTACAGGTGCGAAATTAGAATTTCCTTCTTTTGGAGTTAGTATGTATTGGTTTTGTGGACCTAATCGTTCTATCAGTACATTATCAGTCGTAAGATTGATCGTCGAAATTTCAAAAGACTGATAATTACTATAGAGTTGTAAAAGTTCTGGAATTGTCGTGATAGATATGTCTGTATCTATAGATGATAATACTGTTGTTGCTAAAGGAATAAGTTTTGGAACAATAGTTGGATTTGACAGTTTCTTTTTTATGGCATTAAGTAGGGCAGCTTGTCTTCGAGAGCGGTTAAAATCTCCGCCATCAATTCCGGAATGTCTGGAACGGACAAACTTAAGGGCTTCTTGTGCAGTCATTGTTTGATTTCCTTTTGTATAACTTATGGATTCATATCGACAGCTAAACTCTTTTTCTAATAAAAACCCAGACATTGTCGCTGTAATATTTTTAATATCTTCTTCTGTTTTTTCACAGGTATCGGTTTCCTTTCCGGCAATTGGGTAGTATGGATCAGTGAATGATTGGGGGACTTCTACAACAAGTGGTTCGAGTAAAGTAATTGCTTTTAAAAAGCCTGAAAAACTTATTGAAACAGCATGATCTATTGATAAACCAGTTACTTGATTAACCGCGTAGCTTGCTAGTAATCTTCCTCCATCTTTCCCCATAAAATCTTCCCGCTTATTCGGATAGTTACGATGATCAACACCGATTGCATACGCTGCATTAATTTTATGTGATTCAATAGCGTCAGTACTTACTGGTAAAGACACCCATAAGTCTCGTGGGATGCTAATAAGGAAAGCTTTTTGATCACGGGGTCTTATGTGAGCGACTATTATCGTATCAGTTAAAGATCCGCCATCATGATTTCCTCCTCCATAACCCATAATAAGTACGTTTTTGGGACGTAACGGGTCAGGAGTTGGTGTAGGAGTAGGTGTAATAAGTTGAGTATTTGATAATGGACTTAATGAATCTGATTTTTTGTGTGTAAGAAATAGTCCTGTTAAGGTGAAACTGATCGTAAAAAAGAGAATAAAAATGAGAGCAGAAAATTGATACGACTTCACAGACGCTTAGAATACCATGAATGAAGATTTTTGGTTAGATCCCAAGAGTATAGGGACGAATATTTCTTTGCAGTGAATGTACACCTTTATGCGTTATTAGAATGCTAGAGATTGTAAAAAGTGATGGTGATTTTTGGGTTATCCCAGGTTGATTAAACCATGGGTCGTTAGTAATGCAAGAAACACTCACTAAAATATGTTCTTTCGAAGATGGTACTAAATCATTAATCGATAAAAGTTGATGAGATGATTGATTAGAATGTGGCTGATAATCATAGGCTTGCATAAATCCCCCTAACGCCTTTACTGCTGCAGCTGTTTTTATACCTTCTTCATAACCTCCTCGGCCTACTACAATAATGTATGTATCATTTGATGTTAATGAAGCGGCTAGCATACCAGGCACACAATCACCAGCTTGAATTAACTCTGTGGTTACTCCGAGTTTTTTTGCTGCTTCAACAAATGGGATGTTTATCTCTCGTCCTTTTTTGGCTGGATCAAGTGATACTTGTATAAGGTTTTTTGGTTGAATTTGTAAAGCATCTATAAGATTTTTAAGATTTTCTTCGTGTGGTTTTGATAAATCCACTACACCGTTTGCTTGAGGTGGCCCTACAAATTTAACCATATAGTGTGTATCGATTGGAGTTGGTCGTATTTGATAAGGGTGTACATAGGATTTGGGTACTACAGCAATAATTGAACAGGCACCAGGTTTATGGGTTGCTGCAAGTACGGTACCTTCAAGAGGGTCATTTATACCTTCTAAGGGATAATTATGAGGATTTCCATAATAACCGTTTTCTACCAGAGGTGCTGCTGATCCTGTATAGTGTTTTTCTTTTTGTCCCTCACCAGAGAGAATATGTGTATAAAATGGAGTGATATGTAACATCTCTGACATGATTTTTGAGGCACGATCGTCTAACAGAATTTTTATTTCTTCTATAGTATCTGCTGATACAGAGGGATAGTTATTTAATTCTTTAAAAACAGCTAGCGCTGCTTGTTCAGTAATTGTTGGGATGTAAGATTTCATCCTATCAAGTATCGTATAGGATAAACGATCAGGCATACGTGTGTTTAATCTTATTTCATTTTGTACCATGCAGTAAGATTAAATTGTTTAGTACATATCCACTTGACGATAAAAAGACATCAGTCTTACATCTGTCTAACCATTCTGTTTGCAGTTTTGTAATTTCCTTCGTATCATTGCTTCATGCATAAAAGAAGAGTGGTTCTAGTAAATCTGTTTCCTCCATCGTTATCAACACAGCAAGCTAAAGACGACGCGAGTGAGATGTATTATTTAGTCGAATCTTTAGGAGATAGTAAAGTTGTTGATATGGTAAATCAAAGAGGTTATCCTGCTAAATCTGCATATATTGGTACAGGTAAGGCTCAGGAAGTAGCATCGTTTATTGTACAGCAGGATATTGATATTGTTATGTTGAATGGTATTGCTAAACAGCGGCAATTGTTTTCGCTCTGGCAAACTTTATCCAAATATAAACGAGATATTTTAGTTTGGGATAGAGTGGATTTAATACTGCAAATTTTTTTAAAACATGCGCATACCGCCGAAGCAAAGCTCCAGATAGAACTAGCAAACATGAGACATATGGGACCTAGAATATATGGTATGGGGAAAGTATTGTCTCAACAGGCAGGAGGAATTGGAACCAGAGGCATTGGAGAAACGAATGTCGAGCTCATGAAGCGTCATTGGAGAGATGCGATGCTTGAGGTAAAAAAGAAACTGTTAAAACTGCAAAGACAAAGAGAAATGCAAATAGAGCATCGAAGACAAACTGGTTTATTAACCGCATCTATCGTTGGTTATACAAATGCTGGCAAAACAACTCTTTTTAATCGATTAACCCGGAAGGATACATTTGCCGATAATGTTTTATTTGCAACACTAGATGCGACTGTAGGGAAAATATATTTACCTACATTACGATCAGAGATGTTTATATCGGACACCATAGGATTTATAAAAAATTTACCTCCTTCTCTGATTGATGCATTTACATCAACACTTCTTGAATCAATACATGCTGATATTATAATTCATGTACTAGATGGATCTTCTTCATCAGTTATGGATCAGCTCCATACAGTTGAAGATATTCTCATAAAACTAAAACTTGAGGATAAGTCTGAATTACTTGTTGTAAATAAAGCTGATGCGATGACAAAGCGAATGAAAGAAGAAATACAGAGTCGTTTACCATATAGTAAACTTGTGTTTATTTCTGCCAAAACAGGTGAAGGGGTGAGTATGCTTATTGAGACTATAGAAGCACTTGTGCACCAACAAGGTAAGGTAGGAGATACAATAGTTAAAAGAGTAAAGAAGAGCGGTATACCTACACGAGATAACTTATCTATCGGTCAAACAGTATCAGTAGTAAAAAAACAAGATCAAAAAGAAGGGAAACTAATGCAGGGAACTATATCGCGAATATTAACGCGTGGATATTCTCACCCACATGGTATTAAAGTAGAATTAGCTGATGGAACTCAAGGGAGAGTGAAAAAAATACACTATGCAGACAACTCGTAATTATGGAGGCATAATCTGGACGGATCATGCATTAGAAAGACTACATCAGCGGTCCATACCCCAGGAAGTTGCATATCTGGCGTTTAGAAAAGCCGATCAATCGCGTTACGCACAGTCTAAAGGAGGATGGGTTTATTATAAAACTGTTCAGGGGAAACTTATCGAAGTGGTAGCAAAAAAAAATGAGAGTAATGAATGGATTATACTCACAGTGTGGTCAAAACCAAATGGACGTTCTAACAAAAAAACACATTGGTTTCTCAGAGCATTACGGTTTTTGTTTTTTGGTGCCTGATAGGCAACAATCAAGGTGTTCAACCGATATTTAGAGGTTTATTTTTTTTCGTGTTGTTGCATTCATACATGGAAATCGAACAAGAGGGTTTATTAATACCGCAATAATCAAAAGTTACTAATTTTACCCATTGTTTATGGTATTAAATCCTTGAATAACTGTACTAACAACAGGGATCTACAGAAGTAATATTTAGACTTTAGTTATTACTCTATTGATTTTCAAAACAATTAGTGTCTCGTTCAAAAACGAAACGTTCTTGAAAAAATACGAGTATTCTGTATGGCAATGGTAAAATTTCTACTGTATAGAAGACGAAGATGTGGCTATTTGCGTTGGTGTGGGTAACGCTGGAATAGTAAATGTGCGCTTAAGTATAGTTTGATCTGAGCTTGCAATACTTTTTACTCTAACTTCTATTGTCTTTTCGCCAGGAGTCATATTGTATAAGCAAATTGCTTTATCTATATATTCACTCCATGGATCGTTATTTATTCGATATGACCAGGCTACTTCACAGTAGTTTTGATTATTTCGTTGAATATCTATACATACTGGATTTTGTGTTATTACTTCTCCTTCTTCAGGTGAAGTAATGTCTATTGGACCTACTTCTTTTATACACGCTTGTGGTGGAGATATTGTAGGTGTTTGTTGTTGGCTTGGAGATAAATTTTGCTGTGTGGGTAATTGGTAAGAAGTAGTAGACATGCCTGATTGTGTAGCTATAGTGGAGGGTTCTTGTGTCTTTGGACGGAGATTATTAATATTTAGCAACAATACTGTAATTAGTACAGGAATACTTAATACTGCAGTTAAAAGTTCTGCGTATCTTTTTTTATCGGGAAGATTAGACATCGCCTGTTTAATATCTTGAATTTTTTTCATAGAGCACTCACCGTTTACAGGGGACTTTAAGTAGTCTTTGTTGCAAAACGTATTAATGAATACAGAAAGTGTACCTTTTTTTGAGTGTAAACGCAAATTATGTTGTATTAATCTGCCAAACCAAATGTATTGCAGTGGATTCATTACTTACCGAAAGTAGACTATTTGTTGTCTGGTTGTGTATTGTTTCATATCGTTATATCTGTCGCTTAAAGTTATAATGATTGGGGAAAACATTTAATTGCATATGAGCCGTTTGTGTATCTTTGTTTTAGTTTGTATATAACAGATGTCTCTGCAAGACTTTCTTATAAAAATTCTCGTTTAACTGTTATGACAAGATAATATAATCACGCTACAATATGTTGTGATGGAATATTTAACCCAAACAGTTGTAATGGTATTTCCAGAATATTTTGGATTTAATTCTCAAACGGCGCAGAGTAATCCGTTTCAGCACGAAGATTCCAATGCTGATGTACACACTCAGGCACAAACTGAATTTTCAAACATGGTGAATACGTTAAAAGAAAAAGGAGTAAAAGTGATCGTATTGTCAAGTCGAAGTGATGTAATAACTCCGGATGCGATTTTCCCCAATAACTGGTTTTCTCATCATCAAGATGGGACTCTTATTATCTATCCAATGTTAGCGGAAAATAGAAGAGCAGAACGTCAAATTAAGGAATTACGCCAGTTACTTTTTCAGGAAGGTTTACCGGTTTCAAAAATAATTGATTTATCCCCACATGAAGAAGAAGGCAGATATTTAGAAGGTACAGGAAGTCTCGTATTGGATAGAAAAAGAAAAGTCGCGTTTGGGATGGAATCTCCAAGGACAGTAAAAAAAGAATTTGAGGCCTGGTGTAAAAAAATGGGGTATAAGGGAATATTATTTCGTGCATATGACTCAAATAATGTGCCAATTTATCATACTAACGTCACGATGAATATAGGGGATCAATTTGTCATTATTTGTCTTGAATCTATAAAAGATACTGATATGCGTACTGAAGTTGTAGAAGAATTAGAAAGAATTGGCAAAGTAATTATTCCTATAACCATGAAACAAATGAATGAGTATTGTGGAAATGTGTTGCAACTAAAGACTATAGAGAATAAGCGCATTATTGTAATGTCTACAACTGCATACAGTGCTTTTACACCTTCACAAGTATCCAAACTAGAGCAACATGGTGAAATTGTATCTGTAGATGTACCTACTATTGAACGTATAGGCGGAGGAAGTGCGCGATGTATGATGGCAGAGGTGTTTGGAGAAATACATTAATACTTTTCCGCCATTCTTATAGTATACGTGAGAAAAATCTTTTGATGTCCATTATAGAAAGATTTGTAATCATTTATAATGAATAGAGTGAAGTGTTGAAATGCTTGCACTATTATATTTCGATAGTAGTTATTGATTGTTTGATTTGTAATGCTATTCAGTTTGAAAGGTACTAATTCATGTCACATACGTTAACACCGATTGATAGAGATAATCTATATCATTCATTACAAGAACATGCAGATTCTGCTAAAGCTCAACTACATTCTCGACATCCTCATATTGAAAAACTTCTATTAGAAATTGGGGGAACTCTTTCTGGATTACGCCAAAAAGCAGCAGCTTTTGTTGCATCGAGTACTATTGCAACGTCTTTATTTCTCACTAGTCCATTTATCCATCACGGTACACCAAAAATTACACATCAGTTGGCAACGTTAACTAAAAACGCCAGGGAGGAACAATTTTCTAAAGAATTACTTCCGTTACTTCCAAAATCTCCAAGTCAGCTCGGTGATAAGGAAGAAAAAATTGTAGCGTTAATTAATGAATATTGGGGAATTCATGCTACTGCTAGATATGAAGGTCAACAACTCAATCATAGTTATGGTTTCATTGGTGCAGAGCAACATTTACCTCGATATCCCGGGGATGTGTTAACTAATGAAGATCAATATCCTGAATCTGGAATAACACCTGCTACAGGCGCATGGAGTTACTTTGCTCATTCTAGAAATGATTTAACGAGTGAAGATATCGAAAGGGAAAAATATTATGTTGCAGTTCAGACATTATATTTACCTGAATGGAATACGAATACTGTTTATTTAAAGAACTGGTATAAATACAGAAAAGTGTTGGTTATTAATCCCAAAAATGGACGTACAATTGTTTGCACTATTGCAGATGCAGGGCCTGCAAAATTTACAGGTAAGCAGTTTGGAGGGTCACCAGAGGTAATGGGCTATTTAGATTTGAATAAAGGAATGAAAAAAGGTGAAGTAGTATTATTGTTCATAGATGATTCAAAGACTGAAATTCCCTTAGGCCCAGTTGAATACAATGTGTTAACAGGAAAGCCTGAAAAAGTGAGCTAATATTATGACAAAACTATTTTATGATCACTTACTTGTTATTGAAGAAATAGTATTCGTTTTAGATAGTTATGATCTATCACCTCAGGAGAAAAGCGAATTCATACAGTTAATTGATGAAACAGTAAACCATCATATTCTCAACGAAATACTAATCTTATTACCCAAAAAACATCATAAAGAATTTTTAACTCATTTCACAAAAGCTCCGCATGATCATGATTTGATGATATTTCTAAAGAAACACGCAAAAGGTGATATTGAGATGCGGATTATTAGAAAATCAGAATCCGTAAAACGTATGCTTCTTGATACCATTCATAAAGCGAGAAAGAATACCATTTAGAGATAGGTTCGGTGTAGTATGATGAAGTACTCAAGATAGTACTGAGGTGGTAAATTCCGATAGGCATATCTACAACAATTTGATATAATATTGTTTACCTTTTGCCCCGTTCGTCTAGCGGCCTAGGACTCTGCGTTTTCAGCGCAGCAATCATCGGTTCGAATCCGATACGGGGTACAAAGAAAAAATATCGCTCGGTAACTCCGGGCGTTTTTTATTTTTTTCTAAAATTGGAAAAGTTATCTTAAAATGCTGTTAGAACAATCCCACCAAGACCCGAGGTTGGGACTTTTTTATTTTTTTAGTAGAAATTGTGTTACATCATGTATTTCTTCAGACGTTATGTGATGACTATCATTGTATGTTTTTGTGATAGGTTTGCAGTGAAAGGATTCAAGGAGGTTTGTTAAGTTTTCCTGTTGTGCAGGAGAAATAAGAGGATCATTGAGTCCTTGGGTTATGAAAACAGTGTGATTTGATAAATCTATGGTAGTTGGAACAAAGGGAAGCATAGGATGAAGGAGAATGAGATTATTCAGCACAGTGGGATAATAAAACAGTGCAGCTAACAGGATATTCGCTCCATTTGAATACCCTACATAATAATAGGAATGATCCTCACCATTTTTTTGTTTCCAATCTTCAATAAAGCGATACAACTTTTGTGATTCTTCTCGTATACTCTCTTGATCGAAAACACCCTCCGCAATTCTTTTAAAAAAACGAGACATTCCTTGTTCATGAATATTCCCCTGTAAACCTATGAGGTTGTATTGATGGTTCAACAACTCATCAAAAAACATGAAATCATTTTTTGTTCCACCTGTTCCGTGCAATAAAAATACCGTCTTGGGAACATGGTTATCGATAACACTGTAGTCAAATAAAGTAGTTTGCATTAGGATTCAAGCGGGATTAATTGTGATTCAATTTCTTTTCGCTTTGGTTCTAAAAACGGAGGAAGAGCTAGTTTTTGCCCCAACTCTTCAAGTGGTTCATCTGCGGTAAAGCCAGGACCATCAGTAGCAATCTCGAAAAGTATTCCAGCAGGTGTTCTAAAATAGACTGATTTAAAATAAAAGCGATTAATAACTTCAGTTGGATAGAGTCCTAATTCAAGAACTTTTCTACGCATTGTTAATTGTTCAGCTTCATCTTTTGCCCGAAAGGCTATATGATGGACAGTTCCAGCTGTATTTAATCCTTCTTCTAACGAAGGGGATTCTGTTACTTCTAAAAAGTTAGCACGATTGGAATGAGAAACAGAATACAAAGATGTCTGTCCTTCTTGAGCAATTTTCTTGTATTCAAACACATGAGTAAGTATTGGCTCAATTAATCCTAAACTTTCAATAGACAATGTGGCAGCGTAAAATGAACGAATTGCCTGATCTTTTGATATATCCGATGTTGACCAACTTGTGTTTTCTTTGTCCAATTCATGTTCTGGTATTCCTACAAGCGCTAATCTTTGATCGTCACTGTCGTAGAATAGTATTTCTTTTTTGTTAAATCGTTTTACTACTTTTTCATGCTTAACATTATGGTTAGAAAGTCTTTCTTGCCAAAAATCTAATGAAGATTCCGGAACAGCGAGAGAAATAATAGTGACCAAACCATTACCACGACGTCCTCTAAATGAAGGAAGAAAAATAAAGAAGGTTAAATCCATGCCAGGATGCCCTTCATTATCGCCAAAAAATAAATGATAGGTTGCCACATCATCCTGATTAACAGTTTTCTTTACTAATCGAAGTCCAAGAATCTGTGTATAAAACTTCAGAGTTTCTCTAGTGTCAGATGCAATAGCCGTAATGTGATGAATACCTTTAGTCATGACAAAAATGTAATTGAATCATATCGCATCAAAATAAAAATTGTAATACAGCCCAAATCTCAACGGCCGCAAGTATCATGATTGACAATTTTAAAAAAAAGTTAGGAAGACAAGTATTTTTCTGTCAACCAATAGAAATAATAATATTAAAGTAATATTTATTAATCTTCATCAGCATTTAAATAATAAACTAACTCTTTGTTTGTTTGTGGTGATTTTCTTAATTTACATAAAGCGAATTCATATAATTGTCTAATACGTTCTCCGCTTAAGTTAAGTACCTCTCCTATTTCTTTAAATGTTTTTGGTTTAACAATTGATGGTTCATATGTATCTTTTGTTTGTATTCCAAATCTGAGAAGTAATATTTCTCTTTGTCTTTCTGAAAGAATGCTTAGGGCAGAATTCAATTCTTCTATTAACATAGAATGACCGGTTATCTTTTCTGGATTAGTATTCTTAGCTGTAATCAATTCTCCTAAGATTGAATTATTAGAGTCATCTTTATGAATGGGTGCATCTAAACTAATAATACTTTGCATGTAAGACAGTAAATTTTTAAGCTCTATCAGATCGGTGTTACATGCTGTTGCTAGTTCTTCATCTGTGGGTGATCGTCCGTATGTTTGTTCTAAACTGACAATAGTTTTTCTTAGTTTAACAAGTTTATCGCGTATATTATGCGGTATACGAATTGACCTGTCTTTTTGGTGTAATGCTCTTAATATAGACTGACGTATCCACCATATAGCATAGGTAGAGAATCTGTAATTTCTTGTATAATCGAATTTATCGACTGCACGTAGTAGACCAATGTTTCCTTCTTGTACTAAATCAGAGAATTCTAAATTTCGGCCGAAATACTTTTTAGCTACCGAAATAACAAGTCTGGTATTTGCTTCTGCCAACTGTTCTCGTGCTCTTTTAGCCTCACTAATAAATGCTTGTCTTTTCTGTTCTTCTTGGCTATTTTCATAGAGACCTTTCTCAAGAGCTTGTTTTCCTTCCTGTATCATTTTAGCCAATTTTAATTCTTCTTCTTTAGTTAGCAATGGGATTTGTGAAATTTCATGTATATATATACCAAACAAGTCAGTATAATCTGGGTTGTAATCAGCATTATTGGGGTATTCTTCTTCAATTTTTGATAGTTCTTCGTCTGAAGGTTCAATATTAGGGGGTGCATTTAGACTGTCTACTGCCACATGTGTTAAAAGGAGGTTTGATCTATCATTTCTTTCGGACATGTTACGCAATTATATCCTATAAAAAATTTTTAACAAGTAGTGTGTCTGGATATAATTCAACTGATATGCATGGATAAATGCACTAAGAATCACTTCCGTGCACAGAAGTGATCCTAGTAGTTACTATCTCTGATTATTCAGTAACAGTCGGTGCTGTTTTTACATGGAAATCTCGACCAGGCTCTTTACCTCCTCGTTTTGCAAAACCAATAATATATTGCATATCTATACCATGTTGAGTTGCCCAGTTTTCGAGTAGTGCTTTATGTTCTTCCATGTTTGTTCTGTTGGCTTCTCTTGCAGTTTTTCGTTCTTCTACCGTCATTTGCTGCATTTTTTCTCTTTCTTCTTGATGTTGAGCTTGCATTTCTTTATGCTTTTCAAGAATTAATTGTTTTTGCTGTTCGGTTATCTTGCCTTCAGATACATACTGGGTTAACTGTTCTTCATATTTCTTTTCCATTTCTGCTTGTCTCTCTACTCTTTCTTGATCAAAGACAGCTTGTACATCTGATGTATCTAAGCCGAATTTGCTCGCTATTTTGTCTACTAGAAAGGACATTGGACCTGTTGTAGATGAATTTTGGGCAAATATTTTATTTGTAGATAGTAACCCTGTTCCAATCACACCTACAGATAATGCGGTTATCAATAGTGTTTTCATTTGTGTCACCTCCTTTCTTATTCAATACTGTATTCTTCAATCCTTAAAAATATCTTAAGATCGGTGGTTTGCTAGCGGGTAAATTGGGGAGATCAAATATTATTGCTTTTACTGACTTATCCATGAATAATGAGTTTACGGCTATTGTTTACACAGGCACTTAATTCTCACAATAAAATTTGGAGAGATTTTTACATGAATAATGAATTACAACATCATATTTTTTCTATAGCTGAGTATATTTCATTCATAAATCAGGTACTTAAACCAATAGAATTTAAGATTATTGGAGAAGTTACCAAGGTATCTCAAGCTTCTTCGGGCCATGTATATTTTACCTTGAAAGATAAGAAAGAAGACGTTGTATTGGATTGTATTGTATGGAAGGGAAATTATCTCATAAATAGTGTGAATCTTGAGAGTGGTATGGAAATTATTGTAAGTGGTACTCCTACTATATACTCTTATTCAGGTAGATTCAGTTACATTGTTAAAACGATTGAGAGAGTAGGTGAGGGTGCTTTAAAACAAGCGTACTTAGCCTTAAAGCGGAACCTAGAGCAAGAAGGATTGTTTATGGAGAAACGAAAGCGACCATTGCCACCAATAGTACATAAAATTGGTGTTATCACATCTAAACAGGGAGCAGTTATTCATGATTTTATGAATAACGTTGGTGTGCATGGGTTTGATATCAAATTTATAGATTCTCGAGTTGAAGGACAGGAAGCAGTATATGACTTATTATCCTCAATTAACACCTTAAAGAAAAAAGATGTAGAAGTATTAGTCATAATGCGAGGAGGGGGGTCATTACAATCATTGTCACCATTTGATAATGAGGTAATTGTGAGAGCTATAGCGCAATTTCCAGTTCCTGTTATCGCTGCAATTGGACATCATGAAGACAAGACACTAACGGCAATGGCTGCAGATTTTGAAGTCTCTACACCTACCGCTGCAGCTCACCTCTTACATACACATGCGTTAAGGCCCATTGAACAGCTTAACCAATTATTTCAGTCAATCCTTGTGAGATATCGTAATCTATTTATTGAATATGATTATTTATTGTCTGCTGAAACAATAAAAGTTAACTATATAACTCCATTACTCCATACACTTGATGAGCAAATTGGGTATGTTCAGGAAACATATAAGCAGCTATTGAATTTATACAGTCGTGGCTTAAAAGAACAGTTGCAAAAACTTGAACATACTGAACAGACATTATTATTACATCATCCTTTACGTTTATTAAAAAAAGGGTATAGTATACTGAAATATCAGGGTAATATCGTACGATCTGTGGAGCAACTTACTATTAATATGAAGCTTGATGTCGTTGTGAATGATGGAAGTTTAGTATCACATATTGATTCTATTAAGAGAGGAGAAATACATGAGTGATCAGGTTAACATTACTGATAATTTAAATAAATTAAAAGAAATATCTGAGTGGTTTAATAATCAGGATACGGTAGATGTTGAAAAAGGTTTAGAAAAAATTAAAATTGCAACATCTCTAATGAAAGAAAGTAAAAAAAGGCTTACCGAATTGCAAAATGAATTTACAGAGATACAAAAAGAGTTAGAAGAAGACAATGTTTTGGATAAATGATACGAAATAAGTTACAGTTCTTAGCAGACGCATATGTATGATTATTAGCAGTGAGTTACGGTTCACTGGTGGCCTTTAAATTTTTTAATAAAATCTTCAACTTCTCGTTCTTTTTGACGCACATCGTTTGTAAGTTTTTTTGTAAGTACATCAAACACAAGGGTTTTTGTAGCACTATTTGTTTTTAATAATTTTACTCGTAATTTATAGAGATGTGATGACTTAATCGTATGTATATCATACGTTACTTTTTCTATACGTTGTGTTAAACGAACTAATTTTTGAGTTAATCCACTAAATGTATTGTTTTCTACTTGTATGTTATGCTCTAATTCTAAATTTTTTAACGCAGTTATATTCCCTTTTTGATACGCTTCATTAATAAGTATCATGATGTGATCATTTCCACCTGTTTTGTCTGGATGAAATTTTCTCGCTAATTCTCTATAGAGTTTTTTTAATTCTTTTTTTTGTTGGTTTGAGAGATGAGCTGTATGATCTTTTGTTAGTAATTTCTTTTTTTCTTTTTTTACGTTTTCTTCTTCTCTAGCTTTTTTCTCATTCATGGTTTCTTCAAAAATACTTTCTGCCTCGGTAAATGAAAGGAATCCATCAACGTATTCACTGATATTTCTATATTTAAATAATACTCTGTCTAATTCATGTAATTTATCGTAGAGAGTCTTAATTTTTTCTTCATAGACTTTCTCAAATTGTATTACTTGAGTTGTTAGTTGTTGTTTTTTTACTGATAATTGAAACAGTATTTTTTCTTTTACGGCAATTTGATGTAAAAGTATTTTTTTTTCTTGACTAATATCAAGCGTGGTGCCAAACGATTTATTCATCGGGCAACTATTATATCAGAGGAAACTGTTTATTTTAAATTCTAATTATTAGTTACTTATCAAAACATGTTCTACAGCGAGCTTCAAATATTTTTTCATCAAGGGTAGTAACGAAAGAAGGATCATTTGTTAAGGGATCTATTGCAGATTCACCTTTAATTCTTTTATGAAACATAGCCTCCGCTCCACATTTCATACATACTGCAGTTAGTTTTGTTACTTTATCAGCTAAAGCCATAAAATTAGGCATTGGGGTAAATGGCTGTCGATCATAAGTAAGTCCAAGTCCTGATACTATAACTTTTTTCCCCTGGTTTACCGCTTCTAGTACAATTGGGATGAGTTCTTCACCAAACCACTGTGCTTCATCAATACCGACAAAGTCAGTTGATTTTCTAAGTTTTTGTTGTATTTCTGCAGCTGTATGAGCAAGAGTTGCAGCATAGGTTACACCACCATGAGAGTATAATTTTCCTTCTTTTCCATAGCGTAAATCTATATCATGTTTAAAAACTTGAATTTTTTTATTAGCATATGTTGAACGTTTTGCTCTTTCGATAAGAAGTTCTGTTTTCCCGGAATACATTGGTCCAGCTATGACTTCCAGATATCCTTGTTTTTTCATATGTGGTAGAGTTTACAAAATAAACTTACTATTCTTACATTTTATATGCAACACATAATTCTTTTTGGACTACCTGGTGCTGGTAAATCGTTTACAGGACGAATCCTAGAAGATGCTTATGGTTATATGTATATTGATGGTGATCAATATTTGCCAGAAGAAATGAAAGAAGCTTTACAGAACAACCTTCCAGTTACAGATGTCTGGAGAGATGCATTTATGGAACGTATTAGAGAGGTATTTAATACGTTAAGTAAGAAACATAAGTTTCTTGTATTAACACAAACGTTTTTAAAAGATCGACATAGGATAGTATTTAAAGAAATATTTCCTCAATCAGAATTTATCTTAGTTAAAGCAGACAATAGTATAAGAAAACAACGATTTATGACTCAAAACGTATTTACTTTTAATGACACTTACTGGGAATCAATGCAGAATAATTTTGAGCCTATCAGTATAGAATTTTCTGAAATAGAAAATAATAAAGATGGGAAGAATCATCTATTAAGGCAACTCAATCAATTGCTAAATAAGAAATCTATAATTTGAAATGCAAGATTTGTTTTGGTTGTACGTGGAAGATGTAAAGATTTACCATGTTTGGTACGAATATATACTTCATTCCAATCTGATGAAAATCCTTGGTTGAGCTTGTCTATGGGATTGCCAATTACCGTGTCTATAGGTGTCGTTTTAAGTACTGAAGCCAATAGCGTATTCCAAGCTTGTGGTGACATTGTAGGTTCTGCTTTAAACGTAATGAGATGTATGTCGGGGTTTATCATTTTCATCTGACTATATAATTTTATTGTGGGAATTAAATGCAGGATATGAGATTTTTTGCTTGAAATTTTTCCAGACAATTTTTTTATTGTGAAGTCGGAAATTGCAGCTAGATGGAAAATAATATCATGTGAAGGCAAGTGTGCAGCAAGTAGATTTGAGAGGTCCTGCGTTGTAGTGAATGGATAAAGTGTAGTCTCTACCCGAGGAAGTTTTGCGTCTTTAGCATGTATATATGTAACGATTGCTCCTGATTGAGCGCATGCATCTGCTAAAGCAGCACCCATTGTTCCTGAACTGTTATTTGTTATAAAGCGCACATCATCAATTGGCTCTTTAGTGCCGCCTGAAGTAATAAGCACTCTTTTGTTCTGGAGTATTGTGGTTTTGTTAAGTAATATACTGATTTGATCGCTTATGGTAGTACTCGTAGGTAATCTTCCTGGTCCCTCATTTCCGCAGGCTAACTCTCCTGAATCTGGAGGCAAGATGATACATCCTCTTTTATGTAATATGTCAATATTTTGTTGTACTGATGGATGTGACCACATATTACTATTCATAGACGGACACAAAAGAATACGCGCTTGTGTTGCCAGTAGTGTCGTTGTCAGAAAATCATCCGCTATACCATGTGCTAGTTTCGCTAGAATATTAGCTGTTGCAGGTGCAACAACAAATAAATCTGCCAATTCTGCAATAGTAATATGGTCAACTGATCGTTTTTTTAGGATTGTTTTCGTAGAAAAATTTTTGGGGAAAAGTTCTCTATACACTGGTGAATCTGCTGCTTTTTTTATTATATCTGGAGAAATTATATGAGTTGCATGCGTTGTCATGATCGGAATAACGCGTATATGTTTTGATCGTAATTGTGCAATCAAATCAGGAATAGTAACTCCGGCAATACCTCCAGTTATTCCCAACACTACTGTTTTTTGATTCATACGTGGTTAGTCGAGTCTGTTAAAAGATCCATGTGGTTATTCTTTTTTTAATTGATATATTTTGATTCTATTGTTTTTCTTTTCGGGTTTTGTTATGAATATATTTGGGTATTTTTCATATGTCTACGTTTATTAATGAATCAGTTTCGGTTGATCTTTTGAGTAATCATTTAACTGGCAAAGTATATCCGTGGGTAATAGCCTGGCGAGGGAGACGCTATCGCATTAACAAAGTAGGTCTTCATCATATGATAAGAGAAGGACGAACGCTGCTTCATGTTTTTTCTGTTACTGACGGAACTACATTCTTTAAATTAGTATTTAATACTGAATATTTAACCTGGCAATTATTAGAAATAGATGAGTAAATTATGGATACAATAACAACCGAATCTGTTGGATTTAACAAAGCACCTGCAACTACTATTCTTCTTGATATAAACTCTTGTTTTGCAACTATTGAACAACAAGCAAACCCATTACTGAGAGGACGTCCAGTAGTCGTTGGAGCATATACAACGGATAGAGGATGTGTTCTTGCTGCTTCTCGTGAAGCGAAAATACATGGAGTAAAAACTGGAATGTTTGTGGGAGAAGCAAAAAAACTGTGTCCTAAAATAGTCGTCTTATCTCCAGATCCTGATAAATATCGATACATCAATAAACGGTTAGTAACAATTCTATCTCGGTTTACTGACCCAGTTATTGTTAAATCTATTGATGAAATGGTATTTAGTTTTAAACATTCTTATACATTTAAACGTTTGGTAAAAAAAGGAATAAGTTGTGATGAAGCAATGGTGCTTATTGCAAAAGAGATTAAACAAACTATTAAAGAAGAGTTGGGCGAATGGATAACTGTTTCTATTGGAATAGCTCCTAATCGATATTTGGCAAAAATAGGAGCAAGTTATAAAAAACCTGATGGATTAGTACAAATAACACATAAGACGATAAAAGACATATTACAATCAATGGAACTAGAAGATCTTTGCGGTATTAAGCAGGCTACAGCAACACGTCTTAGAGCATTTGGAATTACCAATCCACTTCAATTATATTCAGCTTCAATTTCATATTTGAAAGCTGCTTTTCACTCTATACTTGGATATCACTGGTGGCTTCGTTTACATGGATGGGAAGCTGATGATGAAGAATTTGAAAGAAAATCCATTGGTCATTCTTATGCGTTACGTACGTTTTTATCTAGTTATGATGAAAAAATAAAACATATTTTGTATCAATTAGTCGTAAAAATGGGAAGACGGTTGCGTACAGATAATTTAACAGCAGAAGGTGTACATGTTTCCTGCTATTTTGTGAATGGAACACAATGGCGATTAAGTGAAAAACAGCAAACACAACTATTCACTGATAGTCAGTTTTACGAAGTGGCAATGCGTTTTCTCCTTCAAGCTCCTGATTTACCTGTAAGAATTTTGGCTGTTTCGTGTTTTTCTTTGAAAAAGAATTTATACTCGCAACAAACACTTTTTTATGATGATGAAAAGAAAAGGAATATAACAAAAGCTTTAGATTCTATTGCTCAAAGATGGGGAGAATGGAGTGTTGTACCAGGTAGATTATTGTCGATTGATCAAAAAGTTCATGATAGAATTGCTTTTGGCAGTCATCATTCAATTGCATTTTCTATGAGAAATGTTCCTATAGATGATTTTTGACGTATTTAAGGGTATTGACTTCATTGTCTGAAATGATACAATCTTATGTACCTTTGCGAAGGTAATTTTACGTTTCATGAGAAGCACCCTGCATACAATTTTAAAACAACAAGCACTTATATTGCGTTGTTAGCTTCATGATTGAAACTAGTTGGGGACCCCGCAAAAGGCGGGGTTTTTTAGTCGGGCCTGAAGTTTACCTGGTTGAATGCCTCATTTGCAATGAGGAGGTAGGGGGTTCGACTCCCCCCAGGTCCACTTTACAATGGGATAAAGAATTTGATGTTTGAATATACAGACATTAATTTCTTTCTTCCATATTTGAGTATTGCACCTTAACAAGTCAAACAAATGACATCAATATTGATAGCATCAACAACAGAGGGTCTTCTGTTGTTGAATAATGAATGAGTAGTTGCAGCAAA
Organism: uncultured Gammaproteobacteria bacterium; assembly: GCA_964527425.1. Classification (GTDB taxonomy): domain Bacteria; phylum Patescibacteriota; class Microgenomatia; order UBA10105; family UBA927; genus CAZGOA01. The sequence goes on along the minus strand of CAZGOA010000005.1, from coordinate 34,607 downwards.
AGGGGTAATTTATATTCCTTTTATGCAGCATAATTTATCGCCGGGAACAATTTGAATCCATATAGAGAAGTCTACATGGACCTTTTGTTCTCTTAAGCTACTCTAAAGCTGACAATGGATGCCTAGGGCGCGTTTGCCGAAGAAGGACGTATATGGCAACGATATTCGTCGGGGAGGAGCCACAATCCTTTGATCCGGCGGTTTCCGAATGGGGAAACCCTCCCGATTATGTCGGGAAGCTTGTTATGAAAGTAATCGCAAGACTATATTAGTAACATTGTAGGATACCTCGTGAACTGAAACTTCTAAGTAACGAGAGGAAAATAAATCAATTGAGATTCCGTTAGTAGCGGCGAGCGAAAGCGGAATAGCCCAAACCACGTAAGTGGGGTTGTAGGGTAAACAACATGTGATGTAGAAATCGGTAGAAGAATGATCTGGAATGTTCAGCCAAAGAACGTGAAAGCCGTGTATTCGAAACTGATTTCTCCGCTAGTTTATTCCTGAGTACCATGGAACACCAAGGTTCTGTGGGAACCTGGGTCAACCACGATCCAAGGCTAAATACAAACGTGCACCGATAGTGAACTAGTACCGTGAGGGAAAGGTTAAAAGTACCCCAGAAGGGGAGTGAAATAGTACCTGAAATTGTCAGCTAACAAACAGTGAGAGCTACATTCGTGCGCAAGCACTGAATGTAGTGATCGCGTGCCTATTGAAGAATGATCCGGTGAGTTACTACTGTCTGCAAGTCTAACCGTAATGAATTACGGGGAGGCGCAGTGAGAGCGAGCCTTAACAGGGCGTTAGCAGGTAGTAGTAGACCCGAAACTTGGTGAGCTATCCATGGGCAGGGTGAACCCCGACGAAAGTCGGGGGGAGGCCCGAACTCGTCAGTGTTACAAAACTGTGAGATGACCTGTGGATAGGGGTAATATGCCAATCGAACCAAGAGATAGCTGGTTCTCCCTGAAATATATTTAGGTATAGCGGTTGAATGAGGATAGAAAGAGGTAGAGCACTGAATGGTGTACGCGTCGCAAGGCGCTGACACTAACCAAACTCCGAATTCTTATCTATCTACTTGACCAGTCAGTCGTGCGGGGCTAAGCTCGTGCGTCAAAAGGGAAACAACCCAGACTTTCAGCTAAGGTCTCTAAATTGTTGCTTAGTGGTTAAGGATGTCATGGTTTTAAGACACCCAGGAGGTTGGCTTAGAAGCAGCCACCCTTTAAAGAAAGCGTAACAGCTCGCTGGACGAAAACCGTGGCGCCGAAAATGATCGAGGCTCAAGCAACATACCGAAGCTAGAGATTTGCAATGTAATTTATTACGTTGCATCTGGTAAGGGAGCGTTCTTAATGCAGTGAAGGATACGGTGTAAACCGGTCTGGAGCGTTAAGAAGTGAGAATGCCGGAATGAGTAGCGTTTGAAGGTGAGAATCCTTCATGCCGAATGCGCAAGGTTTCCGACGCAACGTTCGTCGTCGTCGGGTAAGTCGGAGCTAAGGTGAGGCCTTCTTATTGAGGGCGTAACTCGATGTAAAAACGGTTTATATTCCGTTACATGTTTGTGTCAATTAAGACTCAAGGGGATGACGAAGGAGGACAGGTTTCACAGTCGATTCGTCGGCTGTTAAGTGCCAAAATAGTGATCGTAGGTAAATCCGCGATTATGCTTAATACGAGGCACGAATAGAAGCTCAAATCGCAAGAAGCGGGCAACAGAAATAGTTCTGCTTCCGGGAAAAGTCTCATTGAGGAGCACAAACATTCCGTACCGCAAACCGACACAGGTGCGCTGGTAGAGAATACCAAGGCAAGCGGGCGACAGTGGTTTAAGGAACTCGGCAACAAAAACTAGGCGTAACCTTTGGGAGATGCCTTGCCCTGAGCAATCAGGGCCGCAGTTAACGACGCTATGCAACTGTTTAACTAAAACACAGGTCTCTGCGAAGCGGAAACGCAACGTATAGGGGCTGACACCTGCCCAGTGCCGGTAAGTTAAGTATTGTCACTAAGATTACATCAAGGTGATGATATAAGCTCCGGTGAACGGCAGCAGTAACTATAACTGTTCTATGGTAGCGAAATTCCTTGTCGGGCAAGTTCCGACCCGCACGAAAGGTAGAATGACATAGCGACTGTCTTGAACCACTACCCGGCGAAATTGAAATGGCTGTGAAGATGCGGCCTACTCACGCATGGACAAGAAGACCCCATGAAGCTTTACTGTAGTTTGACACTGAAGACTTTATTTTGACTGTCGAGAATAGGAGGGAGACTTTTAGTCACCAATGGAATACCTCTCTTCGAAATGAAGAAATCTAACTCGCACCTGCATAAAAATCCAGGTGGAGGACACTGTTTGACGGGCAGTTTAACTGGGGAGGTTGCCTCCAAAAATGTAACGGAGGCGTACAAAGGTTGGCTCATCCCGAATGGAAACCGGGATCTAGAGTGCAAACGCGCAAGCCAGCTTGACTGTGAGACGGACATGTCGAGCAGAGACGAAAGTCGGTGTTAGTGATCCTCGGCTCCCTCGTGGGAGGGACCGGGCTTAACGGATAAAAGCTACTCTGGGGATAACAGGCTGATCGCTTCCGAGAGTCCATATCGACGAGGCGGTTTGGCACCTCGATAAACCCTAGTTTGGGTTATGTCGCATAGAAGAGTAATCTTCTAACGAAAAATTTAGCTCATATCGGTGGAACCCTACTACGTTTTGAACCGCGTAAAGGGCAATACCGAGGGAAGTTCCTTATGTTTTTTAGAGTATTCTAATAAATAGATGGTAACCCCGTAACGACTGATCCACATTCATTTATATGGGTGTGGTGAGATAGATATGAATTTCATATTTATCACACGCTAAACTCCGCCATTGGCGGATGATGGTATAGTCTATGCCACTAGTAATAGTGGGAATACATGGTCGGCTCGTCCTATCCTGGGGCTGGAGAAGGTCCCAAGGGTCCGGCTGTTCGCCGGTTAAAAGGGTACGTGAGCTGGGTTCAGAACGTCGTGAGACAGTTCGGTCTCTATCCTGCGTGAGCGTTTGATACTTGAAAGGAGTTCTCCTTAGTACGAGAGGACCGGGAGGAACGAATCCCTGGTGTGCCTATTGTCGGAAAACCGGCAGTGTAGGGTAGCTATATTCGGAAGGGATAAGCGCTGAAAGCATCTCAAGCGCCAAGCCCCCCTTAAGATGAGGTATCGTTATAGATTCCCAGAAGATGACTGGGTTGATAGGTAGCAGGTGTACGCATAGTAATATGTTTAGCTTAGCTATACTAATCGATCGAATGCTTGGGAGAACGAAGGGAAAGTTCTCCGGTGATTTTATGCTGAAAAGATAAATTGCCCCTTTTGCGCAATTACTTGCTATGAATATTGTTTTTTAAAAAATAAAAGTGATTCTAAACCGCTTTTGTGTCTTCCAGTCTTTTGAGCGATGTGGTACCACCTGATCCCATCTCGAACTCAGAAGTGAAACGCGTCAGCGCCCAAAATACCTGATTTCAAAAGATCCGGGAAGATAGGTCAAGGCTGGGGGACAAAGAAGCGGTTTTTTTGTTTTTTTATTAATGTAGAGCTACAATGCTGGTAATGAATATTTCAATTCCTCTCGCTGAGCAATTAAGGCCGACAAGATTAGAAGAAATAGTTGGTCAACAGCATTTAGTTGGTCCAGATGGTGTCATTCGTAAACTTGTTAAGAGTAATTATATACCTTCAATCATTTTTTGGGGTCCTCCTGGAGTTGGTAAAACAACGATAGCACGGTTGTTGGCCGAATCTATTCAGGCGTATTTTGAATCAAAATCAGCAGTAACTTCGGGATTGTCGGATATTCGTACTGTTATTCAGCATGCTTCAGAACGGCAGCATACCACTAATCAAAAGACCATACTGTTTATTGATGAAATTCATAGATTTAATAAAAACCAACAGGATGCATTATTGCCATTTGTAGAAAATGGCACAATTACATTTGTTGGAGCTACAACTGAGAATCCTTCATTTGAAGTTATATCACCTCTCTTATCAAGATGCAGGGTGTTTGTCTTAAAACAACTATCAGAACATGATTTAGAAGTGTTACTAGAGAGAGGTTTAAAAACGTCAAATAAAAACATAAAAAAAGAAGCCAAAGCTCTACTTCTAGAGCTAGCTAATGGAGATGGAAGACAGTTGCTTACTATATTAGAGATTGCAATACATATTAGTCAGAGTGAATACATCACGGTTGAACAAATAGAAGATGCAGCACAAAAAAAGTCGCTTCAATATGACACTCACGGAGAAGAGCATTACAACACTATTTCAGCATATATAAAGAGTATGCGAGCGAGCAATGTTGATGCTGCTCTTTATTATTTAGCTCGAATGATTGAATCAGGAGAGGATCCTCTTTTTATAGCGAGAAGAATGGTGATTTTTGCTGCTGAAGATATTGGACTAGCTCAACCTACTGCTCAAGTAGTAGCCAATAGTGTGTTTGATGCATGTCACAAAATTGGTTATCCTGAAGCTTCTATTAATTTAGCTTTTGGAACTACCTATCTGTGTCAGGCAAAAAAGGATCGACGTGTGTATGATTCATATTTTTTAGCCCTTGAAGACGTTAAAAAATATGGCAATTTGCCTATTCCTTTAAATATACGTAATGCTCCTACTCAGCTTATGAAAGAGTTAGGGTATGGAAACGGATATATAAAATATACTGATGAGTCTTTACTTCCTGATAAAATTAAGCAAAAAATATATTTTAAAAAGAAATAGTAATAAAAGTTAATGTAAGAAAATGAGATTGGTTGTATAACCTTGAGATTGTATAGGAATAGTTCTGAAATTTTGAGTGTTAATAATAGTTTTTAACTCTGTGTTTGTTGTGTAATTAATCAGTAAGATATCAAACTCATCTAAATGAGATCCTATTGTGTTTGGTTCGGTATCATGTGTCACTGCTTGTATGTGTTTATACCCAAGATTCCATAATTCAAACGTCGGATCAGGAAGTGTTGAGATAAGTATTTTGGCATCTTTCGGTATATGTGAACTTAACTCTTTAACAAAAAGTCTGTACGAATCATTCGTTTTAGTTTCTGAAACGTAATAGGTAAGTGTTGTATATCCGTTTAAACAAACCAAAAAGAATAAACAACTGGTGATGATCCATCGTTTATGAATCTGAGAATAGATACTTAATAAAATTAGAATAAGAGGAAATATTGGATATGGTAAATACCATTGTTCTTTTCCAATATACGTAGACAGGAACATTAACCAAGAAATGCTACCGAGTATTATCAGCGTATTGTTTTTATTACGTACTCCAAAAAGTATTGCAAATGAATTTATCAACATAATAAATAGAAAACGTGTTCTCCAAACTATGTCTGTTCTAAATAAAAGTGTTACTATTGATTCTTTACTCGATTTATTAAAAAGTTGCCAATTCATTTGTTCCATAAAAATATTAAGATAATCAGAATACTGCGATATCCACCAGCTAGTTCCCAATATAAATGGTAAAGACACATAGATAATGATTGTTTTTATTGTTATATTGACAGGCCGTTTTACTAACATATACATCGATACAAGGACAAAGATGATAAAACCTGTTGGATGTGTTAACCATGAAAAAGTGCCTAATAGTCCAACAATGACAACGGTTTTCCTTGTAAACGGTAAGCGAGTGATTAAGAGTAAACTACTCATAAAAAAAAGCAGGATCACTATTTCCATTCTTCCTACTCTGCTTGCTATAGCAAACGGACTATATAAAATGATTATTAAGATTGATAAAGCGGATATCCATAGTGATTGAGTAAATGTAATAAATAATATATAGGAAACTAGAAGGACAAAAATGCTAATAACTAGACTAAGCATACGTATAGAAACGAGATGCGAACCAAAAACCATCATCCAGAAGGATTGGAGATATGGAAATAAAGGTGGATATGAATAAGCTCTCACTTCTTGACTACTCATTCCTAACTCATAGATTGGAGTACGGATAATTCCATGATCTTTTAATTCTGTTGAGATCGAAAAGAAATATGTTTCATCAGGATTAATAGGAGGATCAACTAATAAAAATTTTCCAGAGAAAAAAAGATGAAAACAGACTAGAAGGATAAAGATCAAAATAAATCGAAAAGAGGTTTTCATCTCCTCATAATGATACAATATTCCTATGATTACGATCATACACGGTGAAGATATTGCAAAATCCAGAAATGAATTAATACGTCTAAGAGAAAGTTACAAAGACAAAGAAATTAGAGTTGTTGAAGGTAAAGCGCTGCAGGAAGGCGATCTGGTTCAAGCTTTATCATCATCTTCTTTGTTTGATAACGAGGTAGTAGTTATTATCGAACAGCTTTTTTCATCACTAGGCAAAAAAACAAAACAGGCTGAATCATTTATTCGCATTTTATTAGATCATAATGAATATCAGATAGTGATATGGGAAGAGAAAGAAATTGGTAAATCCATTCTTAAACTATTGGGAAACAGCATTACAATAAAGTATTATCCAATTCCAACACTGGTTTTTCAGTTTTTAGATAGTATTAAACCTCATGCTCAATCAAGCCTTATAAAACAATATACTTCAATGATTACCTCTGAAGCACCAGAGTTAATACACTTTTTGCTTATTAGACGAATAAAACAATTGCTTTTTCTAAAAGAACGAGGAAATTTGGAGGGAATTGCTCCTTGGCAACTTAACCGTTTGACAAATCAAACGCGCTTCTTTACGATGGATCAATTGTTAGCTATTTATCTACAGCTTTTAACAATAGAATTAGCTAATAAAACTGGAACTTCATATCTGTCACTTGTAGAAGCGACTGAACATGTTATTTCCAAAATATCATATGAATATTAATACCTCAATTTTTAAAGACTATGATGTTCGAGGAGTATATCCAGAACAAATAAATGGAGAAACCGCAACTGCCATTACCCATGCAATCGTTCGTAAGTTCAACCCTAAAAGTGTATGTCTTGTTCGAGACATGAGAACATCAGGGGCCGAGATGCGTGATGCATTCATTAAAACTTTCATTTCTCTCGGTGTTAATGTCGCAGATGCTGGACTCTCAGGTACAGAAATGTCTTATTATATTGCTGGAACAAAAGATTATGATTTGGTTATTATGATTTCTGCTTCTCATAATCCTCCAGAGTACAATGGTTTAAAACTAGTAAAGAAAGGTCCTATTGCTGTTACCAGCGACTCTGGTTTATATGAAATACGTGATTTAATTGCACAAGGGCCTTTACCATTATCAGAACATGAAGGAGTATTTACTGAAGTAGATTATACTGATGAATGGAAAGCAAAAATACTTTCATTAATAAAAGTTTCTGATCTAAAACCACTGAAAGTTGTAGTAGATGCAGGGAATGGTATGGCGGGAAAATTAGTACCTGCAGTGTTTTCATCATTGCCTTTTGAAGTTACCAGTATGTATATGGATCTTGATGGAACTTTTCCTAATCATGTCCCAAACCCCTTAGTTGAAAAAAATACTGAAGATTTAAGAAATAACGTATTACGTTTGCAAGCTGATGTCGGGTTAACATTTGATGGAGATGCAGATCGAATGTTTCTAATAGATGATAAAGGAAGACTTGTTTCCGGAACCATTACAACGGCTTTGCTTTCAAGGTACATTTTAAAACATCATCCTGCTGAGCTTATTTTATACAATGCGATTTGTGGAAGAATTGTGCCAGAAGTAATTGAATCTTCTGGAGGGAAATCTATGAGGGTAAGAGTCGGTCATAGTTACATAAAAACATATATGAAAGATTATAATGCAATATTTGCAGGTGAACATTCCGGCCATTATTACCATAGAGATTTTTTTTCTGCGGAAAGTGGTGTGCTTACAGCATTAATGGTTCTCTCTTTGCTTTCGCTTGAAGATAAAAAATTATCTGCATACGTTGATGAGCTATCAAAATATCCAGCAAGTGGAGAAATAAATTTTATAGTTTCAGATATACCAGCATTAACAGCTTCTTTGAAAGATGCTTTTTCTTCGGCAAATACAATTGATGCATTAGATGGCGTAAGTGTTTGGTATGATACGTATTGGTTTAATGTTAGAGGTTCAAAAACAGAGCCACTTTTACGTTTAAACCTTGAAGCAGATACGCAAGAAATACTTAATGAAAAATTACAGGAAGTTATAACATTTATTGAAAGTAACGGTGGAAAGAAGAAGAATTGAAAGGAGCACATATGATAAATTTAGATGAAATTAAAGATTTTAAGGAAAAAGATCCGCAAGATGTATTAGGTTCAACAGCTCAATTTGCAGATCAATGTGAAGAAGCGTGGAATGAAACAAAAGACATGCAGTTTCCAGATGATTACAAAGATATCGATTCTATTGTTGTATGTGGTATGGGAGGATCGAGATTTACTCCACGTATAGTCAAAGAACTTTTTTACGATCAAATTACTAAACCATACGAAATTGTTGATACTTATAAATTACCTCGTTATGTTAACAGTCGTTCACTCGTAATTTTATCTTCGTATTCCGGATCAACTGAGGAGGTTATTTCATGCGGGCTTGACGGATTAAGCCGGGGAGCAAAAGTAATGGGTATAGCAAAGGGCGGGGTTATCGGAGATATGTTGACAAAAGATGATCTGCCTAGATATTTATTCAGCGCAAAACATAATCCATGTGGTCAACCTCGTATAGGCGGCGGCTATTTATTAATGGGACATATGGGGATATTAAAATCACTTGGTTTTTTGGGGCTTAGTGATGAGGAAGTTAATGAAGCACTAGAATTTATACGTACCTTCAGTAAACAGTTACTTATTGATGTTCCTACGGATAAAAATCTTGCAAAACAAATTGCATTAAAATTATACGATACACACCCATTTATAATCGGTGCAGAATTTACTAGAGGTGTAGTAAATGGAATGGCAAATCAACTCAATGAAACAGCTAAGTTAATATCAGATTATCGTCATATTCCTGAGCTTAATCATCATTTAATGGAAGGTCTTAAAAGTCCAAATACCCTTCATCAAACAGGTTTGTTTGTCTTTTTGCTTTCAGATTTATATTCAGAGTCTATTAAAAAAAGATATGCCATAACCCAAGAAGTAGTTGAAAAGCAAGACGTCGCAACAATGACAATATCATTGAGAAGTAAGACGAAACTTGCTCAAACATTAGAGGCTATGGCTTTATCGGGATTTTATACATTTTATTTAGCAATGATGTATAATTTAGATCCTGTTGCAATCCCTTGGGTAGATTATTTTAAAAACAAACTCGCTTAAGTATAAGGACTAATATAGATCAGAACCTGTCAAAAGAGAAATTAATATGATTCTAAGATTTGTCTTAGGTGGGTTAATACTTGCTGGGGTTGTAAATCAATATCTTTTTCATTCTGTTGGAAGTTTAGGGGTAGTAGGATTTCTTCTTTTTTTAACTAGTATAGGGGTTATTGGATACGGCATTAAACGAATGGTTTCTACTTGGTACCTTTTAGTTACCTTAGGATTATTAGGATGGTTAACTGTAAATAGAGGAGCTATATATCCACAATTATTGATGGTTTTAGGAATGGTTATATCCTTTTTTGTGCTGTGGTATGTAACGTTAGCGAAAAAACGATTTGTTAATTCTTTTTCTGAATTATTATTCGTTCCTGTATCTTTATTTAATACCTATGTAGTAGCAGTCCTAAGAAGTATAGCAGTAGTAAGTTCACAGAGGAAAAGAGGAGGATCTTTTGCTTTACGTAGCGTATCTGCATGGGTGTCCTCGATTATAATAGGAGTAATAATTGGAACTCCATTTGTTGTAGTGTTACTTATTCTTCTCCGTAGTGCTGATCCAATTTTTAATAAAACATTAACAAACGTATTTTCATATGTAACATTTGGAGAGACTAGTGTGCGTATAACTATTGGGCTCATAACCTTTTTATCTATAATTCCCCTCGCGTTTATGAGGTTTAAACAAAAAGTTCTGCAACTGTCTGAACTAAATGTTGCATTAATAAAACCTATTACTGTCGTCATGACTATGATTGCGGTAACACTTTTGGTATTTTTATGTGTTCAGTGGCCGTATATTTTTGCATCTGTAGCAAAAGAGTATGAATTAACAAATTATGGTATTAGTACCTACTCTGAATACGTTAAACGTGGTTTTGGTGAGTTTTTGGTGACGTCATTTATAGTCTATGGGTTTTTATGGGTCGGACTTCTTGCGTTACGAGTATATCAAGGGAAAAAAAGACCTATATTATTTTATGTTCAGACAATTGTAATAATGACTTTTTTTGTATTTTTGCTTTCGATTCTTAGAAGAGTTTTGTTGTACTGGGAGTTTCATGGACTTACCGTTATTCGATTCTATGGTTCAATTTTTTTATTATGGGTTGGTTTCTTAGCAAGTACAGTATTTTTAAGAAGTATCAAAAAGTATTCATGGATATATATAGAAGCTGCGGTAGGTTTAATGTTTCTATTAGGAATAGGGATTGTTAATATTGAACATGTTATCGTTACGCATCATCCACCAAGAGTAAACAACACTATCGATATTGTCTATTTATCACGCCTTTCAACAGATGGATATGAAGGATGGAAAATAGCGTATACCATATCTAAAGAGTACCTTAGTGAATTACACAAAAAAAACGGGGTATTAAATGAAGAAGATAGAAGAAAGGCAGCATATAGTGGTCTATCTTTAGGGTTGCTTAATAGACAGTATTATCGATTAATTTATCAATATGGTACGGATGCTGATAAAAATGAGTATGTAAAGTCAGTATTAACTTCTTTTTATCCTGAGATTGTAGAAACAGTAGCCGTATTTGAAGAAAGTTTACAAACAATACAACATCAAGGTGATGAAGCTACCGTATCAGCAGGGTTATATATTTCCCAATTTGGTGTTAATAAAAGCAATACTATAAATGAACATTTACAACAACTTCAAACAGTGGCAAGTCATTCTGCTATGCTATTAAATCAATCGAATATAAAAACTTATTTCTATTCAATACAACCAAGATCTCCTTTGTCTCTTGTAAATTTTTCTTCATCACTGTGTTTTCTAAGTAATAATAATGAAGAACAGCTCAAAACTGGCTCGTTATGCGTTCCTGGGTTTATTAAGATTGCTCATTCATTTGAAATACCAAACACTGTTGAATATCTTCTTAACTGGAATAGGAGAAATCAGTATGTATATTCGATGTTAAAGAAGGAAATTCCAATAGAAAATTTAATCATGTTGCAAGAACAATACGTTGACGTTTGGAAACGAATTAGTAATCAATCTAAAGAAGACCGATATTATCTACAAGATATTTCATATGATGCTCCGTTGCTTGCACCCTTGCGATAGTACTAACTCTATAATCGTAACATAGTAAATCAAATTAATATAAATATATACTTTTTTATATCATGAAAAATTGGATTTCTGTGAATAGATAACAAAAGACTTGCACCTCTGGTCATACTCCTGCATACTGAATGTATATGAAGAAATTTGTTGCCTGGTTTAAAGATGTTAATAAAGATGATTTAGCGATGGTTGGCGGGAAAGGTGCTAACCTAGGTGAAATGACTCAAGCTGGGTTTCCAGTTCCTAATGGGTTTATCGTTACTTCCTATGCGTATTATCATTTTCTTGATGAAGATAATTTAAGAACTAAAATTCATGATTTACTCGGTAATTTAGATGTAAATAATACAGAAGAATTAGAAAACGCAGCGGAAAAAACGCAAAAATTAATTATCCGTTCACATTTTCCAAAAGATGTTGCAAAAGATGTTATTGATGCATATTTTACATTAAGTGGTCCTCTACATAATGCATTAGTTGCTGTACGTTCCTCTGCAACCGCGGAAGATCTTCCGGGAGCTTCTTTTGCTGGACAGCAATCAACATTTTTAAATGTTCAAGGAGAAGCAAATTTGATTGAAATGGTTAAAGAAGCATGGGCATCTCTTTTTACTGCAAGAGCAATATTTTATCGAGCTACAAATAAATTCGATCATTTTAAAGTAGGAATAGCTGTACCTGTACAGAAAATGGTTGAGTCTGAAGCATCAGGTATTATGTTTACTATTGATCCTGTAACCAACGATAAATCAAAGGTCGTTATTGAAGCAATCCATGGCTTGGGTGAAATGATTGTTCAGGGAGCCGTGACACCAGATCACTATGAAGTTGAAAAGAAAAGCATGGAAATTACGAATAAAGTTATCCGAGAACAAGAAAAGAAAATGGTAAAACATGGTAAAGGAAATATTATTAAAAAATTGACACATGAAGAAGCTAAAGAACAAAAAATGCCTGATGATAAAATTGTTGAGTTAGCAGAAATTGGTAAAAAATTAGAACATCATTATTATTTTCCACAAGATATTGAGTGGGCAATGGAGGATGGTACTTTATATATTGTACAGACAAGGCCAGTAACAACAACAGAATCTAAAACTGCAAGCAGTCATATAAAAATCAAAAAGGAAATATTTCTTAAAGGTGATCCTGCAAGTCCTGGTATTGCTTCTGGATCTGTAAAAATCTTAAAGTCTGCCGAAGAAATTGGAAAGATTGAATCTGGAGATGTGCTTGTAGCAGAACAAACAAATCCTGATTTTGTGCCAGCTATGCGTAAGGCCGTAGCTATTGTAACAGAACGTGGTGGTAGGACTTCTCATGCAGCTATTGTGTCGCGAGAGTTAGGTATTCCGGCAATAGTTGGTACTGAAGGCGCCTTAACTAAGTTAAAAGATGGCATGAAAATAACAGTGAACGGTTCTGCTGGTGAGATATATGAGGGAGTTGTTGAATTGCCATCATCTCATCCATCTACAACACCATCTAGCGAACATTTAACAACTGCGACAAAGGTCTATGTTAATTTGGCAGAACCAAGCAGAGCGGAAATTGTATCAAAACTCAATGTTAATGGAGTTGGATTATTACGTGCAGAGTTTATGATTGCAGATATTGGAACACATCCGCGTAAGCTTATTGAGGAAAAGAAGGAGCATGTATTTATAGATACTCTGGCTGAAAAATTGGAAATTTTTTGTAAAGCATTTGAAGGAAAACCAGTTGTTTACAGAGCTACTGACTTTAAAACAAATGAGTATAGAAATTTAAAAGGCGGACAAGCGTTCGAACCAGAAGAGCCCAATCCAATGTTAGGTTTTAGAGGTGCAGCTCGATATGTTGCAGATGCAAGAGTCTTTGAAATGGAACTTGCAGCTATAAAAAAAGTAAGAAATGACATGGGTCATAAAAATTTATGGATGATGATTCCTTTTGTAAGAAATCCTAAAGAATTGCATGAAGTAAAGAAAATTATGCATAGAGAAGGATTAGAACGGTCACATAGTTTCAAATTATGGTTGATGTGTGAAATACCAACAAATGTTATTCGACTAGAAGATTTCATTGATGTTGGTATAGACGGCGTATCTATTGGTTCTAATGATTTAACAATGCTTATGTTAGGTACTGATAGAGACAATAGTGAAGTTGCTCATGACTTTAGTGAACTTGATCCATCTGTTTTATGGGCATTTGAACGCATAATCACTACATGTGTAAAGCATGATGTTACAGTATCTATGTGTGGGCAAGCACCATCTGATTATCCTGATTTAGTAGAAAAACTTGTTCAATGGGGAATTACTAGTGTTTCTGTAAATCCGGATGCTGTTGATCATGTGCGAGAAACGGTATATAACGCCGAAAAAAAATTGGTACATAAAGGTCATCACAGATGAATGCCGGTATTTACGCGATTACAGCTAGAGAAATTCTTGACTCCCGTGGAAATCCAACTATTGAAAGCACGGTGATACTCAATAGTGGGTATCGGGGTACTGCAGCTGTTCCAGCAGGAGCCTCTCGAGGGAAATATGAGGCAGTTGAGATTCGTGATGGCGATGAAAAACGCTATAACGGGATGGGAGTTTTAAAAGCGTTAACGAACGTGGGATCGATTATTAGCCCTAAATTAAAGGGCATGGATGCGCTCAATCAAAAAACTATTGATGAAACCTTACTTGCTCTAGATGGTACAAAAAACAAATCCTCATTAGGTGGGAATACAATATTGAGTGTATCAATGGCAACTGCTATTGCTGCTGCAAATCATCAAAAAATTCCTTTATATAAATATATTAACGCGTTATTGAATTCTATGGTTCAAACCCCAATGACACGTATACCAACTCCAACATTTAATCTTATAAATGGTGGAGCACATGGAGCTGGAAATATTAATTTTCAAGAATTTCATGTACTTCCTGTTAGCAATAAACCATTTCATGCAGCTTTACAAATGGGAACAGAAATTTATATGGCAGTTAAAAAAATGCTTGTTTATAGAAATGCTATTCATTCTGTAGGTGATGAGGGAGGGTTTGCTCCCAACTTGTTTTTAAATACAGATGCATTAGAAATTTTATCTGATGCAATAAAAACCACCCCTTATAGACTTACTGGTGATGTGTTTCTTGGACTCGATGTTGCAGCGACACAATTTAAGACAGCACGAGGGTACGAAATAAAAGATAGGCCACAAGCATTCACTGCAAAAGAATTCATAACCTTCTTAAAAGAAATTCACACTAAATATCATCTGCTTTATCTTGAAGATCCACTAGAAGAAGATGACTGGGAAGGCTGGAAAGAAATTACTACATTATTAGGTAACGAGATAAATATTGTAGGTGATGATTTTTTGGTAACGAATACAGAACGTCTCCAAAAAGCAATTGATGAGCAAGCAGCGAATGCAATATTATTAAAACCAAATCAAATCGGAACGGTATTGGAATTTTTAACAGTAGTTGCTTTAGCAAAAAAACATGGTATCAAAACTATCACCTCACATAGAAGTGGAGAAACTAATGATACATATATTTCTGATTTAGCAGTAGGTATTCAATCAGAATATGTAAAATTTGGAGCACCAGCTCGTGGCGAACGTGTTGTTAAATATAATAGGTTATTAGCAATAGAACAAGAACTATTTCCTGCCTAACAATGCAATCCTGCTATATACTCATAGTGTGAAGTAGTAAATATTGATACTATAAAGATACAAAGCATGTTTATGAAGAAGCCTGTTGTTTTATTAGTTTTAGATGGTTGGGGCATAGCTCCACCAGGACCTGGTAATGCGTTATCACTAGCGGCATTACCAAATTTTGAATCGTATAAAAAAAGATATCCTCATACACAATTATTGGCCTCGGGAGAAGCTGTGGGTTTGCCACCTGGTGAAGATGGTAATACTGAAACAGGCCATTTAAATTTGGGTGCAGGAAGAATTGTTTATCAAGATTTACCGAGAATTAATATGTCTGTTGCTGACGGTTCTTTTGCCAAAAATGAAGCGTTCACTGGCGCATTTCAATATGCTTTAAACCATAACTCAAATATACATATATTAGGATTATTAAGTGATGGAATGGTTCATTCCAATAGAGAGCATCTCTATGAATTGTTGAGGCTTGCTAAAGATACTCAAATGAGAAAACGGGTATTTTTACATATGTTTACAGATGGTAGAGATAGTCCACCTAATGCTGGATTACGATTCATAAAGGAATTGCAGGAATATATACAAAAAGAAGAAAGTGGTGTTATAGCATCAATAATGGGACGCTATTATGCTATGGATCGTGACAGAAGATGGGAAAGGACAGAAAAAGCATATAATGCATTAACCAGTGAATCAGGACATTTTGCAGCATCACCAGAGGAAGCCATACAACAAGCGTATGATAAGAAAATTACTGATGAATTTATTGAGCCAACAATAATTCTAGACTCTGAAGGAAAGCCATATTCAAGAATAACAAATCATGATGCAGTGATTTTTTTTAATTTTAGAATAGATCGACCAAGACAATTAACCAAAGCATTTGTGTTATCAGATTTTGAGACTCATATACGGCAATCCTTTGATCCATATACTATTAAGTACTATCACAAACATGTAATTGAAGAAGATACCAGGTTAAAACCATTTAAACGGAATATTGTCTTAAAAGATTTGTTTTTTGTTACTATGACAGAATATGAACGAGACCTCCCTGTTACTGTAGCGTTTCCGCCCATGGTGTTTAAATCTCCACTAGGAAAAGTTATTGCAGATGCCAATGAACGGCAGTTGCGCATGTCTGAAACTGAGAAAGAGCGTTTTGTAACCTATTATTTTAATGGATTACGTGAAGATGCTTTTTCTGGTGAAGACAGACTTATTATTCCTTCTCAAAAAGTTGCTACGTATGATTTAAAACCAGAGATGTCTGCTCGAGAACTCACAGAAAAATTATTAGACAGAATATCGTCTGGAGTTTATGCGTTTATATTAGTTAATTTTGCAAATCCGGACATGTTAGGGCACACAGGAAACATTAGTGCGTCGATAAAGGGAGTTGAAGTTGTTGATGAATGTTTAGGTAAGATAGTTCCTGCAGTATTAGAGTTAGATGGAACTGTGTTAATAACAGCAGATCATGGAAACGTTGAAGAAATGCTTGGAGAAGAAGGCGAAATGGATACTGAACATTCTATCTATCCTGTACCACTTATTGTTATAAATAAGCAGTTAGAAGGCAAAGAATATACCATTCCTTCTGGCAAATTGGGAGATGTAGCACCAACCATATTAGGTCTATTACAGATACCAATTCCAGAAGTAATGACAGGAAAAAATTTATTAATAGATCTGATACGATAAAAGTAGATATTTCTGCCCATGAATATACATACTGTTTTCAATCCTAATTCTATTGCACTCATCGGTGCATCAAGAGATCCGAATAGTGTTGGTGGTAGTTTGTTACAGAATTTACTTCAATCCAACTATAAAGGTTCAGTTTATCCTGTTAATCCTAAAGCAACGGAAATTATGGGAGTATCGGTTTACCCAACCGTTTCATCCATACAAAAACCTGTTGATTTAGCTATTGTTGCAATTCCTTCTAAAGGGGTGTTATCGGTTATCCAAGAAGCTATAGAAGCTCAGATTAAGGCTGTCGTAGTTATCTCTGCCGGTTTTAAGGAACAAGGGGAGGAAGGAAAAAAAAGAGAGGAGGAGTTAGTTAAACTATGTAACACGCATGATCTGACTTTAGTTGGACCGAACTGTTTAGGTATTTTAAACGCTCATATTGAACTAAACGCATCATTTGAGACTGTATTACCAATAAAAGGGAATATAGCTTGTATTTCACAAAGTGGTGCTCTAATCAGCTCACTATTAGATATTGCTAACGACAGAGGCATTGGATTTTCAAAAATAATTAGCGTGGGGAATAAAGCTCAAATTACAGAAAATGAACTCTTACCATATTTTTTTCAGGATCCAGAAACATCAGTAATTACCTTGTATACCGAATCACTCCACAATGCAAACGAATTATTATCTATGATTCATGAAAACCAACGATCGGATCATCCAAAACCAGTAATTATGCTAAAAGCTGGCGTTACTCAAGAAGGACAACATGCATCCTCATCTCATACTGGGTCTTTAGCAGGTTCCGATTTTGCGTATCAAACATTGGTTAATCAAGCAGGGATTATTCGAGTTAGGTCGATGGATGAACTCTTAACCACAGCACATGTTTGTGCAAATAACCCGTTACCAAACGGAAATAAGGTAACCATAGTAACAAACGCAGGAGGTCCAGGGATTCTTGCGACCGATGAGGCAAGCCGATTATCTCTTTCATTATCTCATTTTACTCAGACTACAATAAGCCAACTTACAACCATTCTTCCGTCAAATTCACATCCTGTAAACCCGGTTGATTTATTAGGCGATGCGAATTCTACTCGGTATGAACAAGCATTATCTATTATTGCAAAGGATCCAGAGGTAGACAGTATTGTCACAATCGTTACACCACAATCGATGACGGATGTGCCAGAAACAGCAGCAGCGATAATTCGGGCCCGTAATTCAATTAACAAACCTGTTGTTTCTTCTTTTATTGGCGATAAACAAATAGATAAGGGACAATTCCTGCTGTCTGCAACTGGTGTTGCTCATAGTCAGTTTCCTGAACCAACAGTCACAGCTCTTGGACATTTAACGGCGTTTGCCTCAACAGTAAAAAAGAGAAAAAATTCCGAATATGCAGTTTTTCGATCTATAGACACAACTCAAATTTCACTACCTCAAGTAAAATCAAATACACTACTAGATACAGAAACAGTCTTTAAGTTATTACAAAAAGCAGAAGTACCAGTTGTTACATCAGTATTAGCACAATCAGAACGTGATATCGAAGAAAAATCCAAACAGTTTCACGGCGAAATTGCAATGAAAATAGTATCCCCTGATATATCACATAAAACAGATGTAGGAGGAGTGAAACTACATGTTAAGCCTGAACAAGCGATGCAAGAATTTAAAGAAATGATGGAAAGAATACGAACACATGCTCCTCAAGCACGAACCGATGGAGTCCTCCTCTCTGAAATGATAGAGGGGGAAGGAGAAGAATTTTATATTGGTATGAAACGAGAAGAACCATTAGGGACGCTTATACTTGTAGGTCTCGGTGGTATTTATGTAGAATTATTAAAAGATATTTCTGGAAATTTTGCACCAATTACTACAATTCAAGCGAAAGAGATGATTTTTTCACTTCAAGGAAGTCCTCTTTTAACAGGTATTCGCAATAAACCTCTCTTAGATATAGATGCATTTTGTTCGGTTCTTGTGAATGTCGCAAATTTAGCGTTAAGTGTTCCTTCAATCAAGGAGCTTGATATTAACCCGATAATAATACGACCTAAAGGACAGGGAGTCATTGTTCTTGATGCAAGAATGATTATGAGTTAAAGTTCCAAAGTAAGACAAATTCTCCTTTGGGTTGATTAAATACACTTACTGCGTCTTTAATTGTTCCGTTCCATATTTGTTCATGTATTTTTGTGAGTTCTCTTGCTACCGTAATGGTTTGATTATCGCCATATATATGCTGCATATCTGTTAATGTCGTATGGAGTTTGTGGGGAGCACAATAACTGATTATCGTGGGTTTTACAGCAAGAGATTGTAACTCCTGTAATTTTTTAATTCGCTGTTTTTCCTTCTCTGGTAAAAATCCAATGAATAAGTAAGAATCTGTCGGCAATCCAGAGGTAGTAAGTGCAGTTATAGCTGCATTTGCTCCTGGAATACTGATTACTTTTATAGTTCTTTTTTTGGCTTCTCTAATTAATTTGTATCCAGGGTCACTGATTAGTGGTGTCCCGTTATCGCTTACTAAGCCGATTACTTTCCCTTCTTGTAACGCTATAAGGATTTCTGGAATTTTATGCTGTTCAATTTCGTCATAATAACTCATTAGCTGTGGTGTTTGACCCTGTGCAATGCTTGGATATCGATCTTTTAATTCCTTAAGTAGTTGACCTGTTCTTCGTGTATCTTCACAGAGTAATATATCAATACAAAATAATGTTGCTATGGCGCGGATAGTAATATCGTCTAAATTACCAATTGGTGTTGAAATAATATAGAGTTCACCTTCCATAACGGTAATTGTACTGCATTATCACCTTAATGCGAATATTTTCTTAAAAGCCCCACAACTTTGTTATGAAAGTAAATCGATTACTCATAAAAAATGCTAAGTCCGAATAACCAGACTTAGCAAATATGAATAAATCAAGTATAACACCTTATCATAGAAATTTGCAAGGACTTGCAGAGCATTACAACAAAAAAATCTCCAAACTTATACGTTTCATGTACTCCAAGGGAATCATGCAAAAGGAAATTGCACAGGTACTAGAAGTAAATCAGGGAGTTATCTCAAGAGATTTTCCATTGAAGGAGGAAAACGTATGAGAACCTTAAAACATCCTAATCAATATAGATACGGGTATAAATGGTTAGATCAAAAAACTCAAAAGAGAGTATATATGGCGTTATGTGCAATGATGCTGTTTGCATTCTTGGGAAGTGTCGGAGAAAGAAATTTTAGACAAAATATTATTTCACCTCTTCCAGACTCGATAGCAACTAAGCCTATTAAAGTGTATGCAGTAGAAACCAATGTAACACAAAAAGAGATTGACGCATATATAAAACACATATTTGGTAAAGATGCAAAAATCGCCTTAGCTGTAAACAGAGGAGAATGTAATCCAGCCAATAAAAAATATCCTCACTGCTTAAACGTATCAGAAATTGAACATTCTGTAGGACTATTTCAAATAAACCTTATAACTCCTGGAACTGGAAAAAAAGTTCATTGGGACAAAGTACCAGGAAAAACCCTAGAAGAAAAAGAACACTTTTTGCAAGACCCAATGAATAACGTGTTAATTGCTTACAAGATTTTTAAAGACTCAGGTTGGCAAGCATGGTCTGCTTATACAAACGGATCATACAAAGCACATTTGTAAAGAATACCGATATATAAAATCTCTGAATCGGCAGAGTAAAAAAAGAACCGCTTGTAACGATTCTTTTTAGAAAGGACAAATATGACTTGTCCAAACAATAAAATAACATCTCTAGAAGAGAAATTGCAAGAGATACGAGAAATGTATCTTTATGGTCAACTAACTGGATTAGAAGAATATCTTGATATGTGCATAAGAGCCGAACAGGAATATTCATTTACCAAAAAGATACAAGAAGGTTTAGACGTTTTAGAAAATGCCGATAAACACTTACAGGAACTAGCGTTCTAAGGAGAAACATATGATTGAAATACACGGAAAACCATACATAACAGTAGCAGAACGGGTGCAGGAAGCACACAAAGAGGGTTTATTTGAAAAACTCGAGACAGAGGTTATTCAATACACACCTCAAGTAGTTATTAAAGCAACCGTAACTATTAAGGGGAAAACATACACCGGTATATCCGCTGCTAACCCACAAAAAGCTATTGAAAAAACAAGTCCCTATGAAGTGGCTGAAACCTCAGCGGTTGGTAGGGCTTTAGGCTTTGCGGGTTTTGGGATCGTAGAAGGCATAGCAACGGCTGATGAAATCGTAAAGGCTGAATCATATACAAACACAGATCTAGAGCCTGTGAAAACCACTACACAAGCCTACACGGGCAATAAAACTGCGGTCACACATGAGATGTTAGAGGAAGAAGCAAAAAGACACGGGCCTTGTCCAGACTGCGGAGCGCCGATGAGAGTATCCAGTAAGGGCAACATAGTATGTTCAGATGCTTGCTGGCTGAAAGGACAAAAAGCATGAAAACCATAGACGTAAATCAAAAACCAATATTTTGTGAAGAATGTGGGTGTGCTGTTCCTTTATGGGAACAGGGATATTCACTCAGAGTATTTAAAAAAACCCTATGTAGAGATAAGTGTCAGAAACAAGAACGATTAAAAACAATGCCCTTAAAAATGGCACAGTTTCTGAATAGCACATTATAAAAAATTGCCTTCTGACTAAAGGCTAAATATTTGAGCAGCACAGAGAATCTGTTAGTTGTGCCGAAGTGAACGCAACTAACCTCTCTGTGGGTATAGCTGGTGATAAATCTTAGAGAACAAAAATAACAATCTTAAAGATTAGTCAAGCTGGCTATAGCCATAGAGAGAAATGAAAATTTGCACAGGTCGTCATCGAACTAGCAAGAGCTAGAGGCCTTTATGATACAAACAACATCTATTATCGCATATAACAGCTTAACGGATCTTGGAAGCCGACAGTACCAAGTTCTAGAACACATATATCACGGTAAATCCGTGTGTAACCTCGATATAGCCTTATCCCTCAATCTTCCCATCAATCAAGTCACCGGCAGAACTAAGGAATTAGTTGACATGGGGCTTGTTACAGAAGGACACAAATCTCCCAACCCTCATACAGGAAGAACAGTTATCTATTGGGAATTAACCAGTGAGGGAGAAAAGTTATTTACAAAAAAAACATTTATACCATTTGGACAACTTAACTTTTTATGAAAACACCACAAATTGAAGACGGATACACAAGAATAGCAAATGATTTGTTAGACGCTTTTGTTGCCTACAGATTAAGCGGAGAAGAAATGAAGGTGCTTTTATTTATTATGAGAAAAACCTACGGATATAAAAAAACCAATGATTATATAGCTTTGTCACAATTTGTTGATGCAACAGACATGAAAAAGTCCAATGTAGTAAGAGCTATTAAAAAACTCGTAGATAAGAATATCGTTATCAAAAAAGATAATAAATTAGGAATAAATAAGAACAATGAAGACTGGAAGCCGTTATCAAAAAAGATAACTACCGTTATCAAAAAAGATAAAGCTGTTATCAAAATTGATAAAGCGTCGTTATCAAAAAAGAGTACTACAAAAGAAAATACTACAAAAGAAAACTATACAAAAGAAATATCTACTATCGTAGATACTGAATTTGGCAATTCAGACATTAACGAAGTTTCTTCATATTTTCTGGAAAAACTAAAACTTCCAACAGAGGGAATTCCTGTTAAAAGATCAAGACAGTACTGGAATGTGCTTTTAAGGGAATCAAACAGAGGGGTAGATGGAGTCAAAATGCTAATAGACCTTGCCTCAGAAGATGATTTTTATAAAAACAACATAACTTCCAGTATGCAGTTGTACTACAAGCGGATTAACCTAATAGCTCGCAAACGAGGAGCTGTATCAAAAATTGCAGTTATGCCAACCATTCGGCAGGAAGGGGAATCCCATGTGGATACTTACAGTCGGAATTGACAAATACTTTCTAACACCGGAGGAAAAAGAATTTTACATTGAAGCTAAAAATAAAGGGGCTGAGCATGTACAGCTACGGGACTCAATGATTCTAAGCACTAAATTTATTAGCTTGGTTGAATCAACGGAAGGAAACGAAATAGCACAGGATAAGCATTTTATCGAATATACAGGATTGAAAAGCAAAAGTGATGACTTGTCGGTAAGAAGAAAGATGGCCTTAGAAAAAATATTACATCTTAAATTCCCTTACGACAAATATACCGATCAGTGGGAAGAGGCAAGAACTATAACAGGTTCTATTGTGAGGGCATAACTATGTTTGTACACACAACCGAGTCAGAAATGGAACGATTGCGAATAGCAAAAGAGACTGGTAAATACGGTCACTTAATGAGCTGGAAAGAATTATTTTTGTTTCAAAGATATGTAGCAAAACCTAATCAAGCAAAAGAGATAGCAAGGTGGGCTAAACGAAAAAATAAAGGCGAAAAAATATATCTACCGTTAATGCACAACAGAGTACAGGAAACACTATGAAAACACTATATCAACCAACAGAACACCAGATACAAAACATGATTATTCAATATCTGCAGACACTAGGAGCAAAAGTTCTAAGAATTAACAGTGGCATGATGGCTGTAGGTGAGGGGAAATATAGACGCATGATAAGACTCGCACCAACAGGAACACCAGATTTAATTGCATGTTACAAGGGTAAGTTTATTTGTTGTGAAGTGAAAAGACCCAAAAACAAGCCTACTATTTGGCAAAAACAAGCATTAGAGGAATGGAGAGAAGCCGGAGCTATTGCTTTTGTTGCAACCAGCATAGAAGACGTTGAGAAGGAGTTAAACAGCCTATGAGAAACCCGATTTTTATGCCTAAAATGTGGATTCGATGTGAGAGTTGTAAAAGAGAAATTAAAAAGACAAAACCTAATATTCGGTATTGTTCAGACTGTGTGAAATTGGGACACAAAAATATATGAGAAAATATCTAGTTTTACCATTATTGCTTCTCTATATCCCACTGGCTTTATTTGTCATGTGGAAAGAGGAGAAAGAAAGGAATTTATGAAACAAGTTAGACAAGGGGATTTATTGGTAATCCCAACAAACAACATACCTAAAACAGCTAAAAAGGTTGCTGGAAATATCGTTTTAGAAGGTGAAGCAACTGGACATCACCACCGTTTAACTGGTGCGGGTGACGTGTATTCAGATAACGGAGCGATGTATTTCACAGTGAAAACAAAAGCAACACTAGTTCATGAGGAACACAAACCAATTGAATTTAAAGCTGGAAAATATGCCGTGTTACGTCAACGAGAATACATGAGTGCAGACATGACTCGTGTGGTTGTTGACTGATAGAAAGGAAAATTTTATGCGAAAGAAAAAGCTTGAAAAACTAACACCGAAACAAGAGAAGTTAATGGTTAAGGTTCGTGACCAATGGTTAGAGAGATTCTTTGGTTGTGAGTTGAGAACAGATAGAAAGAAAGCAACTAAAGCGGTTGAATGGTTATATAAACTTTCTAATCTGGAAAAACCTAAAGTTATTTTCTTGTCTTCACCTCTTGGCATTCAATATGGAGCAAATATGTTGACTAATGTGAGTGGGGATCAAGTCGGGGATCAAGTCGGGGCTCAAGTCAGGGATCAAGTCGGGGCTCAAGTCAGGGATCAAGTCGGGGCTCAAGTCTGGGATCAAGTCGGGGCTCAAGTCAGGGATCAAGTCGGGGATCAAGTCGGGGATCAAGTCGGGGCTCAAGTCTGGGATCAAGTCGGGGATCAAGTCGGGGCTCAAGTCTGGGATCAAGTCTGGGATCAAGTCGGGGCTCAAGTCTGGGATCAAGTCAGGGATCAAGTCGGGGCTCAGGTCAGGGATCAGGTCAGTGATCAAGTCTTTGATCAAGTCTTTGATGAAGTCTTTGATCAAGTCGGGGATCAGGTCAGGGATCAAGTCGGGGATCAGGTCAGGGATCAGGTCAGGGCTCAAAAATTGACCCATTTCTCACCATCACATTACGGAAACGTCAGTGATTATGGATGGGCTGCATGGGGTGAGTATTTTACAAAAACAGGTGTCATTGATTTTGAACCATTTAACAACTTTGTCTACTTACTCAAATCAGGAATCTACGAAACGGTTTTATTTGAAAAAATGTGTATTGTTTCTGATATGCCTACAGAAATACATAGAGATTCAAATAATAGACTTCATAACGAAAACGACTTTGCTATTAAATGGGCTGATGGGTACGGTCAATATTGGATTCATGGGGTTTCAGTAACAGAAAAAATAGTAAAGACTCCAGAGAAGCTAACAAAAAAAGATTGGGCCAGTGAAGAAAACATGGAGCGTAGAAGAATAATACAAGACCGAATGCCAAATTTTGTTAAGAAAATTGGAGGCAAAGAGATTCAAAAAGATGAAACAGGAACACTTTTAGAAATAGATCTACCCAATGATCCAGACAGAGTAGCAAAATATATCAAAGTAAAGGATGCATCAACTCCAAGAGTTTATTACTTGCGAGTTCCACCAACAGTAAAAACGTGTAAAGAAGGAAAAGCTTGGACGTTTGGATTTGAGGTAAAAGATTTCAATCCAATCAAGGAAACATAATATGAAAACAGACCTAACATACGCCATAGACCTTTATGCGATGACTATTATTACACTAGGGTTTATAACAGTAGTTTTTGCTTACTTAACCAAAGTAGTTGAAATGGTCAAAACGCTCGGATTTAGACTCACATTCTTTTGGGCCATTGGAATGATGGGTATAGGAATATTTTTACTAATGTTTTAAGGAGGAATTATGAAAACATACACAATTTCATCACAAAAGGACTTAGACAAACACAAAGATGACTATGGGTATCATATTGAAGGAAATGCAGAGTTTACCTATTCAGCAGAGTTTACTGGAAAACTTGTGGTTGATGGGTATCTGTCTATCAAGGCTGGTGGGTCTATCAAGGCTGGTGGGTATATCGAGGCTGGTGGGTATATCGAGGCTGGTGGGTATATCGAGGCTGGTGGGTATATCAAGGCTGGTTGGTCTATCGAGGCTGGTGGGTATATCAAGGCTGGTGGGTATATCATGGCTGGTGGGTCTATCAAGGCTGGTGGGTATATCAAGGCTGGTGGGTATATCAAGGCTGGTGGGTATATCAAGGCTGGTTGGTCTATCGAGGCTGGTGGGTCTATCAAGGCTGGTGGGTCATACGGTATATCAGCAGGACTATATATAACTTGTAAAACCACTCTGTCATTTGGATTAAAAGCATTTGCAGGGATATGTACATGGAGAGAAACAACTGATGAAGATAAAACAATTACCTGTGGAAAACTAATCAAGGGACAAGTTGAGTATGGAATATTAAAAGAAACAGGGCTAGAAGAAGAAAACAATACAAAGAAAGAGTTACTAGACAAGGCGGAGGAACTAATTCAAAAAGCAAATGAACTAAAACAGAAAGCGGAGGAATTATGAAAAGATTTAAACAACTCTTAACAGCTATACAAACATTTATGGATACAGAGGTTGAGTTAACAGAACAGGCAGTACTAGCGTATCAGCGAAGGCCAAGAATCCCTTATTTTCTAGGCGGTTTGGTATTTGGAAGCTGGTTTGCGATTGTGTTCATGTGGGTACTTAATTTATACGAAACAGGAGTAATTTTTTAACTATGAGAAATATATTTAAGTGTTATTTGTGTTTTTGTTCAGGATTTATAGTTTTGGCAGGAATAATACTACTTATTTTTAATTATTTAATGCAAACAACATGAAAGGATTTATATGAGTCAACAGGAAGAAATGTATAAAGCAATGGCTAAACAATTACAGGAGAAAAAAACATTACAAGCGATATACGACTTCTTCACAAGCGAGGAAGGGTTACAGATGGATGAGGGGTCAGCCAAAATCAATGCGGAACGATTGGGGAAATTATTAAAGGAGGTTGTATGAATAATATATTTATAGAAAATGATACTTACATCATGTGGACTGGCAGAAAATTTAATAAAGGATGGTTAAACCCAAGAGATGAAATGGGTAGGTTTACAAGCGTACAAAGAGAAACAGAAAGAGACATATGTGCTATGGAGGCAGATATTGATTGGTTACAAACACAGATAAAATCTCTTGAAAAACGAATACAAAAATTAGAAAAAGCTACAGAGTTAATATGGTGAATTACTATGGGTATTCAATATAAACAACTGTTAAAGGGGGAGGTGAAATAAATTATGGATGACTCATTAAAAATGTTACAAGAAGACGCATTTAATAACATAAGACAAGCATTTGTACTATTATCTACACCAGATTGTAGGAGTAGAGAAAATTCAATTGTACTCACCAAGCTTGAAGAAGCCATGATGTGGACAAATAAAGATAGAACAATTAAGGGATTTTTAGAACAAAACAAAGATACTCATGTTGAGCAAGTTAAATAAATGACATCTTGGGTGTGACGTAAAGGATCAGTGTAGGTGACTCATGGAAACGTAATGTTGCACATCAACCCCTACCACCCAAGTTGCTAGTTATTTAACTCCCTCATCTCATGGGAGTAGGAAGAAGGAATATATGAATTGGAAAGATACATTTAGAGATAACTTAAATAAATTTATAGAAATAAAAATAAGCACAGAAGAGTTTACTGATTCTGTTCAATCCATCATTGATGAAGAAGTGAGGAAGGCTAGGGAAGAAGAGGCATTAAAATTTTATAAATTTACTATGGATAAGTTTAGAGAAATGTGGACTCAATTAAGGAGAACTATATGACATCACAACAAGACCAAATGTTCTCACAAACCGCTCACTTATCATCAAAGAAACAAGAAGTGTTAGGTGACGTTGGTAGGTCTTTAAAAGAACGAATAGAAGCATTAGAAAGGAAGCAGAACAATATAAACAACTGTTAAAGGGGGAAATATGAAAGCAAGTATAAACAAAAAACTATGGGTACGTATGAACATTTTTGCTAAGGTGTTTCTGGTAATAGGTATGTTTTGCATGGATATTTCAATGAAACTTAGTGGATTAGATCAGGAGGAAACCAAATGAACGCTCAAGATTCAATGTACGCCAAGATGGCTCACTTATCATCAAAGAAACAAGAGGGGTCACAGCAACCTAACCAACACGATCAGAAGAAGGAAAAGTGGGAAGAAGAGTTTGATAAATTTGTAGAAGAACATCATATAACCACAAACGTTGCCCCTTATCATTTACCAGATAATAAGGTTAAACAATTTATTAGATCCCTCCTCTCTCAACAAAGAAAAGAGATAGTGAAAGAGGTAGAAGAAAATTTGCCACTAGCTTATAGTGGTGATAATGAATTGTGGATAAGAATAAATATTCTACATTGGATAAAATTTATCAATTTCATTCAAGAAAAGGTAACCCTATGACCAAGAACGAATTTATTGAGGAACGAGTGAAAGAGTATTGAGTGCTTTGGTGGCGGAATAGGTAGACGCTAGCTCAGTTAAAGAGGGTGCTGGTTAAACCCCAGCTTATCTTGTAAGAGATAACTTGTAGACCTTTTTATCATGTAAGGTGCAAATCCTTACCCACAGCACTTAGTACTTGTTCAATCAACATAACCCTTTTATAGGGAGATAATATGAAAAACTTATCTATATTTATATTTATATTTCTCTTTAGTTTGTTTTGCGGTATTGTATCTGTTTTAACCAATAGTGATATTGGTATATATGGAATGTTAGTGTCAATTCTTACTGCTGTGTTATTTAGTCAAAAAAGGGATTTATGAAGGCGTTTAAAAAAGAAAGGAATACTATGAAATTCACAGCAATACTAGCTAAAACAACAACAGACATGATGAAAAGTAAAATCTTAAGTGGTGAGCTATCACAATTAGTTCTAGATGTGTATATGACACCACAAGATTTTGCAGAATTAATATCTCAATACAACGAGGAAGAATTTATCATTGAAATAAAGAAAAGAAAGTTGTCCCAACATGATATAATACAGAAAGAGAGCGCCACATGATAAAAGATAAAAGACTTCCATTAAAGGAAAAATTTGTTGAGTTTTTAGGTAGAAATCCATTCTATAAACATGCATGCTGGTTTGTTGGTATATCTGAGATGACACTTAGCAGGTGGAGAAAAGAAGATGAAGACTTTGATAAAAAGTGTGAATCGATGCGGGCTCAGACACTTACCAAGTATGTAAATAGATCATCAACAGATTTTATTCTTACTCATGCTGATCCAGAAACATTCAGCAAAACACAAAAAATTGAACTTACTGTAGTACAGCCATTGGTTATAGAAAAAAGCCATGACAATAAAACTGTCCCCGTGGCAGACGAAAGTACTGGATGATCAGCACCGTTTCAAGGTGGTTAACGTAGGTAGACGTGCTGGAAAAACTTTACTTTCGTGTCTAGCCCTTATAAAAACAGCAAGCACTCCTAAAACAGTGTGTTGGTATATAGCCCCCACCTATAAACAATCTAAGCTTATTGCATGGGCAATGCTTAAAGACTTTTGTAAAGGATTTAACAATGCAGTATTTAACGAAACAGAATTAAGGGTAGATTTTGTAGATAGAGAATCATCAATTCATTTGAAAGGTGCAGACAATCCGGATTCATTACGAGGAACACATATTGATTTTGCAGTATTTGATGAGGTTGCATTTTTCAATGATTGGAATTCAACGTGGACAGCACTTCGTCCTATTCTTGTAGACTCTAAAGCCTCATGCTGGTTTATCAGTACTCCTAATGGATTTAATCACTTCTATGAGCTATACAATAAACAAAACAGTGATACAGACTATGTATCATTTCATTACACTTCATACGACAACCCCTATATTGATGCAGAAGAAATAGAAAAAACAAAACGAGAACTTGATGAGCAAGTGTTCAGACAAGAGTTTTTGGCTGATTTTACGAGGCCACAAGGCACTGTTTATAGCGAATGGTCCATTGATAATTTTAAAAGTGTTCCATACGATGATGCATTACCCCTTCACATTACAATGGATTTTGGAGTAAACGATCCGACTTCAGTTATATGGATACAGCCCAATGGTAGTGAATTTAGAGCTATAGATTACTACGAAGCAACAGATGCCAACATTGCTCACTATGCTAGTGTTATTAAGTCTAAACCATATAAAGCAGTAGAGCTATATACAGGTGATGATGCAGGGAGAGCAAGAACACTAACAACAGGAACAAGCCCAATAGAAGAACTGCAAAAGCATGGAATATATGTGAGAACCACACAGGGACTTAAGATTGTTGATCAAATAAGAATTACACACAAACACATTAAATCTTTTTTTGTTGATTCAAAGCTCACACGACTAAGAGATTGTATACTTAATTACAGATACCCTGAAAAAAAAGAATCAGCAGTTAATCAATCAAACGAAATCCCTATTCATGATCAATATTCACATGCCATGAGAGCGTTAGAGTATTATTTTGTAAACAAAACTGAATCAGGAGATATATTTGCAGAATACAAAAATCAGGCACAAGGACAAATCAGGAGGGACCCGTCATGGATGTAAAAACAAGTTATCAAATAGAAAATGAGAATAATCAAACACAAGTGTTTAAATTATGGGAACAGCTTCCAGAGGAAATGAAAGAAGTATTACTTGATATAGTTCTTAAGGCTCAAATCATACAATCACTTGATGATGGCTATGGAAAGATTGTGTTGAATATACAACGAGGAAAAGTATTAGAAATAAAAATGATGCAAGAAAAAATTATAAAACCACTAAAAGCAGAATTGGTTTAATGTGATATAATAATAATACTAGTGATCGAACATATCGACACGCCCAAAAGGTGTGTCTTTTTTTATGGAAAAAAAATACTCTAAAAAACCAAAAAAAGCAGAAAAGAAAGTAGATCAAAAAGAGAAAGATCTAGAAATAGCATTCAAAAATGTATATTTACATTATCAGGATGCAGACTCAGAACTTCAAACAAGAATAACCCACAAAGAACGAGGGTTTGATGTATATGACAAGCTATTTAGAAACTATATTGATCCTAGTAAATGGCCGTTTGATGTGCGAGTTCCAGATGGTAGAGCCTCAACACTTCTTAATAGAAAAGCAGATAGATTAATAGCTACTAAGCTACAAGGAAAATTAATACCAAGAAGATCAGGATCTGAATTAGGAGCAAAAATTGGAACAGAACTTCTTTTGTGGGAATGGACAGAAAATGATATGCGTGGAGATCAGCCAATGCTTCAACGATGGCGAAGGATGGATATTGCAACAAGAAAATATGGTGCTGCATTTGGGTTGTGTGGATGGGACAAGATACATGATATACCAACATTTGAGCCACTAAATAACAGAGATGTACTGTTTCAACCTGGAGCAAGATCTATAGACTCCTCAGAATGGGTACAGGTAAGACGCTATGTTTTCTTATCAGAGCTAGAGAGAATCAATGCAATGTCAGTTGTTGGACCGATTTACGATCCAGATGCTATTAGTTATATTCGTAAGAAAAAAGCATCAAATACAAATTATACGAGCGTTAATAGAGATATTATTGGCCTAGGATCTTCACTTGATGAAAAGATAGAGATTATTAACGAATATAGTCCAGATAAATTTTATAGTTTCTGTTTAATGGGTAGTTCTAAAGAGACAAATAAAGTTCCATTGAGGTCATTTAAAAACCCATATGATCATAAAGAAATACCCATAGTTCGATTAGTGTATGATCCTATTGATGATGATATTTATGGAAGGCCAGAATTAGAAAACATTGCACCTCTTATTAAGGCAGAATGGTCACTTTTATCACAAACATTAGAGCAGTTACAGAATGATTTATACACACCACTAATGGTTAATCCAAAAAGGGCCAGTGTTGATACATTAAACTTTGGAAGGGGTAAGAGATGGTTTATGGAAACTCCAGGTCAAGATGTTGTTCCTTATCAATCTTCAACAGTAGGATTAACAAAATTTAAAGAACACTTTGGTCTAATATCATCGTTGATCATGGAAGGAATAGGAGAAACAGGACAAGATATATCAAACATTTCTAATACATTAGCTGATAAAACAGCAACAGAAGTAAAAGATATGGCACTATTGAGATCTGCTAGAGATAATGCAAATAAGCTAATGTTGTCAGCAGCACTATCAAAAATGACATATTTCTGGTTTAAGATGAGTCAGCAATATATAGATGGTCATAAACTCATAAGAATTCAAGGTAAAGAAGCACTTCAGTATTTAGTTGAAGAAGGATTAAATGGATGGACACTAAAGCCAGAAGGTTTTGAGATGATTTCTCAAACAGCAACAGAAAACAAAATTAATTTTGATGATGCATACTCAATACTGAGAGAACAGGGGGCATTAGAGGAATATGCAGTTCCATTATATCCACTGGAAAATCCAGATATGCCTACAAAACTGGAACTAGAAAAAGATGGCAAGGCAGGATTTTTAGCAGTCTCATCAAAAGATATTGCAGGTGATTATGATTTTATACCAGATGTGGAAGCAATGAGTATTTCTAATGATCAGAGTTTACTTAGTGCTAGAAATATGATGTTTGAAGCAATGCAAAAAGTAGAACCTAAGATAAACGAACAAGGTTATAGGATTAAGTGGAAAGAGTTTATAGAAAAATTAGGAGATACTGCAAGGATTCCAGACTCAGAAGTATATTTTGAACAGGCTCCACAACAGCCTCCACAACAAGAAATTCAACAACCTACGAATACTAATGGGCTTTCCCTTACGCCAACAGCGGGGCCACAGCAAAACTTAACGCCAACGCCAGGGATTACGGAGGCGACAGTCCAGCCTAGTATGTAACATATGATTCTTAATGAACAACAAAAACTAATAAAACAAAGAGGTCAAATGGCTCAAGAGTTTTTAGAATCCGAGTTTTGTCAACAGTATTTGTTGCCATTTCTCTATGAACAAAAGAATTTAGAGTATCCAGAGCCTAAAACGCCAGGATGGGAAGATGCATATAGATTGGCATATGCAAAAGACTCTGTTTATACAGGTATTCTTCAATCTATTAAAAATTGGGTAGAAGAAGCAAAACAATTAAGCAAGTATGAACAATCAGAAGTCGACATCATCACAGCTTGATAGACAATATGATCCACAAGATCAATTTGTTGTTATAAATGGAGTAGCTTGTAAGCATAAATTTATTATGAAGGGGTTTAAAAACTGTGAATGCCTAAAGTGTGGAGTTGGAGTATTTGTAAATAGTATTGATGAGTTTAAAAGTATTACTAAAAAATGTGGTATAATTAAATAAGTTTTGCTAGTTGAACAAGTCAATGGCATCGCTTTTCAGGCGATGTCTTTTTTTTATGGGACAAGCTATAGATCAATCACCAGTATTAGAAATAGAAACAGTTCCTAGTGAAACAAACGAAAGTTCTGGGGTAGCACCTAATTTGGAATTTAATGCAGTAAAGCGTTTTTTTGAAATGCCTATGTATTTGAATTCAGAAGAGTCTACGAAAGTTCAAGATATTGTTAAGTTTTTACGAAATAACAATGTCACACCAGGAGAGGTAAATTACGAGTTAAGAAGATTAGAAAGAAAACTAGGAGGACCAACAGTAGGAGAAACAAGAATAGGAAAAATATGGCGATTTTTACGATTATTAGATAAGTCTGATATTGATAAAATGGCCCGTAAAGAAATAAAACTATATGCCAAACACATTAAATGAAAAAACTAGAGTAGAACACAGCCCATCTCTTAATGCTAAAAGAGTTGTATTAATAGATCCTACCGATGGAGGTGCATTAGGTGGATCTACTTCTATACCAGTTACAATTACAGGTGGTGCAGGATCAGGTGGAACTTCAGCAACCGATGAATCGACTTTTACACCAGCAACTTCAGCAGGAACTCCAATAATGGGAGCAAGAGATGATGTATCTCCTGATACAGTCGCAGAAGATAAGCTAGGAATACCAAGACTAACAGAATATAGAGCTATCCACGTAAATCTTCGAGATGCAACAGGAAGTGAAGTGGCTGTTGGTGGAGGAACACAATATACAGAAGGTGATACAGATGCAACAATTACAGGTACTGCAATATTGTTTGAGTCAAATACAGGAACAAATGCATTGTCAGCAGTATCAAATTCAACACCTCTTCCTATATCAGATGCAGGTGGAGTAATTACCATTGATGGAACTGTTACAGCAAATTTATCTGCAACTGATAATGCTGTATTAGATTCTATTGATACATCTACTCAGGGAATACTTGCAGATACAGCAGCTATACAGACAGCAGTTGAAACTATCGATAACGCAATTTCAGGAAGTGAAATGCAGGTTGATGTAGTAGGTGCTTTGCCAGCCGGTACTAATCTTATAGGTCGTGTGTCTGCTTCAAGTGAAACATCAACTATTTATGACGGAACCACAGCTTTAACACCTAAATTTGCAATTATTGATGCAGCAACAAGTGGAGATAACACTTTGGTTGCTGCAGTAACTTCTAAGAAAATACGAGTACATGCTCTTTTTGTTGTTTCAGCAGGAACTGTAACTGCTCGGTTTGAATCTGGGGCAGGAGGAACTGCTTTAACAGGACAGATGAACCTTGTAGCAAACACAGGGTTTGTTTTACCATATAATCCGGTTGGCTGGTTTGAAACAGCCTCTAATACGCTTCTAAATCTTGAGCTGTCAGGAGCAATATCATGTGATGGCAGCTTGGTGTATACGGAGGTGTAACGTGGCAGATCTTCCTAAA
>CAZGOA010000004.1:0-103972 GCA_964527425.1 uncultured Gammaproteobacteria bacterium | reverse complement strand
CAATGCAATAAATATGTTTTTTAAATTAAAATTAAAACGAAACTCAAACATGCCCCTTTTTTTTCCATTAGTATGTTTTCGATTTTTTTGAGAAGAACGATCTGCCATAAGAAGAGTAGTATACCACGATTACCCACAAAATATCACCCTTAACTATTGATGTATAAATCAAGAACTTAACATTACTTTTACACTGAACTATTGAAAACAACATCAAAAAGGTATAGTTAAGTTAGCATTACCATGAAAAAAAATATAATTGCTATTTTACTTTTTATCTTTTTTTCTGTTTTTATTTTTAGACAATATATTGTATTTAACCAGGTACCCTTCCCGGGAAACTTACTTGTTTCATTTTATCAACCATGGGCTTCATACACTTGGGATGGATATACAAACGGACCTCCATCAAAACCAATGGGTTTTGATGCATTGCGAATTTTTTACCCGGTAAGATCATTGGTTACTTCTTCCCTGCATAACGGCACTCTACCACTATGGAACCCATACAGCTTTTCAGGAAACATACTGCTTGGAACATATCAATCGGCTGTGTTTCATCCTTTAACTATACTATTCCTCCTTCTTCCACAGATTGATGCATGGTCATTGATTATTTTTCTGTCACCAATTCTTGCATCTACAGCTATGTATATTTTTTTACGAGACATAGACTTAAACAGAAAATCAAGCGTATTTGGTGCTTTAACGTTTGCTTTTTCAGGAATAATGGTTGTTTGGTGGCAAGAAATGTTTATGTCTGTCTATTCGTTCCTGCCTCTTCCATTAGTATTATTCTCTGTTAGAAGACTGTTCATCAAAAAACCTACAATACCATTTCTTCTATTAATAATCAGTCTTACTTTTTCGATTTTTTCAGGTTATTTTCAAACAACTTTTTATGTATTTCTTCTCATGATTATGTGGACATGGTATTTAGCTATAACGTATAAAAAAATTCCCCCATTAATTCTTGTAAGTATTGCTTCACTCATATCTTTATTACTCTCAGGTATACAAATATTCTCTGCATATGAAGCCTACACACTTTCTCCAAGAAGTACCGTAGATGTAAAAACCATGTTTGAGATTTTCTTCATCCCCCTAAAACATATTATTACCTTTGTAGCGCCTGACTATTTTGGAAACCCAGCAACACACAACTACTACACAACATCTTTTTATCATGAAAAAGCTCTTTGGATAGGAATACCTGCTTTTATATTTTCTTTATTTGCCATAGTGGCTATTCAAAAAAAAGATTCAATTACAAAATTTTTTACTGTATGCGCATTTGTATTTTTATCTCTAGCCTTTTCATTACCAACAAGTTGGTTTCTTCTCTATGATTTAGATTTACCATTTATCTCCGAAATGACTCCTTCTAGAATAGTCTATCTTTCATCGTTCTGTTTATCTGTGCTTTCTGCCATAGGAATACAAACGTATTTAACAAGAAAATACACCATTCGTTTATTCATAGTTCTTCTACTAATAAGTGGATTAATTGCTGTCGCCTCCATTCCCGCGTTTGAAATTTATAATGGAATCCAAGGACATAGTAAGGTTCCACTTCGCAATTTAGTTATTCCAACAGGAATTTACCTTTCAACATCATTTTTTATTCTCCTAGGTAACTATAGAAGAAAACTATTGTTTTTTTCCTATATTGGAATACTACTAATTAGTCTTTCTAGTTTTGCATATTTTGCAAATAAGTATCTCTATTTTTCTAAAAGAGATTACGTATATCCTACAACACCAGTTATCGAACAACTTAAAAAAATTAACAATTTAAACCGATATATTAGTATTGGTGATGCCTATATCGAACGAAATTTTAGTAACATTTTTCAGCTTTACTCACCGGAAGGATACGAAGGATTTAATAGTAAACGATACAGTGAACTAATAGCAGCAGCATATAATCAAGGCAGCATTCCAGACGTGTTAACAAGAGCAGATGTTGATTTTAGGCAAGCATCCAACATTCATGAATTGGCAAAGAATCAACAAACTATACAAATACTTAAATTACTCGGAGTCCGTCATATTGTTACAACACATGAAAAAGATTTAACGACAGAGCAGATCAGCAATGATATTCAAAGAGTTTGGACAGACAATACGTTTGATATATATGAATATACTAATTCTTTACCAAGATTTTTCTTGACAACATCATATGTAATTACCAATGATACACAACAAATACTTGATACCCTATTAGACATAAACAATACTCTTTCAACAATAGTACTGGAAGAAGATATTCATAAAACATTTGAAGATACTGATAATCCAGGATCAGTAACAGTTACTTCTTATAAACCGGAATATATTTCTATGGAAGTTGTCGCAAACACCGAAGCTTTGTTATTTGTATCAGATAACTATTATCCGGGATGGATAGCGCAAATAGACAATAAAGATGCACCTATTTACAGAACAAACTATAGTTTTAGATCAATTATTGTACCTGAAGGAACTCATGAGGTTACTTTTATATATAAACCCAAGTCAGTAATTAATGGAATTGTATCGGTAGGATTAGGAATACTGTTATTAATAATTTCACTTATCGGAATTCAATATGTTCGAAAGTATAAACTTTTCTTATCGAATAAGTGAACCCAAAGGTAGTCCTTGAGCAGAAACAAATAATGGTTTATCTGATCCATCTACCGCTAAAATCATTCCCTGTGATTCTTCGCCAATCATTTTTCTTGGGATTAAGTTAAAGACAAAGAAAAACTGTTTACCTACAAAATCATCTTTTGTATATCCATACCCTCTTACACCGGTAAATATCACCCGTTGTGTATCTCCAAAGTCCACTACGAGTCGAATTAATTTTTCACTTTTCTCAGGATGACTTGCTTCGATTACGCTACCAACGCGTAACTGCATCTTTGCAAAATCATCTATTGTAATTAATCCATCTGTTCGTTTAGTCGGGTACGAAAAAAAAGCATATTGATTTACTAATCCAATAGTATCTCTTACTTCGCTCATTGTCTGACTTGCTAACTCTGTTACTCGAGCAGTGCCTTTCTCCAAAATCTTTTTTACTTGAGTGGGACTTTCTTTTAAGTTGTTATATCGCTCTCTTGCTTCAGCAAAATACGATACTAATGATGTATATAAATATTCTTTTACTTCAACGTCTCCCAATGAACCTTTTCGATACCGCTCTTTAAGATGTTCTACTTCTGCATAATCACCAAAAAATTGTAAATACGTAAAAACCATATTTCCTTCAGTATGTCCTGGATCATTTGCATGTTTTCTCGTGGGATCTGTAAAACAACTATTTACTTGCTTGCGAATTATATCTTCATTCTCAAAAATTGAAATGATATTCCCTAATGACTTGCTCATTTTTCTTTGGCCGTCCGTACCTAATATAACTGCTACGTCCTCCGGAATATACGGTTCTGGCAAAACAAAAACCTGTTTTCTAAATGTATGATTAAATTTTTCAGCTATATCTCGAGTTATTTCAATGTGCTGTTTTTGATCTTTCCCTACAGGAACTGCATCAGGTTTATATAATAAAATATCTGCTGCCATTAAAATTGGATAATTAAATAAACCCAAATTAATCTCATCCTCCATAACATCTTTAGCTAATTTGTCTTTGTATGCATGTGCCCGTTTTAAAAGGCCTAAGGGAGTAACATTATTTAATATCGTCTGTAATTCTGCGTGCAGTGGAACATCTGATTGTCTAAAAAAGTATACGTTTGGTAGTTCCCCAACCAAGGCTATTTCATTAAGAATCAATGTCTCTGTGTTCTTTTGCAACATTTTTTTATCTTGAATGGTGGTTAATGCATGTAAATCTGCAAACATCAATAAACATTCATGTGATTCAATATTTGAATTTAATGGCTGAGCTAATTCTTTAAACTGCTTAACAGCTCCTAAATAATTTCCAATATGAAGACTTCCGTCACCTGAAGGTGTAATACCAGATAAAATTCGTTTCATTAAACAAGATTGTATCAAATTTAATTTGGTTTATATATCAATCTATGTTAAACTAACATTGTAGACATCTACCGCGGGGTAGTGTAAAGCCGCACAGGAGGCTCATAATCTCCTAGGCCGGGTGCGATTCCCGGCCCCGCAACAGATACGGAAAAGACCCTTTCAAATGGGTCTTTTTTGTATCTCATTGGCCTGCAACTAAGGAACACAACTAATGCATCAAGCATTGAACTGGATGGGTGATAAAAAACCGATTGAACTTTATGGAGCATCTTACAATCAGAAGGCAATAAAGTTTTATGAAAAACACGGATTTCGTTTAACTGACGACCAAATCCCTGCAAAAAAGTTAAAAAATGGAAAAATCATACCTTCTATGAGAATGATCAGGCACCTCCGACCGTAAAATTCAGGAAAAAACAATCATCTACTTGCTGGTAGTGTGACAGTAAATAAGTTCTAATTTCTTGGACTCCCCTGCAACAACCTGCACTATAGACCATCAAACCAATCTAACCTCAAGCAAAGCTAAACACCGCAATAAGTCCTTGAAAAGTCCTTGGATTAGTGGTAATATAGCGTCATTATGCTCACTCAACAAGCACAGATAAAACTCAATCTTCCTCTTGAACTTAAAG
Organism: uncultured Gammaproteobacteria bacterium; assembly: GCA_964527425.1. GTDB lineage: Bacteria > Patescibacteriota > Microgenomatia > UBA10105 > UBA927 > CAZGOA01. The sequence goes on along the minus strand of CAZGOA010000004.1, from coordinate 99,341 downwards.
AATACCTAGAAAGCAAAGCCAGCCGGTTTGGTATGCCTCTTGCAGGTTATGTGAAGCATTTAATTCTTAAAGACGTAACTGATATGGAACATCCTGTTTATCAAGTTTCTGCAAAAACAGAAGAAGCATATAAGAAAGCGAAAGAAGATGAAAAAACTAGTAAAATAATCAAGGTTGACGACTTGGATACATTCTTTGATGAACTCTAATACACATGAATATATCCTTTTCCATTGAAACTACACGTGAACTGAAACGATTAAAAACACGAGAACCACTTCTCTATAAAAAAATTCATAAGCAACTCACGCTTTTCAAAGAAAATCCCAAACACCCATCACTCCGAACACAGAAACTGCAAGGCAACTTATCAAATAGTTGGAGTATTTCAATCGAACGCAACATCCGTATGCTCTACTTTACACACGATGATGAAACAGTTTTTTTCCTCATAGGAACACATGACGAAGTCTACAAAAAGTAATTACTTCTATTTACGAACCTATAAGGTAATATTTCTCATTTACGGTCAAAAAATAGGTTCTGATTTCTTCCAATCCCCGCAACACATAAAAAAACCTTCATTACGAAGGTTTTTTTATTTCTTTTGACTAATTAAACCACCATACCTTTAGAAAAGAGGATCAGATCCCGCAATTATAATCACCTGAATTATGGGTTTTTCTTGCCTTTTCAAGCTGTTTTCCGTACAATGGATACTCGATGCCAGCGTAGCTCAGCGGTAGTAGCGGTGTCTTCATAAGGCATAGGTCACAGGTTCGAATCCTGTCGCTGGCACACGTTAATCTCCAACAAACAACTGAAACCACTCAGATAAAACTCTTTTTTCAGGCATACTTTCTTTATTAATACTCATATTTGCACTTTCACTCGATTCACGTTCCGACAATACAACAAGTGTCTCTCCTGGACGAACTAGATTTAGCTTATTTCTTGCTTCTTCCTCTATAAATTCAGGTCTCATAGTATACGAAAGTTCAGTTTTGAGTTCATCTTGTTCTTTCTCTAATCTTCTCAAATACTCTTCACGCTCTGATACAATGTCGCCTCGTCTCCATAAAGAATAAATAGAATAACTGAAGTTAAAAAGAAGAAAAAGACCAAATAAAACAATCCCAATATGTAGTATTACAAGGTATTTTGGTTTTTGAGGCTGTTGCATACTTGTGTGCATAAAATAAGTGTGATATTATACGCTAGTTTTGACCTATAATTATTGTTTTCCTGCCTTTATCATTTTTACTATAATTATTATTTACTAATATGGAACCATCACTTGATCTTAACGCAAATCTAAATTCTTTTCACGAATTTTTACTCAGTAAAAAACGTGCACGTGCTACTATTATCGCCTATAAAAAAGATATTGAACAACTAACTATCTTCATGACGCATATTGGCAAAAAAGCAATAACAGAAATTGCAAAAGAAGATATTGAAGGCTTTTTAAGCAAACTTTCCGCAGACGGATATACAGCAAAATCAATTTCCCGAAAAATTAACTCAATCAAAACCTATTTTAGATTCATGAAAAACCAAGGTATCGTGGTAAATGATCCAGCAGCAGATATTGAACATCCTAAATATGAAGTAAAACCTCCCAGAGTCCTCTCAAAAATAGAATATAGAGCATTGAGAGATGCCTGCAGAGCAGATATTAGAACATATTCAATTGTAGAGTTATTCCTTCAAACAGGCATCAGAATAGGTGAACTTACTAATTTATCATTATCAGATATTGGAGAAAATACCCTTCATATTGCAGCTCAAGAAGGTCATGCTGAAAGAACAGTACCTCTCAACAAAGCAGCAAAAGAAGCATTGAATAGATATTTAGATATCCGTACAGGTCCAAAAGAAGCAAACGCTCCACTTTTTATCACAAAATCAGGAAAAGCACTGTTAATCAGAAACATTAGAACTTCTATTGACCGATATTTTAGAGCCGCTGGAATTGAAGGCGCTAAAGTAAATGATTTACGACATACATTTATCGCTCATCATTTAATGGCAGGAACACCAATCACTACACTTTCTAAGCTTGTAGGTCACAAAAGACTTTCAACTACAGAAAAATACATGGATCTAATAAAAGATAAACAAATTGATTCTGTAAAACTGGAAGAGCTTTAAAACTCTGTTTTGTAATGAGGGTAGGCTTCTAAAAATTTCTTTCTCTTTTCTCCTTTTAAATGTGGAATAAACGGACGGAATTCATTAACTTTTTCAGGGGTATGTTTAAATACATACAATAGCTTATTCACATAATTATGAAGATCAGCTGCAAACGTAATATTGATTATTTTAAAATTCTTAATTGCTGCAGCACCAGAACGTGCAACAAAATACCCTAAATGTAGTAACGCTTCAAAATAACTTGAAGAATATGATCCAGTATCCGCAATTTCATCTAAGCCTAATGAAAACTGATACCAGGTAAATGGTGTTGTGTATATAATTTTCGTTAAGCGTCGTGTAGTTATTATAAAAATAGATTTTCGATACGTCTGCCCTATCCACCAATATCCACCTATCGCTGCACTAATTACTGTCACGATTAAAAGCGGATAAATAAACCATATTGAAATCAATAATCTTTCTAAAAACTGAAGCAATAATACACTTAATAGTAATAATGTGAGTATTACTACCGCTAAAACAATCCGTCTAATCCATAAAATAATTATTGATTCTCGCGTTGCGAAAAGAATTTTTTCACCTGTATTCATCCCGGGAAAATGCAAATCTGTATAGGGAAAATTAAAATCAGATACTTCAAAAATTCTTTTTATATCGACCATAATGTCTGCACTTCCTTTGAAACTATCTCTGCTTCATCTTTACTCCATGGAGAGTATTTTTGAGGAGTCTGCTGTATATCTTTATAAAAAGTTTGCCAGGGAGTCCAGAATGCTTCTTCAACTTCATTTGGATTAATAATAGGTTGCTGGTTTGTAGTTGCAATAATAATAGGACATATTTCGTTTTCAACAATGCCACCCTGGTCTGCATACCGATACCGATAAGGTAATACCTTATGAATCTCAATAGAAGAAATACCTAATTCGTCCTGTGCTCGTCGTTTTGCTGCTTCTTCAGCTGTTTCAGAAATTGCAGGGTGCCCACAATAAGAATTTGTCCATACTCCAGGAAAAGTTTTTTTTACTAAAGACCGCCTGGTTACATAAAATTCTTTTTTTTCATTAAATAAAAAAACAGAAAAACCTCTGTGAAGAGGTGTCGTGGTTGTGTGTACAGTAGCTTTTGGAGCTGTGCCTTGTACATTATTTTGTTCATCTACTAATACAACAAGTTCTTCCATACTTACAGCATACCAGTAAATAGTTGAAATAGTGTGCGCTGGGATGGATTCGAACCATCGACCCCCACTTTATAAGAGTGGTGCTACTACCGCTGAGCTACCAGCGCAAATATTGAATGGAAGGATTATATCATCGTCTTTACAGTCTTGCTCGCTGAGACACTTCTGCTTCAACTAACTCGCGAGACCGTCCATATTTTAGTCGCGATAATTGGACTATTGCTTTTGCTACTTGAACATTCTTTTTTGCGTTCACCTCATCCATGTTTTTAGTTAAGTCCATACTAAATGGTTTAACAGGTTCATTTTTGACGATTGTTTTTACATACGCGTTATATTTGTCTATATTTATTAGATCTATTTCATTAAACGTGGGCGTAAATTCATGCTGTAAATAATTTGCATCAGTTACTCCCACACGGAACGCAATAACACTACCTACATTACCAAAAATTGCATTCTTCACCTCTTCATCCATTTGACCGATAAACTGGTTGGCAACCGTTAAATTTAAACGGTACTTTCTAGCTTCGGAGAGTATTTGAGCAAAATCTGGCGTTGCAAAGTTTTGAAATTCATCAACATAGAGATAAAAATCTCTTCTATTCTCCTCTGGCATATCTTGTCTTGATAACGCAGCGAGTAAAATACGAGGAACCAAAATTAACCCCAAAAAATTACTGTTTTCTTCACCTAATGTTCCTTTTGATAAATTACAAAGCAATATTTTCCCTTCATCCATTACATTTCTAAAATTAAAAGATGACTCAGATTGACCAATAATATTTCGCATTAACTTGTTTGTAACAAATCTACCAAACTTTGAAACAATATAATCAAGAACTTCGGATTTATGAAAATCAGATGTTTGCGCAATTTGATCTGTCCAATATCTTCGAATAATCGGATCTTGTACCTTAGGTAATAACTCTTGTACAAAAGCACTATCAGTTAACACACGAACAACTTCGATAAATGTGTTTCCAGGTTCACTCATTACCGTTAACATAGCGTTTCGTATCGCATGCTCAAACCGCGGTCCAATAATACCGGTTTTCATCGGATCATAGAGTTTGTACATTAAACCTACAATTGATGTCACGACAAAATGTTTTTGTTCTTCAGTAGAGGCTTCAAGCATATTAAGTCCTAACGGTCTCTCAATATCTGCAGGATCAAAATAAATCACGTCTTCTGCTCTTGATGGTGGTATTCTTTTTAATACCGCCATAATAAGTTCACCATGTGGATCCACTACTCCTACTCCTTTTCCGTTTTCTATATCTTGAATAATCATTTCTTCAAGCAGCTGTGACTTTCCTGTGCCTGTTTTCCCAATAATATATGTATGTCTTCTGCGGTCATCTTCTCCAATAAAAATTGGGCGCTCCACTCCTCTATATTTTGATTTACCTATATATAATCCTTCGTTGGGTATTTGAGATGGGGCGGGAGCTCTTTTAGCATTTAACCAATAAATATGTGCTGTTTCTATGGACTTATTCGGCATGTGAAATACCGTTGCTAATTCATCACTATTTAACACTCCATATTGCTTAAAAAAGGGAATATTAAAAATAGGAAAATATCGATAAATAAAATCTTTCATGAAAAAAGATTTTATTGGTGTTCTTACTTTTCCAAAATGATTTTGTTCCGAAGTAAACTGATGAAATGACGCCTCAATATTATGTAGATGTGCTTCAGCTTCTTCATGATTGTGAGAAGAAACTACTATACGAACAACAACATTAAACCCTGGCTTGCTTATTTTTTGTTCAACCTGTTCAAGAGTTTTATGATCCACCTTAAAACTCGCTTTTTCCGGATTTGCCTCATTTTTTTTAGTACCAGAAATAAATGATTGTCCTAAGTGTCTCCATTTCTCCCCTGTTGGTTGAAGGAGTATTTGAACTGCCGCTCCTTCGCCTTCTTGCATTTTTGCAAGCACAGAGGTGAGAGACGATAAAGGATCTACCGGTAAATCTCTATAAATTCTAATCGGCATGTAAGGCGCACCTGTTGGCATTAATGCTGCAAATGCTACTTCGCCATGTTCAGAAAAAATAGTATATTCCTCAACTTCTTTTATATCAGCTCCTGGATAAGCCCCATGAATTTGCTTTTCCACTAAATCCATCAAATGATGCGGAACAGATACATAAAACCGAATATCTTCCCGCTTTGCTACTATTTCAAAAGAAATATGCTCAGCAGGTTTTAAAAACGACCAAAATCCTCCGTGATGAATACTATGTAAACTTGAAAATAATTGTTCAGCCGCATCAATTTTTGTTTCATTATCTCTGGGTACGGCAATTTGAAGTGTTACATATTCTAAAGAATGATGCTCTCTGTTTCGGTATTTCCATAACAGAAAAAGAATATACGCTAATACAACTAATCCAGCCAACGAGAGCGTCATAAACAAAAACGCAACGAAGAAAACTTGAATCTGATAGATAATATCGGTGAAAGGGATGTTCATAATTACGAATGTCTTTTATTGGGAATTATCTTTTCATGCATTTTTTTAATTTGATATACACACCATTCTGCAAGCCATCGAATTGATTGCTTCGTATTTTTCTTCAGAGCCAACTCTATTTGACTATCACTCAACGGCAATGTAATTGTTGAACCATGTGTAGGAACAGATGATACATTATACCCTACTGATGTAACTCCTTGATCAGAAACTGCTTGAGGTAAAGCAACCGTTGTCGATTGAATCTGTACCCCCGCTGATTGAACTTCTTTGGGTAAATCAACTTCTTGACCAACTGCTTTAAGCGATGCTTCTGGACTATGTATTGTAAAAGATTCTCCTTCTTTACTTCCATACGAAACACTCGTAGTTGATTGTTGTTGATTGCCTTGTTGATCTTGTTGTGATGGATCAGTAGGTGGCGCTGGAACGGGCAGATCGTTCATAGGCTAATAATAGCATAAATTAATAAAAGCTTCTGTTCTAACATATCTTCCCTTGTCCACAAATAGGACACGTTGTTATTCCTTTACCAACAATAATAATATGTCTACACGTACCATTTTTACCTGGACAGTGAAAGTGTGGTTCTCGTCCACTACATCTACATAAATTGGGATCATCTTTGTAGTCTAATCTATCAGGAATAAATTGAACTACACTATTGGCCCGGTACACATCAATTGAGTCTATAAGAGAATTTCCTAAATTATATCCTCTATTAGAAGGGCATCCTGTACCACTATGAGTTTTGGGATTTCTTATTGCTAAACTTTGAAGATAGCTATAAAACATTTTAGATGTTTCTAAATCATCATAGAATAAACTACTTTGGAAAAATGGTTTATTAAGTTCATTTGAAACGTTTTCTTTTACTTCATCGGCTCTGTTAATAATGCAGTTAAAACTTGCTGCTACAGCTACTCTATCAACAGTAGTCTCTTGAATAATTCTCAAGTAATCATGTATTAAGTACTGAAGAATCTCGTCATGATAAATATTCTGGAATGATGTAAAGTCCATTCCTTCAGCTAAATCAAAGAACGAAGATACATCTTTATTGGTGACAACAGGATGAGAGAGAAACCATGCATCTTCTGCTCCTTGACCATCATATCCATCAAAAAAAGTTGGGTCCAATTCTAGGGCTTTTTCTCTATATTCATCATTGTTATAACGAACAAACTTACGGGTAAACTGAACATATTCATCCTGATCTCGTTTTTGTTTGACAAAAATATCAACAAATCTATATCTATATTCTGTATGCTCAGCACTTCCTTTAGGTGAAAACGATACGATAGTTGAACCAATAGGCGTTTGCACATTTACCATAAACTCATCTATAACTTGAAAACCGATCAGTTCCGCCAACTCTCTTTCTTGTTCAACAGAACCTAAATTTTTTCTGTAATCTACTCCGTTGAGAATCATATACAAAGATGGTGTCAAAGACCCTTTTGGGTATAAATTATCCTTTATATCGTATTCAAGACTACTTTCTGTAACCTTATATCTCTCCATTAAGTTGGTCTGAAGATTGGCGTTTATTAACTCTATATGCTGTCTATACTTTTCCCATTCACCTCGTTCTCTGTACCAGCGCAACGTGACATAATCTGTTACTACGTCATACGATCTACCGAGATAGTTTTGAGAGTCTTTTGTATTACCTAAGGCTTCTGAAAAGTGTATTTGTTCAGTTCTAATTGCTTCTAACAATTGCTGTCGTTGTGCTTGAATAGTATCAGGTAAACGAAATTTGACTTGATCTAATAGTTGTTGCAACTCTAACATGGGCATAAAAAAACCTTCTTGTTCCCAAGAAGGCATTAATGATCAGTAAGAGCAAAAAGAAATGTTTCCTCTTTGTTGCTATTGTTACTAAACACCCTGCTCGGGATTAAGTACGAGGAGTTCCTGACTTCCCTTCAACACAATTTAAGGGTTCACAGTTGCGGCACAGCTCACGATTCAAACGTGATTCCTCAATTCGTACTATTGTTTTCGAATTCCTTGCCAAATCACATCAGTAATTCCAGCTTGTTTGTTTATAAATCTTGCAAATACAAAAAGCAAATCAGATAAACGATTAATATATATGAGTATTTCTTCAGAAATAGATTTTTTTTGAGAAAGAGCCACTATTTGACGTTCTACCCTTCTGCAAACACTTCTTGTTAAATGTACAGTTGCAGACTCCTTAGTACCACCCGGTAATATAAAATTAGTAAGCTGTTGAAGTTGACTCTCCATCGCATCTATTTCAACCTCCATTTCAGTTACTCTGGTTGTAAGTCCACTCAGTTCTGTTTCCCATCCTGCTAATGTTCCGCCTATTATAAACAGATCACCTTGAATTTTGTGTAAAAAATCTATTTTTTCTTCGTGGTCAATAGAAGCAACAATAACTCCAATCCAGGAATTTAATTCATCTACTGATCCATACACCTCAACAAGTTCCGAGCTTTTTAATACTCGTTTTCCTCCAAATAAAGAGGTTTCTCCCTTATCACCTGTTTTTGTATAAATTGGCATAACTATTTTTTAATAGTATAGATTAGTAAAAATTTTACTAAAGTAAAATACATTAATTTAGCATTCACTATATCCGCAGCTATAACACTTCTTACACGCCTCTTCAAACACTAAACTACCCTCTCCGCATTTAGGGCACAAATCTACTGTCACCATTTTTTGTTGAGGTAGTTGTGCTGCCATTAATGGTAATTGAGAAGTTGTATTATCTCCCTCTGCAACTCCTTGCGCATGCGCTTTTCCATTAGTGTGACCATTTGTCACATGTGGTTGCACCATTATTTCAGCCTGAAATTTTGGATAATTAGTAAAATGTCTATCTATTACTTTTGCAACTGCATCAGGAAGTGAACGCACTCTATTTTCACCAAATCCCATTGATCGTGCTCCTCCTATTCCAACTAATTCTGAAGCTATTTTTCTCATTCGCTCGGCTGGTGGAATTGGTGATTGCATTCGCAACGTAAGAGAAATCATTCTTCCCAACGCTTCAGCCATTGCAGTTACATCACTACCGGCTTTCCCTACGTTTATAAACATTTCTAGCGGTTGAGTATCACCATTTGTATTAATTGTTACAAACGCTTGACCAACAGGGGTTGATACTTGATACGTTGACCCATGAACAATCATCGGTCTTGGCTTTACCTCTGGAATCTGCTGTATTTTTTGCTCTTCTTTACCATCAGAAGCTTTGGCGTCAGCTGGCATTCTTTCCAAAACGCCTTGCCTACTTCCCTCTCTCATATATGCAATACCTTTACACCCTAAGTCATAGGCTAATGTATATAAACGCTTTACATCTTCAATAGTATGAGCTCTTGGTGCATTTACTGTTTTTGATATTGATGCATCTACATACTTCTGAATCGTTGCTTGAATATATACATGATCTTCTGGGGTTAAATCATTGGCAGACACAAACCATTCAGGACGTTCTTCTTTTACTGGTTCTCTCCCGTGTTCTTTTTTAAATTCGTTGTACCACTCTTCGTACAAATGATGACGCAAGATGTGCTCACCTAATCTTGACCTGCGTAAAAATTCAAACTCATACACAGGCTCAATTCCTGACGAAACACCCGCTAGAAGAGATGTTGTTCCTGTTGGAGCTTGTTGTAATAAAACACTATTTCTCACTCCATGTTTTTTTATCTTCTTTTTAATTTCCTCGGGTAACTGGCTTACGAAATACCCTTCTAAATGCTTTTTTATATCAATTTTTGGAAATGGTCCTTTTTCTGCAGCAATTTCTGCTGATGCTTCATACGCTGCATCGCGTATGGTGGCATAAATTTTATCAACCACAGGAAGACTTTCCTTAGAACCATACTTCAGTTTCATTTTAATAAGTGCATCACCCAGTCCCATCGTTCCCAATCCAATTCGTCTTTCACCTTCTAATTGAACTTTCTTAATTTCATCAAACACGTAAAAATCGGCATCAACAACATTGTCCTGAAAACGAACACCTATCTTGGCAACTTCTGCTAGTCTTTTATAGTTCATTTCTCCTTTTTCATTAACTAAAGCTGATAAATTGATAGAACATAAATTACAAACTCCCCAATTGGGTAATCCTTCTTCACCACACGGATTCACACAGTTGACATATTCCCAATAGTAATTGTTAAACCATTTGTTGTATCGTTCCATGAATACAACTCCTGGTTCTGCACTTTTCCATGCTGCCTCTGCAATAAGATCCCACAATTTTCGTGCTTTAATAGTCTTATGAACAATAGGTTTTTTACCTAAGGCTAACCAATTTGGCATATATCCATCCCATTTTGTGTCGTAATCTGGATCATTTTTATCGGGGAATACTAATTGCCAGTCTTCATCTTTTTTAACTGCTTCCATAAACGCATCAGATACACAAACGGAAAGATTTGCACCATTAATACGGGTTAAATCTTGTTTTACTGTAATAAATTCTTCAACATCTGGGTGCCAGTCCCACAACATCAACATTAACGCACCACGTCTTGAACCACCTTGCTGGATAATATCTTTGGTCGCTACAGAAAACAGTTCTGCCCAATTGCATGGTCCTGAAGAAAATCCATTGACTTTTGTTACACGGGTGCCTCTGGGACGCAAACTGGACATATTAATCCCTACTCCACCTCCTCGAGACATAATCTCAACCATGTTTGAAAGTGTTTTTAGTATCCCACCTCTTGAATCATGAGGACTAGGAATAACAAAACAATTATAGAAGGTAACTTTAAATCCAGTGCCTGCACCAGCTAAGATTCGTCCTCCGGGAACAAAAACAAAATCCTGCATGGCTCCATAAAATTGTTCTTCCCAATACTGTTTCGCCTCTTTCGTTTTTTCTATCCCTGCTACAGCACGAGAAACACGTCGCCACATTTCTTCTGGTGTTTGTTCTACTGGTTTACCATGTTCATCTTTAACGGCATACCTGTCAAGAAATACTTGTTTTCGAATTCCTGTTAATTCCATAAAACCTCCTTTGCAATGACCATCCAAACAATGGCTAGCAGACAATATGTTGTCATAATAATAAATTTGTGCTCAAAAAATAACAATTTTACAATTTGTTATTTTTTGATTTGTGTTAAATTAGTTTTTTGAGTTCTTTTTCAAACTCCTCAACGTCTACAAATCGTTTAAATACACTAGCAAATCGAATATATGCTACTTTATCTAACGATTTTAATCTTTTTGCAACTAGTTCTCCTATCTGTTGACTCTTAATTTCAGTACTTTCTCCCCCGATTAATTCTCGTTCTACCTCATCAACAATTCTATCGACATCAGATGCTGTAATTTTTGTCTTTCCACTTGCTCTCCATATTCCTCGTTTTAATTTTTCTCGATCAAACGTTTCTCTACGTTGATCCTTTTTAATTACTGTAATCGGCACATGTTCAACACGCTCGTATGTGGTAAATCGCTTTTGGCAATGCACACATGTACGTCTGCGTCTTGTTACAGTACCTTCCTTCGTATCTCTCTTTTCTATTACATCAGTTTGATCATGAGAACAATATGGACATTTCATTCCCTAAATATATCGTGAAATTTTTTACACCACATATGGTGCGTTTCCATCCTATGACACACGATACGTTGGGTCAATTGATACAAAATGTATCAAAGTATCTCGCTTGCCTCAGAAGGTTTTGTTGAGGTGAAACTGCGGAAAATATAGTATTAATTTTTTACTTTATTTAATTCCTCTTGCGCAGTCAATAATGTTTGCCGTGCTTGATCAGGATTAATCTTCTTTTCTATCGAAAATTCATCAACCATCTCAAGATGTTTTTCTATAGATTTTTCAACCTTATCAATTACTCCTGATGGAACTTCACGACCGTCAGCCTTAATAGACTTCAATGCTTTTATCGAATCATTCATTCTATCAGCAGATTTATTCAATACTTTCTCTGCCAAATCTGTCTGTTCTTGGACAATTAATAAATCTGATGCTGCAATCCATTTGTCAGACTGCAACAAGTAAAACTCACTCTTTCTTAAAGGATCAGCAATAAGAACTTCGATAATTTGATCTCGAAACTCTTTTAAAAAATATAGGGGATGATTTTGTAATATACCCGGATAAGGAAGGACATATTCCGATTTTTTACTTATCCCCTCTTCCATCATTGCACCGGGGGTTGCCATTTCAACTTTCATACTGCCACTATTTCCTGTAGATGACTCTTCAACTGCTGCTTGTACAGTATTGTTCAGGCTGCCATATAGAACATTTCCTCCAACGACAATACCGAGCACTGCTATAAGTAACACTATGGTGGTGTAATTTTTCATACTCCCTCCTTTAATCTCAATAGTAATTGTCCCACATCTTGTGGTTGAATGCCAATCTTATCAAAAATTTCTTTTTCAAGTTGTTTCACTTTAGGAAAAACGGCTCTCAACATTTCTTTTTGTGCTTCTGGTAAATCTGCTTCTGAAAACCACAAATCAAATCGTTTATCCACCGTAATTACTTCCTGTTTCACCATTTTGTCTGATAAAAATAACAGTTTTTCTTCCCAAGTCTTTGGTTCTGTTTTACTATCTCCAATATATTGAACAGAATGGTACTGTATTAAATCAGCTACCTCTTTCATCCCTTCTTCCCGTAAAATTCTAACACCAGTTTCTGGATGGTGTTCTCCAGGAAGTCTGGGAATAGCCTTATCTATATCATGTAGTAAGGCTCCAGCTTCTAACAAATTCGTATCAATATGTATCGAATGATCAATTATGTGTAGCTTTCCAGACAGAAAAAGGGCAACATCAGCCACTAATTGTACATGAACTCGTTTACGCTCTGGTAAGTTATATTTATTCCAAAGTTGTCTTGCCTCATCAGGTGTGGGTATCATAACTTCACTCTATTATAGGAAAAAAAGCATGACAGTTGCTACTACAGCAAAAATTGCATCAATCTGAAGAGCTGCTGATAAACCCCACAATTGCCAAAAATATCCGGCCAAGAGTGATGCAGGAATAAGAGTTAATCCTATAACCATATTGTATACACCAAAAGCTGTAGCTCTGCTCTCTTGAGGCACAACATCTGCAACCCAAGCTTTAATTACTCCTTCTGTTAATCCTAAATACACACCATATAAAATAAACAACAATGTCATGGATGACAAACCAGAACTTAATGAAAACAAGTAATAAATACTACTATAAATAATCCACCCTAAAGCGAGAAGTTTTTTCCTGCCAATTTGATCAGACAGCTTTCCAATAGGATAACCAGCTACTGCAGAAACACCACTATACAAAGCGAGTAACAAAAACAATACACTTAACGGTGCTCCTAACTGCTGTGCTCTAAGAATTAAAAATGCATCTGATGAATTTCCTAATGTAAAAACAAAACAACAACAGATCAAAAACCAATATTTTCTCCCTAATGGTTTTGGGATAGATCTTGTAACTGACTTCTTTTTAATATCATGAATACCAAATGTTACTATTCCAAACGCTATGATTAATGGGATTATCGCTAATAATACTAGACCTTGAAACAACCCTTTCGTCATTACTGTTCCTCCAATATACGCAAAGAAAGCACTCGTTAATAAAAATCCAAATACTGCCCCTGCATTATCAAACGCTCGATTAATACCAAATGATCTACCAACATGCTTTGCCGCGCTTGAATCTGTTATCAACGCATCTCGAGGAGAATTAGCAATTCCTTTTCCACTTCTATCTAAAAAACGTATAAGTAAAATCTGAGGCCATGAAGTTGCAACATATAATAGCAAAACCAAAGAACGAAGACTTTGACCTACTATGATTAAGGGTTTTCTTGTTTTAAACGTATCAGACAATACTCCCGCTATGGGTTGAAAAATTTGAGGCAATGCATCAGCTATACCCTCAACTAAACCAATAACACTGGGTTTTACACCTAATACATTTGATAAATAAAGAGGAATAATTTTTTTTATCGTCTCGCCACCTATATCATTCAAAAACGAAACAGTAGACAATAACAGAATGTTTCGAGAATTGGCAGGTTTTTTGTGAGACATAATTAAACTTACTGATGTTCGTCTCTATTAAAATACCCTAATGCCTGAAGGACAATGTTTACTGTTTCCTTTGGTCCAGTAGAAAACGTATTAATAATAAGATCATAGTGTTTAGAATCCCAAAACTCAGTAGCGGAAACATTGTACATACGACTCCATTTGCCTAAATTTGTATCTTCTCTTTCCCGTAAATGATTTTTTGCTTCTTCTACCGTAAGGTTATCTCGATTTACAACACGATCTATTCTTAGTGAATTGTCACATATTAACAGTACTTTTAATACATGAGGAAGTCCTCTCATGTTCCAACCAGCAATCCAGGATTCTACGGCAACATGAATCTGAGGATTTGTTAATTTTTCTCGAAGAGCCAAATCTATTTGATGATCAATATCTTCACCATAGTCTGTTGCTAAATGATGAGTAGGATCATTAGGATCGTGATTTCCTTGTTCAATAGCAAACTGCCTTGCCCATTCACCGCCGGAAAATGTTTCCCAGCCAAGAGCCTCAACAATTGGCTTAAGATTTTTTAAAAGTGTTGAACGCCCAGCTCCAGGAGGCCCAGATATAGCGATACTTGAGTATTTAAGTGGTTTTGGATTATTAGAGGGCTCTACCATGTACTAATTATAGTCGTATATTGACTCAGGTCAAGATATATCCCATAATGTAATATGGCAATCAAATATCTTCTTGTTACGTGGAACAATTACCAAACATTTTCCCAATATCTTGCTGCCACGCTTCTTTCCCATGACCCCTCTATTCAGGAAATTGTTGCTATCTCTCGGGGTGGTCTTACTTTTGGACATGTTCTTTCCGATTTTCTGCGTATCCCTATTTGGACTATTTCTATAAAAAGTTATACAGATATTCAACAACAAGGTGAAATTAATATAAACGGGAAATTACAAACCTCTATAGAAGGAAAACATATATTATTGGTAGATGATATTGCAGATACTGGAGAAACGTTAAAAAAAGCAATTCAATATTTACAAGATGTAGGCGCCAAAAAAATTACTACGATGACTATGTTTTATAAACCTCATTCTGTTGTTCGTCCAGATTATTTTGCCAAACAGACAACAAAATGGGTTATTTTCCCACATGAAATAACGGAGACTATTCTTTCCATAACACAACAAATGACTAAGCACAAAAAATCAAAAGCAGACATTCAAGAAGTTCTAAATAAAATAGGTTTTACCAACTCTCAAATAGCCTTTACAAGGAAATACCATCTTGCTCGAAAGAGCAAATAATATGCAAAATCGCGGTGCTTAACGCTGTGGCTACTTTATATGAACGATTCAACATCGATAAATACTGATGTGTCTTCATTAACCTCTGAAGAACTGTTTGATTTGGTTATGCGAGAAAATTCCGTTCCAGTATTAAAAACCATTGCCCGGTTTCGTTTTAGTACAGAAGCACAGGTAATGAATGATAATAAAAATGCTCCATTTATTCTTTGGCCAGCAATTAACCAAAAGCCACAACCATGGCTTGCAGCTTTAACGGGTAGTATTGCTAAACATGAACTACAACTCAGTGATAACAACCTAACTATTCTTTGTGTACCAAGTTCTGCATCATGGTACCAAGATACTCTAAAAAAGATATTCCCCAATGCAGTTTATCCTCGTGTAACAAAACACCCTGAAGAAAATCTCCCCCTCCCAATCACACTAGAAGTGCCCTCATATGTTCACAACAGGAATATGGATGGCACGAGAGGAACAAATACTATGTATTTTTATGATAGAGAACTCTATAAACCTCAAGGAACAACCTTAATCGTAGATGATGCTTTAGCAGAAGGATATACAGCTATAGAACTTGCTAAGTTTCTAAAGAATCAATTTTCACAGGATACCATTTATTTTGCCTCCCCTTTAGCAAAACAGATGCAAGGCGGAATTATACGACTAAAAAAAAGCAGCTTAATAAAGGGAATGAGTATAGTAATTACTGTAACCAATACGCAAGGAAAAGGAAAACCTATTCAATTTGTCTAATTATTTATGAGTACAAATAAGGAAATTATTATACAGCCAGGACAAGATATTGTTATTGACACTGGCATTAATTCTCAAGTGATCGCTTCGTGTATCAATGTAAATGGCAAACCCGTATTAACGGTAACATCTCTACATAAAACAGATGACCCTATTAACGGAAGAAACAGATTTAGTTCCAGCGTAACATTACAAAAAGGAACTATTTGGGGAACAAATTCCCCTGAATTAACCATTCAAATTGGTGAAACAGGGGAACAATCAGATTAAAATAGTTTTATGAAAACAATACCAATACAAATAGGAGTACCGCATGATACTTATTGTTGATTTTGGATCACAAACAGCTCATTTAATCGGAAGAAGAATCAGACAACTCGGTGTAGCAAATGAGTATGTGTATCCAGAAGAAGCATTACAAAAAATAAAAGAGCTAAACCCCAAGGGGATTATTCTTTCAGGGGGACCTTCATCTGTTTATGAACTTGGTGCTCCCACAATTTCAAAAGAACTATTTTCCCTCGGTATTCCGATACTCGGTATATGTTATGGCTGGCAGTTGATGGCCCATTTAACTGGTGGAACAGTACAAAATGCTACGAAAGAATATGGTCCAGAGACAGTATCGTTTCAGCACCAACATTCAATATTTTATAATCTTCCAAACACAATTACAGCAATTTTATCTCATGGTGATTCAGTAACTACATTACCGGAAGGATTTACCGTTGTAGGATCTACACCCCATGTTCCGTATACCGCTGTAGTGAATGAAAAGAAAAAACAGTATGGGGTTCAGTTTCATCCAGAAGCAGATCATACTGAAAAGGGATTAGATATTCTTAAAAATTTTGTTGTTGATGTCTGTAAAGAGACTCTTTCCCCTATTTCACTCGATCCACAAACCATTATTGAAGATATCAAAAAAACTGTTGGTGATAAAAAAGTTATTATGGCAGTCTCTGGTGGTGTTGATTCCAGTGTTGCAGCTTTTTTAATTGGCAAAGCCATAGGCAAAAACCTTATTCCTGTGTATGTAGATTCTGGATTGATGCGCCCAGGAACAACCGAACGCGTTAAAGAGATGTTTACCACACTAATTCAAGCTGATCTGATTATTGTATCTGTAAAAGAACGCTTTTTAACGGCATTAAAAGGGATTAATGAACCTGAACAAAAAAGGAAAACGATTGGAAAACTGTATATCGATATTTTTGATGAAATTTCTAAACAACATACTGATGTTGCATTCTTAGGACAAGGAACTATTTATTCTGATGTGATTGAAAGCAAAGGGAGTAAACATGCTTCTCAAATTAAATCCCATCATAATGTTGGTGGACTGCCTGAAGAACTACCCTTTACACTTCTTGAGCCAATTCGTACATATTACAAAGATGAGGTTCGTGAATTGGGTCGACTTGCAGGTTTACCTGAAGAGATAGTAAATCAACAACCTTGGCCAGGACCTGGATATGCCATCAATATCATGGGTGAAGTTACAGAAAAAAGACTCAATCAAGTAACCCAAGCAGATGAAATAGTCGTAGAGGAAATGAAAAAAGCTGGACTCTATAACAGTGTCTTTGAGTGTTTTGCAGTGATGACGGGTGCCTATTCTACTGCGGTAAAAGGAGATGGACGTTCATTTGCTGAAGTTGTTGCCATTAGATCGATAAATACTAACGATTTAATGACTGTAGAATGGTCAAAGATACCATATGACGTATTAGGGAAAATTTCTTCTCGAATTGTAAATGAAGTAGCCGATGTGTCTCGTGTAGTGTACGACATTACCAGTAAACCACCAGCTACAGTAAGATGGGAATAATATTATGGCAGACTTAACCTTTTTACAAAACATAGAACTCACAGAACTTCATACTCACTTAGGATTTTGTGTCTCCCCGACTATGCTCTGGGAAATGGCACATGATCAAGGATTAAAACTCCCCACAAAAAATTACTGGGGGTTCGAACAAATGGTTACTATTTATGAAAAAAAATCATACGAAGAGTACTTAATGCTATACGACCTCACTGAAAAAATTCAATCTTCTCCTGATGCTCTTTTTCAAGCAGCCCAACACGCAGTAGCTGGAGCATATAAAACCAATAATATTACCAGGTTAGAAATTCGTTTTAACCCTATTTTACGTTCAAGAAATGGAGAACGAGATTTAGATCACTTAATAGTCTTTGCACTTCAAGGAATGGAAAGAGCTATGCTGAAATATCCTGTCAAAGCAGGAATCATCTTAATGATGGATAGAAGATTTAATGATCAAGAAAACTCGGCTATTGTTAAAAAAGCTATAAAGTATAAATCTCGAGGTGTTGTTGGAATAGATTTAGCTGGACCAATAGAACGAACAGATGGTAGTAAAGCATTTAAACCGAAAGATATTGCACATTTAACCAAACAAGCAAAAGAAGCTGGTTTAGGTGTAACTATTCATACTGGAGAAGCAACTAGTATTGATGAAATGTGGGAAGTGATTGATGAACTAAAGCCTGACAGAATTGGTCACGGTATTGCGTGTGTTGAGGATCAGGAATTGATGAAGTATTTATCTCAACATAATATCGTTTTAGAAACATGTCCCACATCTAATCTTCATACCAAACTGGTAAAAAACTTTGATCACATGCGTAAAAACTATCAGATAATGCTGGCACATAACGTTCCATTCACGATAAATACCGATGGACCAGAAATGCAGAGAACTTCACTGAAAAAGGAATATGAAAAATTACTGGATAACAATATATTGACTCCGCAAGAAATATTGCATTGTAACGACATGGCAACCAAAACAAGTTTTCTAAACTAACCACTCCTCTATGGCAGAAGTAGCATCTAACGAATCAACACAATCAGCTACTGAATTACTTGCTGAAGAACATACAGTAGTCAATGCAACATTCCCTTCTGTCTATCGACTAATAATCCAGATGGTCAACCAACAATCAATAGAAATTGACAGATCGAATAATGAAGCTATTATTGATGAAGCAAAGCCCTATGGGTTTTACCGAGATCAAGGAAAACTTCGGGTTGGCTCAGACACAGATTCAGCAATATACTACCAGCATTTAGGCTATTCAGATGGTACTGAGCAAAGACTACCCAAATACTGGTTGCCTATCACAGATTCGTCGTTACTAGAGCAAGATATTCCTGACGATCAAATCATTATTAAACAATTGATTAAGGATGGCAGTGCTCTTTTTTTCCTTGTGGGAAATGAAAAAAATCCCATGCATGGGGTAATAATCAATAAATTGAATCTGACTACTTCTCCAGAAGCCCCCTTTATCTGGAAAAATCTTGTAACGGGCTCAATCACAGCTCCTACCCGTTTTCAGAATGTGATCCCGGTAGCACCAATTCTGCAAAAAACTCGAAAGAATCATCCAGAACCATTCCGATTAAATATTTCTCCCGAAACACTAGAGACTACGATAGTTTCGCGCTTTTGTGGTCTTTCATACCATTTTATACAAACGAAATTAGATGAACTTATAGCCAATAATGGCATAAAAAATGGTTTACTACAGTCACGCATAATAACGCTTAAAAACGAACTACAAAGTCAATTTATGGAAATTGGTAATAGTTTTGTAGGTGCCGGCGTTATACATGGTCATTTGCATTTAACCAACATGACAGTTGAATTTGTGAGAAGAAGCGCATTAGAATCTCTATCTCAGCAAGGGTATAACATTAATACACTTCCAGTTGAATATGAAGGTCAAAAAACCATTGATTTTAATCCTGCAGTCTGGCTTGAAGCTCCCGACGAGTGGACCCCTGTTGTTCGAGCAATTGATTTCGATAAAACGACCTTAAAACAGGATAATCCAGATGTATTAAAAGATATACAACGTCACTATTATGCAATATTTCCCAAAATTCCAGTTGCAAAACAGGTTGACCTGGCGGAGACCATGTGTTTACGTTTATTAGGAGATATTTATGTAGATCACTCTGCCATGTACAAATCTATCATTGATTTTTTACCTTCTGGCCATAATGTTTTAGTTGACTTGTATAAAGATATCATCATTCTTACTGTACAGATGCGTGCTTCTGAAGATAAAACGACAAGACAACGCTTTCTAAATACCATCCAGGAAAAACTTAGAAACTTAGCAACGCTAGTCAGTGATGATAATTCAGAAGATATATAACTAATAACTATTCTTTAAGGAGGCTTATGAATAAACTATCAAACTTACCAGAATACTTAACATACGACGATGTCCTTTTATTGCCCCGTTTTGCTGATTTTCAAAGACAAGACATTTCCCTCAAAACAAATCTTACGAAAACAATTACGCTAGATGCTCCGTTTGTTTCTGCACCCATGGATACTGTCACTGAAAGCACATTAGCAATTTCCTTAGCTACACTTGGAGGAATTGGGATTATTCACAGAAATCTTACTGTTGAGCATCAAGTAGAAGAAATAAAAAAAGTAAAAAATAAAAATCTATTAGTGGGTGCTGCAATTGGTGCCTCATCTGGTTTTGAAGAACGAGCACTCGCACTTATTCAAGCGAATGTTGATATCCTTTGTGTCGATTCAGCTCATGGTCACTCTAGTTCAATAATTAAGGCAGTTTCGTGGCTTAAATCTCAACATCCGTCTATACAAATTATGGCTGGAAATGTAGCTACCTACGATGGGGCACAAGCACTCATACAGGCAGGTGTAGATTGTTTGCGTGTGGGTATGGGCCCGGGAGCGATATGTACAACACGAATAATTTCTGGGATGGGAGTTCCGCAATTAACCGCTATAGCAGAAACTTCCAGGGCAGGTAACCCAGCTGGTATTCCCGTGATTGCTGATGGGGGCATTAAATATTCAGGAGACATGGTTAAAGCATTTGCAGCTGGTGCATCAATGGTTATGATGGGACGAATGTTTGCACAGACAGAAGAATCACCAGGAGAGAAAGTGATGCTTAAAAAACAGCATGTTCCCGCTCGATTTAAAGATATACTTAAAGACGATCAGGAAATATATTCTTTTAAAGCATATAGAGGTATGGGTTCTATTGGAGCCATGGAACAAGGAACAAAAATAAAGTCAGAAGATGAATTTCATGGAAAAAATTACTCTGAAAGAGTTCTTGTTGCAGAAGGGGTAGAAGGACTAGTTCCCATAACCGGAACTGTTGAGGATGTAATCAACCAAATGACCGGTGGAATTACATCAGGATGCTATTATGTAGGATGCAAAACTATTAAAGAACTGAATGAACACTCTCAATTTATAAAAATTACTACTGCTTCGCTTACTGAAAGCCACCCTCACAATTTAATAATTACAAATCCTGGTAAAAATTACTAGAAACTGCCGTTCTTATCGCATAGTTACTAATTGATCACGAGCAGGTCCCGTTGTTACAAGAGAAAAAGGTAAACCTAAATATTTTTCAATAAATGTTAAGTACTGTAGTGCTTGTTTAGGAAATTGTTTTGCTTCTTTAATACTTGATACTGTCTCTCCCCCCCAACCTGCTAGTTCTTTATAGACAGGAACGACTCCCTCTAAATACCGTAATCCCGGCTGATACAAAACTGTATTACCTTTCTTATCTTTATACCCAATACATACTTTTATATTAGTATTCGGTCGTGCAATATCTAAATGTGTACCTGCCAAAGAAGTAATACCACTCATTTTGCAATTGTAGAGTAACATCGGTAAGTCTAAATGAAGAATATCCCTTCTCCGTTTTGTAGTAGTACCATATTCATGTGCTTTTTCAATAACATACGTAGCCCATTCTTGATCTTCCGTTGGATTTGATAATGGCAACTCTTTTTCCTTAGGAATATATATTTGTGTGGGCATACGTCGTGCACCAACACTTGATGTGTACGTTAATTTAAACACACCAATAACTTCTTCTAACATGCTTAAAAGCCAATATCCGGTGCCTTCCTGAATACCAAAAGCTGACGTGTTTGACGCAGTAGTATCAGGAATTGTTCCCAACCAGGGATGCAACGCTAACGCCTGAGCTCCTTCAAATACAACCGCAGCCCTCATATTCGAATATATTTCATGATGCAAGGGATATAGATTGGTAACTATTTTTCTTCTTTGTAACCATGAACGAGTTTCACCCATTCGTTCCAGAAAGTGCTTTTTCGAACCAATAGCTTTTAACACTGGTTTATTTAATGTTTTCGACTGTTCAAAATCAGGAACCTGAATATCGGCAATACTTTCTCCAAACGCCTCAAATTCTTTCGTGTATCTATCGTAATGAGCACCCAATACTTCCTTCCACGCAGTATGCATTAAATCGTGTATGTGTAATCCTAAACGATCGTAGTGATGTGCATACGATGGTCCTATGCCCCTTCCTGTTCCACCGGAGGCTTTTCCCTGTTTCTTACGATTAAGAAGTTCCTCTGCTCGCTCTAAATCTGTTACTAAAATTGCTTCTTCAGAAAGATACAATTTACCCCTGGTATCACCAATTATCTTTTCAACATATCCAATTTCTACAGAAAGATCTTCAGGATGAATAACCATTCCTCTATCGATAAATCCAGTAACTTGAGAATAAAAAATTCCTGAAGGAACTTGATGCAAAGCAATTCGTTTACCTTTAAATTCGATCGTATGACCCGAATTGCTACCCCCTTGAAAGCGTACTACATATACTTTATTAATGTTTTTCTTCTTTACTAACGATCCAATCGTATCATCAACTATCCGTCCTTTTCCTTCATCCCCTAATCCAACTCCCACAATAGCAATTGAATTGGGCCGTCGTTTTGTATACACATTCATGATATTTCCTTTCTTACAATAACCATATCAAAGACTACTACTCTGAATCTTTGTATGCAACAGAGGGCGTGATACTATGTGCATACAATGAATGATTCGTTTTTTGCCATATCTCCGATAGATGGTCGATATTCCAATATCACACAACAACTCTCTCCGTTTCTTTCTGAATCTGCATTAATTCGAAATAGAATTGCTATAGAAACGAACTATTTACTTGCATTAAGCAAATATAAGGTCATTCGTCCACTCACAAAAAAAGAAATACATTATTTAACCCATCTAAACGAATCACTCAGTACGGAAGATATTGTCTCTATAAAACAACGAGAAGAAACATACCGTCATGATGTCAAAGCCGTAGAATATACTCTCGCAGAATGGTTAAGTAATACTTCGCTCAAAAATCTAACATATGCAATCCATTTAGGACTTACTTCAGAAGATATTAATAATATTGCTTATCGCTTAATGTTAAAAAATGCAACAACACAGGTATTAATTCCGATAGTAAAAGAACTTATTCAAGAGTTAATACGCATGGCTAATACCTATAAATCTCAACCAATGTTAGCACGTACTCATGGTCAACCAGCTGTACCAACAACGCTAGGGAAAGAACTCGTCGTTTTTACTCATCGTTTAGCAAAAGAATATAAAAAACTTGTGTTCCAGCCACTAACAGGAAAACTGAATGGTGCAGTTGGTAATTATAATGCGTTATCACTTTCCTATCCCCACATTGACTGGATAGATTTCACTACATACTTTATTTCGTCATTGGATTTAACTCCTTCCTTAATTACTACACAAATCAATACTCCCGAAGATATTATTGAATTTCATCAAACATATCTTCGCATCAACGGTATTATTCTTAACCTCAACCAGGATTTATGGAGATATATAAGTGATGATTGGTTTTCTCAAAAAAACGTAGAACACGAAATTGGATCCTCAGTAATGCCACAAAAAATTAATCCAATTTATTTTGAAAATAGTGAAGGAAATCTAATACTAGCTAATGGATTACTAGAAACTATAAACAAACAACTCTCTGTATCAAGACTGCAAAGAGACTTGTCAGGTAGTACAGTAATGCGCAATATGAGTTCCGTTTTGGGATATTGTCTTATAGCATATACAAACACAAAAGAAGGTTTAAAACGTATTGAAGCAAACAAAAAACAAATTGAAGAATCTCTTTCTCATAACTGGACTATTTTAGGAGAAGGTTTACAGACGTATATTCGCTCATTACAAATTGAACATGCGTATGAACAGGTCGCTCAAAATATTAAGGGACAGGTGTTTAATCAACATGAATGGCATGACCTAATAAAAAAATTGCCATTAACCCAGCAGCAACAAAAATCGATGACCGATGTAACTCCATCTAATTATATTGGCAATGCAGTCAAATTGACTGAAATGGCCATAAAAGAAATAAACCAAATTCTAACCATTGACAGACATACCACTCAATAGTGTAATCATCCTGTTTTACGATAATACTATGAAGCAACAAAAACTCATTACAGAGGGATATTCTTTTGAAAATGTCAGATTAGTACCAGCCTTTTCCGATATAACATCACGATATAATGACCAAATATCAACACAAACATCTATCGCTTTGGGTTGTCCAAAACTTCAACTCCCTATTATTTCAGCCAACATGGACACCGTGACAGAGTCACCAATGGCGATAACAATGGCGCTTCATGGGGGTATTGGTATTATTCATAGATTTATGACGCCACAAGAACAAGCAGACGAAATACTAAAAGTAAAAGAACACATGAGAACAATGGAGGAAATACCCCCTATAGTTTCCGAAAACACAATAATAAAGGACGTTCTTTCCTTAATGGACAAACATAAACGCGGATACTTAATGGTATATAAAGATAGAGAATTTAATGGAACAATTTCAGGAATTGTTACTCCAAGAGATTTATTAGCCGGTGAGGAACACAAACCTCTTAATTCCGTTTTTACACCGCTTAAAAAATTAGTAACTGCAAAACCGGGAACAACCTTAACTGAAGCAGTTCAACTTATGAAAAAAAATAGAATAGAAAAACTTCCAATCATTGATGCTTCACATAAACTATATGGCGTATATACCTTAAGAGACGCTCATTATTTTACTTCATACCCTCGCGCATCATTGGATACGCATGGACGTTTGCTTGTTGGCGGTGCAATAGGCGTTAAAGAATCAGACATAGAAAGAGCTGTATTACTTGTTAAAGCTGGCGTGGATGTGCTGGTTTTAGATATTGCTCATGGTCATCATGTATATACAAAACAAATGTTGCGAAAACTGATAGTACAAGAAAAAATAAAAACTCCAATTATTGCAGGAAACGTTGCTACTGCAGAAGGAGCACTATTTCTTGCAGATAACGGAGCAAAAGGGATAAAAATCGGTATTGGACCAGGTTTTGTATGTGAAACCCGCGATGTAGCAGGTGCAGGTATTCCTCAAGTAACTGCGATCATACATATTGCCCAGGCTCTCAAACGAGAACACATTCCTCTTATTGCCGATGGTGGTATTAGGGTCCCAGGAGATGTTTCGATCGCTATTGCTGCAGGCGCTCACGCCGTTATGATTGGTTCTTTATTTGCTGGAACCTTAGAATGTCCAGGAGAAGCAGTTGTTGTCGATGGCACATTGCAAAAAATGGTGAGAGGTATGGCGTCAGCATCTGCCTTTATGAAGAGGAAAGATATCGGAGGATCAACCACAAATGCAGATCGTTATGTACCAGAAGGCAGAACGACGTTCACTCCATATAAAGGAAGTGTTGTAAAGATACTTACGAATCTAGAAGGGGGTTTGCGCTCCGGTATGAGTTATGTAGGAGCACATACAATTGACGAAATGCACAAAAAATCACAGTTACAAGTTTTTCCACCTGGTTCTCATGATCAAAGACGTCCACTTAAAATATAACCATGAATATACTTGGCATTGAATCATCTTGTGATGAAACCGCTGCGGCAGTAGTGCAAGATGGGACTAACATACTGTCTTCAGTTATATCAACGTCTCATGATCTTCACAGTAAATATGGCGGCATTTTGCCAGAATTAGCTTCCAGAGAACAGTTGACCTTTATGCTTCCCGTTATTCAACAAGCCCTAGAAGTAGCATTTCCACAGGAAAAAAACCTTTTTAAAACCATTGAACAACACATTGATGCAATAGCTGTAACCATTGGTCCTGGCCTCATAGGATCATTACTCATGGGTGTTGAAACAGCTAAAACAATATCTTTTTTAGTAAACAAACCTCTAATCCCAGTAAATCATGTACTTGCTCATGTTTATGCCAATGTTATTAACTCTCCCACTATTTCATTCCCGGCGGTTGCACTTATTGTTAGCGGAGGTCATACAGAATTGTTTCTCATGAAATCACTGGAAGAAATGACTTGGCTAGGAGGAACTATCGACGATGCTGCAGGAGAAGCTTTTGACAAAACTGCTCGGCTTTTAGGGTTTGGTAATGGTGGTGGTCTGGCAATACAACAGTCAGCCACAAAACATAATCTTACAAAACAACAGCAATTGTCACTCCCCCGTCCTCTTATTCATGAAGATAATTTTAATTTTTCTTTTAGTGGGTTAAAAACAGCAGTTCAACGAAACTGGATGAGACAAACTGATAAAACGAACGAAGATGTAATACGTCTCTATTCATATGAAATTCAAGAAGCAATTACCGACGTATTAGTAAAAAAAACTATACGAGCAGCAGAAATACATAATGCTACTTCTATTCTTTTGGGCGGCGGTGTTGCAGCAAATACCCGCTTAAGAGAAAAATTTTCTGAATTATGTCAAGAACATAATATTGTTCTTCATATTCCTCCCATAGAAATATGTACAGATAATGCTGTGATTACTGGTTCATATGCATATTATCACCAATTACCGCATAATTACCGATTAATCTCCGCAAAGCCTACTCTTTCTGTTACACAATTCCAATAACTTCAAAATTCTCTACTTAGTATTTATTTAGACCCTTTATTTTTTAAAATTCTCTGCATATAATTCTGGACAATGTCAAATATTGAACAAATAATACTCGGTATTAAACGATCCATCAATAATAAAAAATCTCCAGAAGCAAGTATTGAGATTCTTAACACTGCTACTTTCATTGAAGAGCAAAATAGAAAGCATGCGGAGAAAGCATTAAGACATAATCGCAAGCTTAAGTGGCATCATACAGAATTTCAATCTCCACAGAGCAGACCTCATCATTTACCAAGCTCTTATTCCAGAGCAGCATATGATTTGTCTGAAGAACCAAGTCCACCTCCTCCATGGCGTAGATAATAATTTTTATTTTGCTTGATGTAACAATAAAATTCTATTACAATTCCCTCATGGAATCTCAATATAATGCTTCACTCACTGAAGATAGAATATATACGGTATGGGAACAATCTAATACATTTTCTCCTTCAAAAGATTCCAGTACTAAACCCTATACCATCATTATGCCCCCGCCTAATGCAAATGATCCACTTCATATTGGTCATGCCATGTTTATTACACTCGAAGATATCCTCATTCGCTACCATCGAATGAAAGGATTTTCAACACTCTGGCTTCCGGGAGCTGATCACGCTGGAATAGAAACACAATATTTATTCGAAAAGAAACTTAAAAAAGAAGGAAAAAGCCGTTTTGATTTTGACAGAAAAACACTCTATACAATGATTTGGGATTATGTTCAAGAAAATGCTGGTGTTGCCAAAACCCAAATGAAAAAAATCGGCGCCTCTGCTGACTGGAGTCGTTTTACATTCACATTAGATCCAAAAATTGTTTCCTTAGTGAAAGAAACGTTTAAAACGCTTCATGAACGGGATATGATTTATCGTGATGTAAAACTCATTAATTACTGTACACGTTGCGGAACCGGATATTCCGAACTTGAAGTGAAACATGAAGTAAGAAAAGATCCAATGATCTATATAAAGTACGGACCCTTTACGATTGCAACAGTAAGACCCGAAACAAAATTTAGAGATACTGCAATGGCTGTTAACCCCACAGACAAACGCTATAAAGACCATATCGGAAAATCATTTGAGATCCAAGGTCTTTTGGGACCAATTACAATGACCGTAATTGCAGATCCCGATGTTGACCCTCACTTTGGAACAGGAATTATGAAGGTAACTCCTGCACACGATTTTCATGATTTTGAACTTGGCAAAACGCACAATTTACCGGTAACTCCCATAATTGACCTGAACGGCAAAATGGATTTTTCCTGGTTTCTTTCACAAAAAGATGTTCCAGAGAAATATCAACAACGAGCTCAACAATATCATGGTCTTCATGTATCAAAAATGAGACCTCTTATGATTGAACATCTTAAAGAAGATGGATTGTTAGAAAAAGTTGATGAACAGTATGAACATACTATCTCTACCTGTTATCGTTGCGGTAGTATTCTTGAACCACTTCCTCTCCCTCAATTTTTCCTAAAAGTCGAACCAATGACAAAAAAGGTTTTAAAAGCCATCAAAGATAAAAAAGTTAACATTTATGGCCCTGGTTATGACAAAATATTGACTCATTGGTTAAAAACTCTAAAAGATTGGAATATCAGTCGTCAAATTGTATGGGGTATTCAAATTCCTGCGTGGTATTCAACAAAAGAATATCCATCATTAATCGTTACTTTTCTCACAAAAGATAAACAGCTTATAACTGACGCGGTTTCGACTCTCCTAAAAACGTATTCTCTGGACGAGATTATAGAAGGAATTCAATCAGTAAAAGCACCTATAAATGCCAAATTTGTTGTCTCTCAAACCTCACCTGGGCCAGAGTATATCCAAGAAACTGATACTTTTGATACATGGTTTTCTTCAGGACAATGGCCCTTTGCCACACTAAAAGTAAACCAAGAAAAGGATTTTGAAAGGTTTTATCCTACCCAAGTTATGGAAACTGCCTATGATATTTTAATCTTCTGGGTCATGAGAATGCTCATGATGGGACTGGAGATGACAGGCACTGTACCGTTTGAAAAAGTGTATCTTCATGGATTAGTCAGAGACGAAAAAGGTCAAAAGATGAGTAAAAGTAAAGGAAATGTGATTAATCCTATTACTGTGATAGAAAAATATGGAGCGGATGCACTGCGTTTAGCTCTAGTCATGAGTACAACTGCTGGAAAAGACAGTAATACAGGTGAAGAGAAAATTCGAGGTATGCGCAATTTTACCAACAAACTCTGGAACGCATCCCGTTTTATCCAACTCAAACAACAAGAACAATCACAACAAAACCAGGGAGGTCCAGAGGATAAACAATTTCAAAAACACGTCGATGCAGTGGTAAAAACAGTAACAAAACAACTCGATAATCTCCAAATTGGTCTAGCAGCAGAGACTTTATATCAAGAGTTCTGGCACTATTTCTGTGATGAAGCAATTGAGAAAAGCAAGACAGGCTCAATATCACTTCCTGTCTTAACAGAAGGATTAAAAACATTTCTCATTCTTCTCCACCCATTTGTGCCATTTGTAACAGAAGCGATATGGCAAAAAATAGAACAAAACACCTCATTATTAATAACTCAACCATGGCCAACAGCTGCTTGACGTAAGAAGAAGAAGAAGAAGAAGAAGATAATTGTTCTATGAACGATCATGGAGAAGGTTCACCTCCACCTGGAGAGGGAGATTTTAATTATGAAAGCCTACTTCCTCAACCAATAGTAGTTAGGCTGGAGGATTTAATTACTTTTGATAGCGACTACACACAATATCGAAGAAGCTTGAATGATAGGAGTGTCGGGACTTTACCTGGCAACAGAACTCCCCTGAGTTTCAGCGAATTCATTAGAGCAAAACTTGCAAAAGAAAAGAATGAAGAAATAGATCCTGAATCACCAATTCATATAGAAGCAGGATTCAATAGAAACCCTGAGGAACAAATCAAAGGACCACTTGAAGGGATTTGCTTAAGTGATGAACAAGCGAAGATAATAAAAAGACTGTATGGTGGGCAAATTAGTTTCGGATCTGAGAGACCGAGAACTCAGATTCCAATACAAATAGGAGATACCAAAGGCAGTGTGAGAATTAATACGTTCAATATCGAACCCCCTAATGACAATAGTGTTGCAGTAACACAAGGTTTAGCAGAGAGAATTGGACAAAATAGACTAACGATAATTGGTCGACCTTTTACAATGACTGGAGATTTACAAGCAGAAGATATCTTTTAGAACCCCAATACTTCTTTTACAAAGACGATTGTTATTCTTTCCGGATTAATTTCTTTGCTTATAATCAATACTTTACTTACATTACTGCCTTCAACTCCATACGCTTTTTTCGCTCGTTCAGATTCTAAGGGTAATACATATTCGTTAATTCTCTTCATCGCCTCATCGACATTTTTAACAATTTTTTGCGTTCCAACTACCCAGATAACATGCGGTGATCCATACGCATATGCCGGAAGCTGACTTCCTGTATTTGAAGCGATAATCACATTTCCATCTTCTGTCACGGCGTGAACACTTCCTACAGCATATTCCGGTGCTGCTCCCAGTTTATTCATCTCATTACCCTGGGTTTCTCTGTCCATAGAAAATAGTCTGGGTTTGACAGCATTAAACGTTGCAGATTCATTAATCATTTCACTGATACCAGCACTATCAAGTGTAACTGAGGTCATTGTCATCACTTCTGCTTGTTTAGGTAGAAGCGAAGCAACATATGCTTTTGCTTTTTCAGCTGTTTCGACAATAACAGCTGTTATTCCGTTTCTTTTTAAAGCTTGAACTGTATTTTCTATAGAAGATTGTTCTGCTAAGATGTTCCATTGTGACATATGTGTATCCTTTCGTATAAGTAAAATTACAATACACTCTATACTTTCTTTTGTAAAGTAGTTACAATAAAGTAAGTATGTATCATAACCAATTTGCTACTCAAAAAGCCTTGAAAATTATTGGCAGTAAATGGACAATATTTCTATTACGTGAACTCTGTGAAGGTACAAAACGTTTTGGTGAAATCGAAAAAAGCCTACCAGGTATTTCTTCTAAAACACTATCAGTTAGGCTAAAAGAATTAGAAAAACAGGGAATAGTAAAGAAAAAAATATATCCTATGGTTCCATTAAAAGTAGAGTATTCACTCACACCGAAGGGTTCAGCCTTAAAACAAATTATTTTAGCTATGCATCAGTGGAGTGAGCAATATTTATAATCCCAAAACCCATGATGCAACCTTATCTGCAACCATATCTTCTAATCCGTTATAACTATGTAACGCATTAGGTAGCAGATCTTCAGTATAAGCCTTACTTGTCGATACTTGCTTAAACACTCTTAATACATCTTGAGCTGGCCTATCAAGATATTCGTCACTACTGCCCAGCAAAACGAATAATGGCATTGTGATCTTTGAAACATATGGTAAATACGGAGGATTTTCACCATATCCCATTTGATCTTCTGCTCCGGGAACTACTAAAGACAAAAATCGCTTAGGAGTTAGTGGAAAGAATGTTTTTCCCATCACAAGTCCATCTCCTTTCCCACTTTGAATTAACTCTTTCATCATATGAATATCTTGTGTAAGTTTTGACCTATCAACCTCAGGTCCATATCTATCTGATAATGGTGAACCTAATATAATTCCCTTTACTCGATTATCTTGTTTTATTGCAGCGTAGTATGCTACTTTATTTGCTCCTGTACTATGTCCGAATAAAACGACTTCGTTAACACCTTTTTCTTCTAAAAAATGAATAACACCTTCAATATCATACACACTCTCTTCAAAAATCTCGTACCCAGCTCCACCAATTCCATGCCTGTATCCTTTTTTTTGGGTGTTATCCACAATTTTCATTCCTGCAATCATGTCATGACCACGTGTGTTAAAAGATACAAATACTATCCCCTCCTCTATTGATTTCTGAGCAAGGGCTGTAAGCAATATTTTATTGCTATAAAACGTACCAGTTAAACCATGAACCCACACAATTGCTCGCTTTGCTTTCTTATTAGGGTAAGCAGCAATTCCTTGATGAATGTATCCATCTGGTGTTATTAACTCTTCAAGAACAAACATATGTCTTTACTATAACAAAAGCCTCTGAATGCGCACATCCAGAGGCTTTATTAATACCTGAATTATTTTTAATAATCCATTCCTCCCATACCACCCATTCCACCTGGCATTCCTCCTCCAGCTGGTGGATTCTTGTCTGGAAGATCAGTTACAAGTGCTTCAGTGGTTAGAATCATCATTGCAACTGATGCTGCATTTTGAACTGCACTTCGTGTTACTTTTGCTGGATCAAGAACTCCAGCGGTAATCATAGAACCAAATTCCATGGTCATTGCGTTGAATCCAAAATCTGCAGATTTGTTTTCTTCGATTGTTTTAACAACCCATCCATCATCTGCTCCTGCATTCTTAGCAATCCAGCGAACCGGCTCTCCTAATGCATGATAAAGAATATCTACACCAAGTTTCTCATCTTGAACTTTCAATGAATCTCTAAGCTTTGGCAATGCTGCGCGTGCTCGAAGCAATGTTACTCCCCCACCTGCAACAATACCTTCTTCTAATGCCGCCTTGGTTGCCGCAACTGCATCATTCACTCGTTCTTTTTTATCTTTCATTTCCACTTCTGTTGCAGCTCCTACATTAATAACAGCAACTCCTCCTGCAAGTTTTGCAAGTCTTTCCTGGAGTTTTTCTCTGTCAAAGTCTGAGGTGGTGTTTTCCATTTCACGCTTAATTTGTTCAATACGTGCATTAAGCTCTTTTACTTGACCCTTGCCTCCAATAATGCGGCAGTTGTCTTTATCTGCCCATACACTGTCTGCACGGCCACAATCCTCGATTGTTACATTTTCAAGTTTTCTTCCTGTATCCTCAGAAATAACTGTTCCACCTGTTAATATCGCAATATCCTGCAACATTGCTTTTCTTCTGTCTCCAAATCCAGGTGCTTTAACAGCCAGAACATTAAATGTACCTTTCATTCTGTTAATCACTAAGGTTGCTAATGCTTCACCTTCAATATCATCAGCAATAATCACTAAGTTTTTAGAAACCTTAATGAACCCTTCCAAGAAAGGAAGCATGTCAGAAATTGAAGTGATTTTTTTATCGGTAATTAAAATGTATGCATCACTAATTCGCGCTTCCATCTTTCCTGCATCGGTTACAAAATAAGGGGAGGCATATCCTTTATCAAATTCCATTCCTTCTTTGTATTCAATTTCCATGGTAAGCCCTTTACCTTCTTCAACCGTTACCACGCCGTCTTTACCTACTTTTGCTAATGCTTCAGCAATCATACCACCAATTTTTTCATCTTGGGCTGAAATAGTAGCAACTTTTGCAACATCAGCATCTTTGATGGTTTTTCTAACTTTCTTGATTTCTTCTACAACTGTTTCTACAGCTTTTTCTATTCCAACCTTAACAATCATTGGATTAGCGCCTGCTGTAACATTTTTAAATCCAGCATTTACAATTGATTGAGCAAGAAGTGTTGCGGTTGTTGTTCCATCTCCTGCTACATCATTTGTTTTTGAGGCTGCTTCTTTTACGAGTTGAGCACCCATGTTTTCAAATGCATCTTCCAGTTCAATTTCTTTGGCTACTGAAACTCCATCATGAATAACGTTAGGAGCTCCCCATTTTTTATCAAGAGCTACGTTTCTCCCTTTTGGTCCAAGGGTTGTCACAACAGCTTTTGCTAGTGTGTTAACACCTTTTATCATAGATTGTCTTGCTTCATCGCCAAATTTTATTTGTTTAGCCATATATCCTCCTTTTGAATCATTTGCTAAAAATTTGCTTTTAACGAATGACTCTTAAATCCTTCCTAATGCATAACGTCGGAAGGTTAGTATTATTCAACAATTGCTAAAATATCTTTTTGTTCCACAATCATCATCTCTTCTCCATTTACTTTAATTTCATTCCCTCCCCATTTCTTATACATTACTTTTTGTCCTACTTTCACATACATACTTCCAGCTACAATTTTTCCATCATCGACAGCACCTGGACCCACAGCCATAATCACACCCATTTGGGGTTTATCTTTTGCTGAATCTGGTAGAACTATCCCAGAGGGAAGTTTTTCCTCAGCTTTTGAAGGCTGAATTAATACGTGATCAAATAATGGCTTTACATTCATTTTTGCCATATGACCTCCTTTCAGAGTATGAAACATTTAATATAAACAGTTGAACAGAACCTTAAAATTGAACTGTTTTTGGCAGTCAATTGAAGTAACTGCTATCTTAGCACTCAAAAAAATTGACTGTCAAGAGGGATCTCTGCTTTAGTTAATTTCTGTATAAATTTATCGTGTATATACGGCCGAACATCCTTTGGATGAAACCTCAACACTGAATCAGATATGATCTCTGAAGTTCGATGTACCCCAATTAATAGACGCTGGGGAATTTTACAGACTGGATTAAGTAGATAAAACAATATTCTCCCAATTATTATTCCGAGATGTACTGGATAGACGGTAGTTAATTGTGCTTTTTTCATTGACCACTTCCAGGCATTCGGTAACATTGTCGATACCCACTCATTCTCAAGGATGAATCTATGATAGGTAAATCCTCTAACAAACAGTGGTTCAACCTGCACAACTTCGTGTGCACTGTATAAATCCTGCTCGTTATATGGTAATCGCAAATGACTACTGGCGACAAACATGTTAGGGCACAACAGGTCTTTTTCTATTGTATCGCCGAATTTTCTTCTTTTGCGCAGTAGCGTCAATATTAATAAAACAAATAATCGGGTTGACCATATCGTATTTGCATAACAAACAATGAATAAATCTATATCATCTTCTGTCTTTGCATTATTCATCGACAAGCTTCCGCTTACACCGATAAAATCAATAGTTGGAATATAACTTAACCAATATGAACCCTTTTTAGCAGTGTTCCATTTGGTTATAGAAATTTCCTTTCTCTGCTCTCTTAACTTTACTCTTTTGGCAATATCTGAATCTGAAAAAAACGTGTTCTTTTGAGGAAAGTGTTTAAGTAATCCTTTTACCCTCTTGGTTAACAGCTGTTTATTCGGTCTAATGAGATATCGTAGTATTTCAGATTCATTAAGGGGATACTCAAATATCCCGGAATAAATAAGGGTTGCATGAATACTTTGTTTAATTGTCCACATCATGGATGAATTTACTGAGTTGAGCGAGATGTAGCAAGTCCAAACCGAGATAACACCTGTTGAAATCCTTGTGACATGGTATTTAACGCTTCAGAAGGCGCGTTTCCTTGAATAGTTGAATTAATCGCATCTTCCATATATCCGATCATTTGATCGTTTAAGCCATTATCATGTGTTTTTGAGGCAAGCGGAAACGATCTTGCATATTCTGCCTGCTGAATATATGCACCAACAAACGGATCGCTCTCAAGCTGAGTACCTATATTTTTTAAGGCGTAAGGTGGACCAAATAAACGCGTTTTTACGGCTTCAGAATATAAACGCTTAACAGTTTCCTCGCTGGTTAAATATTTTAGAAATGTAAATGCTTGTTCTTTGTTATTACTTTGACTTGATACACCCTCCACCCAATAACTAGCCCAGGTAAGTGGTTTTCCGGGCAACTGCGGAACAGGTTCTATGCGGAAGTTAATAGTAGGGTTTATCTTGCGAATATCAAATGCTCTCCATGAAGGAGCAATCATCATAGCCAATCTACCGTTGGCAAAGGCAGAAACTGCATTATCCTGAAGCTCATTCCATGTATATTGAGGATCACTTGGTGTTGAAAATTTGCGATAGAAAATTAATGCCTGTTCTGCTTCTTCGCCAATTGGCTGAGCTAATGAACCTCCATTTTGCATAATCATCAACCCAAGAATATCGCTAAAATGGTCAATATTATTTGTAGTACCAAGAGCTATTGCAGATGTCACTATCGTATCACCGTCTTTAACAGTTAATCGAGGGACAATAGACAACAACTCTTCATACGTTTTCGGAGGAAACACTCCAGCTGATGCAAAAAGATCTTCATTAATATAAAGACCTAACCCATCAATCATAAAGGGAATTCCCCAAAGGGTTGATCCAGCTAATAAATCATTTACAATCACTGGATAATACTTTGAGCTAAATTCTGCTGCCGGCATGACTTCGCCAGGAACTGGTTCTATTTGATTTCTCAACATTGGTATCCAGGTTGCATGGTACCTAAATAAATCTGGGCCATCACCTCTGTTAATAGCAGCCTCTAGTCGCTGTCGATATTCTTTATGATTTTGAGCTACATAGGAGACCTTTATTTTGGGATTCTCTGCTTCAAATGCTTCAATAATTGGTCGAACTATTGCATCATTTTCCCATAATCCCCAATATGTCAAGGTTACTTCCTTATTATTATTAATTGCCTGACCTCCTAAACGAATTCCTAAAAATGCACCCAATCCTAGCAACACAATAATTAACAATAAAAAAATCCACTTTAAAGGGTTACTCCTCGAAGGCACAGAGATAGGTGGAGAGACAAATGGTGGAGAAGCTGGTGGCTGTTCCGACATCAACCCCTGTGGCATAAAGCTGTTAGTCTGGGCAGTATTTGAGGTGTTCCCAGCAGTTTGATTTGGAGGAGGTAAAGGAATTTCCACATTAGGAGTATACGATGAAGACGGAATCGGCTCTGGCATATCAAGTATTGGTTCCACTTTCATTTGAGGTGGCGGTGAAACAGTGCTTGGAGAATTGTTTCCTGGTATCTCTGACGTTGGTGGAGACATATTGGTTAACGAATCGTTCACTCCCTGAGATGGCGATGTGACTGGTAAATCTGGTATCGATTCAACAGTCATTTGAGGTGGAGACATTGGTCCAGACGTAACGGGGGGCGGTAGTGGCGGCGAATTGTCACTCCCTTGAGAGAATGGCGCAGTCTCTGGTTGTGGAGGAGCAGGTAAATCTGGTATCGATTCAACAGTCATTTGAGGCGGAGACATTGGTCCAGACGTAACGGGGGGCGGTAGTGGTGGCGAAATGTCACTCCCTTGAGAGGACGGCGTAGTCTCTGGTGGCGGTGTAGCAGGTAAATCTGCT
Organism: uncultured Gammaproteobacteria bacterium; assembly: GCA_964527425.1. Lineage (GTDB taxonomy): Bacteria > Patescibacteriota > Microgenomatia > UBA10105 > UBA927 > CAZGOA01. Next base: position 62,440 of record CAZGOA010000004.1, on the reverse strand, counting down.
ATAACAAATGAACCAGAAGGTTGTTCTGGTGGCGTAGGAGAGGGTTCTGGGGGAATAGTCCCGCCCGTCTGTATGTTACCGGACTGCGACTGCTTTGTGTTGGCCATATGTTTTTGTATAAAATAATCATATCATGTCAAAACACCATTCTGCACTAAAAGAAACACAGACAAAAAAACGACAGATTCTAAGAAATTTTAGTAAAGCTGTCTTTTTTATGGTTATCAGTACTTCTGCAGTTGTGCTAGGTACGTCCTTATATTTGTTGTATCTGGATATAACATTCACCAATAAGATCTATCCTAAAACTTACATTGGTACGTATAATGCAGGCGGCAAAACACCTCAAGAAATCGTAAATGATTGGAAAGCAAATAACCTCGTCTATAAAAACACATTTTTTGAATTACATTTAGGAACAACCATTGCGACAATCTCAGGTGAACAACTCAACTTGGGGTACGATGAACAACTCATCGCTAAACAATCCTACTTAGTTTCCCGATCTGGAAATATTTTAAGCGACATGTATACCAAACTCCTCAAAGAAAAAACAGTGCTTACTCCATATTTTAGATGGAATCAAGATGTTCTAGACTCGACCCTTTCAGCACTCGCTGACTCTGTTGATGTGCCGCCAGAAGACGCAAAATTTTCTTTTATTAATGGCCGTGTCAATGAATTTAAACCTGCAACTCCAGGCAAAAAGCTAAATCAATCATTAGCCAAGCAACAATTTAATGACATTATAAAAGAAATCCCCTATTCTTCTAACAAAATATTTCCAATCGTATTAAGCGTGGAAACAATACAGCCAACGATAGCAACCTCTCAAAGCAATCAATATGGAATTCAAGAGCAAATCGGAAGAGGATATTCAGAATTCATAGGCTCAATCCCTGGTAGAATTCATAATATTTCACTCGCAGCCAGTAAATTCAATGGCGTTCTTATAGCTCCAGGTGAGATCGTTTCATTTAATAAATTAATAGGAGACATATCGAAAGAAACAGGGTACCAAACTGCCTATATAATAAAGGAAGGCAGAACGGTACTTGGTGATGGAGGTGGAGTTTGCCAGGTGTCTACCACACTTTTTAGAGCTGCATTAAATGCCGGGCTACCGATTGTTGAATGGTCTCCTCACGCTTATAGAGTGTCTTATTATGAGCAAGCTGGCTATAAACCCGGTCTTGACGCAACCATTTTTGTACCAAGTGTAGATTTAAAATTTAAAAACGACACCTCACATTCCATCTTAATTCAAACTACGACTGACAAAAAGAATTTATCTCTTACGATCGACCTCTACGGAACGTATGATGGAAGAAAGTCAGAAATACTTAATCACCAGATATTGAGCCAGTCACCTGCTCCTCCCCCACTCTATCAAGATGATCCCACACTCGCTCCAGGCGTTGTTAAACAAGTAGACTGGGCTGCTTCGGGTGCAAAAACAATATTTTCATACAAAGTGACCAGAGGAAATGAAATTTTAACAGACAGGCAATTCGTCGCTAACTACAGACCTTGGCAAGCCGTTTACTTGCGGGGTCCACAAATCTAATGAACACCAAACACCATATAAAAAAACATATAGTCTTAGTTGGCGGTTGTTTTGATGTTTTGCATTTCGGTCATATAGAATTTTTACGCCAAGCAAAACTGTTAGGAAATTATTTAATAGTTGCACTTGAATCTGATGAAAATGTTACAAGAAGGAAAGGACATCTCCGTCCAATTCATACACAACATCAAAGAAAACAAATGGTAGAATCTCTCTTATTTGTTGACGAAGTTATATCGCTACCAACACTCACCTCAGACAAGGATTATGAATCTATGGTCACATCACTTACTCCACATATCATTGCTATAACAGAGGGAGACCCATATTATTCTCAAAAAAAACTGCAAGCAGACAACATTGGGGCTTCCCTTGTAATAGTAGACAAAGTTCAGACCCCTTCAACTTCACAATTGGCAAAACTTATCGGTCTGGAATAAAGTCACTCAAATATGCTATAATTCGTTACTATGCCAAAAAGAACGTATCAGCCGAAGAAAAAAGCAAGAATAAAAACACATGGATTTCGATCAAGAATGAAAACTGAAGGTGGACAAAAAGTTCTTAAACGCCGCCGCGTTCAAGGACGAAAACGCCTAACTATATAATCTCATGCTCCCCCGGGAGTTTCGCCTTCCAAATGAACTAGTAAGAGTCGTTAGTAGACGAGGACTCTTAGTTTCTTCTGATTTATTACAAATTAAATTCTCTTTTAATAATCGCTCTGTTTCTCGTTTTTCTTTTATTATAGCCAAGAAAACAATTAAAAAAGCAACAGTTCGAAACCGAAATAAACGTTGGCTTCGGAATGCAGTTCTGGATTCGATGAAACTGTTACATAATTCAATAGATGCAGTCGTCATTCTAAAAAAACACACAACTGAACTAAATAAAGATCTGATCACTCAAGACCTAAACACACTATTCCAACATGTTAATTCACACAAACACTCTACGTAAATGAAAACTTTTTTATTGCTTAGTATACGTTTTTATCAACGTTTTCTTTCTCTGGACACAGGATTATTTAGGTATATCCTGCCAATCGGAAAAACATGTCGCTTTACACCTCGCTGTAGTGATTACATGTACGACGCTGTTAAACGCTATGGTATAATAAAAGGCGTAGCATTAGGAATAAAACGAATACTTCGTTGTCATCCTTTTCATCCAGGAGGATATGATCCTGTAACATAAACATATACCCACCATATTGTGAGGTATTTTTACATTTCATCTATGACAGACCCTATTTTTTGGAATCAGGTTTTTATTTGGCCAATCTTAAATGCGCTGGTTGCTTTTTACAAACTTTTTGAATCTTTTGGAATACCTGGGCCTTTAGGTTTTGCAATTATCGCCATGACCATCACAATGCGTTTCATACTATGGCCATTTATGGCTGTTCAGATGAAATCCGCAAAAAAAATGCAGAAACTCAAGCCACACATGGATGAGTTGGCAAAAAAACACAAAGGCGATAGAACAGCACTTCAAAAAGCTCAAATGGAATTATACAAAGAACATGGAGTAAACCCTGCAGCAGGTTGTCTTCCTCTGCTTCTGCAGATGCCTGTGTTAATCGCTCTGTATAATGTGTTTTATCAGGTTTTTAGTAATACTGACATGTCACAAATGCTTGCAAATATCAATCAAGTCGTCTATTTTCCTTTTTTGCGTCTGGAAACAATTGATTTATCGTTTCTTGGCATAAACTTAGCCCTAAAGCCAAGTCAATGGCAAACTGCAGGATATTGGCTTTTTATTATCCCTATACTTACAGCCCTACTACAATGGTATCAAACCCAATTAATGATTAAACAAAACACAGCATCACAGGCCATTACCGCTCCCAAGAAAGCAGAAAAGGAAGAACCAAAAACAGAAGATATGGCAGCTGAAGTTCAAAAACAGATGGCCATCATATCACCGTTAATGTTTGGGTTTTTTGCTTACCAATTCCCTATCGGTTTAGCCCTCTACTGGAATGTTTTTGGGATTTTTGGTATTATTCAGCAACGTATCATTAATAAAAAATATGGATAAACCAACAGACGAAACAAAACAAATCGTAAAAGACCTTACAACTGATTTCTTATCTTTGCTTGGCATTGATGGTTCTGTTGAAGTAAATACTGATGAAACCGATGCCTACAGAATTCATATTTCAACAGAAGAAACTGGTATTCTCATTGGGTATCATGGCCGCACACTCGAAAGCTTTCAAATTATTCTTTCCATGATCATTGCAAAAAAACTTGGTTCTGTAAAAGCATACGTAAATGTAAATGATTACCGAGAAAAAAGAGAAGAGTCATTAATGTATTTAGCACAAAGAGCCGCAGAACGAGTTCTTGAAACGGGTAGACCAGTTGAACTTACGAATTTATCTCCTTCAGAACGAAGAGTCGTTCACTTAACACTTTCAGGAGACGACAGAGTACAAACTGAATCTGAAGGTGATGGAACGAGAAGAGTATTGGTCGTTAAACCAAAAGAAACAACGCCCTCAGAAGATACTCCTTTAAAATAATCTATTTTTTACAACTCTACTTTTCTCAAAGAAGAGTGATAGCATGATGTATAATGCGAGTGAGTATTTTTTCTTACCATAAAAAACTGTTTTATGTATTTCTCTTTTTTCTTCCTGTACAACTAAATTATTACTTTTGGCCTGATTGGGCCTATGTATTGGGCAGGCAGGTCGATTACCTCTCCCCCATCCTCTACGCTACAGACATAGTGTTAGTAATTATGTTGAGTTGTTGGGCATTGGAACAAAAAAAGTTGTTGCTTACTCTAAAAAACTCAATGGCGATGCGTGTTTTTTTACCTCTATGCCTTCTGGTGTTTGTTAACATATTCTTTTCTTCGGTTCCTATTGTTAGTGCATTTAAATGGCTGGTGGTTATTAAACTGTGTTTTTTAAGTGTATATATTATAAAAAACAACTTTTCAATCCTTCAAGTAACCATTCCTTTATTACTTTCATCTTTTTGGGTATCAGGCATAGGTATTTTGCAGGTATTAAAACAACAATCAGTGGGATTTTACTGGTTAGGAGAACGTTCGTTTGATAATCAAACATTGAACATTGCCAAGTTTTTCTTTTGTTATCCTTTTGAGGTATCATCTGCCTGTTGGCAAACCATAAGAGCGTATGGGACTTTTGCACATCCCAATGTCTTCGGTGGGTTTCTCGCATTAATGCTGCTCATGACTATAAAACAAAAAAAACTTCTTGTGGCATGGCTAAAAACCTCACAACTCTACTCTCTCCTTCCCAATGAAAAAGTGATGTTTCTTAGCGTTTTATCGTTACCTCTAATGGCTCTGCTGCTTACATTCAGCCGTACTGCCTGGATTAGCTTTATAGTTGGTCTCGTTTTCATGTCTTCTCTATCACAAACAAAAAAATCGATAGTGGGATTACTCATTGCAGGCACAATGATCTTTTCCACGCTACCCTTTTCTCTTATACAGGTATCTAACACAGAATCGTTTCTTGTAAGAAGACAGTTAAATGAAGCGGCTTTTTCTATAATTGCAGACTACTGGCTTACTGGAGTTGGACTTGGTAATTTTTTAACTGTTCTACCTGAGTATTTGGTTTCAAGATCAATTTATTTTTTACAGCCGGTCCACAACATATATGTACTTTTCTTAAGCGAATTTGGTTTATTTGGTGTATTAATTATTATTCTCCTCATGCAACATTTTTTATATAGTATGAAACGAATTCTTACCGAACATTCATATGTTTTCATTCCAATTATACTTATTGGGATAACAGATCATTATTTCTACTCGTTGCACCAGGGTCAATTACTCTTGACTGTTGTGCTGTCTTCTTTTTATATCCTAAACAAGCACGCATAAGGTGTTTTTTTGATTTCTCTTTTGTAAGAAATGCGTCTACAATTAATCCATGGGAATTTCTCGATATAGAGTAATTGCTGATAACACCATTGTCCAACTGTTTGCTCGATTTGTTTCTTCTGGAACAATGTTTATTATTAGTATTTACCTTGCAAAAATACTTGGTGCTGAAGGGTTTGGAGATTTTAGTAAAATTATTACCTACGTTCCATTTTTTTATCTGTTGGTTGATTTAGGATTAAACGCCTCTTATCTGCGAATTAATAAGGAAAAAGAAACCGTTACATGGCAGGAACTACTGGGTCTCCGCTTAACAATAGCCTTTCTTGCAATTGCCCTTTGTTTAGCATTGCTTTTCTTTTTACCAACAGGTCAAAACCAGGGTTATACAACGCTCGTACGATGGGGTATTCTTATATATTCTTTTTCCATACTTAGTCATGCAGTCATAACAACCACAAATGCGCAGTTTCAAAAACTGTTGAGATATGACAGGGGAGCAATTGCGTTAACGATTGGTTCCCTTTTTACTCTGGCAAGTGTTTTTTTTCTTTCTAATTCCGTCCTTTGGGCAGTATCGTTGTTGGGTATCGGCACGTTTGGTACAGCGTTATTATCACTCTTACTCGTAAAAAAGTTTACCTCTCCCCTACCTGTTTGGCACCTTAGGCATTTTGCCTATCTATTGCGAGATGCAGCACCATTAAGTATTACATTGTTTTTTAACCTCCTCTACTTTCGTATTGATAGCATCATCCTTACTCTCAGTAGATCAACGGTTGAAGTTGGTGCATATAATTTAGCGTTTAAAATTTTCGAGTTCCCGTTAGTTATTCCAGTCTTTTTTATGAACAGCTTATACCCGCTCATGTTAAGAGATGCAAAACAGCCAAAACAATTCCAGTCCACAGTGAGTCAAGCTGCTTTTATCCTATGTTCTTTGGGTTTTATAGCGTCTCTTGGAACCTGGTTTATTTCTCCAATACTTACATATATAAATCCGGCTTTTGTTAATGCTGTTTCTTTACTCAGACTGCTTTCTGTAGCGTTTCCGATTTTCTTTTTATCAAACCTGGTGATGTGGACGTTAATAGCGAAAGGTAAAAATAAATCTTTGACGCTTATATATGGCGTTGCCGCAGTTCTCAACATAACCTTTAACTTGCTGTTTATACCAACGTACGGTCCACAAGCAGCAGCGTTAATTACAGTGGTTGCAGAAGTACTGGTGTTGATCGCTGGTGTTTTATCGCTTCGTTCTTTTCGTAACTAAATTACACTGTTATACTTCGTTCTTATGACATACATCATTCATACAGATGGGGGATCAAGAGGCAACCCGGGCCAGGCAGCAATCGGCGTTGTTATTCAAAAACAATCTTCACTCATTGCTAATTACGGAAAACGTCTCGGTGTAACAACTAACAATGTTGCAGAATATTTCGCTGTGAAAGACGCGTTACTGTTTGTGATTTCTAACAATATGGAAAGAGATGACATTGATTTTTTTCTTGATTCAGAATTAGTTGTCAAACAATTAAATGGTGTTTATAAAATAAAAGATAAAACCTTACAAACGTATTCTTCTGATATAAAAATTCTTATAACAAAGTGGGGGAGAGAAGTTCGTTTTACCCATGTAAAAAGAGAACAAAACAAACAAGCAGACAGACTTGTTAACGAAGCTCTTGATAATAGTTCTTTATAATTCTCTTATATTCTTCTTCTTTCTTGCTCATGTAGCGTTCAATAAATAGCATAACCTAGAGTAATGTGGGGCGTTTTTTTCGGTCACCAGCTGTGGCATACTAATGAAAGGATTCTCCGTAGTCTATGTCAACCAGTCTCACCATTAATAACACACCACTGCCTAATGAGGCTAGTTTGGTTTGTTTTGATGGGACAAATCTTCACTATCTAGAAAAATTACGGGATTATTTTTTGTCTTACAATCTAACTGTAATAGATAATTATAAGGCAGGAGAAGCCTGTTTATATCAGATTATTACCGGAACAGCAGATGAACTAAAAAAAATTAACGCATTTCCCATAAGAAAAGCAAATCGGCGCCTTATATTGGCAATAAACACAAACATAGATGAAGCACACAAACTCTCGTCAGTTTTTGACGCAAAGGTTGCGATAATATCCAATAGTGTTCTTAAAAGGGATGATGCTCGTGTGGTTTTTGGGTTCCTTTTTTCAGGAAGTGAGAGGGTTTTACAGATACATCCTGTCTCGTCTGAAAACGAGATTATTAAGGAAACGACTCCTGCTGCCAAACCCACGTTTTCTGACCAGCAAAACAGCACAAGAGAAAAGCACCATGTCAACTGGCAGCAAAAGGAATTACTGATAGATCAACTCTTAAAAACGACCTATCAACGCAAATCAAGAAAAGCTTTCCCGGCTGGATTGTTTATTAGGCACACATTTGTTGCTTTAGTCACGGTCTTCTGTTTACATATTGGCTCATCTGTACTAAGCTTCTTTCTTTTAAACAGCTTGATAGAAAAACCCTCAATACCACTTATACAGGTAACAAAAATTGCTCTTAGAGTATCTACCGTTACCGGCGCGGCAATTGTACTACCTGTTAGCCCATTTTCTTTTTCAACTCCATACAAGCGAGTATTGGCCATAAGCGACCGCGCTTACCACATGTTAGACGTAGTATCAAAACACCACACAACAACAGGCGTAATCCAGGCGTTAGCAGAGAAAAATGGGTCTTTGCTTATAAACATTAATCAGTTGGGAGAGGTTTGGAGAGAACTTGCGCCAGACTTTTCCTTGCTACTCAGTGATTTAAAAGTGTTGACATCATCAAGCAATATGGTGATTAACAAAAGCCCAATACGCTCTCGGTTAACATCAACAGTGTCATATTTAACATCAATTCAACAAAGTGGTAACTCGTTATCTTTTTTAGCAAATCTCTATCCTTCGATTTCTGGGGGTTCGAAAAACAAGCATTATTTAATTTTACTACAAAACAACAGGGAGCTCCGTCCTACCGGGGGATTTATAGGAACAGTCGGTCTTTTACGCTTTGAACAAAACCAGATAAAAACGTTAACTATTGAAGATGTGTATAGCATAGATGGCCAACTAAAAGGCCACGTAGACCCTCCTTTACCTATTAGAACAATACTTAATCAAGAACACTGGTACCTGAGAGACAGTAACTGGTCTGCAAATTTTGAGGATAGCGCAAAGAAGGCTGTCTGGTTTTATGAAAAATCTACGGGTCAATCTGTAGATGGTGTCATTGCCATAACACTACCGTTTGTTGAGGAGCTTCTCAACATTACTGGACCTTTATCAATACCCGAATATAATATTTCTGTTACTTCGGATTCTGTGTTTGAACATCTTCACACAACCATACACGACTCTTTTTTCCCTGGATCACAACAAAAAAAGAATATAATTACCAACTTGGCGTATGTACTAAAAAACAAACTAACCGGTTTGTCGTTTGCTGAATACCTTAAGCTTGGGGTTCTTTTATCAACCTCTTTAGAAAATAAAAACATTCAGTTGTTTTCAACAGAAGCTGGTCTTCAAGAAGAATTTACTTCATTAAGGTGGAGTGGAGAGTTTCCTCCAGAAACAGTATGTACTGTTGACAGTGAGACGTACTGCCTAAAAGACTTGTTTGCTGTGGTTGAAGCAAATCTGGGAGTTAACAAATCCAATACTCATGTAGAACGCTCTTTTAGTAGGTTTGTGTCTCTCTCTCCACTGGAACTAAACAGAAAAGATTCACTTGAGTGGGAACATGATATAAACAGGCAATCTGTTGGGGGAGGGGACTATACATCTTATACCAGGGTCTACTATCCAACAGGAACATCAATTCAATCTGTTCAAGTAAACGGTGTTCAGCTTTCTCTACAGGTGGCTACAACGAGTGCAACACCTCTGCCTTATGCTGAAATACTAGACGAACAACCTGGATTACTAACACTTGGACTAGCTTTGACCACGAAACAAAACGAAAAAACCAACGTCACCGTTTTGTCTTCACAACCTGTTTCTTTTGTACCCAGCTCATATGCCCTTTCTGTATACAAGCAGCCCGGAACTCATTCAACTCCTTTTACTCTGGTTGCCAGCCTATCTCCCAACTATACTATACAAAAAACCCTTCCTGGTGATTTAGTTGCAAACAACGGCCAAATTACGTACAATACGAAGTTACAACGCGACGAATTACTATCTGTTTCGTTTGTTTCGGAGGACCCATGAATAAAACAATTTCATTACAAGCAGAAAAAAGAAAAACCCTTGGACACAAGGTAAAACACCTTCGCAAAGAGGGTAAACTTCCTGCATCTGTTTATGGAAAAGGGTTTGAAAGTATATCAATCGAAATTCCAACAGTAAATTTCAAAAAAGCATATGAAGAAGCTGGGCAAACACACCTGGTTGATTTGCTCATTGATGGATCCAAACATCCGGTTTTAATTCATGTCGTCCAACAACATCCCGTTACAAAAGAAGTGTTACATGTTGAATTGTTGAAGGTAAACTTAAAGGAAAAAATGAAAACCATGATCCCGATCACGATAGAAGGAGAAGCGCCTGCTGTTAAAGAGGGCTTAGGTACCCTTATTCAGGTCCTGCAAGAAATAGAAATTGAAGCCCTTCCTTCAGAAATTCCAGAATCTTTAGTTATCAACATTGATGCTCTGGCTGTGGTTGACAGTGAAAAAACGGTGAAAGACCTCGTTGTCCCAGAAGGGGTAACCGTTTTATCAGACGCTGAAGAAACTGTTGTAAAAATCGGCGCAATTGTTGTAGAAGAAGAGCCAGTTGCAACAGAAGCTGCAGAATCAGAAGCAAAAGAGGAGACAGAAGAGACACCCACAACAGAAGCGGCTTCTTCTGAAGAATCCAAACAAGAATAAAAAAGACAGTGGATAAGTTTTCAAAAAACCTTAAATCTGCCTCTTGCGAGTGTGGATAATTCTTCATAAGATGTGGATACTTTTACCCACTTGTGTTTGCCCCTTGTGGTTTCTTCTATGGATACAGTCAAACTTTGGAAATCAGTACAATCAGAGTTGGAAATGAGTGTTTCTGAGGCAATTTATAAAACAGCGTTCGCAAAATCAGAACTCCAAAGCTTTCATCAGGGAGTAGCCACTATAGCCATAAATCCAGGGATGCGGCTTACGGTAGAATCACGGTACTATTCACTGATAAAGGGAATTCTAGACCAACTAACAAAAGAAAACACAAGTCTCGTGTTTACTTCTTTGGTAAAAAAATCTGATTTAAAACCAGAATTAGCTGGCCCGTTGTTTGCAGAACAGGTGGTTCGTTCTTCTCAAGATGTTGCTTCCATAGCAAAAAAACTGCATATTCGACCAGATGCAACATTTGAATCGTTCGCTGTGTCTCCCAGCAATCAACTGGCACACGCTGCTGCAACAGCGGTGGCACGTTCTCCAGGAACAGCATACAACCCGTTGTTTTTATATGGTGGTGTTGGTGTGGGAAAAACACACCTTATGCATGCAGTAGCAAATGAAGTGCTAAAAAAAAGACCACATATAAAAATTGTCTACGCTATGGGTGAAGAGTTTCTAAACCAGATAGTTGAGGCAATACAAAAAAAAACGGGCCTTCAGCTTAAGCAGCGCTATCGCTCGGCAGAGCTTCTTCTTATAGATGATGTTCAATTTATTGCTGGCAAACAAACTGCTCAAGAAGAGTTTTTCCATACGTTTAATGCGGTGCACAGAGAAGGAGGGCAAATTATCCTTACAAGCGATAGACCCCCTTCAGAAATAGCAAAACTTGAAGACAGGCTCAGGTCTCGTTTTGAGGGTGGTTTAACCGTCGATGTAGCAGCACCAGATTTTGAGCTGCGAGTTGCTATCGTAAACATAAAAGCACAGGCATTAAACATACCTGTTTCAAGCCAGGTTGCTCAACTAATAGCTTCTGCCCACACAGACACGCGTGCGTTAGAAGGATTTTTACGAAAACTATTAAATGAGGTTGCGATCAAAAAAATTGAAATTTCTCCGGAAACAGTAGGAAGGATGTTAAACATAGACCCAGAAAGTCCTCAACCACAGGCTGTTTCTTCTAAACAGTCATTTTCTAAACGCGTAACTCCTCTAGACATTTTGGAGGCTGTTTCTGCGTATTTTGAAATTAAACCAATGCACCTTAAGGGACCCAAAAGAGATAGACCAATCGCCCGCCCACGTCAATTGATTATGTACCTTTGCTACAAAGAGCTAAAAGTAACGCTTGATGATATCGGTGGGCTTTTGGGAGGAAGGGATCATTCAACAGTCCTTCATGGTATTGAAACAATCGAAAAGGAGTTGTTAACAAATCAACAAATGAAAGACGCTCTTGTGGGGATAAGGTCTCAGTTATTCACGTAGATTTTTTTGTTTTTCCACATATCAACAAGGAGACCTGATTTATCCACGTCTTTATCAACAGAAAAAACCGAAATATCCAAAAAAGAAAAGAGGAATTTTGTTGATTTGATAAACAAATCAAAAAGATATACACTTTTCCACGACCATTTCTATATACTATTACTATTTAATTTAATTAAGAAAGGAACGCATGAACATTACTTGTCTTCAGGAACACTTTATAAAAGCAATGAATAAAGTAACGAGAATTATACAGACAAAACCTCAACTGCCAATACTGAGTTATTGTTTGCTCATAGCAGAAAATGGTGCAATTTCAATAACCGCAACAAATCTTGAAACAACCATCAAAACTGCATTACCGGGAAAAATAGAAAAAGAAGGACGTTGTTGTCTACCGGCCAAAATAGTTCAGGAATTTTTATCCTCTCTTTCTAGGGGAACAGTTTCTGTAGTGGTAGAAAAAGAAACGATAGTAATCGAAAGTAACAGAAGTAAAGCAAAAATACCCAGCTTTGTAGCAGCAGAGTTTCCACCAACACCAGAAGTTACTAGCAATACAGGAACAGACCTGGTAAAAGAAGAACTATTAACTTCTCTTTCCTTAGTTTCGTTTTCTGCTGCAACAGACGAAGCAAGACCGTTGTTGACGGGGGTTAGAATGGAGCCAACAGAAGAAGGAACGACCGTCGTTTCAACCGATGGCTATAGAATGTCTATGGCTTCTTTAAAGGGGAAAGACAAGGTTTCTTCACAACCAATAGTGATTCCAGCAAGAGCTGTAACAGAGGTAATTAAACAAGGAAATGATGAAAAAGAAGCAGAACGCATACGCATTACAGAATCAATAGATGGACAATTAACTTTTACATTTGGAGACACACAACTTTCAACCAGAAGAATAGAGGGAGACTATCCTAATTATAAAAAAATCATTCCTTCTGTTCATGAGACAGCAGTAACCATAGACACCGAAGAGTTAACGCGAGCAGTTAAGTCTGCAAGTATTTTTGCAAGAGACAGTGCAGGGGTTCTTCGTTTTTCAATTTCTCCAGGAACGCTAGAAGTAAGCGCTAATACGCCACAAATAGGAGAAAACAAAGTAGAGCTAGAGGCAGAAGTAGAAGGGGAAGATGCTACCGTTGCCTTAAACAGCAGGTTTCTCATAGAGTTTTTATCGAATGTAAAGTCTGATCAATTAATCATTCGGCTTTCAGGAGCGCTTAGTCCGGTGGTGTTTAGAATACCCAAAAGAGAAGACTTTTTGCACATAATCATGCCGGTTAGAATCCAGGGCTAATTTGTTGCAGGAAGGAGATAGATAACCTCTTGTGCTCTACCTGAACCCGTGCCTATTCCTTGCAACACGAATACCGGTTTTGCCAGAGTATTATTTGCGGAAAGAAGATACGCAACAGAGAGGGAGGAAACGGTTACTGTTGTAAAATTAGGTATTGTGCCAAATTCTTTATTTACCTGAAAATCTGCAGAAAACAGTGTTCCTTTACCAGAGTTTAAAAGTTCTAATATCTGAGGTAGAGAAAATGTTTTTTTTGTTTGTTCTTTCGTCGCCTGATTTGGGGGGATAGTAAAAGAAACAGTGTCCACAGCCCCTTGAGGAGTTTTTCTAAGAGACAACCATACAGAATCAGCGAGAGAGAAAAAAAGAGGATAAGCGTCAATATGCGCGGAAAACTGTTGAACCGCCAGCGGTCCAATTCCACCATCAACACCTTTGAGAGTAGTGTTTAATACTTCTTTAAACGTAATATTTGAAGAAAGAAACCCAGAGCGTCTAAGCACATCAAACAGCTCGGTTTGGTTTTGTAATAAATCAGAAGAAGGATTTAAACGAGTAATTGCAACGGATTGGTCACGAGTATTGTAGGAAAGAAAAAAATCTTCGCTATTCCATTCAACGAGACCATAATTTTCTCTAGAAGGAGTGTTTATTAATAATAAATCTGCTAATTCCTGGAGAGAACCAGTCACGTTTATATCATATGTTACTGCATATTCCGGGAGAGATTCTGGTACGTTTACATTCTGTGGCAAAACAAACACAGGAGAGAGTGATATGTCTGAATAATTAGGAGAAACACCCAGGCTTTGGGTGTCAGAAACGACTGGTAGTTGCTGGGGAGACGCGGTTTGTTGTGTTCTTGTGTACACAAACGCAGCAATACCAACAACTAGTATTACTGCAACAAACAGAACTTTTTTGCCATGCTTCATAAAAATATTGTATCACCAACACTAGCGGTTCACACATGTTCCCCGAGTCGTTGGAAAAGGGAACAACGCTTCAAGAGGAAGTCCAATAACCTCATAATGTAAATGTGTTCCAAAAGAATATCCGGTATTGTCTACAAAACCAATAACTTCACCAGATTTGACAGGTAAACCATTAAACATGCCAATAGGATCAACAGGACGAAGATGAGAATAAATTGTATAGAAGGTTTTTCCTGCACGAACACCACGGATCTTGACGTAGTTTCCATAGTCTGGCGTTGAAGAAAACTTGTTTTCCGGGTCTGTAAATTTAAATCCAACTACCACGCCATCATGTGTTGCAGTCACACCTGTACCAAAACGTGCGTTAATATCTATCGCTGCCCCGCCTGGACTAGTCTTGTGTTGTGGACCAGGTCCATTGGTTATACACCCGTTGTTTACAGGCCAACTGCAGCTTTCTGTTGCTGGATCACAAGGCTGACAAGAAGGATCGTCTGCTTCGCAAACAAAACTACTGTAATTTGTTCCGCCGCCGCCTCCCGTTTGAATAGACTCACCCATCATGTTTCTTTGTAGAGAATCCAGAGAAGAGAGTTGAGGAAGTATAATTAGTGTAATTAGCACAATAATTACACCTGTCACAATCCAAAACACAGGGTTTTTCTTTACAAAAAAGGCAGCTGCATTTACTGCCATCCTGCCCGGAGAAGGAGAAAATAGACTGCCCAAAGCGCGAGAAACCAAGGAAAAAGGCTTCGGGAAGGAACGTCCAGCAACACTTAATCCATCTAGCAATACATTTCGTGTCTGAACACCCACTGATCTTAGTTCTCGTTTAGTTGAATTATCTGGGGTAATATAATTACCAAAGGAAAAAAACCGATTAGCAACACGGAAAAAAAGGTTTTGTTGTGACAAAAGAGAAGAGAGTAGGAACTGATGAGGTATGTAGATGGTTTTGTTGTTTGAATCGTTTAGTGAAGCGAAAACGAATTCTTTTGCTCCTTCTAGTAATAGTAGTTGGTTATCTCCAGCTTGCTGTCCTTTATTAAGTAGTTGTTCCAACAGGCTTTTGGGTTTTCCAGTTCCTTCTGATAGGTATATTCCCATAATATACGGTAAAAACGTATTGGTTTCTGGATTTTGAGCAGCGGTTGTTAAACTTGAAAACAGTTCCTGTGTGATTCCCAACAGAGACGCACTGTTGTTCTCTTGAGCCTGTTTTTTAATGAATTGCTGAAATTGATCAAAGGCTGTTGATTCAAAAAAAAGTCTTGCCAGTTTTGTTGTTTTATTTTCTTGCGCTGTTACAGCAGCATCAATAAACAATACTGCCCTTAATGTTTTTTGAACAGTCTCTGGATTGCTGGTGTCGCCAATGAGCTGAGTAAGGCGATTATCATTTAGAACACCAAACTTCTGTTCAAGCACCGCTCGCAGTGTCTGTTCAGCAATTTCCGGATCATTTCTTGTTAATGATTCAGGGAGCTGGCTTTGAGAAAGAGCTGCGGCGTTTACTGCTAACAAAGCCATCTGTTCTCTCTCTTTGTTAAGCTGTTTTAACCTCGGGTCTTTATGTAACACCGCTTGTGCTTTTAAATAGAGACGCATGTCCGGATAAGATGATTTTCCAGCAGGAAGGTGAGGATCAACAAGGGGCACATCCCGAGAAGAAAATTCTACTGTATCTGTCATAGCGGAAAGCAAGGCTATCCGATTATTAGCGTAAGTAATGGCTTCTTCTGCTTCCCGATACTCTTGAACTGGAACACTGGAGCGGTTGTTTAAATAATTCGCTGGTGAATGAGCTGTTATGCGTTCTGATTCTGTGTCTAAAAAAGAAAACACTTCTCGTGAGGACGTAAACTGGTTAAGCTTATTAAGCGTTCGCTCAAGTTCCTGCCTTTGACTATCTGAAATATCAGCTCTGGAAAATCTTATCCAATCTTTTATTATCGCTTCTTTGGTTTGCTTCCATTGTTGTCTGGTTTGTTCTTTGTCTGTTGAAACACTGTTTATAGCCTCTACGGTATTTCTTGAAATATCGGCTTGCTGTTTTATTTCTGGATCAATCCCGTCTTCCAACAGTGTTTTAATAACAGTTAAATTATCAAGAAGCGCTTTTTGCAGCTCATAAAACATCGAAATTTCATCTTGTTCCAGGGGAACCTCTTTTAAGAGTTTAGTTTCTATGAGTTGACGTTTTTCTCGTGGAAGAATGTTAATGGCCGCTCTCCCTTCATGAAACTTAGAAAGATAGGCGATAGATTCTATAAATAAATAAGGATCTGGTGATAGGCCTCCTTCGAGAGGAGATTCTAAAACATTTTGATATCGTTGTAGTTGTTGTAAAGAAAAAGCCATTGGGTTATGTGGAATTTATATTTACTGTTTCTGTAGTAAAAACTGGTCTGTTTTGCTGTTGAGATGGAGACACATCTACAACAGTTGTTGTATTTGAAGGAGATGGTGGGGCAGAAGGTGGGGTAGGAGACACAGGGGGTTTACTGTTTTGTTCTTTTCTTTCTTCTTCTTTGGCTCTCTGCTCTAATTCTTGAGGCTTTGTGGTTGCAAGCGCATGTTCCTCAGGAGAGGCGATAACACGTATTGCAGCATGTGCAGGGCCCGCAAACAACAACCCCTCGCCAACGTCGGCAGCCATTAACAAATGTTTTTCTCCCTCAGATAAATTAAACACTTCTGCGACCTTATCTACAGCGGAAGGTGATTGCTTCATGAGAAACTGCAAACTACTATTAGAAATAATCGTTTTACCCAAATCAACAGAAAGAAAATCTTCTACATCCTGAGTAATTGTTGTTACTCCTAAATAGTACTTTCGAGCTCTTTTTGCTATTGAGTTGAGAAATTCTGCAGAATCAGGAAACCTCATCATATACCAAGCCTCATCTACGATAAGAATTCGTCGTTTTTTCTCACGCTTAACCCGAGTCCAAATGTAATCCAAAATAAGATACATAGCAATTGGACGCAGAGAATCCTCAAGATCCCTTATCGAAAAAACGGTCAGGTGGTTTCGTATTTCAATGTTAGTTTGTTTATCAAATATTCCCACCAAGCTGCCCTTTACAAACTTTTCAATTCTGTCTGCCAAGCTCTTTGCCATGGTGTTTTCCATGCCAATTAATACTTTATAGAGATCTTCCATAAGAGGCGGTTCTTGTGATTGTGTTGAGGGATCTGGAGTAATACCGCGTAGTTTATATGTAAGAATAAGAGCTTGATCTAAAAGAGCGTCTTCTGATGGGTTAAGTTCTCCCATAACTACTTTAAAAAAGCCGTGTAAAGATAATATTTTTTGATTCAGTTCACTTTCTTCGCTATTTTTTAATAAGGCTAAATCAAATGGATTAATTTTAGTGGGACTATCAAAACTAAATCGTATATATTCTCCGCCAAGCGTATGCGTCAAAGACTCATATTCGTTTTCAGGATCAATAACAATCACTTCAGTATCAAACATGAGGCTTCGAATAATTTCTAGTTTTACTGTGTAGCTTTTTCCTGATCCAGACTTTCCAAACACCAGGGTGTTTGCGTTTTCTAAGCTAAAACGGTCAAAAATTACCAAACTGTCATTATGTTCATTGATGCCATATAAAATCCCCTCGTTTGCTGTCAGCTCAGAGGTTGTAAAAGGAAATGTGGTGGCAAGTGAGGTTGTGTCCATGTTTCTTGTAACAACCAGTCTGTCCTGACCCATAGGAAGTGTTGTCTTAAACGCTTCTTCCATCTGTAAAATGGCGCGTTTGGCAATAATTAATAAAGATCCAAGCGTTGATTCTACCTGTTTTGTTGTTTTATCAAGATCCTCTTTTGATTTAGCGGGAATGGTTATATACAAACCAAATTGAAAAAAGCGTTCTGCTCCCTTGGCCAACTCCTGTTGCAGTGTGAGTGCATCTTCGAGTGCTATTTGAACGGATGGTTCAATAACCCTTCCTCGTTTAAGATCTGATTGAATGGTCGCCTCCATCTCTCCGACTTTTCGTTTTAGATTGCTTAAAATTTCTTCAGATCTGCTGGGATATATAAACATTGAAATATCAAGCGTGTGATCAAAGCTGATAATCGGCTCTAGCCAATTTGCAGAAACAAAACGTGGATATCCAGCAACAAAAAGCGTTCGAAAATAATATTCTCCAATTTTAATATAGTCAAAATCAACTTCTATCGCCGGTGGGGCAATAATATCACGAACAAGAAGCGGGCCAGACGTCGTGTGTTTAACGGGTGTGTTTTCAGGCATTGGATTCAGAAACTTTTTAACTATATCTGTTACTTTCATGGAGTATCCTTTATAGAATTTTCTTCGGTCATGCTTTCAGGTATGGGTATTCCAGGATTGTATACAGTAAAGAAAAACCGTTTTAACTGAGCCGTATTGAGTTGATCTACTTTTAAACCCAGTCTGCTCACCAAGCGAATCATCTGGTCTTTCTTCGGTGCTAACACCATCTGTGCTCTGTCAAATATATGTGCCTTTGGGTAAGGAAGGCCTTTTTGTTTGCTGCCAAAAAGAACATTTGCCGAATTCCCAATTTCAAGGCTGGAAAAGGGAATAACCAAATAAAATTTTTTATCTAAGACATTTTTTTCTTTTACTGTTTGAGAAATAAATTCTCTATATCCATGAATACTGTACGCAAGCTTTGGGTTTTTTTGTTTTTGCTCTTGTTCTTTGAGTGCCTCAAGATAAGAAGTAATATCTTTTTGTTGTGTTCTAATGAGCAATTGCATGGGAAACGTCAGAGAATTTAACAACCCCGCATAAGCATATATCAATGATTCCTGTTCTTTTTCAGAAAGCAGGCCAAAGTTTACAGCAGTTGTAGATAATATCATTGCGCAAGAACCATCGCGAAACATAACTAAGTCTCTGTCAATATCTTCAATTTCGGTAAATTGTTGTGATGAAGAACGAATCGGAATGACAGGTTGAGACATATATGTTTATTAAAAATTATTGTTTGTTTCCAAACAGAGCACGTTCAAGTTGTTGTCTTTCGAGTTGCTGTTTTGATTTTGCAATAAGCTGAAGTGGTGTTAAGGCTTGACCAGAGAGTGTTACATCAACCAAATCAAACGAAAATTGTTTTTTGGGATCTTCTGCTTCTATCGTATATGTTCCATTGTTTAAGGGAGTAGAAGAAGCAAACTGGCCCAATTTATTGGTTTTAAGAGCTCTAACTGGAATATCATCTTTGTCTTTTACTGTGACCAAAATGCCTACCAGCAGATTACCATTTTGTTCACGGACAATGCCGGTTATCACATTTGGTTGACTCGATAAACTAGAAACTACTGGTTGTTGTGGTGGAACCGGTATTCCTGCCTGCTTTACAATATCATCCTTTTTATCTGGCACAGAAGGTTGTATGTTTTGTTTAATTTTTTGCAGCTCTTCTTCTAATAATTTTTTTTCTTGTTGAGTTTGTAAAAGTTGTTCGTGGATTGTGGCTAAGCGTTGTTTCTCTTGACGTTCTTTCTCCAGCTGTTCCTCCATTTGTTTTAGGCGTTGCTCTAGACTCGTAAGAGTCGGCTTGGAATCATCGGGTTGTTGTGCAGGTTCAGGAGTTGGTGGTGGATTTGTTTGTCCTGCAGTTTTTTGAGGGATAGGTGTACTAGCCATAACGGGAGTTAGTGATTGAAACGCTGGCTTTTGTGAAGTGTTCAGGTTTAGAGATTTTGATTTTAAAAAAGACAAACCTTGTGATAGCGGAGCAAGTGGTGACTGAGTCTGTGTCGTTGTTGTAGGTTGTGAAGTGGATGGCACCTGACGTGGTTTTGGGATAGGCAGAATGCGGTCAATAATTTGAGTTAATGGACCCATACCAATAACTGGCGAAGATTGTTTAGGAGAACTCATCTCTTCACGTTGCCATACATATTGAGTAGGACTATAGATGCTTTTTACAAAAGAAACAAACCATACATCCATAGGGCGTTCTTCTACAGGAATAAAGGCAAATCCAATTGCACCAAAAGCAAAAATTGCAGTTAACGGATACGTAAAAAAGAATGGCAGAGGTAAATTATAAGAAATGTATGCCAATATCGCCCCCCCGGCAAGATAGCCGAATTGTTTTAGCGTCATGTCACCAATTAATCTAAACTGAAACGTCGTGACATTTTGAGGAACAGGGTGCTGTTCTAGCATATGTATCATTGTAAGTGCTTTTTTGTGTTCAAGCAAGCAGAATGTCGCGTACTGATCGTGAAAACTAATATTTTTTCATTTCACGTAGATTAACCACAAATTCTCATTCTTGATTGCTGTGTGATACCATTAAACAGATGGAAAATAAGCGTATTTTGCTGGAAATAAGAAACAGTAAAGATAGTGAAGAGTCCCCATTGGCAATGGAACAGATTTTTGCGGCTTTAGGCTCTTCTTCTCATCACGGGGGAGTATTGGGCAGATTATTTCGTTCTCATACTGCACCCATGTTTTCTTTTGAAATAATTTCAGTAAACACACGAATTCATTTGTTTATTAACATTCCCCAAACACTGGTGACATATGTCCAGAGTCAAATGACTGCTCACTATCCCAAACTAATCTTTTTAGAAGTAGAAGATTATATGAGTCATTTCGTAGCACATCCGCATGTAGTAGGGCAGTTAGTATTATCAAACTCGTATTATTATCCACTCAAAACATATAGAGAAATAAAAGATATTGATATGTTAGCCAGTGTGTTCGGTCAAATGGCTAAATTATCCAGTAAAGAAGCAGTAGCAATTCAATTATGGATGAGGCCAGCTGGACATGGTTGGCAACAATCTGCGGCACGAATTGTCTCAAAAGGTGTTCCAGATCCCAATAATCCTGGTAAGGCAAAAGCACATCCGTATGCATCACTCATTGAAACCAAAACAACACAAACAGGATTTAAAGCTGCTTTGCGGGTGTTGGTGGTAGGACCAGACCAGCAACATGCTAAACATGTGCTCAACGAACTTGCTGGATCATTTGGTGTCTTTACACAGGGCGAGGGGAATGGATTGGTATTATCTGAACCTTGGAATATATTTAAAAATAAGTTTGTAAAAGTAATGATGGAACGGACTGATGGTTTTATTCCTCGAAATCAAATATTGAGTGTTTCTGAGACAGCTTCTCTCTGGCATCCCCCTGGGTTGTCTCTATCTTTAGTAAAAAATATTTCCTGGGGATCGCGTTTAATAGGGGAGGCACCAGACAACCTTCCTGTGTCTGTAGACAATGAAGAAGAGAAGAAAAAGATAAACTTTTTTGCTAGAACTGAGTATAAAAATACCACTGCTACATTTGGTATAAAAAAAGATGACAGAAGAAAACATCTGTATGTTGTTGGAAAAACCGGAACAGGAAAATCGACCATGATTGCAAACATGGTTATTAATGATATGAGAAATGGAGAAGGTGTAGCGATTATTGATCCTCATGGAGATTTATGTGATGTGTTGTTGGATTTTATTCCTTCATATCGAATTAATGATGTGGCATATTTAGATCCAGCAGACATTGAACACCCTTTTCACCTTAACCCGTTAGAAGTTAAAAATCCTGTATATAAAGAGCTTGTCTCATCAGGAATAGTGTCTATTTTTTATAAACTCTATGCCCATAGTTGGGGACCGAGACTGGAATATATCTTGCGAAATACGATTCTGACGCTACTTTCTGTTCCTAACGCAACCCTGTTACAGGTTCCAGAATTATTAGCCAACGAGAAGTATCGAAGTAAAATTGTAGAAAGGTTAGAGGATCAAGTGCTTAAAAATTTTTGGATAAATGAATTCGGGCAGTTTAGTCCACAAATGAAAAGTGAAGTAATATCACCAATTCTTAATAAAGTTGGACAGTTTTTATCTTCTCAAACAATTCGTCAAATTGTCGGCAGTCCGGTTTCGACAATAAATCTAGAAGATATGATGAATCAAGGTAAAATTGTGTTAGTGAACTTATCACAAGGGAAACTGGGTGAAGACAATAGTGCTTTATTAGGTGCAATGATGATTACCAAAATGCAGCTGGCGGCTATGAATCGAGTATATATAGAAGAAAAAGATCGTCGAGATTTTTATTTATATGTGGATGAGTTTCAGAATTTTGCTACATCATCTTTTATTAAAATTTTATCAGAAGCGAGAAAATATCGACTAAATCTTATGTTGGCAAATCAATATATTGGACAAATAGATGAGGACGTTCAAAAAGCTATTTTTGGTAACTGCGGATCAATTGCTTCATTTAGCGTAGGAGCACAAGATGCACAAATTCTGTCAAGAGAGTTTGGACAAAAATATAAAGAAGAGGAACTTGTGGGGCTAGGTAATTACCAAACAGTATTAAAATTATCTATTGATAATCAAACATCGAATCCCTTTTCTGCTATAACACTCCCACTGCCAAAGAGCAGAAATCAAAACAGACAAAAAGTAGTAAGATCTTCAAGAGAGAGGTATACCAAAAAAATTATATGAAGGTAGGTTTACTTGGTGGGATGTTTAATCCACCACATTTAGGACATTTATTAATTGCACAACAAGTTTTAGATTTTACAGACTGTGAAGCAATATGGTTTCTTCCTTCATATAAACATACATTTCGAAAAGAAGCTGTAGATCCCAGACATCGTTTATCCATGGTAGAACGTATGGTTAAAGAGTCCCAGGAACCAAGATTTTCTGTTTCCTCTCTAGAAATTGATAATCAATTAGATGGAAACACAATTAATTTGCTGCCTTTTTTGCCTCAAGAACATACGTATCATTTTGTCATTGGATCTGATCAGTTACCCACCTTTCATTTATGGGGAAACTGGAAAGAATTACTTAAGCGACTTCCTTTTTTTGTTTTTCCTCGATATGGTTATCCTAACGAGCCGTTATATGAGAATATGACTATGGTAAATGACAGTAGTTTAATCGTCAGCAATATTTCTTCTACTAAAGTAAGAGATAGGGTCATGCGTCGTCTGTCTTTATATGGTTTTGTTGCCCCTACGGTTAATGACTATATAACAGAACATGACTTATATCATTCATGAACAAAGATCTATTTATCATTAACCCGAGTGTTATTGTTGATGAGCTTACGCAATTTATCAAGTCAACTGTAACAAAAGAAGGTTTTCAAGATGTTGTTATTGGTGTTTCAGGAGGTGTTGATTCAGCCACAAGTTTATGTCTATCTGTAAATGCTTTAGGTGTTGAGCATGTGTTTCCGGTTCTGATGCCGTATGGAGAATTAGGTAAGCAGTCTGTCCTTCATGCCAGAGAGGTCATTTCAAGCTGTGGTATACCGGCTGAACACGTAGTAGAACAGGATATTCAGAGTATTGTGGATGTATTTGTTAAGCTTGACAACACTATGGATGCTATACGAAAAGGAAACATCATGGCTCGTGTTCGAATGATTCTTTTATATGATATGGCTAAAAAAAGAAATGCGCTTGTCATAGGAACAGAAAATAAAAGCGAGCATTATCTTGGGTACTATACACGGTATGGTGATGAAGCAAGTGACATAGAACCACTACGGGAAATGTATAAAACACAGATTTATACAATTGCGGAGTATTTACAAGTGCCCACTAATATTCTGACTAAGCCGCCGTCTGCAAATCTTTGGGAAGGCCAGTCAGATGAGCAGGAATTGGGTTTTACCTATGAGCAGGCAGATAGTGCTTTAAAGTTGTACTTTGATCAACAAAAGAGCGAGGAAGAGGTAAAAAATGTTCTGAAAAATGAACAATCAGTTGACAAGATTCTGTCCAGGGTAGAGAAGAACGCATTTAAGCGCAATCTCCCGTATGTTCCATGAGTGTCTTAAAAAAGCAATAAATTAGGTCTTCTGCTTGAGGAGATTGTAATAAAGGGATAAAATACAGGTATGGCTAGAATAGAACGGTATGGAGGGTTTGATGCCACAAAAAAAGAAGAAGAAAAAAAAGCCAAGCCCATTGGTGAGGTTCTTCTTGAGGCTGCAAAACAAATAACTACTAGAGTAGCTGATAAAACAGTAAAAGCTCCGCTAAAAACTGATGATAAACGTACTATTCCAGACGTTTTTAAAAAATTGTTTCCACCACCTGAAAAAGATGTTAAACAAGTGTTGCCACCTTTTAAAGGAATTATCGAAACTTTTCGTGATGCACAATCCAGCATGGAACAAAAACTTCGTGCGAGAGTTCCAGAGGCATATTGGTTAGGAAAAATTGATCCGGATAGTGAATCATTAGATGTTTTTGAAAAAAACAAACAAGAAAAAATTGATAACCCAAATTTTGATAACGCGCGAGCTGTTATCAAAACTGATCCCAGTGATGCACGCACCTTAGCAGCAGTAAATAAATTATATTCAGAACCAGAAGAAGGAAAAACTGATTCAGATATTGCTAAAGAGGTTGCTGTAGACTTGGTTAGTATTGCGGTTGCCACAGGCTTTGGATCTCCAGCTGCCAAGGAAGCCAAGGAGTATCTTAAAGAAATGAAAAAAGTATACGGTGACATTCCTGAAATACAAGAATTAGCAGAGGTATTAAAAGAAGATGTGGGTATCTTATATGATCTTGATTTAGAATCATTACCAGTAGGAAAAATAAGAGATGAGATTTTAGTGCTTGAGCAAAAGTTAAATGCAGGTCAATCTGAAGATGAAGATTGGCTAGTCCTGTATGATAGAGAAATTGATGAACTTATAAAATCTTCAGAATTTAACAATTTAACTCAAGAGCAAAAAGTAATGATAATGAAGGTTAAAGGAAGAGTTAACGATAGAAAAGAGTCATTGATAAATCCTAAAAAAACTAATACATATGTTGAATCTCAATCAAATGATCCAGAAGAAGATTCTATACAACGTTCAATTCGTGATTTAAATAATAGAAGACCTCAAAACGAAGAGTTTAATCGACTTAGCCGGTTTGAACTTACTGAGGACGGCATAGAAGAATTGTATGAAGATCCTTTTGGTGGAGTTGAAAATTTATTGCGAAGTGTGCGTAAAGAATTTGAAAACGCCAATCAAGAAAGCGCTCAACAAATTCAACAACAAATCAGTTTATTTCAGGATTATATTACACTGCGAAATACTAGAGAGAACGCTTTGACATTTTTAAGAAGAAAAAAAATTGATGGAGTAAGTTATTATGATTTATTAAGTCAAAATGGTGATGGTTTAGTTGATCAATTTGTGGAGCAACGAATGAGAGATTTAGAAGAAGTGAAAGATATTTTGAATTACCGCATGGGAGTAATGTATTCTTCATATATTATTTCAAAAACAGGAGATCCAGAATCGGCAAAAAAAATCTTGAGCGGTGTGGGTACCAAAGGAATGCATCACGTTTTATCTCAAGAAGGCGGTATGGTAGATGTTGTGTATCAAAAATATATTGAAATGTTAAATGAGGCGAGAAGAGATAAAGACGGGAAATTAAGAAGGATTACCGCTTATACATATAAAGAAGTTAATGAGAAATTAAAGAATGAATTATTACAAGAAGCCGAATTGTATAACGATATGTACCGTAATACCTTTGGCAAAGGTAATGATCCACTTAACAAAATTTTACCAGAAAATGAAATAGAGGAGAGAAATAATAAAAGAAAAATCAAAGAAAGTGATGTTGAATCTCTAATGTTGTTAGCAGAAGACGTAGCCGTAATTTCTCAACGAGATTTATTGCCATTATTACGAGCAAGAAAACCGTTACCTATTGATCAGGAACCATCATCATTCATACGTGATTCTAACGAAATGTTAATTGAAAGCATGGATCTTATTAGACATATGGAGCGCTACATGCGTTTAAATCCAGGTAAGAAAGCCATGTTAAGGCAAGCTTCTTTAATGGCTGCAAATTCTACAGGCATTGGAAGAGATGTCGATCATCAAATTCATGAATACATGAGCAGGCAAGGAATCAGTAAGGGAAGTCCAGAAGCTCTTGAGTTTTTGCAAGAATATTTTAATGAAAACCCTGGTAATTTGGAATCTTTTTATAGTGTAGATATGAAAACTGGTTCTCGAAGATCAGAAAAAGATATCCCTAAAAGATGGGAAGATGTCTCTAATGATGATTTATTTTATGCAATAAAAACTAAAGTAGGCGAAAGTGTTTTAGGTGGATTTCCTGGGCATAATGATTATTTTTCATCGACATGGAGAATTGCAGAATATATTAAACAGGCAGATCAAATGTATGGACAAGGGGAAGGTCACGCCAGAGGAATTGCAATGGGTATGAGATTGCGTATGGCAGGTGCAGATTTTTTAGGTGCGGAATCACATGATGATCATCACAAAGCGGAACATAAAATTCATGATATGTGGCATGAAATTGCAGAATTCAGACCGCAAACAATTTTAGATGTGATGATTGATGGTAAATCAAAAGATGCAGTTGAGCAATTTAATATATGGAGAGCGAATGGTGTGTTTAATGGAATAAAAGGTGTAAATGGTGAACCTGTTCAAAACGCTTCTCAACTCGTCGAAGCTCTAAGTAGAAGGTATAGAATTATTAATGAAAAACTCGCGTTTAACGGAGTTTCACCGATTAACTATGAACATGGCCATTTAAACGAGAGACAACAGGCTGTTGTTGATGAAGTAACGCTAGCTTTAGGTGATGAGTCATCAGCATCGTTTTTGAATACGATGAAGGAAATCGGAGAATGGGGTTCAAAACAAAGTCATGAATTAACACAAATCCAATATAGAGACATATATAAAACAACGTTGTTTCTCGATGATGCTCGAATTAAAGAATTAGATAATCCGTTAACTGCATTGGGTTCAAACACATGGGGGCAAAATCCTTCCAGCGCAGAAATCTTGAATATATCCTCACGATTTGCAAGAAAAGGTTTAGGCGAACATGATGTATTAGTAAGAAGTTGGGGAGATGCAATATTGGGTAAAGAAGTGCCACAGATGGTTTTTAAAGCCTTGGATCCTGACAAGAAAAAACATCTGGCAGCTATAGAGAGTTTATTAAATGTGATTCCCAATTTGGGTGGTGAGAAACCATTATATCGTGGTGCGATGTATCTGTCTGGTGGATATATGAAATTGGGAACAGTAAAACCGTTATACGATTGGTTGTTTTTAGAAACGGCTCAAAAATCAGCCCCCATGAAAGAATGGTTTGGTCCACACGCAGAGGTGTTAGGACTAGGAGAACGACATGAAATGGCTTCAGATTTGGCACTACTCTTGGGAGGTCTACCTGATGATGTGGCAAAAGAGTCTGCGGAATGGTTTGAAGACTACTTAGGTCTTAAAAGAGCCGTTACCCGTGACGGGAAGGTTATTCGTTTTAGTAGTTGGCCGTATAGAATATATAAAGCACGCTTAGCTGCTTTAGTAATTGCTGGTATTATTGCTACAGCGGCCACAGCACAAGCAGTACAGGGAATTACTAGTTCTGATGATGTTAAAGGCGGGGGAGGACATGGTGGCGGTGGACATCATTAGTTGAGTTTTTTTGGGATGCGTTATTCAGAGATTTATTTACGGTTTTGCACCATGATCATCTCCACCACCTAATCCAGGAATGCGCTTTGCAAGTCTCCCTCCAGTTAAATGATCAATCGAAGTTCCCAAATGGACTATTTGCATTAATGATCCTACCGATCCACCAATTGAGCCAGCTGCCGCACCACCTGCTGCTAACCCTGATCCAGCTTGAAGCATTTGTTTAAATGAATTAACCATGCTTGGAATTAGCATTATTCCACCAACACCAATAAATAGTTTAATAAAGTTTGCATTAACTCCACCTACCAGTGGTGGTGCCCACATGACACCGGTAGCATCAATATTGCTTATTATAGCTCCTGTGATCATTAGCATTGATGCAACCACGACGAAAGTTCCCAAGTTTCCTATTAAGGTCATGAGCCAGGATTGAAATGCATTATTGCCTGGAAACACATTAAGTAAGATTTGTAATGGTGCAGTAATAATGCCAAGCAGGATTTGAA
This sequence comes from uncultured Gammaproteobacteria bacterium, assembly GCA_964527425.1. GTDB lineage: Bacteria > Patescibacteriota > Microgenomatia > UBA10105 > UBA927 > CAZGOA01. The sequence goes on along the minus strand of CAZGOA010000004.1, from coordinate 34,339 downwards.
TATACGCTCCAATAAGCATAAATAATACTCTAAAAAAGAAAAAGAAGATGACTACTGCAAAAATAAGCCATAAAACTGGTGTAACAAATCCCGTCCCAAAATCTCCACCTCCTCCTAATACCGTGCCTGCACCAGATGCTACTAAACCGAGTATTGCTCCAAGAACTGCCCCAGGCGCACTTCCCCCAGTTAAAATTGATCCTCCAATCCCACCTATGATTGATGCAAGTGCTCCAGTACCACCCTCTACGTCATTAAGTGGTGACATCATTCTGCCAAGAAGAGAAAATGCATCGCCTTGATTAATATAAATATTAGCCAGATCTTCAAAATTATTACCAAATCCGCTTGAAATAAGCGCAACGATTATATAAAGACTTAAGTACATAAGTTCTAATAGCAAAGCAGCAATGGCATAGGAGAAAGTGATTAATATTAGTGTAATTATTACTCGAGGAATAGCATTTTGGACGGTAACAACTGTGTGAGGGTCAATTCTTTTTCTAAACATTACCATAAACCCAATAAATATAAGTGCACCAGCCAAAAGAACATAAGATACATTTCTAAATGCTCTCCAAACATTTAAGATTGGGGATAAAGCTGAAAATCCTGCACTTTGCGCATAAGTAGTTTTAGGAATAAATCCTAAATTTTGTCCAGTTTCATCTATCCACAGTGCAAGATTAGCAGGAGGAGTTGTATATGCGAGATTAACTCCACGAACTATTTGGCCAGCTAGACTTCTTTGCAGATCTCTTTGTGATATTGTTCCGTCACTATTTGGCGCAGTCAAAATACTATCTGCTATAGCTGTAATTGCTACACCCATCGAATAGGTGCCCGATCCGTCCAAGTGTAATGTTTGATTTAGTTCTGCATCTTTGTTTGCGTCTTTAATACATCCAACACTGGGATTTGGATAACAAGGTATTGAAGACTGTGCTTTTACAACAATAGGTAAGGAAAAAATTGTAAAAAGTAAGATAGATATCAAATATTTTTTCATATTACTCTATTGAACCATTTGGTATAGTAAATCGATCTAATCCTTGTACTCCTGTTATTGTCGATATTAATTGAATAATGAGATACGCTACAACAATAACGACTAATCCCATTATAGCATAGGTCAGTGTACTTCTCGCTTGTTGAAGTCTTTTGGGATCACCACCAGATAGCAAGAAATTAAATCCCGCTACAACAAACGTGATAAATAAAACAACTCCGGCAAGCTGCAGCACAGCTCTCACTACATTAGAAAACAGGGGAACAAGACATTGAATCGTTGCAACATCACCATCATATAAACAGCTTTCTCCCCATGGTTGTGCGGCATAAACTGGTGAAACTACTGTTAAAAGGAGAGTCAAAAATAGTATAAATAATGTCAGTGTTTTCACAATAGTAATTGTGTCAAAACAATCATGTATTCGCAATGCGTATGTTGAAGAGAAATTCTCACTCAATCCGATTGCTAGAGAGCAGAAAAGCAGCGTATTCTAACTTTTAGAATGGTTGTTGGATTTCTAGACTTGAAAGGCTGATACCTAAGAAGTTGGAAATCAAAATCATGATAGCGTAAGCTGCTGCAACAATAACCAATCCTACGATTGCCTGCGTTATTTTATTGCGGGCTGCTTCCATTCCTGACTTGTCGCCGCCTGAGGTTATCCATTGAATACCGCCGAGTACTAAATAAAGAAAAGCAAGAAGCGCTGCTATGACTAAAAGAGCACTCACAACTGCGCTGATAAGTGTTCCAACCTGATCAATCCGTACGTTTTCTGGTTGATTTATAGAAATGACTGGTTGACTTTGAGCAAACACTTTAGGGATAAGATTCATATAAATAATTCCTCCATTTATGTAAATGAATTATATAAGATAATTAAGATATATTCAATACTACTAGTGTTGACAATCTAGCTGGCTTTGTCAACGATGAATTATCTGCCTGTTATAGACGGAAAGGGAATACTTTCGAAATTAATCCCCAAGAACCTTCCTAATAAAAGCCAGACAGCCCAAGCTGCAGCAACAATAATAAGACCCACTATTGCCTGAAGGATTCTGTTTCTTGCTTGTTCGAGCTTGCCCTTGTCTCCATCACTTACAATCCAGGCAACTCCTCCCAAAATCATATAGAGGAGGGCAGCAACAGTCCCGATTACGAGAAATAAGCTTATTAAACCACTGATTAAATTCCCAGCATTTGTAAGACCGGTTTGTGTTGTGCCTCTTCCGAGTGTTCCGGTTAAGACTGGATTAACGATTTGAAAAACTGTCATAGTTCTGCTGGGACGACTGAACCACCGCCTCCACCTCCTGGTGTCAAGTTGTTAATAATACTTGATGGATCTACTATTAATAAATCTAATCCCAAAAATCTACTTGCAAGGGCGAGTATTGTCCAGCCTGCTACTACAATTATTAGACCCAAAAAAGCATTTAATATTCTTTGTTGAGCCTGCTGAAGTGTGTTTTTATCAGCGCCTGCACTGATCCACTGGATAGCCCCAATTAATAAATTGAACATAAACCAGATACCTGCCGCAACAGTCATTACTCCAATAATGGATGAAATAATTTGAGTAAAATTTCGCAGTGCAGCTACAGGATCCTGGCTTGGATTTGAAAACGGACCTAAACCAGTACCTCCAATAGTACCTAAATTTGTTCTGGATTGTGCAAAAATTTTTTCCATAACTTATCGAGGCCCATAAATGGCAGGGCGCAACATAAACAAAGGATCTTTAAAGATAAGATAGCCAAATATTGCGGCCAATACAAACGCACTGGTCATAAGGACTAATCCTATTAAAGAATACATAATTTTGTTCCAGGCTGCCTGAATAGCTTTAGAGTCTCCTCCTGATGACATGTATTGAAAGCCGGCAGTAATAAAGTTAAATAACGCAAGAACACCTGCTACTACAAAAAAGAGGCGTAAAACATTACTTATAAGAAGTCCTAAACCAGTAACATCTCCGTAGGATGCAGGCAGCAAGGGATTATTTATTTGACCCACAATTGGAGCCTGGGCAAAGGTTTTTTGGGATAAAAGTGATAATAATAATTGCATATTATGTTCCTGGTGGATTTAATGGATCAAACCCCAGGAATAGTTTAAACGCCTGGAGAAACCAGATTGCAAAAACAACGATAATCAAACCAATAACGGCCATGGTTAAGGTTTTTTTACCTTGTTCAATTTTTTTGGGATCAGAATCTCCACTACCTGTAATTATAGCAAATCCACCAACAATAATAAAAATAAAAGCGAGAACACCAGCCAACAGAGTTGCATTTGTAATAATAACCCGGACGAGTGAGCCTATGTTTGGGAATGAGGTTGCGGGGCTAAAAATATCAGCAATAGTAACTGATTCAGCATGTACAATGTTCATAAATCCAATCTCACCATGACAGATGTGAGTAAGCCAATTATACTATAATGACAGAGAAAACGATATGGAGACAACTGATAAACAACTTGTAGACGCAATACTCCGAGGCAGTGAAGCTGCACTGTATGAGTTTTATAAACGGTACAAACACAAACTGCTTACATTAATTCGATCGAAGGTCAGTAGGGAACAAGATGCAGAGGAATTATTACAGGACACCTTTTATGGTTTTTTAGAAAGTATTCGAGATTTTCACGGTCAATCTCAGGTAAAAACTTTCTTATATGCTATTTGTCACCATAAAATAATAGATTATTACCGTCGTAAAAAAATTAAACATATTGTTTTTTCTCAAATGCCGCAGTTAGAAATGCTTGTTTCACCGTTAATTCAACCGGAAGAATATGCAAGTGGAGTAGAATTTCAACAAAAAATTCAACAAGCGTTTGAGTCAATTACTCCTCTGTATAAAACGATACTTCAATATAAATACATAGAAGGCCGCTCAGTTGAAGAAATTGCAAGACTGTTATCATTAACATTTAAGAGTGCCGAATCTAAGTTATTTAGAGCAAGAAAAGCATTTGTAGTAGCATATAGTCAGCTTCCTTAATCAAAATGCATGAAATACGCTAAAACAGCGACAGAGCTAATAACCATGAAAGACAAAACCTATGAAAATATTATTGCTCGCTGGCAACAAGTAATGGAGATTCCGCCTCAGGAACTTGGACCTTTCACCTCTTACTTCAAAATAATCAGCAGCAAATTAAAAGTTATGCCTTGGATGTTATTTTTGTTTTGTTCTTTATTGTTCGTTACAGCTCTGTTTATGTTTTTTGGATCAAGTATTATATTTATCGTTGAAACACTTCAGCGCGGGTTTTGAGTATAAACTTCGACACATATCTTAATGTATTTGATTTCGCTTTTTATAATTTCGATTGTTACGTTTGTTAAACATCTTGTCGGTATAGCTCATAAACCATACGAGACATATAGACAAATTACAAACAATCCCAAACTATTTGAGCTACTGTATATTGGTTTGTGCTGTTTAGTTTATTTTAGTTTTGTATCTCTCATCCGTATTCCTGAGTTTCGTTTATATGTATTAACAAGAGAAGTTGTATTGTTAAGCCTGGGTGCATTTGCTGGGTATATGGCAATAGTTGTAGCCATGTGGTCAGGTGGTTTATTGTTCGGTGGAAAAGGAACAATCTTGCGTGTTGCTGTGAGTTGGGGCTATACGCTTATACCAACAGTTTTGTGGTTTTTGGTAACGTCTTTGTTGTATATCGTATTTCCTCCTCCACGAACAGAGAGTATACGAGGAGTTTCGTTTAGCTTGCTATATCTTGTTATATCTTCAATTCTTTTATTCTGGAAAATTGAGCTGTATTATCTCTCTCTACGTTTTGCTATGAGAATGTCGTTAAAGGGAATCATTATGACCGGAATCTTAACAATTCCAGTTATAATAGGTTACACAATAGGCATGTATAAGGTTGGAATATTTAAAGTTCCATTTATATAAAAGGAGTATCAATATGAATTTACGAGCATATGAAACTGTTTCAGAACGCAGAAAAGCACTTGAGAAAAAGCTGGGCATCACACTATCCAATATTGGCACCTATTCTATAGATGAGGCAATAGCATCAAAGAAAAACTGTGAAAACATGATTGGAGTCGCTCAGATCCCTTTAGGTATTGCCGGCCCGCTTGCTTTTTCTACCGGTGAAACATGTCTCGTACCACTGGCCACAACTGAAGGTGCGTTAGTTGCATCGGTGAACAGGGGAAGTAAAGCAATTATGGAGAGTGGAGGAGTGAATGTATCTGTAGAACGGGTAGGTGTAACAAGAGGACCAGTATTTCGGGTAGAGAGTATTGAGGAAGGGCAAAAGCTTGAACATTATCTTAAAACTCAGGTTTCAAAGATAAAAGAAACAGCTGAACAAACATCGAGCCATCTTACGTTTAAAGGGTATTCTGTAGTGCCTGCCGGTAAATATCGATATGTGCGTTTTGTATTTGATACACAGGAAGCGATGGGTCTTAATATGATTACTATTGCAACCGATGCGATCGTTATGCTGATAAAAAAAGATACGGATATCGATTGTATTGCTTTATCTGGCAACTTTTGTGTTGATAAAAAACCATCATGGCAAAACAGTATTAATGGAAGAGGATATAGAGTTCAAGCAGAAATTACAATCTCTTCAGAAATTCTCACTAAAGTATTAAAGACAACCGCTCAAACTGCCTATGAGGTGTGGCTGGCTAAATGTATGATTGGTTCAGCCTTAAGTGGTTCGATGGGATTCAATGCTCAGTTTGCAAATGTAGTCGCTGCTTTATTTATTGCTACCGGTCAAGATCCAGCGCACGTTACCGAAGGAAGTATTGGAATGACTACGACAGAAATTGTTAATAATGATTTATATGTTTCAGTGAATCTTCCAGATTTACTCATAGGAACAGTCGGCGGTGGAACTGGGCTTGCTACACAACAAGAATCACTGTCACTCATGGGGTTAGATAAAGGACAGGAAGGGAAAAGAAGTGAGCAGTTTGCAAAAATAATTGCAGCAACAGTGCTAGCGGGAGAAATTTCATTATTAGCATCACTTGAACAAGGGACTCTTGCTCAAGCACATGTACGTTTAGGCAGAGGAATAACATTATGACAGGCATAGTAAATTATGGTGTATACATACCACGGTATCGCTTGAAAGCGAAAGATATTGCCAAAGCTTGGGGGAAAGCAGGTGGCGACGTAGAATCATCGCTTGGTATTGCAGAAAAGTCAGTTGCTGGTATTGATGAAGATGCAGTTACGATGGCTTTTGAGAGTGCATCTCGTGCTTTATTGTACAATGATCCTAAGCAAGTAGAAGCAATATTCGTAGGTTCAGAAAGTCATCCGTATGCCGTTAATCCAACAGCCACCATTGTCGGTGAGTTTTTGGGAGTAGGGAATAGCTACTTAGCATCGGATATGGAGTTTGCATGTAAAGCAGGCACTGCAGGTATTCAGGCCATTGCTGGATTAATTAATTCGAATCAAATTTCTTTAGGGTTAGCGATCGGATCTGACACAGCACAAAGTAAACCGCATGATGCATTAGAATATGCTTCAGCTTCTGCCGCAACAGCATTGTTACTTGGTGATACGAGTACATATGATGCAATAGCTGATTTGCAAACTTTTACGTCATATTCTTCTGATACTCCAGATTTTTGGAGAAGAGATGGTATACGTTATCCTTCTCACGCAGGCAGATTTACTGGTGAACCAGCTTATTTTGCTCATGTAATAGGCGCTGCACAGCAACTCTTTCAAAAAAGTGCCTTAACACCAAAAGATATTACCTACTGTGTGTTTCATATGCCCAATGGTAAGTTTCCCCGGCAGGTTGCTAAACGGTTGGGATTTACAGAACAGCAACTATCGCCATCATTAACAGTTGATTTTATTGGAAATCCATATTCATCATCATCTCTATTGGGACTTGCTGCAGTGTTGGATATCGCAAAACCTGGTGACACCATTTTTATGGTTTCTTACGGATCTGGAGCAGGAAGTGATGGGTTTGTATTTAAGGTAAATCAAACAAAACAAAAAAAACAAATGACAGTACAAGAACAAATTAGTAACAAACTATATATTGATTATGTTGAATATTTAAAAATGACTCACAAAATATAATTTATGACAGTATCAATTATTGGCGCTGCAACTACAAAATTTGGAGAATTATGGGAAACATCTCCAAAAAAGCTTGCTGATGAAGCATTAACAAACGCATTAAATGATGCAGAAATTAGCAAAAAAGATATTAATGCTCTTTTTGTAGGGAATATGCTCTCAGGAATGCTGGGAGGACAAGAACATTTAGGTGCCTTTTTTTCAAATGCACTGAATTTATATGTGCCATCATACAAAGTTGAAGGGGCTTGTGCGTCAGGCGGTTTGGCAGTTCATGCAGGAGTGTTAAGTGTTTTGTCAGGACAATACGATACTGTTGCAGTGCTTGGAGTCGAAAAAATGACAGATCATAAGCCAGAAGATGTGGCAACAGCACTTGCTGGAGCTGGAACAGATGAGGAACGAATGGCAGGTGCTACGTTTCCAGGTCTATATGCTATGCTGGCTCGAGCACACATGGAACAACTGGGGACTACTCAGGAACAAATGGCTGCTGTCGCTGTAAAAAATCATTTTCATGCAAGCTTAAATCCAAATGCGCAGTTTAATACTCTCATAACAGTAGAAAAAGTTTTAAAAAGTAGTTTAATTGCAGATCCGTTACATCTTCTTGATTGTTCACCTATTTCTGATGGTGCTTCAGTCATCATTATTAGTAAAAAATCAAATTCTGCCAAAAAGCGTGTAGATATTGTGTCGAGTTCTGTGGCTACTGATTCACTGGGAGTTGCAGATAGAGAATCTTTTGATGAACTAAAAGCTACAAGGATAGCTGCACAAAAAGCATATACTCAGGCTGACATTAAACCTTCTGATATTAAAGTAGCCGAAGTACATGACTGCTTTACGATTGCAGAAATATTGGCAATGGAAGATTTGGGATTTTTCGAAAAAGGGAAAGCCGCACAGTTAATAGAACAAGGAGAAACAGCATTAAATACATCAAAGCATCTTATCGTTAATCCTACGGGGGGATTAAAAGGCTGTGGACATCCAGTAGGTGCGACAGGGGTAAAACAATTAGTTGAATTAGTAGAGCAATTAAGAAATACCGCAGGAAAAAGACAGGTAGCAAATGCACAATATGGTTTAGCTCATAACGTGGGGGGTAGTGGTGCGACTGCGGTAGTTCATATTTTAAAGGGGCATTCACTATGATTCATTCACCTGTAAAAATCTGGCGAAACCAAAAACACATCCAATCGTTACTTGGTAAAGAGGGAACAATTATGACATGGACGATGATACGAGTTCCACCAAATAATTTTTCTGCTTTAGCGCCATATCCGATTGCTGTAGTTAGGTTTGCACAGGGAAATACCATTACCGCTCAGGTGGTCGATTATGATCTCAACACGTTAAAAACAGGGAGTAAAGTGAAAGTAATATTGCGAAGAATAGCAGACCCCACTGTTGATGGTGTTATTCCGTACGGAATTAAGGTTGTACCTGTATGATTATTGTTTCTGCACCGGGAAAAGTACATCTCATGGGTGAACATGCTGTTGTATATGGTAAGCCTGCTTTATTAGCAGCTATTAATCTTCGGTTAAGTGTCTCAATACAATCTGCAGATAAAGGTGTTTCTATTCTCGTAGATAACAGTGCTGCTCGCGAATTTATGCGTTATGCGATCGATACAGTAATCAAAGAATTACGTATAGAAACATTTCCTGCATGTGAGATAGCTGTATCTTCTGAATTCCCTTTTGGATACCACTTAGGTTCTTCTGCAGCACTAGCGGTCGCAACCGTTGGGGCGGCGATTTATTTTTCCAAAAAACTTTGGAATCCTCAGGAAATCAATAGAATTGCCTATGAAGTAGAAAAAAAACAGCATGGAAATCCTTCAGGTGGAGATAATACTGCCGTAACGTTTGGTGGACTCTTGTGGTATAGAAAAGAACTTGAATTTTTAAAGAGTATGTGGCAATTACCCTTTCGTCCAGCACCGGAAATACATCACTTTTTTCTGATCAATACTGGTAAACCTACCGAAACAACAGGAGAAATGGTTGAATTAGTAAAACAAAACGTGATGAGTAATAAAGAAGCGATGGAAAAAGTTTTTGCAGAAAATGAAACTCAAACAAAGCGTATTACTGTTGCATTAAAACAGGGTGATGAGTCTGAAATTCTAAACGCTATACGAGAAGGTGAGAAAACACTCGAAGAAATGGGAGTAGTCAGTACCGTTGTCTCACAAATGATTAGAAAGATAGAACAAGCAGGAGGTGCGGCCAAAATTTTAGGCGGGGGAGGGAAAAAAGGTAGTGTGGGTTTTGTCCTTTGTTATCATAAACAGATTGCTAAGGTACAAGACATCATTTCTCCGCTAGGTTATTCTATTCAACCGATTATTCTGGGTTCAGAAGGAATTCATTTAGATAGAAAAGAATAAACGATTATGACAACAACTTCAGCACCAGGAAAACTTATGTTACTCGGCGAACATGCAGTAGTGTATGGTCATCCGTGTATCGTGACAGCAATAGATACTCGGTTACGTGTTGTCGTAAGTAAACGGGATGATAATTCATTTATATTTAACACGCCCGGCATGAGTGATCATACTTTTTTAGATGCTATAACTTCTTATGCAACAACAGTTTGGAATCCACCACAAGGCGCAACAATTGAAGTAAAAAGTCCTTTCAGTGGAAAATATGGTTTTGGTTCATCATCGGCAGTAACAGTGGCAACAATGAAAGCATTATCAGAGCTATTCAATATTTCATTAACTAAGCAAGAATTATTTGAGCACTGTTTTAAAATTATATTGACCGTTCAAAAAATTGGTTCAGGGTTTGATATTGCTGCATCGATTTTTGGTGGAACGATATATTATGAACAGTTTGGTAAACGTATAGAACCAATTCAGCATCAGCCATATGCAGTTGTTATTGGCTATTCAGGACTTAAGGCCAATACAGTAGCTATTGTTGAAGAGGTAAAAAAGAAAAAAGAATTATATCCAGAAAAAGTTGAAAGAATGTTTCAGGCAATTTCTGGACTCGTTAATAAAGCAAAAGGTGCAATTGAGAATAAAGACTGGGAGACTTTAGGGAAATGTATGAATATAAATCAAGAGTATTTACGAGAGTTAGGAGTAAGTACCCAATCTCTAGAATCACTTATTTCGGCTGCAATCAAAGCTGGTGCATACGGAGCTAAATTATCTGGAGCAGGAGGAGGGGATTGTATGATTGCACTGTGTCCTCAAGAAAACATTGAAACTGTGAAAACTGCTATTGTCTCAGCAAATGGTGAAGTAGTATCTGTGTTACAAGACGCACCAGGAGTAACTATAGAAACAATATGAAAAAGACAGCACATGCACCATCAAATATAGCCTTTATTAAATACTGGGGCAAAAAAGATGATGTATTAAGACTGCCATTAAATGCTTCTTTTTCTATGAATTTAAGTGGAGCATTTACTATTACAACAGTTGAGTTTTCTCCTCAATATACACGTGATCAAGTAGAACTAATAGATGGAAACTTTTCAACGAAGGAAGAAGCACGTGTAGTTCAAGCATTAGAAAGAATACGATTAAAAAGTCAAACCAATAATTATGCAAGAGTTACAACGAAAAACACGTTTCCTAAAGGAGCAGGAGCAGCTGCTTCAGCTTCTGGGTTTGCCGCATTAACAGTAGCTGCTTTTGCGGCAACCGGTATGGTTCTTTCTGAAAAAGAACTAACGATATTTGCCAGAATGGGATCAGGATCAGCTTGTCGTAGTATTCCGGATGGATTTGTATTGTGGGAAGAAGGTAATACTTCTGAAGACTCATTTGCTCATTCTGTTTATCCCAGCTCATATTGGGATCTGCGTGATGCATTAGTAATTGTTGATTCTTCTATGAAAAAAGTATCTACGTCAGAGGGAATGGAGTCTATAACAACAAGTCCTTTCCTTGCTCAACGATTGAAAGCTATTCCCAACAGAATAGACCGTATACTCAAAGCATATAAAAACAAAGATTTTAAGACATTTGGTGAGATAATAGAGGAGGATTGTCTAGATATGCATCATGTTATGCAGACACAAATACCATCACTTAATTATTGGAACGATACGACTGTTTTAATCATGGAGGAAATTAAACGTTTAAGATCAGAAAGCATAGATGTATACTTTACTATCGATGCGGGCCCCAATGTCCATTGTATTTATGAAGCAAAAGATGAATCTAACATACTCGAAGCATTGCAAAAGATACAAGGTGTCGAAACAATTATAAAAAATAAAGTTACTACAGGGACACATCTCATAGATCAACACTTATTTTAATTATGATTCCCCAACATATTGCAATTATTATGGATGGAAACAGAAGATGGGCAAGAGAACACAATTTGCCGGTTATTGAAGGACACAGGCGTGTAGCAAATGAAATATTGGAGCCTTTAGTTGAGTATGCTGCAAAAAAAGGTGTGAAATATCTTACGTTCTGGGCCTGGTCTACCGAAAACTGGAAGAGAAAACAAGATGAAGTAAGTGGCATTATGCAATTGTTTCGTTTTGTTATTAACAAACAATTACAAAGACTTCATGAAAAAGGTGTACGGATAAAAATAATAGGAGATACTAGCGCATTTGATATTGATATTCAGAATAGACTTGAAAAAGCAGTTGAGGATACAAAGCATAACATTACCATAACTACTGTTTTTGCATTAAATTATGGCGGAAGAGATGAGATAGTACGAGCTGTAAATAAGTGGAGGACTCAAACTAAGGATACAGATATAGCCTTAACTAAGGAAGTATTATCAGAATATCTGGATACTTCATCTGTACCGGACCCAGAGCTAGTTATTAGAACCGGAGGAGAACAGAGAACAAGTGGATTTTTATTATGGCAGACAGAATATAGTGAATATTATTTCCCTACCTGGTTTATGCCTGAATTTACAGCCGAAAAGCTAGACGAAGCACTGGAAGAATTTAACAAGCGAAAAAGAAATTTTGGAAGCTAATTTATTGACAATTTAGTCTTCCCACACTTCCAAACACACAGGCAAACTCTGTAAGCCCAAAAATAATTGCTGCAGCCTGTACAAACCAATACGCAAGAAACACAATAATAAATCCTACTATACTGTATGTTATTCGTTTGCGTCCCATTTCTATTTGCTTCGGATCACTACCTCCCGTTAATAATTGAAAACCACCAGTTATAAGCATTAAGAGCATTCCTATACCAGCAAAGAGGATAAAATATGGTATAAGTCTGCTTATTAAATCAGCAAGAGAAGTGATTTTAAACCCATCAGGTCCGCTGATTGATTCCCCACCGGGAAACTGTAACGTTTGAGCGAATATTCTCATAATCTATTTAAATCCTGGTATGCCTAAAATATTTATGCCAATAACTCTTAGTATAAAGATAGAAAAGATAATCATCAATAAACCGATAATTGCACCTTCGATCATTTCTCTTCCTTGCTGGAGTTTTTTAGGGTCACCGGTAGACATTTGAATTTGTAAGCCACCTAATAAAATCATTAAAAACGCAATCCCTCCAGCAATTCCCAGTGCAATAGAAAAAAACTTTCGTATAAATGCATCAGGAGATGTCTCTACACAACCGATTGCAGTCATAATTCCGTTGTTGTTTGCACCACAATAGGTGATTTCAAATCCTTGTCCATAACTTTTTGTTGCAAGGATAAAGAAAATAAGTAACGGAAAGAGAGCCCGAAAATAACCTATAGCTTTTTTCATTGAGGCATAATTATATCTTAAATACTATTAAATTGGAAGGTAGAGAAGGGATTTATCCAAATCCCGGGATGGCCAAAATGTTATAGCCAATAAGTCTAAGAATAAAGACTGAAAACAGTATCAGTAAAAGACCTACAATCGCTGAAGTAAGAAGTTCTTTGCTTTCCTGGAGTTTTTTGGGATCACCGGTAGACATCATCATGTTAACTCCTCCAAAAATAATGAGCAAAAAGGCAATTCCGCCACCTATGCCAAGCGCTATGCGGAAAATAAAACGTGTTAGCCCAGAAATTGAAATGGGAATACAGCCAAAAGAAGTTTTAATGCCTTTCTCTGTTGTATAGATGCCAGCATCTTCTCTAGTTCGAACGTCACAGGTTGTTATTTCAAAAGGTTTTCCCGGATCTATGCTAGAAGTGGGGGGGGGAGGAGAAGTTGCAGGTGTATAATACGGAGTGGTATTGCCCGTAGGTGGTATCACTTCGCACGCATAGTCGACACATCTAAAACCGGTTGGACAGAGAGCTCCGACTTCCTCATTACAGGATTCTTGTACTATTTTGCATTGTGTTCGGTCACCGGGTCTATTTGTTGCTGTACCACATACAAGCGGGAAGCTTGTCGTTTCAGATAAAGTTTTGCATTCATTTTCTCCTTTTATGCAGCGGTCATTTATTTCTTGATAATTTGCTGGGTATAAGCATAGGTTTAAACCAGGAAGAATTTGAGATCCCCTACACGTTAGTTGGCCACATTGACCTATGATTTCAGGATTACACGATTCACCCCAACTCCTAATTTCTGGTAGGTTTTGTACGCATGGTGCACAAAACCCTCCTTGAAATTCTGGTGGAAAAAGGTCGGGGTCTATCGGATTGCTATAGCAAACTGGTACAGAATCAGACTGGCAATAGTAGTCAAGTGTTGAAGCTGACCATGCGTTTCCAGTCCATGAGCAATATGCATGATTTGTTATAAATCCATGGCTAGCGCAGCTACCAGCACGTGGTTCCTGTGGATCAAATGCTGTTTGTATTGTCGCCATGCACAATTCTTCAGTTCCTGGTTTCTTAAGCTCAATGCTAGTGCTTACATTTTCGATATAAAAGCCAAATATCGTGCCATTTTGAGGTGTTTGAAAATCTGCAGAAGGAAAGACTGCTCTAACAATAATATTTCCATTATTTACTGTAGATTCTATGCTTTTATTCACATATCGTCCTGTACCCCAAGGGTTCATATAAAATCTAAAGTTATTTGGATCGAATCCGCTAAAATTAGTCAACACTGCTGTGACAGTTATATTTGGCATCTGTTCATTTGGTGCTAGTTCAATTGGAGATGCAGCGTCTATAGTTAAAGATTGACATATATCATATCCAGATTGTGCGTAGGCAATATTAGAGTGTAGAGAATTGGGAGAGCCTAGTAACAGAACGGATAAAGAGAATATTAGTATCTTAATTAAGCTTGATATTGAAATGGTACGCAATTTAGTCATGTCTTTAAATTAATAATAAAGCATTATTAATATGATTTCCAAAGTAGGTTTTGTGAGAATCTACATTTTGTAATTTTTCTGCTACACTTAATTGCATGAAGCTGGTTCTGGCAGCAATTTTACTACTATTTTTTGTACCCAAATTGACATTTGCACAGTCGTGTGATGCTTCTTGTTCAACGGCAGAGGAATGTCAGCAAAAGATTAAAAAGTGTCAGGAAGCCTGGAGTTCGATGGAAGCAGCCAAGAAACCGCATGTCGATTCTTTAAAAAAAATGGAATCTGATATTGCAGCTTTTCAAAATAAAATTAAGGAATTAGAAGTTCAAGTTGGTAAAAAAGAAAAGGGAATAGAAGAAGGAGAGTTGGAATTATCAGAACTTCTTGATAGAGCTGTCGTAAGACTTCGACAATTTTATATACGAGAGTCATTTCAATCACCACTAGCAGTCTTTTTTGCGAGTAATGATTTATCAAGTTATGTTCGTCTCATGGCGTATCAGCAAATAGTTGTCAATGAAGACAAACAGGCGATTGCTCAGACTGCGTCTATGGTTATTGATCTTGAGGATAAAAAGAAACAATTAGAAAAAGAACAATCTTCACTGGCTTATTTAAAAGAGCAAACAGATAAGCAGGCGGTTTCTGTGCGTAAACTAGTAAACGAAGCAAACGCCTATCAATCAACAGTTACTGGTCTTATAGCGAGTCTTACTGCACAGCAACAGTCGATTCTTAATGCAAGAGGTGGTGTTTTTACTACCAGTTTAGGAGAAGTGCCGTTAGCAGATGATCCGAATGCAAGTCCTACCTTTAATCCTGGGTTTTCACCTGCGTTTGCAGGGTTTTCTTTTGGTGCATACACACACAGAAAGGGTATGAGTCAGTATGGAGCAAAAGGACGTGCAGAAAAAGGACAAAGTGCTGCGGATATTTTGCGGGCATATTACGGGAAATCTCCTGTGAGTAAAGATACAGGGGGAGATATCAGTGTTCAGGGTGTTGGGAGTATTAATTTTGAGGACAGATATTTAATGGGAATTGCCGAAATGCCTTCAAACTTTCCCAAAGAAGCCTTAAAAGCACAGGCAATAGCCGCACGCTCATACGCTCTTCGGTACAAAAACGAAGGTAAATCGATTTGTACGACACAATCATGTCAGGTGTATTTGGCTTCAAAAGCAAACAACCCTCCTCAACAATGGCGAGAGGCAGTTCAGGAAACAAGGGGACAGGTTATTGAAGATGTTATTGCCTATTATTCTTCTACGACTGGAGGACATATCTCAACGATGGGTTGGGATACGATCTGTGGTGGGCGAGACTGTTGGACAGGGGATGCATACGAAAAAATTGCAGGCAGTCCGTGGTTTTATAAGGGATGGTATACAGAAAGTTATCTTAATAGTTCTGCTAAATGTGGTAAGTCTCACCCTTGGCTCAATGGTGAAGAGTTTGCCGATATTTTAAATGCCTGGCAGGTAAGAAAAAATGGTGGTGACGCAAGTAGAATATTGCCCGTAACTATAAATAGCTGTCCTATCAATGGGGCAACAGGGAATCCGTATTCCATGAGTGAACTTCGCGATATGGGTGGGTTTTCTAGTGTTTCTTCGGTAAGTGTTACCTATAATACCAATGGCTATACTGATACTGTTATTTTACAAACCAACAAAGGGGAAGTTCGTATTCCTGGAGGAGAGTTTAGAGATACCTTCAATCTGCGTGCGCCAGGTTATATTGCTATTAAGAGTCAACTGTATAATATCGAGAAAAAGTAAAGACGAAGTTTTTTGGACTTATTGATTAATTCTTAGTACAATACACAGTAGCTTTCAGTCGCTTATTGTAATTATTATGTCAGCTCATCATTCACACAAAACAGAACTCCATCATGATCGTATGACGCTTTTTACGGCCTATGCTGAAAACCCGACTGGAGTTACGTTTGAAACACAACACGCTGAAGAACAGGTGATTATTTTTATGCGTCAGCATTTTATATTGAATTTTCCCTGGATTGGTGCAACTATTCTCTTATTACTCGCACCGTTTTTTATCATTCCATTTGTTTGGTCTTTTATAGAATTACCGTTTGCTATTCCCGCTAATTATTCATTTGTAGGATTATTGTTTTGGTATTTAGCAACGTTTGGGTATGCGCTTCTTAACTTTATTCGATGGTATTACAATATATATATCGTTACAACAGAACGTATTATTGATATCGATTTTCTTCAACTCCTTTATAAAAAATTTTCAGAAGCAAAACTGGGAAATATTGAAGATGTGACGTACACCATGGGCGGTTTTTTTGCTACTGTTTTTAACTATGGAAATATATACATTCAAACCGCAGCAGAAACTACTCAGTTTGAATTTGCAAATATTCCAAGACCTGCTCATGTAGTTGAAACTATCAGCAGAATAGCAGGAAAGGAACAAAAAAAGCATGGACATCATTGATCAATTTCCTCAAATAATTACGTTAGCTTTTAAGATATTAATTATTTTAGGACTCGTTTTGTACTGTTTATTTGCAGCTATTATGGTTCGACAGGAACGGATGATGGATAAGGTTATTGATGAAACATTTGAACCAGTATTGCGAATCTTAGTTCTACTTCATTTAGCAGGCGCAATTGGTTTACTCGTGGTTTCTATAGTTACGCTATAGACTTAACATTGCGCTTCGTTGCAGAGTTTTTTATCCTCATGATATGGGTATATTTGATATTTATTCGTTTTTTAGGAAACAACAAGAACATGCGTATTGGTCAAAATCTATAGTTACTCCTATTGGATATGCTGCTCTAACAATCGAAAACTCTCTAGAAGATGTCGAATTACACGGATTAGCATTAGCAGCAGATATAAATAAGTTACTGCAGAAAAAGCAAAGTATTTCTTCACTTCGTGCTTTTCTAGGTTCTCTCGATAATCAAAGGTTAATTAGTCTTATTTTAATTATTCCTATCGAGGAGTATGTATTAGTTGCAGTTAAAGGATCAGGAAGTATTTATATAAAAAGAAATAATAAATGGTTACCGGTATTAACTTCTGCAGGAGTATTAAAAGGTTCTATACAATCTAATGACATTGTTTTTACAATTACTCACGTACAAAAATCTATATCTCAATACCTTTCAAAATTATCAGATGTATCTGACATAAACGTGCTAGGGCAAACTATAGAAATTTTATTAGATGAGCACAAAGAAACAGCTTCAGGAATGTTTATAAAACAGGTACAAAAAGAAGCACAGCCTATTCTTAAAAGAGATAACCCGATTTCCTTGAAGCAAAGAATAAACGTTATTGGAAAGAGGTTGTTTAACTATCTTGGGATAATTACATCACCGCAACAAAGAATTAAAGTTATCGCATTTGTACTGGGTATAGGTTTTATTTGTAGTATTTTGTTAGGAATATATAGACAAAGAAATAATGAAACTTATCAACGGTTAGATCAAGCCTACGAGCAATCCAGTCAGTTGTTTTCTGAAGCAGTGGCGCTTATAGATAGGCAGCCAAATGAAAGTAAAGAAAAACTGAATGAAGCAAAGAAAATTATTGACGGTGTGTTGGAACATTCACCTCCCAAAGGTAAAACTACTCGTAATCTGCAGGAATTATCTCAGCAAGTATCAGATAATCTTAGAATAGTATCGAAAGTTTTTAACGTATCATTGACTGAATATTTTTCGATGTCGTTAATTAGACAAGAACGAGTAATTGATACTATGACAAGGGTAGGAGAAACAGTATTTTTTATAGATAGATCATCTGGGGTGTTAGGAGGTTTAGCATTGCCGACAAAAAATGCAGATGTCGTTAGTGGATCTTCAGTTCTTACCAACGCAATAAATCTATCGGGAGAAAATGATGCGTTGTTTATTTTAACACCAAGTGAAGTATCTAAAATAAAAGCAGGAGAAAAAGACCCACAAGCAGTGCCGCTGTCTTATGAGGGAATTGGTTCGAAAGATATGGTTATCCATTATGGTTTGAATCTTTATATTCTTGATAAGGTAAATAATCAGCTTTGGCGTTTTGTGGGAGGGGAAACAGAAGATGAATATTCAAAACCACAACCATATTTTCCAGAAGACAATCTGCCGAGCTTATCTCAGATTACTTCTGCATCAATAGATGGGTCAATTTGGTTTGGTACTAATATAGGCAAAGTATTTAAATATTCTCAAGGAGCTGATGATCCATTTGTTCCAAGAGGTTTAGACGATCCATTTGGTAAGGAGATATATGTCTATACGAGTGAATTAACAAATTTTGTATATGTACTTGATCCAGAATTAAAACGTGTAGTTATTTTAACAAAAGAAGGACTATATCAAGCTCAATATGTTTGGACAGAAGAAATTGCTCCTACAGAAATCGTCGTTTCTGAACAACAAAAACGCGTAGTTCTCCTTGCTGATCAAAAACTCTTCTCATTTACGCTACAATAAGGCCATTGTTATTCTCGTTGGTCATACATCATGAAGATACTAAATAAAAAAGCATCCTTTGATTATTCTATAATTGACCGTTATGAAGCCGGTGTTGCTCTTATGGGCAGTGAAGTGAAATCGTTGCGAGATGGAAGAGCAACGCTTGATGGATCATTTGTTAAATTAATGGGAACTGAAGCCTATTTAATAGGAGGGCATATTTATCCGTATCCCTTTTCCCGTCAGGAAAACTATGATCCTAAACGTACAAGAAAACTGTTATTACATAAAAAAGAATTAATAAAATTAAAACATCGAATCGATGCGGATGGTTTGACCTTAATACCTGTTTCTTGGTACACTAAAGGACCTCGAATTAAGCTTGAAATTGCTTTAGCCAAAGGGAAAAAGCAATATGAAAAGCGAGAGATAATAAAAAAACGAGATGATAAGAGAAATATCCAGAGATTGTTTCGAGGGAAAGATAATTAATGGGGATGATTGATTCGACGGGTGATTGCACATTAACAACAGCACGTCGGCTTTTGATAGAGACAGCCGTAAAAGAATTCTATTAAAAACTAAATGCTGATTCACAAGATGAACGCATAGAAGCTTTAGAAAACGAACTCGAACAACTCGAGGTCGCTGAAGCTCTTTCTTACCGTAACGTTGCACACGCATACGCATACGCTGCATAAGAACTTCATATTGATTCTTTTTTCTGGTGAGAACTCTATGATGAAAAACTAAGCCAGAACATCAAAAATCAATTGACTGGTTGATTTTGGCGTTTCTATTCAGTCACTCCTTCCGTGGGTTTCTTTGTCTATTTAGAACACGGGAGAACAAATAGACTACACGTGTAGACGTTGGAAATTTGTACATTCGGACCCGAGTTCATTACTCGGCATCTCCACAATTCGTCCCGACTGCATCGGGACTTTATGGCACAGCCACATGAATATGTGGGCTACAAAGCGTTAGTAAAGTGGTCAACTTTATGTCTTCTGATTTAATCTTTTTTTAATCTTGAAAAAGTATACTTTTGTTCGTGTGTTACCTATATATTCTTACGCTTGTTGATAGCATATATTATCACCGATGTTCTGCGGATCTAAAAAACAGGATGTTGGTTAATATTTCTGGAAACATTCCCCAAATCGCAGAAAAGCGAACCCTGGAATTACTATTTTACGCATCATTTCTGTCTAAAAAGAAAGCTCTTTTGTTTGAATCGTATGTAAAGACTGGTTCAGGAATTGCTTTTCGTAATAACCATTTACTTTAACCCATGAACATTCTAGATGTACTTTTACCTCATTTTTGTGTTGGTTGTGGGAAGATTGGTGTACTTTTGTGTAAAGAGTGTTCTAATACAATTGAACATGTATTGCCAAATGAATATATTTGTCCTCTATGTAAGTTTCCGGCAATTGAAGGGTTTACCCATCCTGTATGTTCAAAAAGATATTCTATGGATGGATTAATTAGTTTTTTTCATTATAGAGGTATAGTGAGAAAAGCAATTAAAGAAATAAAATATAGATTTATTGAATCTCTTGTTTATACGCTTGTTCAGCAACGCAAACCGTATCACGAGCTGCAGATAAAACAGTTTATAAATAGTAATACATGTATCATTCCAATACCTTTACATCCTCAGCGATTAAAACAGAGAGGGTTTAATCAAGCAGAGATACTCTCATCGGTATTTGCAGCTCGGTATGCACTTGATCATAAAAAAGATATATTAGTTCGAATTAAAAACACACAGTCACAAGCATCTTTAATGGATAAAAAAGAGCGTTTTCATAATATGAAACATGTATTTTATGTTAACCAGGGTGCTGTAAGCGAAACTGTGTTACTAGTAGATGATGTGTTTACTACAGGAGCAACGATGTATGAGGCTACAAGGGTATTAAAATCTGCTGGAGTAAAACAGGTCTTTGGTGTTACTATAGCGCGGTGAAGTATAAGACTATTGTTATTGTGGCTGGTGGGGATTTATCTCTTACATTGATTCCTAATATTAAAAAGGGACACTATATTATTGGTGCTGATTACGGAGCGTACTGGCTTCTTGCTCATGGCGTTACTCCCAATGAAGCTGTCGGGGATTTTGATTCTGTTAGTAAAGAACAAATGCAATTGATTACTGAATGTGTCCCTTTGGTGAGAATTTATCCTAAAGAAAAAGATTATACAGATTTAGAATTGGCATTACAGATGGCAGTTAAGTTAAAACCTCAGGAGATAAATATGTATGGAGTAACTGGAGGTAGGATTGATCATACACTAGCGGCAATTTATTTATTAGAACAATACCATAATCTCTCAACGAAAATTGTCTGTATTGATGAACAAAATGAAATTCAGCTTGTTACCAAAGCTTTGTTTGTTTCTAAAGGAAAACAATATAAATACTATTCATTGCTGCCAATCACGAATACGGTACAACTTAGTTTGAAGGGATTTTCTTATCCTCTTCATAATGCTGTTATACATCGAGGGAAAACTATAGGGATAAGTAATGAATTACAGTTGTCTAAAGGAGTAATAACTGTATATAAAGGAAAACTATTATGTGTTATGAGTAGGGATAAAAATATCTAAGTTTCGCTGTCAATTCAATCTGGAGGCTGATATAATGATTATAATGGAGGAGTCGCATAGTTGGTCCATTGCGAGGGATTGCTAATCCCTTGAGCCGCAAGGCTCACATGGGTTCGAATCCCATCTCCTCCGCAGAGTGATGATAAATATGGAGAGATCGCATAGTGGTCGAGTGCAGAGGTTTACTAAACCTCCGAATCGCAAGATTCCGTGGGTTCGAATCCCACTCTCTCCGCCAAATTTGATACAATATTGATCTTGGTTTAATAAGGAGAGGTCGCATAGTTGGTCTAGTGCGGCGGTCTTGAAAACCGCTAGAGCCGCAAGGTTCTCGCGAGTTCGAATCTCGCCCTCTCCGCAAATCGGATATTTAGGAACTTATGCTAAAATTCTGAAATATGGAAAAATTTTGTGGTAAGCGTAAGTAAAATAGCCTCACATTATCCTCAGCTTAGCGCTGGAGACAGGTTGCTCATTAGACAGCAAGCCGAAGAATTTGCATTACAGTACAGGGATTCAACAGGAGAACCAGCTGTTGCATCAATAGCTCTTTTAGAAATTTTTCATGGCAGATTAGAAGAAGTTGGAATAGAAATCCCAATCATTGCAGGCTGGATAAAAGAAGATGCTGAGATGATACGAAGGGTAATGAAAGAAAAAAATATAAAACGATCACCAGAAAGAGACTATTAGTAGTTTGTGGTTAGAAGAGTTCCAATTCCGTGCCATGCTCCCCGCAAAACTGCTATATTGGACTTATATGAAAAGTGAAAATAACATCCATGATTCATATACAGTTGTGCAATTAGATAATCTCCAAGCAATGGCATTAGCATCTGAAATAGTGTCAGTATATCGAGATAGCTGGCTTGAAACGTATCCCAATAAGGAATTAGGTATTACAGAAAATGATCTATTGTCTAGATTTTCAGATATGTTGTGTGTAATAGAGGAATGGAGATCCAACATATTAGCTTCCAAAGAGAGATTAACGTGGGTAGTAAAGAATCAACAAGGTAAAATATTAGGTTTCTGCATTGCAAGAAAGGGAGATGAATATCAAGAACTAGAATATTTATATATAATGCGTGTTATACAAGGAAAAGGATTTGGACACCAATTAATTACTAAAGCAATAGAATGGATGCAAAATTCAAAACCAGTCTTTTTGGTGGGAGCTGCGTATAATCACAAAGCTATACAATTCTATAAAAAATACGGTTTTGAATTATCGCCTGAGCATATTCCACCCAAAAAATTACCTAATGGAAAAGAACTCCCTTCTATGAAAATGATTAAGAATATTATTAATACGAAAGCATGATGATAGTTCCAATTTGGTCCCATGCTCTCCGCAGAAAAAATAGAGTAAATAAAAATTTTATTATTCGTATTAATTTTAGTGCTGCATAACGGTGGTTTTAGGTAGATTTTCCAACTCTTGGGATATAATGATTGTTCCTCTATATTGAGTTAGGTATACTAAGTATATGGAACCTCAAAGGACTGTATATATTGCCTGGAAATCTCCATCTCGTTTGTTTAAAAAAAGAGATAAAGAATTTTTTAGAAATATTGCTGCAATAGTATTTTTACTGTTAGTTATTTTATTCTTTGCAAGAGAAATTGCACTTATACTGGCTGTTGTTTCTATAGCGTTTCTTGTGTATGTGTTTTCAACAGTACCTCCTGAGGAAATTGAGCATAAAATTACTAATAAAGGGATAGAGAGCGGAGGGAGAGAATATAAATGGGAGACATTAAAAACATTTTGGTTTGAGAAGCAGTGGGGTCAGTGGATGGTTATCATTGTGCCAGAAGCTGGTCCTAGATTAATAATGTTGTTGGCTGATTTAGATAAAGATCGAATAAAAGATATACTTATTAAATTTTTACGATTTGAAGAAGAACCTCAAAAAACATTAGTTGATAATGCTGGCACCTGGTTGTCTCACAAAATCCCTCTAGAAAAAGAATCGTAAAAAAGAATCTTACAAAAGTAAGTGTTCACGCTCGGTTTAAACGTCTGTATATTTAAGGTATAATACCCCTTGCACCCGTAGCTTAATGGATAGAGCATCAGATTGCGGATCTGACGGTTGTGGGTTCGACTCCCGCCGGGTGCGCAGAAAAATCTGGAGGAGTGCCGGAGTGGTTAAACGGCCAGGTTTCGAAAACCTTGGGAGGGGCAACCCTCACGTGGGTTCAAATCCCACCACCTCCGCATTCATCAGATATTCTTCAGGACAGTAGTAAACGTATAAAAAACATTCTACACACAAAGCTTCCGTAGTTTAATGGATAGAACGCGGCCCTCCGGAGGCTGTAATGACAGTTCGACTCTGTCCGGAAGCGCTTAATAGATAGTATTGGTATAATACTGAATGAATATGACAATTTCTGATGACTTAATCGATGTATTTTTTGAAGCTGCTGTTGTTAAGCGTATTCGCCGCACAGGGTGGCAAATATTGGGTGATCATGAGGAAAAGGTGGGTGAGCACAGTTTTATCACAGCAGTGTTTGCTCATTTCTTGGGAAAACTAACCAATGCTGATTTATTAAAAATTTATCAAATGGCATTGTTCCATGATTTTCATGAAGCGCGAACAGGCGAGATTGATAAAGTAGCAAGATTTTATATTACACGAGATCAGGATAAAGCAAATGATGATATTTTTTCATCGATAGATACAGAACTCTTGTCATTACTCAACGAATACGAACAAAAAGAGTCGTTAGAATCAAGAGTGGTATACGAAGCAAATATTTTGGCTTTGTTATTGGAACTAATAATTCTTTTAGAGCGAGGTCACCAGCCAGCAAAAGAGTGGTTAGAAGATACTGTTAACCGACTTAAGCTTCCAGAGTCACAACAGATTGCTAAACACCTTATGGAAAGAGATCAGCATGCCTGGTGGAAAAAGTTGCGAGAAACATTAGGTAAAAAAGAACGGTACGAATAAGTATTCATGTTTCTATCTTGTAATAACTTCGCATTGTATAGATGGAATCCACAGTATTTTTTTAATTATCTGCAAGGGATAATACTTCCAGGTACAAACAAGCTTTTTAAATGAAGAAATATGGTATTCCTTCACAGTCTGATTACTCGTAGGCGTAGGAGTTGGTATACCTGTGGGAGTAGGAATAATAGTTGGAGCGATAGTAACTGTTGGAGATATCTGAGGTGGTATCGTTGGTGTGGGTATGGGTGTTGATGTAGGAGTAATATCTGGAGTTTCGGTTGGACTGGGAGTGGATGTTGGTAAAACTGTAGGGGAGGGAATTGGTGTTATCGGTTCTGTTGGCGATAGTGTGTTTTGTGGCTGAGGTATTATTCTAAGTATAAAATCCTGATTATTTTGATCACTGTCATATCTGTTTCCTTTAAATTCATCTAATCCACCAGATCCCATTGTCTCAGATGTAGAAGTATTAAGTGCCTTACGTTCGATACTGGTACTGTTTTCTGGGAGAATAGTAGCACTTGTTTCTGCATCTTCTGCTGTTCCCATTGCAACTTTATCGACTATAGTTGCACCGTTATCACGAAATAAGATGACAGTATTATTAGCAGCGATACCACTTGTTGTGGCTGAGTAATATAAATCAGGAGCAATAAGGCCTGTATAATTTGGATTAGCGATAAGAAAGTATCCATGTGGTTCAATTTGACCAGTCATATTCGTCACTAAATTGGTGATGCTACCATTGATTGCTGATGATCGTCTTGATAATCTCCATCCTGATACATCGATTGACGTATCTGTAGGATTATATAATTCTACAAATTCATCATTTGCAGTTTGACCACCAATTTGAATTTCAGAGATGACAATATCACTCGATGCTGCATGCACCAGTGAATACAACTGAGGATAACGAACAAAAGAAAGTACTAATAACGCTAACAGCACTAATTGAGCAGGTATAGATGTATTCATATATAACACTATTTCAGATAAACATTAAAAAAAGATTAAATATTTAAATTTCCTCACAAGCGTAAAAATAAGCTATAATAGATAACCGTGTATAAAGGAGAGATCGCATAGTTGGTCTAGTGCGCGGGCCTGGAAAGCTCGTATCGCCGCAAGGTGATCGGGGGTTCGAATCCCCCTCTCTCCGCTTATGTCATTACCGTTTAAAATTCTTTTATATTACAAATACGTCTCTATCTCTCATCCGCAGCTTCTACAACAACAACAGAAAGAGTTGTGTGAAAAGCTGCAATTAAAAGGGAGAATTTTACTATCTTCTGAGGGGATCAATGGCACAATTGCAGGAGCAGAAAAAGAAATTAATGAATATATTAAACAAACTGAAAGTATTTCAGAGTTTAAAGATATTGAATGGAAAGTGTCATGGTCGCAGGAACAAGTATTCCCTAGATTGCGAGTTGTTGTAAGGGATGAAATCGTTACACTTGGTTTCAAAAAGAGTGGTCGTGATGTTTCTATTGCAAATAAAGCACGGTATATAGAGCCTGAAGAATTAAAAGAACTATATGATAGTAATGAAGATTTTGTTATTCTTGATGCTCGAAATGCATATGAGGCAACAATAGGAAAGTTTAAACATGCGCTTGTTCCACCTATTGATAACTTCAAGGAGTTTCCAGAGTTTGTACAAAAAAATTTATCTCAATATAAAAATAAGCCTATTGTTACCTACTGTACCGGGGGAGTTAGATGTGAGAAAGCCTCTGCATACTTAAGAGAAATAGGATTTAGTGACGTTAGACAACTTCATGGAGGAGTTCATGTATATGCTGAAAAAACAGGTGGACAATATTTTGAAGGGGAATTATTCGTGTTTGATAAGAGGCTGCATATAAAAGTAAATACAATCGATCCTATAGATTTAACAGCTTGTAGATTTTGTAGCAACAAAGTAACACGCTATGTGGACTGTGTCCTTCCTCGATGCGATGAATTGTTTACCTGCTGTGTAGCGTGTGAGAAAACGCATATACTTGTTTGTTCTGAGAATTGTGAGAGAGAACTTAAACAACAAGCTTCTTCTGTGCATTAACAAGAGTTAGAGTATATTTTATTGTCAGGAATACTCCTTTTTCGTACTCTCACGTTATTTAGAGTTGATCTATATACGCTGTCTATTGGAATATCACAGAAATTGAAGTAAAAATAGAAGTGATGAAAACATCGAGTTATGTGGAATATGTAGTAAATGACGTGTTTGCAAATATAGATGGGTTTTCTGCTAAAAAGATGTTTGGCGGATACGGTTTATATAAAGAAGGGATAATGTTTGGGTTAATTGCGGGTACGGATGTATATTTTAAAGTTGATGAACTAAATAAGCCAACTTATGTACAGCAAGGTAGTAAACCATTTATCTATGCAAAAGGAAATCACAAATCTGTTACCATGTCGTATTGGCTTGTGCCAAGCGATATTATTGAGAATACAGATACCCTGCATGAATGGATTAAAGAAGCAGTTCAGGCTGCATTTCGATCAAAAAAGAAAAACTTACGCACATGAAGTATCAAGCATATTATGTATCACCAATTGGATTGCTGGGTATTACGAGTAGTCAAGGTAATATTACGACTATAGAGTTTGTCAAAGAAAAACAAACTGTAGAAGACAAAACCCATGTACCAGACGTAGTAAAACAAGCACTAAAAGAGCTAGAGGAGTATTTTTTGGGTAAAAGGTTTAAATTTACCGTTCCGTTTGTTCAACAAGGAACACGTTTCCAAATGGAAGTATGGAATGCTTTAACAACAATTCCTTATGCAGAAACAAGAAGTTACTTGGATATTTCTAAACAAATACACAATCCCAAAGCAGTTCGTGCTGTGGGTTTAACAAATAGCAAGAATTCCATAGCGATAATCATTCCATGTCATAGGGTTATTGGTAAAAAAGGTGATATGGTTGGATACGCATCTGGAATCTGGCGAAAAGAATGGCTTCTTGCGCATGAGAAAAAACATGCAAACACATAAAGGATAAACTCTGCTTCGGTACTTCTTTACTTCCGTGATATGATTGGCCTGGAACGAGTAGATTTTTATGAGCGACATAGACGACGTTAAATCAAAAATAGATATTGTTGACTATATAGGTAAGCGTGTAGTGTTAAAAAAATCAGGACGCAACTATAAAGGTTTATGTCCCTTTCACGGAGAAAAAACACCTTCTTTTATGGTGTCACCAGATAGACAAGCATTCCACTGTTTTGGATGCGGAAGGGGCGGGTCAGTCATTGATTTTGTAATGGAAGAAACCCACGTTGATTTTCGAGAGGCGTTAGAAGATTTAGCAGAAACAGTTGGCGTTACGTTAACTAGAAATAAAGGTGATAGCCCAAAAGAGAAACGCAAAGATACGTTGCTGGAGATTCATCATTTAGCTGCAGAGTATTATCATTATCTTCTTCAAACTCACAAAGTAGGAGAAAAAGCACGTGCATATTTAATGAATCGAGGGATTTCTGAAAAGATAATCTCAACATTTCACCTGGGGTATAGTGCAAACAGTTGGGATGGAGTAACAACTTATCTTAAGAAAAAAGGATTAGATTCTGAACTATTAGAAATGTCAGGTCTTATGATTCAATCCTCAAGAGGAGGGTATGACCGATTCCGAGGAAGGTTAATGTTTCCGATAAAGGACCACAGAGGAAATATTATTGCGTTTTCCGGAAGACTACTTGAGAAAGAAGTGAAAGAAGCGAAGTATATTAATTCTCCTGAAACACCATTGTACATAAAGGGAAATACACTATTTGCTTTAGATATAACTAAGGGGGCTATTCAAAAAGAGCAAGCAGTTATTGTTATGGAAGGGGAATTTGATGTGTTGTCATCATTTCAGGGGGGTATAAGTAATGTCGTTGCGATAAAAGGAACGGCCTTAACTGAGTCGCAAGTATATTTATTAAAACGGTATGCAAAAAAAATTATATTTGCACTTGATAGCGATGTTGCTGGAGATGCTGCTGCCAGACGCGGTATAGAAATTGCTGAAAAAGCAGGAATGGAATTATACGTAGCCCATATGCCAGAGGGTAAAGATCCCGATGATATTGGAAGAGAACAGCCGCATGTACTGAAAAAAATAATAGAAGAGGCAGAGTCTATTTATGACTATTATGTTTCATCTGCCCAAAAAAAACATGATTTGACAACAGCATACGGAAAAAAAGGATTTACTGACGAACTACTACCATTGTTATCAAAAATAGATAATCCAATTATTCAGGGACATTATCTTAAAAAAGTTGCTGATCTTGTTTCTTTGCCAGAACAAACAGTTATCTCAGCAATGCAAAAAGTAAAAAGAAATCTTCAAAAAGGACTGCCCGCGATTTCTGCCTCAGAAGTGTCGACGTTACCACAAGAAAACAAACAAGAGTTATTGTTATTAGCCTTACTCTTGCAAGGACAGAGAGAAATTGTTTTATCTGTAATACAGGAAGAATTGGGAGAATATGAATTTCAATCAAAAGCGATAATTCAAATAATACGACAGTTAGAAAACATATGGAAAGCTTCTCCTGAAATTTCCACATCTGAAGCATTACAAATGCTTCCCTCTGAATATATGCTCATAGTAGATCAATCGTTACTTTTAGATCTACACGATGTTGTTGAGGTTCATGAGGTGTTTATTAAAACATTACGGCAGACAGTAAGAGAATTACAGAAGCGGTATGTAAAACATCAAATGAATAAATTAACCACTGAACTTGCAACGCAGGATGTGAATGAACATGAAGATTTGCAGCTCCGACTTGCTAAATTGACCAAGACATTACGTCTACTAGAAAAGTGAACGATAGTATGATACACTTCTTCAATTCGTGAACAATTTCCAGGCGTTTTGTCCTCTGCGCCCGTGAGTGTACATAACACTCCCAAGCGAGAGCGGGAAAGCGAATTAATTTATGCCAAAAGGAAAAGTAATTACCTCTATTGATGAACTGATAGCAGATGGAAAAGATAATGGGTTTGTAACCCAAGATGATATTCTCGCATTATTCCCCAAGCCAGAAGAACACATACAAGAACTCGATTACCTTTATGATCAGTTAATCCGTCAAGGAATAGATATTTTTGAAACTACAATTCAGGAAGCTGAAAAAGAAGGTAGCAAAAGTATTCAAGATTTAGAAAAAGAAATAGAAGCGTTAACGAGAGCTAGTACAGAGGGTGTTTCTGATCCAGTTAGAATGTATCTAAAAGAAATTGGAAGAATTCCACTTCTTAAATTTGAAGATGAGATTTCTTTAGCAAAACGGTATGAGGCAGGTGATATGAAAGCTAAAAGAAAGCTAACAGAATCAAACCTTCGTTTAGTAGTTTCAATTGCCAAAAAATACATTGGTCGCGGAATGAGTCTTTTAGATCTTATTCAAGAAGGTAATCAGGGGTTAATTCGTGCAGTTGAAAAATATGACTGGAGAAAAGGATATAAGTTTTCTACATATGCTACATGGTGGATTCGCCAGGCTATAACCAGAGCAATAGCTGATCAGGCTCGTACCATTCGTATTCCAGTTCACATGGTAGAGACCATCAATCGGTATATTCGTGCATCAAGAAGATTGATGCAAGAGTTAGGCCGTGAGCCAACCGCTGAGGAAGTAGCAAAGGTCATGGAGGTTGATGTAACAAAGGTAAGAGAAATCATGAAGGTTTCTCAAGAACCAACATCACTTGAAACTCCAGTGGGAGATGAAGAAGACAGTCACTTGGGTGACTTTATCTCTGATCCAGGTCCGACACCATACGATCAAACTTCAAGGCAATTACTTAAAGAACACATGGAAGAAGTCTTAAGTACACTGTCAGATCGAGAGCGAAAAGTGCTGATATTGCGATTTGGACTTGAAGATGGAAGACCAAGAACACTAGAAGAGGTGGGAACCCAGTTTGGTGTTACCAGAGAGCGTATTCGACAAATTGAGGCAAAGGCTTTAAGGAAACTCCGGCATCCGAGTCGCAGCAAGAAACTGCGAGATTACTTAGAATAAGCACTCATTTTTCTTTTAGTAAACCCTCAAAAAGGTATATACTACATGTATATATGATTGCTACCAAGATAATTGCAACCATTGGTCCTGCCTCGCAATCAAAAGAACAAATAGAGTTGTTATTACGAGCAGGAGTTAATATTTTCCGTTTTAATTTAAAACATGGAAATTTAACATGGCATAAAGAGAAAGCTCAACTTGTACAACAAATATCCAAAGAACAACAATTACCAGTGGCATTACTTTTTGATTTGCGAGGGGCTGAAATACGAACAGGAGAAACGATAGCAGAGGGAATTACACTTAAATATGGTGAGATCGTTGAGGTAACAGATCAACATAATACTGCTGATAAGCATATTCTTATTCCCAATAGTCTTGTTGTTACACAATTAAGAGAGGGTGACAGATTGCTTATTGATGACGGGAGAATTATTCTACATATTACTGAGCGTTCTGAGAGTGGGGGAATAAAGGCTGAAGTACGGCAAGGTGGTCATTTATTAAGTAATAAATCAGTTACCATTCCTTCTTTAGTTGATTTATTACCATCAGTTACTGATGCAGATAGAGAAAATATAGCCCTTGCAAAAGAGTTACAGATTGATTTTTTGGCATTATCTTATGTTAGGAAAAAGCAAGATATTCTTTCTTTACAAGCACTATTACAAGAACTGGATTATAAACCTGCGATAATTGCAAAAGTAGAAACTGCAGAAGCAATACAGTATTTTGAAGATATTTTAGAAGTTTCTGATGCTATTATGATTGCCAGAGGAGATTTGGGAGTAGAGTTGTCTCCAGAACAAGTTCCGTATTACCAAAAACATATTATTAACAGATGTAATGCTGTCGGAAAACCCGTTATTACTGCAACACAAATGTTAGAAAGTATGATTAATAATCCTTATCCAACGAGGGCAGAAATTAGTGATGTTGCCAATGCCATCTATGATCATACAGATGCCATTATGCTTTCAGCTGAGACTGCAATTGGATCGTTTGGAAAAGAAGCGGTTGGTATGATGGTATCTACAGCTAAATTTATTGAACAACACTTAAAACCTTCAAGAGTGACCTTTGAAATGAAGAATCAGACAGATGCGTTAACCCATGCTGCAGCAGAGTTTGCCCGTCAGCATTATCCCAATGTTCCTTCGTATCAAGCATTTATTTTATTAACAGAGTCAGGATACTCATCTCGTATGATAAGTCGCCACAGGCATCCATTACCCATCATAGCCTTAACTAGACATGAACATGTAATGCGTCGATTGCTGTTACAGTGGGGCGTTACTCCCGTGTATTTTCCCCACGAGATGAAAAATGACGAATCATCATCAGTCATGCAAATTGAAGATATGCTTAATTCGGTAAGATCTTCTAATATTTTAAAAAAGGGAAGTTACGTTATTGTAGTGTATGGCTCGGAGTGGGGGAAACCAGGTAGAACAAATGTGCTTCGGATTGAACAGATTTAAGACTTAGGTGCCGTGCCATAAATTATCACTTGTGTTCCTGGATTTTCTTCAGTAGCTTTTATCGATGGCTTATCACCTAAAACAGGGTTAGCCCAATAAAAAATCTTTTCAGCTTCTTCTGTTCTCATATTAATGCAGCCATGACTCATGGGCGTTCCAAAGTTATTATGCCAGTATGTGCCGTGTATCCCAAATCCACGATATGCTGGTACCTCGTCATTGGCAAAAAACAATGTGTATGGGACATTCGGAAGATAATAATATGTACCCAGCTCTTTGGATCCACCGGACATTTTGGTATAGCGCAGTTTAATCCAAATTGTAAATGTACCAGTTGGCGTTCTCCCGAATTTTCCGG
The DNA here is from genome assembly GCA_964527425.1 of uncultured Gammaproteobacteria bacterium. Classification (GTDB taxonomy): domain Bacteria; phylum Patescibacteriota; class Microgenomatia; order UBA10105; family UBA927; genus CAZGOA01. The sequence goes on along the minus strand of CAZGOA010000004.1, from coordinate 2,053 downwards.
AAGATATAAGAAAATCATATACTAAACGGTCACCTTCAAATGCATAGAGGCGTTGTTTTGTTAAATCAACTTCAATGCGTTTCTGTTGAGTAGAATCTCCCAAAACATTGTGCGCAAGGATACTTCTTGGGTTAACATCGCTTAAAAATGGGGAATTATAATAAATTCCTTCAGTTTGGGTTTGGTCAAAAACACCAGTTAACGTATTTAAATTGACAGGATCCTGTGATATGGCAAAAGTGGTATATGTCCTAAATAGTAGTGCCATGATTGCATATGATGCAAACGAAAGGATCAGAAAAAGCAGTGCATATCGTGGAAGTTTTTTCGTCATAAGTTTAGTGTACCTATTTCTTGTGACAAGGTCGAGCAGTATAATGATGGTGTTTGATTAATATTGATATGTCGATGTATGGCAATATTTTTAGAAAGAACACAAGCGCTTGAATTCCTCCCCAATGAGAATACTGTTAGTCGGGGCATTTTTCAAATTAACACTAGAGAGTATCTTGCCAGAATAGCTGCACAATCACTTACAGATATTCCTGATAAAACATGGACAGAAATTGCCAGACATTCAGAATGTGTTTGGCTTATGGGTATATATCAGGAAAGTAAGATGGGGAATCTTAATGCGCATCGATATGCCCATGAATATCGTGTTGCCTTGCCTGATGTTTCTGATGGTGACATCGTCTCTTCACCGTATGCAATATCTTCGTATCAACCTGATCAGCGCATTATAAAATCTTGGAAAGAATTTGATGCATTCCGTCATCAACTTGAGCGCAAGTTTGGCTTAGGAATAGTGTTGGATTTTGTGCCCAATCATGTCGCTCTTGATCATCCATGGGTAAAACATCATCCAGACTGGTTTATCCATTTTACTCAAGAAGAAATTGATCGTTTTCCGGATTTAAAAAATAACTGTTTTCAGGTACGAACTAATGACAATAGAGATTTGTGGATTGCGCATGGAAAAGATCCAAATTATCCTGCATGGAATGATACTGCACAGCTTAATTATGGAAATCCAGAAGTTCAATATGCAATGAGAGCACAGGCCTTAGAATTATCAGATCACTGTGATGGTCTTCGGTGTGATATGGCGATGTTGGTAAATCAAGAAACCTTTTTGAGAACATGGGGGTGGTATCAAGCTGGATGGATAGGTGATTTTTGGACAGAAACAATTCAAGAAGTCAAAAAAAAGCATCCACATTTTTCATTTATCGCTGAGGCTTACTGGGGTGAACATCAACTATTAGAACAAGGGTTTGATAGAGTTTATGCTAAATGGTTTTATGATCGAATGAAAAACTTGGTACATGCTCCAAATGATGACGATGTACGATTATTCAATGAGCATATATCGTTTTTTGTTACAAATAAGGAAGCACAACGGTACTTATTATTTTTAGAAAATCACGACGAGCAAAGAGCTGCTAGTGTATTTGGTGTAGATCCATCTATGGCATTTGCCACGGTATTGTCATTACTGCCGCATCCTGGATTGTTACTCCATGAGGGCCAATTGGAAGGAAAACAAGTGCGATTACCCATGCAGCTTAAGCGTGCTCCACAAGAGCCTATAAACCTGAGACTTCATGATTTTTATCAGCGGTTGTTTGCATTTGTAAATGATCCACAATTTCGGAATGCTGATGTATGTATGGCATCAACTGCAAATACTGCTTCATCGATGATAGGGATAAGGCGATCTAAAGGGAGGAGTCATCAGATTGTTTGTGTGAATATTTCTCCGTTCCAACAACAAGATCAAGTGTTTCTGCCGTTTCATGGAAAACGCAACGTATACGATCTGATAAACGGACAGTATGTTCCGCTAGATATTATAGATACATCAAATAAATATATGATGCATGTTATCTTGCCCCCATGGGGCGTGCAATGTATTGAGCTTGAGATGTAAAACTCTAGGGAGCATGTTATAATAACCAAACTTTAACAAGTAAATATTCCCTGGTAGCTCAATGGTAGAGCGGCATCCTGTTAAGATGATGGTTGTAGGTTCGAGTCCTACCCGGGGAGC